>NZ_JBFAJK010000003.1:873-30435 GCF_040655175.1 Micromonospora sp. NPDC050495 | reverse complement strand
CCCCGCAGTCGCGAACGGAGGAGGGCCAGTGACGGCCACCATGGAGACCGGTACCCGGCCGCTGCCGCCGCTCGGCCCCAACCGCCGGCTCAAGCTACCGAAGCAGGCCGAACGCACGCTCGGCAACGGACTCACCGTGATCGCCGTACGCCGGCCCGCGGTGCCCCTGGTCGAGCTGCGGCTCTGGATGCCGTTCGGCCGCGCCCACCTGGCCCGCGGCGCGATGCTCGCGCAGACCATGCTGGCCGGCACCGCGGAGCTGACCGCCAACCAGATCGCCGCCGAGCTGCAGAAGGTGGGCGGCGGCCTCTCCGCCGGGGTCGACCCGGACCGGCTGATGCTCTCCGGAGCCGGCCTGGTCACCGGCCTGGACCGGATGCTGGAGATCCTCGCCGACGTGCTGACCGGGG
Source organism: Micromonospora sp. NPDC050495 (assembly GCF_040655175.1). Taxonomy (NCBI): domain Bacteria; kingdom Bacillati; phylum Actinomycetota; class Actinomycetes; order Micromonosporales; family Micromonosporaceae; genus Micromonospora; species Micromonospora sp. NPDC050495. The sequence goes on along the minus strand of NZ_JBFAJK010000003.1, from coordinate 30,025 downwards.
CCACCTACCCCGGTGACTGGGTGGAGACCGAGCGGGACCGGCTGGTCGACCGGATCCAGGTCGCCCAGAGCCAGCCGGCGCACCTGGCCCGGACCGCGCTGCTCAAGCGGATCTACGGCCGGCACCCGTACGCCGTGCAGACCCCCGAGCCCGACCAGGTCCGCGCGGTCCGCCCACCGGTCCTGCGCAAGCTGCACAGCGAGCGGGTGCACCCGGCCGGGGCGGTGCTGGTGCTGGTCGGCGACGTGCAGCCGGAGCGGGCGCTGGACGCCGCCGAGCGGGCGCTGGCCGGCTGGGGCGGGGACGGGCACAGCGCCGACCTGCCGCCCGCGCCGCCGCTGGAGCCCGGGCCGCTGCTGCTGGTCGACCGGCCCGGCTCGGTGCAGTCCTCGCTGCGCCTCGCCCTGCCCGCGGTGCCCCGCACCCACCCCGACCACGCCGCGCTGCAACTGGCCAACCTGGTCTTCGGCGGCTACTTCTCCTCCCGCTGGGTGGAGAACATCCGGGAGGACAAGGGCTACACGTACGGGCCGCACTCGCTGGTCGAGCACTCGGTCGCCGGGTCGGTGCTGGTCGCCGGGGCCGAGGTGGCCACCGAGGTGACCGCACCGGCGCTGCTGGAGACCATGTACGAGCTGGGCCGGCTGGCCGCCCTGCCGGCCAAGCCGGAGGAGCTGGAGCAGGCCCGCCAGTACGCCCTGGGCACGCTCCAGCTCGGGATGTCCACCCAGGCCGGGCTGGCGTCCCTGACCAGCGCGTACGCCGGAAACGGGCTGCGCCTGGACTTCCTCGCCGAGCACGCCGCCCGGCTGGCCAAGGCGACCGTGGACGACGTGGCGGAGGTGGCGGCGCGTTACCTCGCCCCGGCCCGGGCGGTCGCCGTGGTGCTCGGTGACGCCGAGCGGGTCGCGGAGCCGCTGGCCGCGCTCACCGCGGTCCGTACGGAGTCGGCGTGAGCGAGCGGACCAGCCGGCCCGGGGCGGGATCGTGAGCGAGCACGCCCCGCCACTGGCCCGCGCCACCCTGGACCGGTCGGCGCACCGGCGGACCGACCCGGACTGGCTGGCCGAGGCGTGGGAGCGGGCCCGGGTGCTGGTGCTGGACTCGACCGACGAGGGGCGGGCACTGGTCCGCGGCCCGGCCGCCCCGCCCGAGCTGGTGCTGGTCGGTCCCGGTGAGCTGCCCGAGGTGCCGCGCTCGGTGCCGATGTTCCTCGGCGTCGAGCCGGACGGCGTACCGGTCTTCGCGGTGGACTCCACCCTGCCGGAGCTCCCCGACACCCGGCGGGCCCACCTGCGCGAGGTGGGCCACCTCCTGGTCGACCGGGACGCGGGCATCTTCACCACCGCGCTCGCCCTGCTGAACTGGCATCGGCGGCACGGCTACTCGGCGGCCACCGGGCAGCCCACCCAGGTGGACGAGGCGGGCTGGTCCCGGGTGGATCCGACCGGCGACCGGACGTGGCCGCGTACCGACCCGGCGATGATCGTCCTGGTGCACGACGCGGTGGCCGGTCCCGACGGGCGCTGCCTGCTCGGCAACAACGCCACCTGGCCGCGGGTGCCCGGGGAACGCCGCTTCTCCTGCCTGGCCGGCTATGTCGAGCCGGGGGAGTCGGCGGAGGCCGCCGTGCTGCGCGAGGTCCGCGAGGAGGTCGGCGTCGCCGTCGAGGAGATCCGGTACGCGGCCAGCCAGGCCTGGCCGTTTCCCGGCTCGCTGATGCTCGGCTTCCTGGCCCGCGCCGACGCCGACGCCCCGATCCGGGTCGACCCGGCGGAGATCGCGCACGCCCGCTGGTTCACCCGTCAGGAGATCGGCGCGGCGCTGGCCGGCGAGCGGGTGCCGGTGGGCGGCGGCGACCGCCTGGTGCTGCCGCCCTCGTCGTCGATCGCGCTCTTCCTGGTCCGGCACTGGCTCGACGACCGGGCCTGACCGGCCGGGGCGGGGTCGCCGGCCGGTGTCGCGCGTCCCGGGCCCGGACACGGCCCCGGCCCGGGACCGTCGTTGCCGCGGCGGTCCCGAGCCGGGGACACGGGCCGCCGTGGTCGGGTGAGGCAAGGAACGCGGCGGGGGAGCCGGTCCGACCACGGCGGACGTCAGGAGCGGGTCAACTGCCGTCCCAGCGGTAGGACAGGGCCGGCACGGGGGCCGGATCGTCGACCGGCAGCACCTTGACCCGGTGCCGGCCGGCACGGACGGCCCCCACGCACGCCAGCGCCCGGGCCAGCACCAGCGCGGCGTCCCGGTCGTCGGCGTGGAGGACCTGGCGGCGCGGCTCCGGCGCGGTGGGCTCGTCCCGCAGCCGGCCGCCGTCGGCCCAGGCGGCCTCGAGGTCGGTGTCGGCGACGGATCGGATCTCGGTGCGGACGATCAGGAACCGCATGAGTGTCCCCCGGTCGGGATCAACGGGTACGCGCTGGAACTTCCACGTCACTCTTGTCGACATGTTACGCCGGGTGAGCGTCCCAGCAAGTGAAACCCAACGATTGCTCGACGCTCTGACCGATCGGTGGAGCCCAGGTCAGCGGGGTTGTCCCGGGTGGACACGCGTCGGGGCCGCCGGCAACACCGACGGCCCCGACCTGCTCACCGGATCAGTTCAGGTCGAACTGGCCGTTCTTCGCGCCGGCGATGAAGCCCAGCCAGCCGGCCCGGTTGAACAGCAGCACCGGTCCACCCCGGTCCTTGCTGTCCCGCAGCGCCACCGCCGCCGGCCCGGTACGCAGGGGCGCGACCTCCACACAGTTCGAGGTCTGGCTGCGGGTGCTCGTGCGCCAGGCGGCGCCGGCAAGCTGCGGGGCGAGGCCGGACGCGCTGGTACGGATCTGGTTCATCTTTTGCTCCTGCTCTGGAGTGCTCCGATCGGGACGAGTGACGCCGCAGGCCGGACGGCCGGCTGGGTGCGATCACCGGTCCGTCGTCAGGCGCCCCGAGGCACGGCGGCGTTGGGCCGGCGCCGTTGCCGGGCCGAACGCCACTGTGGACTCGGCTGCCGTCTCGGGCCGTCCCGTCGCCTCGAAGAGCCAGGAGAGGGTGTCCGATGCGGAGAGCGCCGCCGAGCATAGCCACTCGAACACCACTTTATAGCGATTTAGGGTGCTTGCCTCGGTTGACATGACGTCGGTGAAGCCACCTTCGATGGCCAACGTCTCCGGGTCGAGCGGATCCGCGAACCGGTACACCGAGAACGCGGTCGGTGGCAGGTACCAGTCGCCGACCCGGGTGTCGCGCAGCAGCAGGCGCAGCGTGACGTTCGGCAGCATGGCCACCTCGCAGAGGTGGGCGAACTGGTCGTGCAGCATCTCCGGCGGACCGGCCCGCCGGCCCAGCGCCGCCTCCTCCAGCACCGCCGTGTAGCGGGGCGCGTCGGGACGGGTCAGCAGCGACTGGCGGGCCTGGCGCGCGCGTACCTCGGTCTCCGGGTCCTCGGCGGCCTCCGGGTCGCCGGCCCGCTCCGCCACCCGGGCGGCCGAGATGATCCGGTGCCGGGCGTAACCGGCGGTCTGGAGCAGCCCGGGGACCAGCACCGGGTTGTACTCCAGGATCTCCGCGCAGCCCGCCTCCAGCTCGGCGAAGGCGCGCTGCTGCTCGGTCATCACCGGGAAGTTGCGCAGCCAGCCGCGCATGTCACCGGCCTCCAGCGTGATCGCCAGCAACTCCTCGCGCTGCTCGTCACCGGCGCCGTAGAGGTTGAGCAGGACGCCGACGTCGTCCGGGTCGGGGCGGCTGCGGCCGTTCTCCAGTCGGGACAGCTTGGACGCGGACGCCCAGCCGATCCGCTCGATGACCTGGTCACCGGTGAGGCCGGCCCGCTCGCGCAGCCGGCGCAGTTCGGTGCCGAGCCTGCGCCGGCGCAGGATCGGCCCTGGTGCGGCAGGAGGCACGATGTCCTCTTTCCGTCGACCGCCGCGGGTCACGACGGTAACTGTATGGAATTCGCCCCCCACGGTCAGTATGGACGTCGCGGCCGGCCCCGGAGGTTCCGGTGCGGGCGTGTCTCGCGACAAAAAGAGGACTGTGGAGGGGTGTTCGAGCGCCGGACGGGGAGGTCCGGGCCGGCCACCCGCCCCCGACGCGCCCGCCGCGGCGCATCCCCGCCGGAGGGAACCGATGCGCACCGTCCTGCGCCGCCCCGACTTCCGCCTGCTCTTCGTGGCCGTGCTGGCCAGCATGGCGGCCGAGTCCGTACTGCTGCTCGCCCTCGCCGTCTGGGTGAAGGACCTGACCGGGTCCGACGGCATGGCCGGCGCGACCATCTTCGCCATCATCGCGCCGATGACACTGGCGCCGCTGGTCGGCTGGCTGGTCGACCGGTACCGCCGCCGGCCGTTCTTCGTGGTCGCGAATCTGGGCGCGGCGGTGCTGCTCTGCCCGCTCTTCGCGGTCCGGGACCGGGCCGACGTCTGGGTCATCTACGTGGTGGCGGCGCTGTACGGGCTGTCGTACATCGCGTTGAGCGCGGTGCTCAGCGGGCTGATCCGGCAGCTGATCCCGACTGAGCTGCTGGCCGACGCGAACGGTCTGCTGCAGACCGTCCGGCAGGGCCTACGGCTGGTCGGGCCGCTGGCCGGCGCCGGGCTGTACGCCGCGGTCGGCGGCTGGCTGCTGGCCGCCCTCGCGATGCTCGGGTTCCTCGTCGCCGCCGCCGTGGTCGGCCTGCTCCGGGTCAGCGAGAGCGCGCCGTCCGGCGCCGACCTGCGCTGGTCCGCCGAGCTGGGGGCAGGGCTGCGGCACCTCTCCGGCGAGCCGGCGCTGCGCCGGGCCCTGCTCGGGTACGGGCTGGGCTCGCTGGTGATGGGCTTCACCGAGTCGCTGATCTTCGCGTACGTGGACCAGGGGCTGGGCCGCGACGCCGCGTTCGTCGGCGTGCTGGTCACCGTGCAGGGGTTCGGCGGGCTGGCCGGCGCGCTGCTCTCGGCCACCGTGGTGCGCCGGGCCGGCGAGGTGGGCGCGCTCGCCGCCGGGGTGACGTTCTTCGGGCCGGCCGCGCTGGCCCTGGCGTACCCCCGGCTCTGGCTCGGTGTGCTGGCGCTGCTGCTGGCCGGGCTGTCGCTGCCGCTGACCATGGTCGGGCTGAACACGCTGGTCCAGCGGCGCACCCCGGCGGGCCTGCTCGGCCGGGTCGCCGCCGCCGCCGAGGCGCTGGTCAGCGGCCCGCAGGCGCTCTCCATCGGCACCGGCGCGCTGCTCGTCGGGGTCCTGGACTACCGCCTGCTCTTCGCCCTGGTCGGGCTGACCACCACCGGCGCCGGCCTCTACCTCTGGCACCACCGCCGCCTGACCCCACCCCCCACCCGCACCCCGCACCCCACGGTCCCTCGCCCCCGCCGGCCGCTCTCGGCGGTCGATCATGAAGTTGTCGTCCCGACCCACCAGCAGCGGGTGCGGTGACCTCATGATCAACGGCACCGAGCGGCCGGCCCGGAAGGGCGGCCGCTCGGTGGGCGGGTGCGCGGAGGGTCAGCTGGTGAGGCTGGCCAGATGCTGCTTGACCTGGGTGATCGAAGGGTTGGTCAGGGCGCTGCCGTCGTCGAACTTCAGCGTCGGGACGGTCTGGTTGCCGCCGTTGACGCTCATCACGAACTCCGCGGCCGCGGTGTCCTGCTCGATGTCGACCACCTCGTACCCGATGCCCTCCCGGTCGAGCTGCGACTTCAGCCGATGGCAGTAGCCGCACCACGAGGTGGAATACATCGTCAACATGGTCAGGTCCTCCAAGGGGTGGTTCGCGCCCGGTCCGGTCAGGCCAGGCTAACGGCTGCAACGTCGGCGGGGCCTGGGATGATTCCTGGCTGTGGTGGTTCACTCAGCGGCGGACGGGGTGCTGGCCGGGCTCGATCCCGAGCAGCGGTCCGCGGTGACCGCCCCGGCCGGCCCGGTCTGCATCCTGGCCGGCGCCGGCACCGGCAAGACCCGCGCGGTGACCTCCCGGATCGCCCACCGTGCGCTCACCGGAGACATCTCCGCCCGGCACGTGCTGGCGGTCACCTTCACCGCCCGCGCCGCCGCCGAGATGCGGGCCCGGCTCACGGCGCTCGGCGTCGGTGGCGTCCAGGCGCGCACCTTCCACGCGGCGGCGCTGCGCCAGGTCCGCTACTTCGCGCCCCGGCTGCTGGCCGGGCGGGCCATGCCGGAGCTGCTGGACAGCAAGGTCCGGGTGGTCACCCTGGCCGCCGCCAAGGTGGGCCTGCGCGCCGACCGGGCCGCCGCCCGCGACCTGGCCGGCGAGATCGAGTGGGCCAAGTCGTCGCTGGTCGAGCCCGGTGAGTACGTGGTGGCCGCGGCGAAGGCGCTGCGCGAGACCCCGTACGAGCCGGCGAAGGTGGCCGAGGTCTTCACCGCGTACGAGCGGCTCAAGCGCGGCAACGGGGTGATCGACTTCGAGGACATGCTGCGCGCCGCGGTCTGGGGGATCGAGGAGCACCCGGACGTCGCCGAGCAGGTCCGCGGCCAGTACCGGCACTTCGTGGTCGACGAGTACCAGGACGTCAACCCGCTCCAGCAGCGGCTGCTCGACGCCTGGCTGGGCGGTCGGGACGACCTCACCGTGGTCGGCGACGCCAGCCAGACCATCTACACCTTCACCGGCGCCACCTCGACATACCTGGTCGACTTCCCGCGCCGGTACCGGCACGCCACGGTGGTCCGGCTGGTCCGCGACTACCGCTCCACCCCCCAGGTGGTCGGGCTGGCCAACGCGGTGATCTCCCAGGCCCGGGGCACCGAGGCCCGGCTGCGGCTGGAGCTGCACGGCCAGCGCCCGCCCGGCCCGGACCCGGAGCTGCGGATCTTCACCGACGAGCCGGCCGAGGCGAACGCGGTGGCGGCCCGCTGCCGGGCGCTGGTCGGGGCCGGCACCCCGGCCCGGGAGATCGCGGTGCTGTTCCGCACCAACGCGCAGTCCGAGGCGTACGAGAAGGCGCTCACCGAGGCCGAGGTGCCCTACGTCGTGCAGGGCGCGGAGCGCTTCTTCGAGCGGCCCGAGGTGCGCCAGGCGATGATCGCGCTGCGCGCCGCCACCCGGTCCATCCCGGGGGAGACCCCGCTGCCGACCGCCGTGACGGAAGGGCTCGGCGCGGTCGGCTGGGCCCGGGACGCCCCACCGGCTGGCGGCGCCGCGCGGGAGCGGTGGGAGGCGCTCTCCGCGCTGGTCCAGCTCGCCGAGGAGTACGCGGCGACACCCGAGGTGGTGCCGATCGGCGAGGCCGCCGCGATCGAGCGGCCGGTGACCCTGGCCGACTTCAACGAGGAGTTGGCCCGGCGGGCCGCGCAGCAGCACGTGCCGACGGTCGAGGGGGTGACCCTGGCGTCGCTGCATTCGGCCAAGGGGCTGGAGTGGGACGCCGTCTTCCTGGTCGGCCTCGCCGAGGGCACCCTGCCCACCACGTACGCGAAGACCCCGGAGCAGGTGGAGGAGGAGCGGCGGCTGCTCTACGTCGGCGTCACCCGGGCCCGGGAGTGGCTCTGGCTGTCGTACGCGGCGGCCCGCTCGCCGGGGGGCCGGGCCCGGCGGCCGTCCCGCTTCCTACCCCAGCTGGACCGCTCCGGCGGCGGCGAGCGGGCCGGCGCGGGCCCGGCCCGGCGCACCGAGCGGCGGCGCAGCCAGGTGGTCTCCTGCCGGATCTGCGGCGCGACGCTGCTCGCCGGCGCGGACCGGAAGCTGGGGCGCTGCCCGACCTGTCCCTCCGACCTGGACGAGGGGCTGTACGAGCGGCTGCGCGAGTGGCGGCAGCGGGTCGCGGAGGCGCAGAAGGTGCCGGCGTACGTGGTGTTCACCGACGCCACCCTCACCGCGCTGGCCGAGCGGAAGCCCGGGCGGGTCGAGGAGCTGATCGCGATCGCCGGGATCGGCCCCCGCAAACTGGGACTTTACGGGGATACGGTGCTGGCGCTGGTGGCCGGCGCCGGGGTCGACGAAGTCTGCTCGTAGAAAACTTTTTAAATCTGGCGGTAAATCGTTTGCCCTCGCCCTCGGGCGAGGCATAGCCTCAGGACACACCTCGCGAGCGGCGCCATTCTGGCTGCTCAAGGGGGATGAGTCCGATGGTCGATTCGAGGAACGTGAGGGAGGTGGCACCCGTGGAGATCTTCACCTATGAGCGTCTGGCGGCGATGCCGGCTGCCTGCGCTCCGCAGTCGTCCGTCCGGGTGGCCGTTGCCGCTCGACCGTCGGCTCCGCAGGTGCACCAGGCCCAGGTTCAGGCCGAGCTGAACCTGACCGTCGCGCCGCTCGCGGAGACCGAGGGGACCAGTGGCTTCACGGGCATGGGCATCGGCGGCGTCAAGAAGCGCACGGATGTCCGCGGCGTTCCACCTCGAGGTAGACCGGTCTGATCACCAGACCACCGGCTCACCTCGAGGCCGCGGAACCCGCATACCGGGATCCGCGGCCTCAGTTTTTTTGCACCGCCGTAGTGCCGAAGTACGTCGGAATCCGATCCACGAGATCGAAGTGAGAGAGAGAGGTGACCGGAGGATGAGTCTGGCGTTGGCCCCGCTCGACGTGAGCGTCGAGGTGGAGGCGAACCTGCCCTGCCGGAAGTTCGACCCCGACCTGTGGTTCTCCGACTCGCCCGCCGAGCTCGAGCTGGCCAAGTCGCTCTGCGGGGACTGCCCGCTGCGCGTCGAGTGCCTCGCCGGGGCGGTGGAGCGGGCCGAGCCCTGGGGCGTCTGGGGTGGCGAGATCTTCGAGCGTGGCGCGGTCGTCCCGCGCAAGCGGCCCCGTGGCCGTCCGCGCAAGGAGGACGTCGCCCGTGACGCCCAGCTCCGGGTCGAGGCGGAGGCGCGACTGGCGGCCAGTGGGCTGTCCGAGTCGCGCAACACCGTCCGGCTGGCGGCCTGACACACCCCGTTCCACACGTCCGCCGGTGATCCCCACCGGCCCGCGAAGAAAGTCGAAACCCATGCTGCACCTGCCGAATGGAACCGAGATGCAACTACTCCACGAAGCGTTGTCCCGGGCTCGAATGCCCCGGCCTCAGGCCGGTCGCACCACCACGAGCACTGAGGCAACCCGTTCCGCCCGTACCGTCGCCATGCGTGGCCGCAGCCAGTCGGCCCGCGACCTGGGCGCTCTCTAGATCGCTACCTGAGGAAAGGGGCGGTGACCGGATGGTCACCGCCCCTTCGGCGTACGCCGTCCCGGGTCAACCCACCGACCCCCTTCGGTGTACGCCGTCCCGGGTCAGCCCACCGCCGCGAAGCCGGGCAGCCAGCGCTCCAGGATCGCCCGGTAGGGCGCCTTCGCCTCCAACTGGCAGAGCACCCCGATCGAACCCAGCGTCACCCGGTGGATCATCAGGTACGACGGGGGCAGGTTGAGCTGGCGGCTCAGCTGGAAGGCGGGCGACCGGGGGCTGGCCAGCCGGGTCGCCTCGGCGCGCAGCCAGGCCCGGGTGAACCGGAACTCCTCCTCGGCGACCGGCGCCAGCATCGGTTGCAGGTACTGCAGCAGCGCCGGCGCGTCGATCGGCTCGGTCTGGCTGACGAAGCCCTCCTCGCGCAGCCCGGCCACCACCCCGTCGGCGTCGCCCCGGATCGCCAGCGCGGCGATCCGGCCGATCGGCTCGGGCGTGCCCTCCGGCATCCGGGCCACCGCGCCGAAGTCGATCACGCCGAGCCGGCCGTCCGGCAGCAACCGGAAGTTGCCCGGGTGCGGGTCGGCGTGCAGCAGCCCGGCCCGCATCGGCGCGGAGAGGTGCAGCTCGGCCATGAGCAGGCCGGCCCGGTCGCGCTGCTCCTCGGTGCCCTCCCGGATGATCTCGGAGAGGGGGGTTCCGGTCACCCATTCGGTGATCAGCACCCGGGGCGAGGCGTCCAGCACCTCGGGGATGTAGATGTCCGGGTCGTCGGCGTACGCGGCCGCGAAGGCCCGCTGCGACTCGGCCTCCAGCTCGTAGTCCAGCTCCTCGGTGATCCGCTCGCGCAGCTCGACCAGGAGCGGCTTGACGTCCAGCCCGGGCTGGATCGCCCGGAACATCCCACCCAGCCGGGAGAGCTGCTTCAGGTCGGCGAGGAGCGCGTCGCCGGCGCCCGGGTACTGGATCTTCACGGCCACGTCCCGGTGGCGCGGGCCGCCGTTCGGGCCGTACCCCGGGTCCCGCCAGACCGCGCGGTGCACCTGGCCGATGCTGGCCGCGGCGGCCGGGGTGTCGTCGAACTCGACGAACCGGTCCCGCCAGTCCGGCCCGAGCTGCTCGACCAGCACCTTGTGCACGGTGGCGACGGGCAGTGGTGGGGCGGCCTCCTGGAGCTTGGTGAGGGCCTGCCGGTAGGGGGCCGCGATCTCCTCCGGCAGCGCCGCCTCGAACACCGACAGCGCCTGGCCGAACTTCATCGCACCGCCCTTGAGCTGGCCGAGCACGCTGAACAGCTGCTCGGCGGTGCGTTGCTGGATCTCGGCGGAGATGACGTCGGACGCGAGGCCGGTGACCCGCTTGCCCATGCCGAGGACGGTCCGACCGGCGAAGCCGAGCGGCAGAGCGGCGAGCTTGGCGGTCCGGGAGACGGCGCGGCGCGGGATGTCGGTCACTTGGCCATTGTTACCGACTCGGGGGGGCTGCCGGTGGTCCGAAGCCGGAGCGGGTGGGGGCGGCCCCGGATCGGGCGACGCCCGGAGCACCGGCAGGAGGGGTGCGGCGGCCAGCGGCGACGCCGGAACCGGCCGGCGCCGATGATCTCCAGGGCGCAGCCGAGGGTCTCCGGGACACCGCCGTCGAGGTGGGCCAGCGCCTCCCCGGCCGCGCACGCCACCGCCGCCAGCCGGGTGCTGACGGCGCAGTCCGGGTCGGTGTCGTCGGCCGCGAGCTGGGCGGCGAGCGCGGGCCAGTCCGGGTCACGGTCGACCCGATGCAGGTCCAGGCAGTTCAGGCAGGGGCCGACCGGCGGCCGGACCAGCGGACCGACCACCGGCACCCCGCCGCGCAAATCGACCAGGAGGTGGGGCTGGCGGCGCTGGGCGTACCCGGTGGCGAGCAGGCCGGCCGGCCGGTCCATGCCGAGCTGGACCACCAGGTCGACCCGGCCGCGACGTACCGCCCCGGTCTCGGTGCCCGGCGCGCAGCGGGCCAGCGCGTCCCGGATCGCCGCGGTCAGCGGCCGGCCGATCTCGGCCGCGGTGAGGCCGGTCCCGATCAGGTCGGCCGGACGGACCGGGCCGGCCAGCGCCGCCGCCACGTGCCCCACGCCGGCCTGGGCCAGCGCCACGGCGATCGCCCCGCCACCCCGGCCGGTGCCGGTGACCAGCACCCGGGCGGCCCGTCGCCGGCGGACGACCTGGGCCGGCGTGCCGGGCGGCGCGGCCACCGCGAGGGCAAGTGCGGCCGCCTCGCCGGCGAGCCGGGCGCGGACCGGCCCGGCCAGGTCGCGGGGGAGCAGGCTGTGCGAGGGTACGACGAGACCGGCGGCCCGGAGCGTGTCGAGCAGGACGCGGGCCTCGTCCGGCGCCACCTGGACGGCGGCCGCGGCGGCGAGGACGGCCCGTTCGCTGCGGGTGCCATCGAGGAGTTCGAGCAGCCGGGCGGCCCGGGGGTTGGCCACCTCCAGCAGCACCGCCCGGCCGGGCTCGACCCCGAGTTGGAGGGTGTGCCGGTCCCGCCAGAGGAGGGTCAGGCCGGGGAGCAGGACCGGGCGGGGCAGGGGAACGGGATGTGGCATGCCACGGATCGTTACCGTGTCCACGCTCTCCGTCGATCGTTGTCCACAGGTGCGCCGGGCTGTATCCAGGGTTGTCCACAGGACTGACCGGAGTTTTCCACAACCGGGCGGTAACTCTGTCGGTCAGCCGACAGCCAGCACCCCCCGGATACGCCGCGGGGAGGGTGACCCGACGGCCACCCTCCCCGCGCGACCCGTACGGGTCAGACCTTGGCCTTGCCGAGAATGCGGTTCACTGTTGTCCCGCAGACCGGGCACTTGCCCTTGGCCATGTTCATGCCGGTCTTCGAGACCTCGACGTGCCCCTCGAAGTCCCGCTTCTCCTTGCACTTGACGCAGTAACCGTTGTAGGTCTGGGCCTGGTCGGCCACGGTAGCCCTCCTCGTCTCGTCCGCCGGGCACGCCGTCCCGGCGGTTTCCCTGCGGCGGGCCACACGAGGCACCGGCGCCGGGGGGTTCGCGGTCACGCTCGTGACCGCTGGTTGGCGGACCCTACCCAGGTCTGGGCGAATCCATGTCAGCTGTGCGCCGACTCTGTGAGTTAGTCGACGTCTGGAAAGTCTGCACGCCGACTTAGGTCGGATAAGTGAGTTTGGCGGGGACACGCCGGGTGAATACGCTCAGATCCCCCTTCGGGCCGCCCCCGCGTAGCGGCCCGTCCGTAGATCACCTAACGTGTGCGGGGCGCGCAGGTGACGGCCGGACGGGTCCGGCGGGTCACCCGCAAAGAAATTTTTCAGGACTCCTGACGACCAACCCCCATTTTCCGGGCGCGTGTCGTCGTGTTGACTCTTGCGGACCCCTGGTCACCACGCAGTAGCTTTCCCTCGTGACAGTCATTCGAGGCTGCGCGGACCGGTGATGGCCGGGACGCGGAAGCCCGTCGTCGAGGTACGGCGCAGCCAGCGCCGGCGACGCACGGTGTCCGCGTACCGGGACGGGGAACGGGTCGTCGTCCTCATCCCCGACCAGTTCTCCCGGGCCGAGGAGAGCGAGTGGGTCGACCGGATGCTCGCCCGGCTCGCCGCCCGGGAGGGGCGGCTGGCCCGCTCCGACGCCGAGCTGCTGACCCGGGCCAACCGGCTGATCAACCTCTACCTGCCCGAGTACGGCGTTGCGGCCGCACCGGCCAGCGTCCGCTGGGTCACCAACCAGAACGGCCGGTGGGGCTCCTGCACCCCGGCCGACCGCACCATCCGGATCTCCCACCGGATCCAGGACATGCCCGACTGGGTGATCGACTACGTGCTCCTGCACGAGCTGGCGCACCTGATCGTGCCCAGCCACAACACCTCGTTCTGGGCCCTCGTCGGCCGCTACCCCAAGAGCGAGCGGGCCCGCGGCTACCTGGAGGGCGTCGCCGCCGCGTCCGGCGTCCCCCTGACTGACTGACCCGCCCGCCTGCTCCTCCGGGCGGGCTCAGGTCCCGACGTTCGACGTGGTACTAGGCGGGGCCGGCCGACCTACGGCGGCGAATCACGCGGTCGCGCAACCGGGCGAGGGCTACGGCCCCCGCATCTGGGCGTCGTTGTGGCGCCGCCGGGCGGCGTGTGGTCGGGCTGTGCGGCGGGCATCGGCCCCGGCGTCCGGGCGGCGCGCTATCGGGTGCGGCGGGGCCGGCGGGCACCCGCCCTGGCGAGGTCCGCCGTGTCTTCGCGGGGCGCTACAGACCTGATGTCGTCAATGACTCACGCGGTGATCCGTTTCCGCCATCGCGTCTGCAGCGTTCGGCAGGCGGGCGGGCGGGCATGCAGGCCGGCGGGTGGGCAGACAGGCCGGGTGGGCCGGCGGGCCGGCGCGTGCGGGCAGGCGGCCAGCGGGCAGCGCGGCCCGGACGCGCCTCGGTGGAACGCTATGGAGGTCAACGGCCCGTTTTGACCTCCATAGCGTTCCACTCACCTCGCTTCGGGTTGGTTCGGGGCGACAAAACACACGCGGCCGGCGCGCCGGAAGTCGCCAGTCATGTGCCCGTGGGTCACCCGCGGTCATCTGCTGGGCGCCGCGTCGGCGTCCGGCTCCGCGTCCGCCGCAGTGGTGGCGGGCCGACGGCGCGGTGGTGGCGGGCCGGCCGGTGCCGTGGGGTGCGGCGGGCACCGGACGGTTCGGCTGCCGGACGACTCCGGCCCTGGCCGCCCTGGTGGTTCCGCCGAAGGGCCTGGCCAGGGCAAGGTTCCAGCCCAACGCGGGCTCGCAGGGCGAGCTGGCCGGGCTGCCGGTGGCCGGTGCCGGGTGCGCCGGGGCAGTTCGTCGGCCGGGTCCGGCTGCGCCCCGGGGCAGGTTCCGTCGGCCGGGGCCGGGTGCGGCCGGGGCAGGTTCCGTCGGCCGGGGCCGGGTGCGCCGGGGTGGGGGCCGGTGACGGGCTAGGGTCGACGGGTGGCCCGACGCGTGGTGGTGGCATTGCTCGCTCCGGTGGCCTGGACGCCGCCCGGTATCGACCCGGCCCGGTGGCGCACCGCGCTCGCCGAGGACGTCGTGGACCTGCTCGCCACGCTGAACGAGGTGGAGACCGCGGTCGCGGTGACGCCGGCGGACCGGTGGCTCGCCGACGCCGTGGTCTGGCCCGGCACCGCCGTGTACGAGGTGCCCGAGCCGACCGCCGACGCCGTCCTCGCCGCCCTGCCCGCCGCGCCACGCGCACCCGGGGACGCCGCGCCACCCGGGCCCACTGGGCCGACCGGGGGTGCCGCGTCCACCGGGGGTGCCGTGTCGACCGAGGGCGCCCCGCCAACCGGGCCTGGTGAGCCGACCGGGGACGCCGCGTCGACCGGGACCGCTGAGCCGACCGGGGACGCCGGGTTGACCGGGGGCGCCGGGCCGGTCGGGTACGACCAGGCGGCCGTGGTGGTCGCTGACGCGCCCCACGTACCCGGGCTCATTCTGGGCAAGCTGCTCCGGCCGCTCAGCAGCCGCCCGGTCGCGGTCGCCCCGGTCGAGGGGGACGGGCCGGGACTGCTCGGGGTGGCCGCCCGGCTGCCCGTGCCGGACTGGCTGCCGGCGCTGCACCTGGACGCGGCGACGCCGGCCCAGGTGCGGGCGGCCGCCCCCGGACCGGGGGACGTGGCGGTCACCGCGGGCTGGCGCCGGCTGCGCGGTCCGGGTGACCTGGCCAGCCTCGACCCGGCCGTCGAGGGCTGGGACGCCACCCGGGCGCTCCTCTCCGGCCGACCCGGCTGATGCAGCGAGGCCCGCACGAGTGATCGTGCGGGCCTCGGTGGCGGGTGCGGGTCAGGACTTGTCGTCGTCCTCGCCGGGGGTCTGCTCCTCCGGGGCACCGGGGGCGGAGAAGTCGAAGGAGGCCAGCTCGTCGTCGAGATCGGCGCTGGCCGCCGCGAACGCCTCCGGGTTGGCGAAGTCGTCGTCGGAGGGGAGCAGGTCGGGGTGGCCCCAGACCGCGTCCCGGCCGGCGATCCCGCGCTGCTCGGTCAGCGCCGCCCAGAGCACGGTGGCCTCACGCAGCCGGCGGGGCCGCAGCTCCAGCCCGACCAGGGCGGCGAAGGTCTGCTCGGCCGGGCCACCGGCGGCCCGGCGGCGGCGGAACGCCTCGCCGAGGCGTACCACGTTGGGGAGGCGGTCACCGGCGGCGCTGTCGACGACGTGGCAGACCCAGCCCTCGACCAGCGCGAGCACGGTCTCCAGGCGGGCCAGCGAGGCCTTCTGCGCGGGAGTGTCCTCGGGCGTGAAGATGCCTTCCAGGGCGATCGCCTGCATCGACTCCGGGTCGGTCGGGTCGACCCGGCCCATCGCCTCCTCGATCGCCTCCCGGTTGACCCGGATGCCGGCGGCGTAGTTCTCCACCGCCGTCAGCACGTGCCCGCGCAGCCACGGCACGTGCTGGAACAGCCGCTGGTGGGCGGCCTCGCGCAGGGCCACGTAGAGGCGTACCTCGTCCTCCGGCAGCTCCAGGCCCTCGCCGTACGCCTTGATGTTGGCCGGGACGAGCGCGGCGGTGCCGGCCGGGCCGAGCGGCAGGCCGATGTCGCCGGCGGAGAGCACCTCGGCGGCGAGCGAGCCGAGCGCCTGGCCGAGCTGGCCGCCGAAGAGCGCGCCGCCGAGCGTGGCGACCATCGACTGCATCGGGCCGAGCTGGGCGCGCGCCTCTGGCGGCACCAGGTCGCCCATCGCGCCGACCATCCGGCTGGCCACCGGGTCGCAGAGTTTGCGCCACACGTCGAGGGTCTTGTAGATCCACTCGTTGCGGTTCCAGGCGACCGACGCCCGGATGCCGGAGGGCCAGGAGGTGGCCGGCTCCAGCCAGAGGTCGGCGATGCGCAGCGCCTCCTCCACCGCGTTGCGTTCGAACGGCGAGACCGCCGGGTCGCCCGCGGCGGCGAGCTGGCTGGCGGCCACCTGGCGGGCGAGGTCCCAGTTGACCGGTCCGCTGCCCGGCGCGGAGAGCAGGTGCTGCAGCTGCGCCATGAACTGCTGCATCTGCGCGGGGTCGTTGGGGTCTGGTGGTTGCCCACCCGGGAGCGCGAAGCCGAACGGAATATCAGGCACGACGTCTACGGTACGCGCGCGGGACCGCAGGTCGCGTCCACCGCCGTTGCGCTGAGGGCGAAGCGCCGCGGTCACCGCGCCGGACATCACACCCGCTATCGGTACGCTCTGCCGCATGAGACGTCGTGGCCTGACCGTCCTGCTCGGTGCTCTGCTCACCGCCCTGCTCAGCGTCGGGGTGCTCAGCGTGCCGATCCCGTACGTGGTGCTCGGTCCCGGCCCGACGGTCAACACCCTCGGCAGCGCCGACGGCAAGGAGATCATCCAGGTCAGCGGCCGGTCGACGTCCACCTCCGCGGGCCAGCTGCGGCTCACCACGGTCGGCGTGCAGCCCACGGTCCGGCTCCGCTCGGCGCTGGCCGGCTGGTTCTCGGCCGACGAGGCGGTGGTGCCGCGCGAGCTGGTCTACCCGCCGGGCGAGTCGCAGGAGGAGGTCGAGAAGCGCAACGCCGAGGACTTCCAGAACTCGCAGACCAGCGCGGAGACGGCCGCGCTGCGGGAACTGGGCTTCCCGATCCGGGTGCTGGTGAAGGCGGTCACCCCGGGCGGGCCCTCGGCCGACATGCTCAAGACCAACGACGTGATCACCTCCGTCGACGGTCAGCAGGTGACCAGCGCGGCCCGGCTCACCGAGCTGGTCCGGGCCAAGCCGGCCGGCACCGCACTGACCATCGGCTACACCCGTGCCGACGCGCCGGCCACCGCCACGGTGACCACCCGGGAGCAGGACGGCCGGCCGCGCATCGGCATCGAGATCGACCAGCAGCAGCCGCACCCGTTCACCCTGAAGATCGACCTGGGGGACATCGGCGGGCCGAGCGCCGGGCTGATGTTCGCCCTGGGCATCATCGACAAGCTGGAGCCGGCCGACCTCACCGGCGGCAAGATCATCGCGGGTACCGGCACCATCGACGACGAGGGCCGGGTGGGCCCGATCGGCGGCATCGCGCAGAAGCTGGTCGGCGCCAAGGAGGCCGGGGCGAAGGTGTTCCTGGTGCCGGCCGACAACTGCGCCGAGGCGGTCCGCAACCCGCAGCCCGGCCTGCCGCTGCTCCGGGTGGCCTCGCTCGACGACGCGCTCAAGGCGCTGGAGACGCTGCGCGCCGGGGGGCAGCCGACCCGCTGCTGAGCCGGGCCGCAGTGGTCGCCGGACGATCGTGACGTGACCTTGACCCGACGTGCTCAGGAACACCCCGTACTCTGGGTGCCTGATCGGAGCCGATCACATCGAGCGTGCGGAGCCAACTGTGGTTATGCGTAGCAGCCCCCTGCCGAGGATGAGCCGGCGCGGACGCGTCACCATCGGGGTCCTGATCGGGGTGTTCGTGTTCTTCACCCTGCTCGGGTGGGGGGTCAACGCGTGGACCGACTGGCTCTGGTTCGACGAGGTCCGCTACACCCAGGTCTTCACCGGGGTGCTCGCCACCCGGCTGCTGCTGTTCCTGGTGATCGGCGCCGGGATGGCCCTGGTCCTCGCCGCGAACCTGTGGCTGGCGTACCGGCTGCGGCCGCGGCTGCGCCCGCACTCCCCGGAGCAGGCCACCCTGGAGCGGTACCGGATGCTGCTCACCCCGCGGCTCGGCACCTGGATCGCCGTGGTGTCGGTGATCATCGGGCTCTTCGCCGGGCTCTCCGGGCAGAGCCGGTGGAGCCAGTGGCTGCTGTTCCGTAACGGCGGCAACTTCGGCGTGAAGGATCCGGAGTTCGGCGTCGACGTCGGCTTCTACGTCTTCGACCTGCCCTTCTGGCGCTACCTGCTCGGGGTGGGGTTCACCGCAGTGGTGCTCGCCCTGCTCGGCGCGCTGGCCGTGCACTACATCTTCGGCGGGGTGCGGCTGCAGGGCGTCGGGGACCGGATGACCAACGCCGCCCGGGCCCACCTGAGCACCCTGGTCGCCGTCTTCGTCCTGCTCAAGGCCATCGCGTACGTGCTGGACCGGCGGGCCATGCTGCTGGAGTACAACGAGGGCGCCAAGCTCTACGGGGCCGGCTACGCCGACGTGAACGCGCTGCTCCCGGCAAAGGAGATCCTGGCGTACATCTCGGTGGTGGTGGCCATCGCGATCATCGTGTTCTCCAACGCGGTGATGCGGAACCTGGTCTGGCCCGGCATCGCGCTCGCCCTGCTCGGCGTCTCCGCGGTCGCGATCGGCGGCATCTACCCGTGGGCGGTGCAGACCTTCGAGGTCAAGCCGAGCGCCCGGGACAAGGAGGCGCCCTACATCGAGCGGAGCATCAACGCGACCCGGGCCGCGTTCGGGATCGGCAACACGAAGACGACCGGGTACGCGGCGAACAACCTCGTGCCACCGGCCAGCCTGGCCACCGACACCTCGGTGGTGCAGAACGTCCGGCTGCTCGACCCGCAGTTGGTCTCCGAGACGTACACCCAGCTCCAGCAGGTCCGCGGCTTCTACGACTTCGGTTCGAAGCTGGACATCGACCGGTACACGCTGGCGGAGAAGACCTCCGACTACGTGGTCGGGGTCCGGGAGATCAACTACGGCGAGCTGCCGAACAACAACTGGATCAACCGGCACACCGTCTACACCCACGGCTACGGCCTGGTGGGCGCCCCGGCCAACCAGGTGGTCTGCGGCGGCCAGCCGTACTTCGTCTCCGGCTTCCTCGGCGAGAAGGCGCAGGAGGCGTGCTCCTCGCAGACCGAGCAGATCCCGGCCCAGCAGCCGCGGATCTACTACGGCGAGCGGATGGAGGCCGACGACTACGCGATCGTCGGGCAGACCGGCGACCGCAACGTCGAGTTCGACCGCCCCACCTCCACCGGCGGCGAGCAGTACTACACCTACACGGGCGCGGGCGGCGTCGAGATCGGCTCGTTCACCCGCCGGCTGCTCTACGCGATCAAGGAGCAGGAGTCGAACTTCCTGCTCTCCGAGGCCGTGAACGACGACTCGAAGCTGCTCTACGTGCGTAACCCGCGCGACCGGGTGGAGAAGGTGGCGCCGTTCCTCACCCTGGACGGCGACCCGTACCCGGCGGTGGTGAACGGTCGGGTGCTCTGGATCATCGACGGCTACACCACGGCCGCCACCTACCCGTACGCCGATCGGGTCAACCTGCAGGCCGAGACGACCGACGAGCTGACCGGGCGGGGCACCTTCCAGCTCGCCCGGGAGGACGTCAACTACATCCGCAACTCGGTGAAGGCGACCGTCGACGCGTACGACGGCACGGTGAAGCTGTACGAGTTCGACAACACCGACCCGGTGCTCAAGGCGTGGAACAAGGCCTTCGGCGGTGACCTGGTGCTGCCCAAGGGCGACATCCCGCCGGAGCTGGCCGAGCACTTCCGCTACCCGGCCGACCTGTTCAAGGTGCAGCGCAACCTGCTCACCAAGTTCCACGTGACCGACCCCGGCGACTTCTACTCCGGCCAGGACTTCTGGCAGGTGCCGAACGTGCCGGACGCGCCGGACAGCGGGCAGAAGCAGCCGCCGTACTACCTGTTCACCCAGTTCCCGGGGCAGGAGGGGCCGCGCTTCCAGCTCACCGCGGCGGTCACCCCGAACGGGCGGCAGAACCTCGCCGCCCTGGTCTCCGGGTCGTACGTCGACGGCGAGCCGCGGCTGGAGGTGCTGGAGCTGCCGGACCAGACCCGGATCTCCGGGCCGACGCAGGTGCACCAGCAGATGACCAACAACGGCGACATCCGGCAGCAGCTGAACCTGCTCTCCTCGAACCAGGCGCAGGTGCAGTACGGCAACCTGCTCTCGCTGCCGTTCGCCGACGGCATGCTCTACGTCGAGCCGGTCTACGTGAAGAGCAGCAACCAGGACGCGTACCCGCTGTTGCAGAAGGTGCTGCTCTCCTACGGCGACGGCGGCTCGTACGTGGTGCTGGCGAACAACCTCAGCGACGGCATCAAGCAGCTCGTCGAGCAGGGCAAGAAGGCCCCCGGCGGCAGCCCGCCGCCCAGCTCGGGTGGGACGAACCCGCCCACGGGCGGCGGCACCACCACCCCGCCGGTGCTCACCGGGGAGCTGGCTCAGGCCGCCGACCGGGTGCAGAGCGCGATCGCCGAGGTCAAGGCCGCCCAGGCGTCCGGCGACTTCGAGCGGTACGGGCGGGCGCTGAAGACGCTGGACGAGGCGATGAGCGCCTTCCAGCAGGCCCAGGCGGCGGCGAACCCCTCGCCGGGTCCGTCGGCCAGCGGTAGCCCGTCGGCCGCCCCGCCGACCTCACCCAGCCCTTCGGCGACGCCGAACGGCTGACCTCGTCTCGGCGTTGCCGAACGGCTGACGCCGACGTTGACCACGCGAGCCCGTGGTCCGGAACCCGGAGCGGTTCCCGGACCACGGGCTCGTGTCGGATGACGGACCGTTCGGCCGCAACCGGGCGACCCGCTCGGCCGTCAACAGGGCAGATGGACCGAGCGGGCGGAGATCTGGCGATGCGGGACGCGAACAGCTTCGACGACTTCTACCGCAGCACGTCGGCGCGGACACTCCGGTACGGCTACGCGGTGGCCGACGACCCGGGCGAGGCGCAGGACCTCGTCCAGGAGGCGTACGCGCGGGCCTGGCGGCAGTGGGGGAAGCTCGCCGCCCATCCGGCCCCGGAGGCCTGGTTGCGGCTGGTGATCAGCCGGCTGGCCACCGACCGTTGGCGACGGCTGCGGGGTTGGCGGCTGGCCGCCTCGCGTACCGGGCCACCGGACGACGTCCGCCCACCGGGCGAGGAGACCGTGCTGCTGGTCGGGGCGCTGCGGCAGTTGCCGGCCCGGCAGCGGCAGGCGCTCGCCCTGCACTACCTGTTCGACATGCCGGTGGCGGAGATCGCCCGGGAGGCGGGCGTGCCCGCCGGCACCGTGAAGTCCTGGCTGTCCCGGGGGCGGTCCCGGCTGGCCGAGCTGCTGCCCGGCGTGGCCAGCGAGGAGTTGGAGGTGAACGATGTCGCGTGAACTGAGCGGTCTCTACCGGGCGCTGGCCGGCGACGCCGACGAGCGGGCGCTGCCGGCGCCGGATCGGCTGCGCCGCCGGGCCGACCGGCGGGCACACCGGCGCGCCGCGCTCGGCGGGCTGACCGTCGCGGTGCTGGTCGCCGGCACCGCCGCCGGCACCCGGATGGTGCTCACCGCCGGCCCGGACGCCACGCCCGGCCCGCCCGCGGCCAGCCCCGACCCGGGCAGTCCGTCGCCCACCCCGGCGACGCCCCTGCCGACGCCGAGCCGCAGCAGCGCGCCGCCGTCGTCGCCCGCGCGTACCCCGGACGCGCCGGCGGGGACGACCGCCGCGGGCGCCGGCGTCAGCCCGACCCGCATCCCGGACCGGGCCTTCTTCGCCCTGGCCGCCGCCAACGACGCCGGTACCGGCAGCACCTTCGGCCCGGGGCCGGTGTTCCCGGCGCTCTGCGGCGCCACGCCGGGGGAGGCGGGCGTCGTCACCCGCCGGGTCCGCACGCTGGCGTTCAAGCTGGCCACCACCCCGCAGGGGTACGTCCCGGACGGCAGCTACAAGCACAGCATCACCGTCTACCGGCCGGGGCGGGCCGACGACGCGCTGGCCGACCTGCGCCGGGCGGTGCGGGACTGCCCGACCCGGCCGGGGACGGCGGACACCGAGGGGCTGACGTCGACCCAGCGGCTGCTGCCCGACGGCGGCTACGGCGACGAGTCGGTGCTGTTCGAGGTGCGCCGGCCGGCCACGGACTACGAGGGCGCCCCCGACGTGCGGGAGGTGGTCCGGTTGGTCCGCGCGGTACGGGTCGGCAACGTGGTCACCGTGCTCTGGGAGCTGGGCTGGGAGGGCACTTCCAGCCCGCGGTCCCAGGTCGACCAGGACAGCCGCCGGGCGGTCGACGCGATCCGGAACTGGCTGGACTGAGGCCCGTTTTGCGCCCCCTGGGGTCCGTGCGCTACGGTAAACGAACCGACGCGGGGTGGAGCAGCTCGGTAGCTCGCTGGGCTCATAACCCAGAGGTCGCAGGTTCAAATCCTGTCCCCGCTACTCGTTCACGAAGGGCCCCGGAGTTCGCTCCGGGGCCCTTCGCCATGTCGGACGGGCCCCGCTCCGGGCCCTTCGCCATGTCGGACGAGCGGCGGACCGGATCCGGGTACCCGGCTGATCTCCACGGACGGGATGCGATAGGCTGTAGAAGCCGACGCGGGGTGGAGCAGCTCGGTAGCTCGCTGGGCTCATAACCCAGAGGTCGCAGGTTCAAATCCTGTCCCCGCTACTCGTCATGAGGGGCCTCGGAGATCATCTCCGGGGCCCCTCGTCGTCTCTCTCGGGGGCGTCCCGCTCGTCGCGCCCCTCGTTGTGGTTCCGTGCCGGCCGGGACGGTTGCGGCTAAAAATCTGAGAGAATACTCTCGAGACATGTCTCTCGGAATTCCGGACTCCAGCGGCAACCCGTACGGCGATCTCGAACTCACCGACCCGACCGCGATGCGGGCCCTCTCGCATCCGGTCCGGCTGGCCATCCTGTCCCGGCTCCAGCGGTACGGGGCCGCGACGGCGACCGAGTTGTCCGAGCACGTGGGCGCATCCCCCTCGGTCACCAGCTGGCACCTGCGCCACCTTGCCCGGTTCGGCCTGGTGCGGGACAGCGCCGGGGGCGGGGACGCCCGGAAGCGGTACTGGGAGGCGAGCGCGGGCGGTTTCCGCTTCCGGTTCCCAGACGATGACGAGGGTCGGGCCGCGAGTCGCGTGCTGAGCAGGACGCTCTTCGAGCAGTACCACGACCTGCCCCGGCGCTGGATGGTCGAGGACGAGCCCCGGTTGGAGGCGGAGTGGCGACGCGAGGCCGGCCTCTCCAACACCACCGTGCGGCTGACCGAAGGCGAGCTTGCCGCCGTCAACGCCGCGATCGAGCAGGTTCTCGCGCCGTACGTGACCCGGGAGACGGCCGACCAGCCGCCGGGCGCCCGCCACGTGCGCATCCTGCGGTACGTCCTGCCCGAGGCGGGGACCCCGTGACGGCCGGGACGGCGGGGCAGCCGTCGTTGTTCCGCCAGCCGCCGTTCCGGTCCTTCTTCGCCGCGCACACGATTTCGCAGTTCGGCGACCGGATCTCCGAGCTGGCCTTCCCGCTGTTGGCGGTGCTGGTGCTCGACGCCAGCCCGGGCCAGGTGTCGGTGCTGACCGCGCTGGTGTGGCTGCCGAACCTCACCGGGCTCTTCCTGGGTGCCTGGATCGACCGGCGGACGCACAAGAAGGGCCTGCTGGTAGCGGCTGACCTGATCCGGGCCGCGCTGCTGGTGACGGTGCCGGTCGCCTTCGCGTTCGACGCCGGCACGATGGCCCAGTTGTACGCCGTCGCGCTGCTGACCGGCGCCGCGGCGGTGCTGTTCAACACCACGTACCCGGCCTTCTTCGTGTTGCTCGTGGAGCGGCCGCGCTACCTGGACGCCAGCGGTGCGCTGAGCGCCAGCAGATCCGCCTCCGCCATCGCCGGGCCGGCCCTCGGCGGGGTGCTGGTCCAGGCGTTGACCGCGCCGGTCGCGATCCTGGTGGACGCGGTCTCGTTCCTGGTCTCCGCCCTGGCTATCGGCCGAATCCGGCCGGCTCGTCCGGCGCCGAGCGGTCGGCCGGATGACGGGCCGCCCGGCACGCTGTGGCATCAGGCCCGGAACGGGCTGAGGTTCACCCTCGGCCATCCCGTGCTCCGGGCGGGTCTCGGCTGCGCGACGACGGTCAACTACTTCAGCTTCGTGGCCAACGCCCTGCTCGTGCTCTTCGCCAGCCGCACCCTCGGCCTGCCCGCGGGACTGCTCGGGCTGGCGCTGGGCGTCGGCGCGGTCGGCGGGCTGCTGGGCGCGGTCCTCGCGCCCCGACTGGCCGGGCGGATCGGAGTCGGCCGCAGCATTGTGATCGGTGCCGTCGTCTTTCCGGCCTCGATCCTCTTCGCCACGGTCGCGGACGGTCCGCTCTGGGCGCGGGCCGGGCTGCTGGGCACGGCCGAGTTCTTCTCCGGCGTCGGGGTGATGCTGTTCGACGTCAACCTCAACGCGCTCAACGCCGCGGTCATCCCCGAGGGCCTGCGCAGCCGGGTGGCCGGCGCGTACTCCACGATCAACTACGGCGTCCGGCCGCTCGGCGCGCTGTCCGGTGGGGCGCTCGGCACCTGGCTCGGGCTGCGTCCCACGCTCTGGATCGCGGCGGTCGGCGGTGCCATGTGCGTGTTCTGGCTGCTTCCCTCGCCGATTCCGAGGGTGCGCTCGCTGGACGACATCGCCGTCCCGGACCTCCCTCCGGCCGCGCTGGCGGAGGCGGGAGACGGTGCGGGCCGGTGACAGTTCGCGTCCACCCTGCCCCGGTTGCGCTTCTCGGCGAGGATGGGGACATGTCTGCTTGGAACAAGTGGTGGGGCCGCCTCGGCGCGGTCCTCGGTGCGGTCGTCCTCTCCGTGTTCGTGCCGGTCGCGGCCTGGGCGTCCACGGGTACCGGTGACGTGGTGGTGGAGGCCGCCCGGCGGCGCCGGGGCGGCGGCGGCCTGGGGCTGCTCTGCTGCCTGGTGGTGCTCGCGGTGATCGTGTTCCTGGTGTATCGCCTGGTGCGTAGCCGGCGGAGCGGCCCGCCGCGCTGACCTCTTCCGGGGCGGGCCCGGTGGGCCCGCCCCGACCCGGCGCGGTCAGGCGGCCAGGGCGGCGCCGGCCTGCGCCATGAAGCGCGAGGTCGCCGACCGGGCCCCGGAGCGCTTCGCGCGGATGTTCTCCGCTGCGGCGATGAGCAGGGCACGTACCTGGGCGTGTCCCTTGGGCGGGGGAGCGGGTGCCGGGCCCATCAGGCCGCCGAGGTCGTTGCCGAGGGCGATGACCCGCTTCGCGGCCCGGTCGGTGACGCCCTGAGCGACGTACTCCCGGACCTGCACGCTGGCGTTCAATCCGCGTTCGGTGCCGAGGATCCGCCCCGCCGCCACGTTGGTGGTCAGGAAGTTGATCACGTCGGCCACCGTGGCGGCGTGCCGGGTGCCCCGGAAGGCGGCCCAGTACATCGACGCGCGGGGCCAGTGCGCGGCCGGGCTGCCCGGGACGGGCGCCATGCCCAACTCGTCGTCGGTCAGCCGTTGCAGCTCGGGGAACTGGTGCGACCAGGCGAACGACGCCGCGGTGTGCCCGGTGACCACCAGTTGGCGGTCCAGCTCGCCGGTGTCCGCCAGCTCGATCAGCGCGGCGCTCGGGGTGGCCCGGTCGTAGCGGGCCACCTCCCAGAACTCGAACCAGTCGAGCAGCTCGGCGGAGCCGAAGCCGAGCTGCCGCCCCTGGTACAGCTCATGGCCCTGACCGCGGAGCCAGAGCCAGAGCGCCCGGTAGTCGCCCGACGGGTCCATCGTTCCGGCCACCCGGTTGCCGGCGGTACGGGTGACCTGGGCCGCCCAGCCGGCGTACTCCTTCCAGCTCAGGCCGAGGCGCGGCTCCGGCACCCCCAGCCGGCGCAGCAGCGACCGGTTGTAGACCAGCGCGGCGTTGGTCTGCGCGGCGGGCACGGCCATGGTCCGGCCGTCCACCTGGCCGTACCGGGCCAGGTTGTCCGGCAGGCCGCGCAGGTCGAGCCGGTTGTCGGCGACGTACCCGCTGAGGTCGAGGATGATCTCCCGGTTGGCGTACTCGGTCAGCACGGTGTCGTCGAGCTGGAACAGGTCCGGCGGGTTGCCGCCGGTGCCCTGAATGGCCAGCCGGTCGTAGTAGCCGGTCAGGCCCTGCCAGGTGATCCGGAACCGGACCCGGGGGTTCTGCTGCGAGTAGAGGCGCAGCACCTGCTCGGTGGCCTCGGCCCGGCGGGCCCCGCCCCACCAGAACACCGAGAGTTCGATCGGCCCGTCGTCGGCGCGGCTCTCCGCCTCCGGCTGGCAGCCGGCCAGCCCGCCGGCGAGCAGCGGCAGCCCGGCGACGGCGCCGAGGAGCCGCCGCCGGTCGAGGCCGGGGCGGGGCGCGGAAGGGGGTACGCGCACGGGATGCTCCTGGGGCGCGGGCGGTGGCTGCGGACGGACCATTTACACAGGAGCCGGGGGAGGGTGTCAACGTCGGCGGTGGGAGGGCCCGGTGGCCGGGCCGGGAGCCTGCGCGGCCCATGGTGTACTAGGCGCCGTGGAACTTCTGCACTCGGGCAAGGTACGGGACGTGTACGCCGACGGCGACGAGTTGATCCTGGTGGCCTCCGACCGCATCTCCGTCTATGACGTGGCGCTGCCGACTCCGATCCCGGACAAGGGCCGCCTGCTCACCGCCCTGTCGCTGTGGTGGTTCGAGCAGCTCGCCGACCTGGTGCCGAACCACGTGATCTCGGCCACCGACGTGCCCGAGGAGTTCGCCGGCCGGGCCATCCGCTGCCGGCGGCTGGACATCATCCCGGTCGAGTGCGTGGCCCGGGGCTACCTGACCGGCGGCGGCTTCGCGGAGTACCAGCGCACCGGCGCGGTCTCCGGCGTGCCGCTGCCCCGCGGCCTGGTGGAGGCGTCGATCCTGCCCAAGCCGATCTTCACCCCGTCGACCAAGGCGCCGCTCGGCGAGCACGACGAGCCGATCAGCTACGAGCGGGTGGTCGACAAGGTCGGCGCCGAGACCGCGGAGCGGCTGCGGCAGATCACCCTCGACGTCTACCGGCGCGGCGCGGAGATCGCCGCCGACCGGGGCATCCTGATCGCCGACACCAAGATTGAGCTGGGCTGGGCGCCGGACGGCACGCTGGTCCTCGCCGACGAGGTGCTCACCTCCGACTCGTCCCGGTTCTGGCCGGCCGAGTCGTACCAGCCGGGCCGCGCCCAGTTCTCCTACGACAAGCAGTACGTGCGCGACTGGGCCACCGGGAGCGGCTGGGACAAGCAGCCGCCCGCCCCCGAGGTGCCGGCCGAGGTGGTCGAGGCGACCCGGGCCCGCTACGTCGAGGTGTACGAGAAGCTCACCGGCAACCGCTGGGACTGACCGGCCGCCCTGCTGGACCCGGCGGCCCGCACCGTCGAGGATGGTCCCGTCACCCTCGGTGGAGCACGGGACGGTCGGATGAACGGCGACATGTGGATCAGGGCGCTCAAGGCGGCCCGGGCCGGCGCGGGCGTCTCCCAGGAGGCGCTCGCGGAGCTGATCAGGTGGAGCCCGTCCACCATCGCGGCGATCGAGACGGGACGGCGCCGCCCCACCCCACAGTTCGCCGAGGCCGCCGACGGGGCGCTCGGCACCGGTGGGCTGCTGGCCGAGCTGCTGGCGGTGGGCGCCCGGCAGGAGTCGCCGGCCTGGTTCGCGCCCTGGCGAGGCATCGAGGCCGAGGCGGTCGCCCTCCGCACCGCCCAGCCGTCGCTGGTGCCCGGCCTGGTGCAGACCGAGGCGTACGCGCACGCGGTGCTCCGCGCGCAGGGCACTCACACCCCGGAGCAGGTGGCCCATCTGGTCGCCGCCCGGCTGGCCCGGCAGGAGCTGCTGACCGGCCCGGCCCCGAAGCGGTTCACCGCGGTCGTCGACGAGGCCGCGCTGCGCCGGGTGGTCGGGGACGCCGACGTCCAGCGCGCCCAGTTGGAGCGGCTGGTCGAGCTGGCCGCCCTGCCGCACGTCCGGCTCTACGTGGTGGCCGCGGGGGTCGGCGCGCATCCCGGGCTGACCGGCGGCTTCGTGTTGGCCACCCTGCCGGACGGGGACGAGGTGGCCTACGTGGACGGTGTCTTCGGCCAGATCGTCGACCGCCCGGACGACGTGGCTACCATCAGGACGATGTGGGACACCCTGCTGAGCGAGGCGCTGCCCGCGAGCGTGTCCGTCGAGCTGATCGGGAAGCTGGTGAGCGACCTGTGAACACCGCCCCCACCCCGCAGTGGCGCGTGTCGAGCCGGTCCGGCAACGGCGGCGACACCTGCGTCGAGGTGGCCGACAACCTGCCGGACCGGGTCCTGGTCCGCGACTCCACGGACCGCGACGGCGGCACCCTCGCCTTCGCCCCGGCTGCCTGGCGGGCCTTCGTCGCTGGGGTCAGGGCCGCCGGCTGAGCCGGGTGCCGCCCGGCGTTCCGTCGCCGCCACGGCAGGGCGTGCGGACCAGCGGCGGGCCACGCAACGTGCAACCAATGGTTGCGCAATGGCTCGTCACCGGCTAGCGTGAGGTGCAACCAAACGTTGCGAAAGGTGGCAGTCGTGGAGTACGGAACGATCGAACGGGAGATCCACATCGACGCCGCGCCGGAGGTCGTCTTCGACGTGGTCAGCAGCCCGGAGCACCTGCGCGAGTGGTGGCCGGACGAGGCGGAGTTCCCGGCCGTGCCGGGCGGAGCGGGGCGGATCGGCTTCGGCGACATCGCCGGAGGCACCGGCACCTGGGTGCGGTTCCAGGTCGTCGACGCCATGCCGCCGCGGCTCTTCTCCTTCCGGTGGACCCACGAGCAGGGCCAGGAGCCGGCACCGGACAACTCGTTCCTGGTCGTCTTCGCGCTCGAGCCCGCCGGCGGCGGGACGCTGCTGCGGATGACCGAGAGCGGCTTCCGGGAGCGCGGCTGGGACACCGCCAAGATCGCCGCCAAGTACGCCGAGCACGTCAGCGGCTGGGATCACTTCCTGCCGAAGCTGCCCGCGTACGCCGAGAAGGTCGGGACCCGGGCGTGACGGTGCTGGTGGACGACGACCTCTGGTCGGCGGTCGGTGACCCGACCCGCCGCCGGATGCTGGACCTGCTGCTGGCCGAGGGCAGCGGCACGGCGACCAGCCTGAGCGAGCGCCTGCCGGTGACCCGCCAGGCGGTGGCGAAGCACCTCGTGGTGCTGGACCGGGTGGGTCTGGTGCGCGCCAGCACCGCCGGCCGGGAGCGGCAGTTCCGGGTCGACGAGGCTCAGCTCGCCCGCGCCGTGGCCCAGCTCGCCGACGTCGGCGCCGCCTGGGACTCCCGGCTGCGGCGGATCAAGCGCATCGCCGAGACGATCCAGCGTGGCCCGGCGGTGGACGACGACAAGACCGGGCCGCAGCGGTAGGACCGGCGCTCCCGGCCGGCGGTGCTGGCGCGCACCAGACCCACCCGGTCCAGCACCACGAGGTGCTTCGCCACCGCCTGGCGGGTCACCGGC
>NZ_JBFAJK010000003.1:0-863 GCF_040655175.1 Micromonospora sp. NPDC050495 | reverse complement strand
GGGGGTGGCCGACGACACGCCGGGGCCGCCGGGGCCGGCCGGGCGCGCCCGGCCCGCACCCCCCCCCGGGGGGGGGCGCCCGCCCCCCCCACACCGCGGTCGACGCGGCGGATCAGCTCAGGCTGAACCGCTGGTTGGCCTGGCCGTTGCAGTCATAGATCTGGACCTGCTGGCCGTTGTTGGTGCCCCAGACGTCCAGGCAGCGTCCGGACTGGACACCGGTGATGGTGCCGTTGGAGTTGACGTTCCACTGCTGGTTGGACTGACCGTTGCAGCTGTAGATCTGCACGGCCGAGCCGTTGCCGGAGCCGGCGGCGTCCAGGCACATGCTGCCGTACACGGTCAGCTGCCGGCTGGACGTGAGGGTCCACTGCTGGTTGGCCAGCCCGTGGCAGTCGTAGAGCTGCACCCGGGTGCCGTTGCTCTGCGACGAGTTGGGCACGTCGATGCACCGGCCGGACTGGGCGCCGACGATCCGCTTCGCCCCGCCGGGGTTGCTGGTGGGCGAGGACGTCGGCGACGAGGTGGCGCCACCCGTCGGGCTCGAGGTCGGGCTCGTGGTCGGGCCGGCGCTGTTGAGGACGTTGAGGACGGAGTTGTAGGCGGCCTTCTTGTTGCCGCCGCCGTCGAAGAGCAGGGGGTTTTCGTTGGAGCGCCAGGAGTCGCTGTCGCGGACGCCCCAGACGGTGATGCCGATGCAGCGGGGCACGTTGATGCAGGCCTGGGTGAGGCCGGCGTACTGGGTGGTGGAGGCGTTGGTGACGTCGACCTCGGTGAGGGCGACGTCGACGCCGAGGGCGGCGAAGCTGGACAGGGTGGTCTGGAAGTTGCCGGGCAGGGAGCTGCCGCCGGTGAAGTGGGTC
>NZ_JBFAJK010000002.1:0-512573 GCF_040655175.1 Micromonospora sp. NPDC050495 | reverse complement strand
GGCCTCGCCACCCTCTGGCACCACCACGGCATCACCCCCGACGCCGTCCTCGGCCACTCCCAAGGCGAAATCGCCGCCGCCTACCACGCCGGCGCGCTGAGCCTGACCGACGCCATCACCATCACCGCCGCCCGCGCCACCGCCGTCACCACCCTGCACGGCACCGGCACCATGGCCTCCATCCCCCTACCCGCCGACCAGGTGGCCCCCCTCCTCCACAACCACACCGACCTGCACATCGCCGCCCACAACAGCCCCATCACCACCGTCATCGCCGGCAACCCCGACCAGGTCCAGACCCTCGTCACCGACCTGCAAGCCCGCGACATCCGCGCCCGCGTCATCGCCGTCAACTACGCCTCCCACACCCCCCACATCGAACCCCTCCACGAGGCGCTCCTCACCGCCCTCGGCGCCATCGCACCCCAGCCCTCGACGACGGCCTTCTACTCCACGGTCACCGGCACCGAGATCGACACCAGCCACCTCACCGCCGACTACTGGTATGACAACCTGCGCCAGCCCGTCCAACTGCACACCGCCACCGAAGCCCTGCTCACCGACGGGCACCACACCTACATCGAGGCCACCCCCCACCCGATCCTCACCCCCACCCTCCAACAAACCTTCGAGGCCTGGGACGGCGTCGACGAGCCCCGCGCCCTCGCCACCCTGAGGCGAGACCACAACGCCCACCGCCAGTTCCTGCACGCCCTCGCCACCGCCCACACCCACGGCCTCACCATCAACTGGCACCTCCCCGTCCCGGCCCGACACCTGCCCCTGCCCACCTATCCCTTCCAGCACCAGCGCTTCTGGCTGACCGGGTCGCCGCGCGGCAGCGCGCCCAGCCTGCACGGCCTGGCCTCCACGAGTCACCCGCTGGTCAGCGCGGCGGTCACCACGCCGGACGGGACGTACCTGGCCAGCGGCCGGATCACGGTCGAGGAGCACCGCTGGGTCACCCAGCACACCATCAACGGGCGGCCGATCCTGCCGGGCGCCGCGCTGCTCGAACTGGCCCTGCACACCGCCGCGCAGACCGAACACCGGCACGTCGAGGAGCTGACCATCCAGACGCCGGTCGTCCTCGACCCGGATGTGCCGGTCCACCTGCAGATCCACGTGCAGCCGGCGGACCGGTCCGGCCGGCGGACGATCACCATCAGCACCCGCCCGGAGAACGAGCCGGACGGACCGTGGACCGCGCACGCCACCGGCACCCTCGGCACCGCCGCCGTGGCGCCCGTGCCGCCGCCGTCGGGCTGGCCGCCGGCCGGCGCCGAGGCGTACGACATCGCGCCGTTCTACCTGGCGCTGCGCGACACCGGGCTGGACTACGGCCCGGCGTTCCGCAACATCGGTCGGGCCTGGCAGGGCGGGACCGGCACCGTGTACGCCGAGCTGACCCGGCACGCCGACCTCGACCCGACCGGGTACGCCATCCACCCGGCGGTGCTGGACAGCGCGATCCACTCGGCGGCCACGACGAGCGCCCCGGCCGCCGGCACCAGCATCGACATCCCGTTCAGCTTCACCGGGGTGACCCTGCACGGCACCGCCGGCGGCGGCCTGCGCAGCACCACCCGCACCGAGGGCAGCCGCACCGCGTTGCAGCTCACCGCGGCCGACGGCAGCCCGGTGCTGACCGTGGCGGCCGTGCACACCCGACCGCTGAACACCGCCGCGCTTTGCGCGCCGCCGGTGCACCAGCTCGTCTGGGTGGAGGCGGAACCGGTCGACCGCGCCGCCGCGTACGACATGGAGGTCTTCTCGACCGGCGCGGTCGAGGAGGTGCTGGCCGCCCCCTGGAACGCGCCCGACGTGGTGGTCTGGTCGCCCGGCGCGGACGGCGACGTGGTGGCCGCCACGCACGCGGTGGTGGCCGAGGTGATTCGGGTCGTCGGCGCCTGGTGCCGCAACGCCGACCTGGCCGACACCCGCCTGGTGGTGCTGACCCGCGGCGCGGTCGCCGCGCACGACGGCGAGGACGTGGCCGACCTGGCCGGCGCGGCCGTCTGGGGTGCGCTGCGGTCCGCGCAGACCGAACACCCGGACCGGTTCGCGCTGGTCGACACCGACGGCACGCCGGCGAGCGGGGAGCTGCTGAGCATCGCCGTGGAGTCCGGCGCGGCGCAGGCGGTGCTCCGCGCGGGCCGGCTGCTGCGGCCCCGGATCGAACGGGTCACCTCGGCCGGCGCGCCGGCCGGGCTCGACCCGGACGGCACAGTGCTGATCACCGGCGGCACCGGCACCCTCGGCGGGCTGCTCGCCGAGCACCTGGTGGCCACCGGCCGGGCCCGGCACCTGATGCTGGCCAGCCGCCGCGGCGCCGCGGCGCCCGGCGCGGAGGAACTGGTCGGCCGGCTGATCGCGGCCGGCGCGGCGGAGGTACGCGTGCTCGGCTGCGACACCGCCGACGGCGAGGCGGTGCGGGCGCTGGTCGCCGAGGCGTCCCGGGACCGGCGGCTCACCGCGGTCTTCCACACCGCCGGGGTGCTGCGCGACGCGGCGCTGCACACGCTGACCGCCGAACAGGTCGACGACGTGCTGCGCCCCAAGGTCGACGCGGCCTGGCACCTGCACGAGGCGACCGCCGGGCTGGAGCTGGACGCCTTCGTGGTCTACTCGTCGATCGCCGGCACGCTCGGCGGCGCCGGGCAGGCCAACTACGCGGCCGCGAACACCTTCCTGGACGCGCTGGCCCGCCGTCGGCGCGCTCTCGGCCTGCCCGGCACCAGCGTGGCGTGGGGTTTCTGGGCCCGGGCCAGCGGCATGACCGGGCACCTCGGGGCGGACGAGCACGCCCGGATCACCGCGTCGGGGCTGCTGCCGCTCCCCGACGAGCAGGGTCTCGCGCTGCTCGACGCGGCGCTGGACAGTGGGCTGCCGCAGGTCGTGGCGACGCTGTGGAACCTGCCGGCGCTGCGCGAGCGGGCCGGCCGCGGCGACCTGCCGGATCTGCTGCGCCCGCTGGTCCCGGCCACCGACGCCCCGGCCGGGCCGGCGGCGGCCGGCGGCGACCTGGGCGAGCGGCTGGCCGGTCTGGACCCGGCGGGCCGCCGGCAGGCGCTGCTCGAGGTGGTACGCGCCGAGATCGCCGTGGTGCTCGGGCACAGCGACCCGGCGGAGATCGGCGCGGCGCAGCCGTTCAAGGACCTCGGCTTCGAGTCGCTGACCGCGGTGGAACTGCGCAACCGGCTGGCCGCCCTGACCGGGCTGCGGCTGCCCACCACCCTCGCCTTCGACCACCCGACGCCGGCCGCGCTCGCCCAGCACCTGGCCGCCCTGCTGGCCGGGGCCGAACCGGCCGGCCCGGTCGCGACGCTCACCGGTCCGGCCGGCGCCGACGAGCCGATCGCCATCGTCGGCATGGCCTGCCGGTTCCCCGGCGCGGACAGCCCGGAGCAGCTGTGGCGGCTGCTCGCCGACGGCACCGACGCGATGGGCGACTTCCCCACCGACCGGGGCTGGCAGCTGGACACCCTCTACTCGCCGGACCCGGACCAGCCGGGCACCACGTACACCCGGCACGGCGGGTTTCTGACCGGCGCCGACCGGTTCGACGCCGACTTCTTCCAGATCAGCCCGCGCGAGGCGCTGGCCACCGACCCGCAGCAGCGGCTGCTGCTGGAGACCGCGTGGGAGGCGCTCGAGCACGCCGGCATCGACCCGGCGTCGGTGCGGGGCAGCGTGACCGGCGTGTTCACCGGCGTGGTCGCCCAGGAGTACGCCCCGGCCACCCTGGCGCCCCCGGCCGACCTGGCCGGCTACCTGCTGACCGGCAACACCACCAGCGTGGCGTCCGGCCGGATCGCGTACGCGCTGGGGTTGCAGGGGCCCGCGATCACCATCGACACGGCCTGTTCCTCGTCGCTGGTGGCGGCGCACCTGGCGATCCGCGCCCTGCACGGCGGCGAGTGCTCGCTGGCCCTGGTCGGCGGGGCGACCATCATGGCCACCCCGAAGATCTTCGTGGAGTTCGCCCGGCAGCGGGGCCTGGCCGTGGACGGGCGGTGCAAGTCGTTCTCGGCCGAGGCGGACGGCACCGGCTGGGGCGAGGGCGCGGGGCTGGTGGTGCTGGAGAAGCTCTCCGACGCCCGCCGCAACGGGCACCGGGTGCTCGCGGTGATCCCCGGCTCGGCGGTGAACCAGGACGGCGCGAGCAACGGGCTGACCGCGCCGAACGGGCCCGCGCAGCAGCGGGTCATCCAGCAGGCCCTGGCCGCGGCCCGGCTCTCACCGGCCGAGGTGGACGCGGTGGAGGCGCACGGTACGGGCACGGTGCTCGGCGACCCGATCGAGGCGCACGCGCTGCTGGCCACGTACGGGCGGGACCGGGCCGAGCCGTTGTGGCTGGGGTCGATCAAGTCGAACATCGGGCACACCCAGGCGGCGGCGGGCGTCGCCGGCATCATCAAGCTGGTCCTCGCCCTGGAGCACGACCTGCTGCCGCCCAGCCTGCACGCCGCGACGCCGAGCAGCCGGGTCGACTGGGAACTCGGCTCGGTGGCCCTGCTGACCGAGCCGCGGCCGTGGCCGCGCCGGGCGGAGCGGCCACGCCGGGCGGGCGTGTCGTCGTTCGGCATCAGCGGCACCAACGCGCACCTGATCATCGAGGAGGCGCCGGACGCGCCGGCGGCGGCGCCGGTCGAGGCGCCCGCGCCGATGCCGTGGCTGCTGGCGGCGCGTACCCCGGGGGCGCTGCGCGACCAGGCGGCGCGGCTGGTGGAGGTGCTGGACGAGCGGCCGGACCTGGCGCCGGCCCGGGTCGGGCACGCGCTGGCGACCAGCCGGACCGCGTTCGACCACCGCGCGGCGATCGTCCCGCCGGTGGACGACCCGGACGGTGAACCGCACACCACGGCGGACCTGATCGCCGCGCTGCACGCCCTCGCGGCCGGTGCGGCGCACCCCGGCCTGGTGCAGGGGTCGGTGCGGGACGGGAAACTGGCGTTCCTGTTCACCGGCCAGGGCGCCCAACACCCCGGCATGACCGCCGACCTGTACGCCCGTTTCCCGGTCTACGCGACCGCGCTGGACGAGGTGTGCGCGGCCCTCGACCCCCACCTGGACCACCCGCTGCGGGAGGTCATGTCCGGGGCGCACACCGACCTGCTCGGACAGACGCTCTACACCCAGCCGGCGCTGTTCGCCGCGGAGGTCGCCATGGTGCGGCTGCTGGACAGCTTCGGGGTCCGACCGGACTACCTGATCGGGCACTCCATCGGGGAACTGAGCGCCGCCCACATCGCCGGAGTGCTGGACCTCACCGACGCCGCGAAGCTGGTCACCACCCGGGCCCGGCTCATGAACGCCATGCCGGCCGGCGCCATGCTCGCCGTCACCGCCCCCCTGGACCGCGTCCGGCCGATCCTGAACGCCCATCCCGACGTGGCTCTGGCCGGACACAACAGCCCGACCTCACTGGTGCTCGCCGGCGACATCGACACCATCGAGTCGATCGCCGCCCAGCTCAGCACCGACGGCATCCGCGCCCGCAGGCTGCACGTCGCGCACGCCTTCCACTCCGCCCACACCGATGCGATCCTCGACGACTTCCGCACCGCCGCGGCACAGCTCACCTACCGGCCCGCGACGCTGCCGATCGTGTCCAACCTGACCGGACAGCTCGCCACCGACGAGCAGCTGTCCGACCCCGACTACTGGACCCGCCACATCCGCGACACGGTGGCCTACGTCGCCGGCACCGAGACCCTGCACGAACTCGGCGTCACCCACTTCGTCGAGGTCGGACCCGACGCCACCCTGAGCACCCTCACCCGGGAAACCGTCACCGACGCCACCGCCGTCGCCACCCAACACCGCGGACACGACGGCACCACCGCCCTGCTCACCGCCCTCGCCACCGCCCACACCAGCGGCGTCGGCGTCGACTGGACACCGCTGCTGCCCGCCGGGCCGGTCCCGCCGGTGCCGCTGCCCACGTACCCGTTCCAGCACCAGCGGTACTGGCTGCACCACGGGACGACGGTGACCGAGCCGGGGGACCTCGGCCTGGCCGGCGCCGGGCACCCGCTGCTGGGGGCGACGCTCGCCCTGGCCCACCAGGACACCCACCTGTTCACCGGCCGCATCTCCACCACCACCCACCCCTGGCTGGCCGAACACGTCATCGCCGGCACCACCCTGCTGCCCGGCACCGCCTTCGTCGACCTCGCCCTGCACGCCGGCCACCACACCGGACACCCGTACCTGGCGGACCTCACCATCGAGGCGCCGCTCGTCCTGCCCGGGCAGGGCGCGCTCGACCTGCAGGTGGAGGTGGCGCCGGCCGGCGCGGCCCGATCCGTCACCGTGTACTCCCGGCCCGCCGGCTCGGACGACGCATGGACCCGGCACGCCACCGGCACCCTCAACCCGATCGGGCCGGCGGCCACCGCGGGTGCGACGCAGTGGCCGCCGGCCGGCGCCACCCCGGTCGAGCTGAGCGACTTCTACCCCGGTCTGCACGACGCCGGGGTCGGGTACGGGCCGAGCTTCCGCGGCCTGCGCGCCGCCTGGCGGGCCGGCGAGCACCTGTACGCGGAGGTCGCCCTGCCCGACGAGGTGGACCCGGCCGGGTACGGCGTGCACCCCGCCCTGCTCGACGCCGCGCTGCACCCGATCGCCCTCACCGGCGACGACCAGGTGCGGCTGCCGTTCGCCTGGAGCGGCGTCGGACTGCACGCCACCGGCGCCCGGACACTGCGGGTGGACTTCCACCGGATCGACGCGGACACGGTCCGGCTCACCGCCACCGACCCGGCCGGCGCCGCGGTGGTGACGGTGGCCGCGCTGACCGTCCGGGCGGCACCCGAGCAGGTCGCCGGCGCCCGGGCCGGCCAACTGCTCGAGGTGGCCTGGAGCCCCGTACCGCCGGGGGTTTCCGCGCCCACCGGCGACCTGCTCTCCCCCGCCGAGTTGGCCGCGCTGCTGGACGACGACGAGCGGCCCGCGCCGGAGACGGTGCTGCTGCGCGCCACCGGCGACGGCGACGAGCCGGTGGCCGCGACCCACCAGCGGGTCGAGGAGGTTCTGGGGCTGCTGCAGCGGTGGCTCGCCGACGACCGGTCCGCCGCGGCCCGCCTGGTGGTGGTCACCAGCGGCGCGGTGGCGGCACGGGCCGGCGACGAGGTGACCGACCTGGCCGGCGCGGCGCTCTGGGGCCTGGTCCGCAGCGCCCAGGCCGAGCACCCGGACCGGTTCCTGCTGGTCGACGCCGACGAGGTCCGCGACGAGCGGCTCGCCGCGGCGACCGCCGCCGGTCAACCGCAGCTCGCCGTCCGCGACGGCGAACTGCTGGCCCCGCACCTGACCCGGCTCGCGGCGCCGGCCGAGCCGGCAGCGCCGCCGTTCGACCCGGACGGCACGGTGCTCATCACCGGCGGCACCGGCACGCTGGGCGGGCTGCTGGCCGAGCACCTGGTACGCGCCGGCCACACCCGGCGACTGCTGCTGGTCAGCCGGCGCGGCGGCGACGGCGCCGGCGACCTGCTCGACCGGCTGGCCGAGGCGGGCGCCGAGGCGACCGTGGCGGCCTGCGACGTCACCGACCCGGCGGCGGTGACCGCCCTGCTCGCCGGGATCCCCGCCGGGCACCCCCTCACCGCCGTGTTCCACACCGCCGGCGTGGTCGACGACGCGACGCTGCACACCCTCGCCCCGGACCGGCTGCACGCCGTGCTCCGGCCCAAGGTGGACGGCGCGTGGCACCTGCACCGGGCCACCCGGGACCTGCCGCTGGCCGCGTTCGTGCTCTACTCCTCGGTCGCCGGCACGCTCGGCAGCCCGGGGCAGGGCAACTACGCCGCCGCGAACGCCTTCCTCGACGCGCTGGCCGCACACCGCACCGCGCAGGGACTGCCGGCCACCGCACTGGCCTGGGGACTGTGGGCGCGGGAAAGCGGGATGACCGCCGGGTTGGGCCGGGGCGACCAGACCCGGATCGGCCGGGCCGGCCTGCGCCCGCTGGCCACCGACGCGGCGTTCACCCTGCTCGACCTGGCGCTCGACCAGCGGCGACCCGCCGTGGTCGCGGCGGACCTCAGCCTGAGCGGGCTGCGCGGGCTGTCGCCGGCCGGCAGCCGGCGCCACGCCGCGACCGCCGCCGCGTCGCAGGACCTGGCCGGCCGGCTGGCCACGCTCGGGGCGGCGGAGCGGCTGCGGCTGATGCTGGACCTGGTACGGGCGGAGATCGCCGGTGTGCTGGGCCACGCCGGCGCGGAGAGCGTGGCGCCGCAGCGGGCGTTCAAGGACCTCGGGTTCGACTCGCTGACCGCCGTGGACCTGCGCAACCGGCTCACCGCGGCCACCGGCCTGCGGCTGCCCGCCACGCTGATCTTCGACCACCCCACCGCGGAAGCCCTCGCCACCCACCTGCTCACCCAGCTCGACCCCACCGCCGCGCCCACCGCCGGGCGGGCCGTCGTCAGCACGGCCGCGGTGGACGAACCCATCGCCATCGTCGGGATGGCCTGCCGCTACCCGGGTGGGGTCGCCTCGCCCGAGCAGTTGTGGCAGCTCGTCGCCGAGGGGGTCGACGCGATCAGCGAGTTCCCCACCAACCGCGGCTGGCAGCTCGACCGGCTGCACCACCCCGACCCCGACCACCCCGGCACCACGTACACCCGCCACGGCGGCTTCCTGCACGACGCCGACGCCTTCGACGCCGACTTCTTCGACGTCAGCCCGCGCGAGGCCACGGCGACCGACCCGCAGCAGCGGCTGCTGCTGGAGGCCGCCTGGGAGGCGCTGGAGTCGGCCGGGATCAACCCGCAGACCCTGCGGCAGAGCGACACCGGCGTGTTCACCGGCATCATGTACAACGACTACGCCACCCGGTTGCAGCACCACATCCCGGACGGCTACGAGGGCCAGCTCAGCAACGGCAGCGCGCCCAGCATCGCCTCCGGGCGGCTGGCGTACACCCTCGGGCTGGAAGGGCCGGCGGTGACCGTGGACACCGCCTGCTCGTCGTCGCTGGTCGCCACCCACCTGGCCATGCAGGCGCTGCGCCACGGCGAGTGCGCCCTGGCGCTGGCCGGTGGGGCCACCGTGATGGCGACGCCCACCACGTTCGTCGAGTTCGCCCGGCAGCGCGGGCTCGCCCCCGACGGGCGGTGCAAGTCCTTCGCGGACACCGCCGACGGCACCGGCTGGAGCGAGGGCACCGGCCTGCTGGTGCTGGAGCGGCTCTCGGACGCCCGCCGCAACGGCCACCCGGTGCTCGCGGTGATCCGCGGCTCGGCGGTCAACCAGGACGGCGCCAGCAACGGCCTCACCGCCCCCAACGGCCCGTCCCAGCAGCGGGTCATCCGCCAGGCCCTCGCCAGCGCCCGGCTGAACCCCGCCGACGTCGACGCCGTCGAGGCGCACGGCACCGGCACCACCCTCGGTGATCCGATCGAGGCCCAGGCGCTGCTCGCCACCTACGGCCAGGACCGCGACGAGCCGCTGTGGCTCGGGTCGATCAAGTCGAACCTGGGGCACACCCAGGCCGCCGCCGGCGTCGCCGGCATCATCAAGATGGTCCAGGCGCTGCGGCACGGCACGCTGCCGCCGACACTGCACGCGCAGACGCCGAGCCGGCACGTCGACTGGGATGCGGGCGAGGTCGCCCTGCTGGCCGAGGCGCGGCCCTGGCCGGTACGCCCGGACCGGCCGCGCCGGGCCGGGGTGTCGTCGTTCGGCATCAGCGGCACCAACGCCCACGTGATCCTGGAGGAGGCGCCGGAGCGGCCGGTCGGGCCGGCGGCCGAGCCGGTCGCGCCGCTGCCGTGGCTGCTCTCGGCGAAGAGCCCGGCGGCCCTGCGCGACCAGGCGGGGCAGCTGGCCGAAATGGTCGACGCGGACCCGGCGCTGGACCGGGCGGCGGTGGCCCGCACCCTCGCGACGGGACGGGCGGCCCTCGCCCACCGGGCCGCGGTCGTGCCGGCGCTCGACGCGGCGGCCGGCGAGTTGAGCGCAGCGGACGGCGAGTTGAGCGCAGCGGACGGCGAGTTGAGCGCGGCGCTGCGGGCGCTCGCGGCCGGCGCGGCGCACCCGGGCCTGGTCCGGGGGGCGGTGAGCACGGTCGGGAAGGTGGCGTTCCTGTTCACCGGGCAGGGCGCCCAACACCCCGGCATGACCGCCGACCTCTACCACCACTTCCCCGTGTACGCGACCGCCCTCGACGAGGTGTGCGCCGCCCTCGACGTCCACCTCGACCACCCACTGCGCGAGGTCATGTCCGGCCAGCACACCGACCTGCTCGGACAGACCCTCTACACCCAGCCGGCCCTGTTCGCCGCAGAAACCGCCATGGTCCGGCTGCTCGACAGCTTCGGGATCCGACCCGACTACCTCATCGGGCACTCCATCGGGGAACTGAG
Organism: Micromonospora sp. NPDC050495; assembly: GCF_040655175.1. Classification (NCBI taxonomy): domain Bacteria; kingdom Bacillati; phylum Actinomycetota; class Actinomycetes; order Micromonosporales; family Micromonosporaceae; genus Micromonospora; species Micromonospora sp. NPDC050495. The sequence goes on along the minus strand of NZ_JBFAJK010000002.1, from coordinate 502,200 downwards.
CGCCGCCCACATCGCCGGCGTCCTCGACCTGCCCGACGCCGCCAAGCTGGTCACCACCCGGGCCCGGCTCATGAACACCATGCCCACCGGCGCCATGCTCGCCATCACCGCACCCCTCGAACGGGTGCAACCACTCCTCGACGCCCACCCCGACCTGAGCCTCGCCGGACACAACAGCCCCACCTCACTCGTCCTCGCCGGCGACACCGACACCATCGACACCATCGCCACGCAGCTTGCAGATGACGGCGTGCGCGCCCGGAAACTGCACGTCGCCCACGCCTTCCACTCCGCCCACACCGAGGCGATCCTCGACGACTTCCGCGAGGCCGCCGCAAGCGTCACCTACCGGCCCGCGGCCCTGCCCATCGTGTCCAACCTGACCGGACAGGTCGCCACCGACGAACAACTCGCCGACCCCGACTACTGGGCACGCCACATCCGCGAAACGGTCGCCTACACCGCCGGCACCGAAACCCTGCACACCCTCGGCGTCACCCACTACCTCGAAGTCGGACCCGACGCCACCCTGAGCACCCTCACCCGCGAAACCCTCACCGACGCCACCGCCATCCCCACCCAGCAGCGCGGACACGACGGAAAAGCAACCCTGCTCACCGCACTCGCCACCGCCCACACCAACGGCATCGACGTCGACTGGACACCCCTACTGCCCGCCGGGCCGACCCCACCGGCACCGCTACCCACCTACCCCTGGCAACACCAGCGCTACTGGCTGCACGCCGACACCACCATCAGCGACGCCGAAGACCTCGGCCTCACCACCGCCGGACACCCCCTCCTCGCCGCCACCATCGAACTCCCTCACGACCAGGGCCACCTGTTCACCGGACGGCTCTCCCCACAGACCCACCCGTGGCTGGCCGACCACACCATCGCCGGCACCACCCTGCTCCCCGGCACCGCCTTCGTCGACCTCGCGCTGCACGCCGGCCATCACACCGCACACCCCCACCTACATGACCTCACCATCGAAACCCCGCTCACCCTCGACCCCACCATCGGACGGCAACTACGCGTCGAGGTCGGGCCCTCCGACGGGTCGGAACAGGCGCCGCTGACCATCAGCTCCCGCGACCAGGACGACCCCGACGGCGAGTGGACCGTGCACGCCACCGCCTCCCTCTCCCGTACCGCCCCGGCCGCTGACTCACCGGCCGCCGGCTGGCCGCCGGCCGGGGAGCCCGTCGATGTCGACGCGCTCTACGCGACGTTCGCCGACGCCGGCGTCGACTACGGGCCCGCCTTCCAGGGCGTACGCGCCGCCTGGCGCGATGGCGACACCGTCCACGCCGAGGTGGTGCTGCCAGAGCAGTTGAGCAGCCGGGGGTACGGGATCCACCCGGCCCTGCTCGACGCGGCCCTGCACCCGCTCGCCCTCCTGCCGCTCGGGGACGGCGTCCGCCTGCCGTTCGCCTGGGCCGGGGTCACCCTGCACGCCACCGGCGCCAGCACGCTGCGGGTCCGGGTCAGCGCCGCCGGTACGGACACCGTCCGGCTCGTCGCCACCGACCCGGCCGGCGTCGAGGTGGTCAGCGTCGCGGCGCTGACCGTCCGCCCGGCGGCGATCGGGGACGCCGGCGGCAGCCGCGACCTGCATCGGGTGGCCTGGGTGGCCGTGCCGGGTGGTCGCGCCGGCGGCCCACTGCCGGCCGCCGTGGACCTGGCCGACCTCACGACCGGGGGCGGCCCGGACGGCGCGGAACTGGTGGTGGTCCGGGTCGAGCCGGCCGGCGACGAGGACGTCGTCGCGGCCACCCACGACCTCACCGAGCAGGCGGTCACCGCGCTGCGCGGGTGGCTCGCCGACGACCGGTACGCCACCGGCCGCCTGGTCGTGCTGACCCGGGGCGCGGTGGCGACCCGAGCCGGCGAGGACATCGACCTGCCCAGCGCCGCGCTCTGGGGTCTGGTCCGCTCCGCCCAGTCGGAGAACCCCGACCGGATCGTGCTGGTCGACGCCGACGCCGCCGGGGAGGACCTGGTCGCCGCCGCGGTCGCCACGGGCCTGCCGCAGCTGGCCGTCCGGGACGGCGCGCTGCTGGCGCCCCGGATCTCCCGCGCGCTCGCCACGCCGGCGGACGCCGCACCGGAGCTGGATCCGGAGGGGACGGTGCTGATCACCGGCGGCACCGGCACCCTCGGCGCCCTCCTCGCCGAACACCTCACCACCACCGGCCAAGCCCGACACCTCCTACTCGCCAGCCGCCGCGGCCCCAACGCACCCAACGCCACCGACCTGACCACCCGCCTTCAGAACCTCGGCGCCACCGTCACCGTCGTCGCCTGTGACACCGCCGACCCCGACGCCGTCACCGCCCTCATCGGCGGTGTGCCGGACGAGCACCCGCTCACCGCCGTCTTCCACACCGCCGGCACCACCGACGACGCCACCCTGCACACCATGACCACAGACCAGGTACACACCGTGCTGCGACCCAAGGTCGACGCCGCCTGGCACCTGCACCACGCCACCCGCCACCTCCCCCTCACCGCCTTCGTCCTCTACTCCTCCGCCGCCGGCACCCTCGGCAGCCCCGGACAAGCCAACTACGCCGCCGCCAACACCTACCTCGACGCCCTCGCCCACCACCGCCACCACCAAGGCCTCCCCGCCACCAGCCTCGCCTGGGGACTCTGGGCCCACACCAGCACCATCACCGCCACCCTCGACACCACCAACCAACAACGCCTCACCCAAGCCGGCATCCACCCCCTCCCCACCCCCGACGCCCTACGACTCCTCGACACCGCCCTCCACACCACCCACCCCACCCTCATCCCCGCCAAACTCACCCCGGCAGCACTGCGCCTGTTCAACCCCGAGGTCGCCCGGCGTACGGCGGCGGACGCCTCGGCCGGCGGCCGGGGGCTGGCCGACCGGCTCACCACGCTCACCGACGCCGAGCAGGAACGCCTGCTGCTCAACCTGGTCCGGGACGAGATCGCCGGGGTGCTGGGTCACCGCGGCGGTGATCAGGTCGACCCGCGACGGGCGTTCAAGGACCTCGGCTTCGACTCGCTCACCGCCGTGGAGCTGCGTAACCGGCTCGCCACCGCCACCGGCCTGCGGCTGCCCGCCACCCTGGTCTTCGACCACCCCACCGCCGACGCCCTCGCCGAGCACCTGCACCGGCAGCTCCGGCCCACCGGGGACGGGACGGTGGCGCGTACCGCCGCGGCGGGCGGCGCCGCCGACGAGCCGATCGCCGTCATCGGGATGGCCTGCCGCTATCCCGGCGGCGTGACCAGCCCGGACGAGCTGTGGCGGCTGGTCTCCGACGGCACGGACGCGATCAGCGACTTCCCCGCCAACCGGGGCTGGCCCCTCGACCGCCTCTACCACCCGGACCCCGACCACCCCGGCACCACGTACGCCCGGCACGGCGGGTTCCTGCACCACGCCGACGAGTTCGACAACGACTTCTTCGGCATCAGCCCCCGCGAGGCCGCCGCCACCGACCCCCAACAACGACTCCTGCTCGAAACCGCCTGGGAAGCCCTCGAACGCGCCGGCATCGACCCCGACCGGCTACGCGCCACCGCGACCGGCGTGTTCACCGGCGTCATGTACAACGACTACGCGACCCGGTTCCAGCAGGTGCCGGAGGGATTCGAGGGCTATCTGGGTAACGGCAGCGCCGGCAGCGTGGCCTCCGGGCGCCTGGCGTACACGCTCGGGTTGCAGGGGCCGGCGGTCACCCTGGACACGGCCTGCTCGTCGTCGCTGGTCGCCACCCACCTCGCGATCCAGTCGCTGCGCAACGGGGAGTGCACCCTCGCGCTAGCCGGCGGGGTCACGGTGATGGCCACCCCGGGCACGTTCGTCGAGTTCGCTCGGCAGCGGGGCCTGTCGGCCGACGGTCGCTGCAAGTCCTTCGCCGAGGGCGCGGACGGCACCGGCTGGGGCGAGGGCGCCGGCCTCATCCTGCTCGAACGCCTCTCCGACGCCCGCCGCAACGGCCACCACATCCTCGCCGTCATCCGCGGCTCGGCGGTCAACCAGGACGGCGCCAGCAACGGCCTCACCGCCCCCAACGGCCCCGCCCAACAACGCGTCATCCACCAAGCCCTCACCAACGCCCGACTGACCCCGACCGACGTGGACGCGGTGGAGGCGCACGGCACCGGCACCAGCCTCGGCGACCCCATCGAGGCCCAGGCCCTGCTCGCCACCTACGGCCAGCACCGCACCGACGACCAACCACTCTGGCTCGGCTCGATCAAATCCAACATCGGCCACACCCAGGCCGCCGCCGGCGTCGCCGGCATCATCAAAATGGTCCAGGCCATCCGCCACGGCGTACTGCCGAAGACCCTGCACGCCGAGCGGCCGAGCAGCCGGATCGACTGGACGGCCGGCGCGGTCGCCCTGCTCACCGACGCCCAGCCCTGGCCGGACACCGGTCACCCCCGCCGGGCCGGCGTGTCGTCGTTCGGGATCAGCGGCACCAACGCGCACGTGATCATCGAGCAGGCCCCGGCGGGTGACCGGCCGCCGGCCGAGGCGAGCCCCGGTTCGCTGGTGGCGGACGGGGACACCACGACCGCCGTGGCCACCGGCCCGGACCGCACCTCGCCGGCCGTGCCGCTGCCGTGGTTGCTCTCCGCGAAGACCCCGGCCGCGCTGCGCGATCAGGCGGCCCGCCTGATGGCGTACGCGCAGGGCCACCCGGAGGTCGAGCCGGCGGCGGTCGCGACGGCGCTGGTCACCGGGCGGGCCGCGTTCGCCCAGCGGGCGGCGGTGCTCCCCGGTGCCGAGCCGGTCGACGCGCTGCGGGCCCTCGCCGAGGACCGCCCGCATCCCGCCCTGCTGCAACACACCGCCACCCACGGCGGCCGGACCGTGTTCGTGTTCCCCGGCCAGGGCGGGCAGTGGCTCGGCATGGGCCGCGAACTGGCCCAGCAGAGCGACGTCTTCGCCGCGCACCTCGACGCCTGCGCGACCGCCCTGCAGCCCTATGTGGACTGGGACCTGCACCAGGTGCTGCACGACGACAACCCCGACTGGCTCACCCGCGTCGACGTCGTCCAACCCGTCCTGTTCGCCGTGATGACCGGCCTCGCGGCGGTGTGGCGGCACCACGGCATCGTCCCCGACGCCGTCATCGGGCACTCCCAGGGCGAGATCGCCGCCGCCTACACCGCCGGCGCCCTGTCGCTGGACGACGCCGCCAAGGTCGTCGCGCTGCGCGCCCAGGCGCTGCGCGGGCTGATCGGGCACGGCGACATGGCCTCCCTCGCGCTACCCGCCGACCAGGTCACCGAACTCCTCCACGGCTCGGAAGACCGGGCGTACATCGCCACGGTCAACGGGCCGAACGCCACCGTCATCGCCGGCGACCCCGACGCCGTCGCGGCAGCCGTCGCCCACTGCAAGGACCACGACATCCCCGCCCGAGTGCTGCCCGTCGGCTACGCCTCCCACACCCCCCACGTCGAAGCCCTGCGCGAGGAGATCCACACCGCCCTCGACGGCATCACCCCGACCGCAACCGACGTCGCTTTCTACTCCACCTACACCGGCGACCGCATCGACACCGACACCCTCACCGCCGACTACTGGTACGACAACCTTCGCCGCCCGGTCCAGTTCCAGACCGCCACCGAAGCGCTGCTCCGCGACGGGTACGCCACCTTCGTCGAGGCCAGCCCACACCCCGTTCTCATCCAACCCATCGAGGACACCGCGGCCGACCATGACGTGATCACCATCGCCACCGCCCGCCGAGACAGCCCGGACCAGCTCGTCACCGCCCTGGCCACCGCGCACACCCACGGTCTACCCGTCGACTGGCGACCGCTGCTGACCGCCGCGGTCCCGCCGGCCGAGCTGCCCACCTACGCGTTCCAGCGGCACCGCTACTGGCTCCAGGCGCCGCCGACCATCAGCCAGGCCAGTGACCTCGGCCAGACCCGGACCGAGCACCCGTTGCTGGCCGCCGCCATCGACCTGCCCGACCAGCAGGGCCACCTGTTCACCGGCCGGCTCACCCCCACCACCCAACCCTGGCTCGCCGACCACGCCGTCACCGGCACCGTCCTGCTCCCCGGCACCGCGTACGTCGACCTCGCCCTGCACGCCGGCCACCACACCGGCCACCCCCACCTCGACGACCTCACCATCGAAGCCCCGCTCACCCTCGACCCCGACAGCGACCTCCAACTGCACGTCGAGGTCGGGCCCGACCAGGACGGGCGACGAAGCATCGCCGTGCACACCCGGCCGGCCCAGGACGATGCCTGGACCCGGCACGCCACCGGCACCCTCAGCACCGCCGGGCCCGCCCCGGCCGGCGGCGACCCCGCCGCCTGGCCGCCGCCGGGCGCCAGCCGGGTCGCCACCGACGCCCTCTACGACAGCCTGATCGCCACCGGCCTGCACTACGGCCCCGCCTTCCAGGGCGTCCGGGCCGTCTGGCGGGACGGCGACACCCTGTACGCGGAGATCCACCTGCCCGACGAGGTGCCCGTCGGCGGTCACGGCATCCACCCGGCGCTGCTCGACGCCGCCCTGCACCCGATGGCCCTCGCCGGCGGCGCCGACGGCATCCGGCTGCCGTTCGCCTGGGCCGGGGTCGCCCTGCACGCCGTGGGCGCCCGGCAGCTGCGGGTACGGCTCGAACCGGCCGGCGACGACACCCTCCGGCTGTCCGCCACCGACCCGGCCGGCAACCCCGTCGTCACGGTCGACGCCCTGACCGTACGGCCGCTGCCCGCCGGGCAGCTCGGCGGCGACCGGGCGGTCCGGGACAGCCTGTTCCGGCTCGACTGGGTGCCGGTCACCGACCTGCCCGAGGTCTCCGCGCCGCGCTGGGCGGCCCTCGGGGCGGTGCCGTCCGGGCTCGGGGCGCCGGTCGAGGCGTACCCGGATCTGGCGGCGCTGACCACGGCGCTGGCCGGCGGCGCCGACGTACCCGAAGCGGTCCTGGTGGTCGCGGACGTCGACGGCGCGCCCGGGGCCGAGCTGGCCCGGGCCGCGACGCACCGGGCGCTGGACCTGGTGCGGGCGTGGCTGTCCGCGCCGGAGCTGGCCACGTCGCGGCTGGTGGTGCTGACCCGGGACGCGGTGGCGGCCCGGCCGGGCGACACCGCGGCGGCCCTGGCCGCGGCGGCGGTCTGGGGCCTGCTGAAGACCGCCCAGGCGGAGCACCCGGACCGGTTGGTCCTGGTCGATCTGGACGGGCACGCGGCGTCCGCGCCGGCGCTGGCCGCCGCGCTGGCCACCGGTGAGCCGCAGCTCGCCATCCGCCGGGGCGCCGTGCACGCGCCGCGGCTGGCGCACGCCGGCACCGAGGGCATGCTCGCCCTGCCCGACGGGGACGAGCTGTGGCGGCTGGTCCTCACCGGCTCCGGCACGCTGGACAGCCTCGCCGTGGTGCCGCACGACGAGGCCGGGCAGCCCCTCGCCGCCGGGCAGGTACGCGTCGCGGTGCGGGCCGCCGGCCTGAACTTCCGGGACGCGCTGCTCGCCCTGGGCATGGTCACCACCGACACCCGCCCGGTGATGGGCGAGGCGTCCGGGGTGGTGGTCGAGGTGGCGCCGGACGTCACCACGGTGGCCGTCGGCGACCGGGTGATGGGTCTGATGATCAGTGGCATCGGTCCGCTGGCGCTGGCCGATCACCGGTTGATCACGCGGATGCCGGCCGGGTGGTCGTTCGTCGAGGCGGCCGCGGTGCCGGTGGTGTTCCTGACCGCGTACCACGGGCTCGCCGACCTGGCCCGGATCCAGCCGGGCGAGACCCTGCTGCTGCACGCCGCCTCCGGTGGCGTCGGCATGGCCGCCCTGCAACTGGCCCGGCACTGGGGTGTCGAGGTCTACGGCACCGCCAGCCCGCCGAAGTGGGACGCGCTGCGCGAGCAGGGCCTCGACGAGCGGCACATCGCCTCCAGCCGCACCCTCGACTTCGAGGAGCAGATCCGCGCCGCGACCGGCGGTCGCGGGGTGGACGTGGTGCTCAACGCCCTCGCCCACGAGTTCATCGACGCGTCGCTGCGGCTGCTCGACGCCGGCGGCCGGTTCATCGAGATGGGCAAGACCGACATCCGCTCCGCCGACGACGTCGCGGCCGCCCACCCCGGCGTGTACTACCAGGCGTTCGACATCATGGACCCCGGCCCGGACCGGGTGCAGGAGATGCTGGCCACGCTCGCCGCGCTCTTCGACAGCGGTGCGCTGCGGCCGCCGCCGGTCACCGTCTGGGACATCCGCCGGGCGCCGGAGGCGCTGCGCTACCTGAGCACCGCCCAGCACGTCGGCAAGGTCGTGCTGAGCATGCCGCCGCAGCCGGACCCGGCGGGCACCGTGCTGATCACGGGCGGCACCGGCGTCCTCGGCGGCCACCTGGCCCGACACCTGGTCACCGCGCACGGGCTGACGAACCTGCTGCTGACCAGCCGCACCGGGGCGGCCGCGCCGGGCGCGGCGGAGCTGCGGGAGGAGTTGACCGCGCTGGGCGCCCGGGTGACCGTGGCGGCCTGCGACGCCGCCGACCGGGACGCGCTGGCGGCGCTGCTGGACGAGGTGCCCGCCGAGCATCCGCTGACCATGGTGGTGCACGCCGCGGGCGTGATCGACGACGGCCTGCTCGCCGCACTCACCCCGGAACGGGTCGACGCCGTGCTGCGCCCGAAGGTGGACGCGGCCTGGCACCTGCACGAGCTGACCAGCGGGCTCGACCTGGCCGAGTTCGTGCTCTTCTCCTCGGCCGCCGGCACCCTCGGCACCCCCGGGCAGGGCAGCTACGCGGCGGCCAACGCGTTCCTCGACGCGCTCGCCGTACGCCGGCACGGGCAGGGCCGCCCCGCCACCGCCCTGGGCTGGGGCCTCTGGGCGCAGACCAGCACCATGACCGGCCACCTCGGCCAGGCGGACCTGGTGCGGATGGCCCGCTCGGGGGTCAGCCCGATCCCCACCGACCTGGGGCTGGCGCTGTTCGACGCGGCCCGGGCGCTGGCCCTGCCGCACGTCGTGCCGACCCGGCTGGACGTACGCGCGCTGGGCACCGACCCGGAGGCGCTGCCGGCGGTCCTGCGCGGCCTGGTCCGCCCGGCCACGCGGCGCGCTGTCACCGGGGCCGAGGCGTCCGCCGACGGTGGCGTCGACGGTTGGGGCCGGCGGCTGGCCGGGCTGTCCCGGGAGGACCAGCACGAGCAGCTACGCGGGCTGGTCCGCGCGCAGGTGGCCACGGTGCTGGGGCACGCCTCCCCCGACGGGATCGACGAGGGGCGGGCGTTCAAGGAGCTGGGCTTCGACTCGCTCACCGCGGTGGAGCTGCGCAACCGGCTCAACGGCTCGACCGGGCTGCGGCTGCCCGCCACGGTGGTCTTCGACTACCCCACCACCGAGGTGCTGGCCGAGTACCTGCGCCAGCAGCTCGCGCCCGCCGAGGCGTCGCCGGTCGACGCGCTGCTGGCGGAGCTGGAGCAGGCCGAGCGCCGGCTCGACGACATCTCCGGCGACGGGGAGTCGCGGGGCCGGCTGGCCGCCCGGCTGCAGCACCTGCTGGCCCGGCTCGAGGAGGCCGACGCGCCGCGCGCCGACGCCCCCGAGGTGGTTGCCGAGCAGCTCGCCGCGGCCAGCGACGACGACCTCTTCGCCTTCATCGACAACGAACTGTGACCACCGACCGCCGCGAGGGGCCCCACATGTCCAACGAGGAAAAGCTCCGCGACTACCTGAAGCGGGTGACCGCGGACCTGCACAGCACGCGGCAGCGGCTGCAGGCGATCGAGTCACGCCGGCAGGAGCCCATCGCCGTCGTCGGGATGGCCTGCCGCTACCCGGGTGGGGTGCGTACCCCGGAGGACCTGTGGCGGCTGCTCGTCGCGGGCGGCGACGCGGTCGGTCCCTTCCCGACGGACCGGGGCTGGCACGTCGACGACTTCTACGACCCGGACCCGGACCGGGCCGGCCGGATCTACGTCCGGGAGTCAGCGTTCCTGTCCGACCCGGGCGGGTTCGACGCGGACTTCTTCGGGATCAACCCGCGCGAGGCGCTCACCATGGATCCGCAGCACCGGTTGCTGCTGGAGACGAGCTGGGAGGCGTTCGAGGCGGCCGGGCTCGACCCGACCCGGCTGGCCGGGACCAGCGTCGGGGTCTTCACCGGCGTGATCGCGCAGGACTACGGCCCGCGCACCCACGAGCAGGCCCGATCGTACGAGGGCTACCTGCTGACCGGCACCACCACGAGCGTGGCGTCGGGCCGGATCGCGTACACCCTCGGGCTGGAGGGGCCGGCGGTCACGCTGGACACGGCCTGCTCGTCGTCGCTGGTGGCGACCCACCTGGCCTGCCACGCGCTGCGCCAGGGCGAGGTCAGCATGGCGCTGGCCGGCGGCGCGACCATCCTGCCGACGCCGCGCGCCTTCATCGAGTTCAGCCGGCAGCGCGGGCTCGCGCCGGACGGGCGGTGCAAGGCGTTCGCCGACGCGGCGGACGGGACGAACTTCGCCGAGGGGGTCGGCCTGATCCTGCTGGAGCGGCTCTCCGACGCCCGCCGCAACGGCCACCCCGTCCTCGCGGTGATCCGCGGCTCGGCAGTCAACCAGGACGGCGCCAGCAACGGCCTCACCGCCCCCAATGGACCGTCCCAACAACGCGTCATCCGCCAAGCCCTCGCCAACGCCCGGCTGAGCCCCGCCGACGTCGACGCCGTCGAAGCCCACGGCACCGGCACCACCCTCGGCGACCCCATCGAAGCCCAAGCCCTGCTCGCCACCTACGGCCAGGACCGCTCACAGCCCCTCTGGCTCGGGTCGATCAAATCCAACATCGGCCACACCCAGGCTGCCGCCGGCGTCGCCGGCATCATCAAAATGGTCCAGGCCATCCACCACGGCGTCCTGCCCAAGACCCTGCACGTCGACGCCCCCTCCACCCACGTCGACTGGACCTCCGGCGCGGTGGCCCTGCTGACCGACACCACCCCCTGGCCCGACCAGGACCGACCCCGCCGCGCCGCGGTCTCCTCCTTCGGCATCAGCGGCACCAACGCCCACGTCATCATCGAACAAGCCCCCGACCCCGATCCCGCCGGCCAGGACGCCGGCCCGCCGACTCCGACCGCCTCCACCGCCGCCAGCGCCGCCACCGCCGCCACAGCCCCAGCCGCCAGCACGCTGGCCGGCGCGGCTGGTCCGGCGGCCGCCGTAACGGCGGCGACCGGAACGACGGCGACCGGTGCGGCTGGTTCGGTGGCGGCCGGGTCGGGCACGGTCCGGGACGAGGGCGCGCCCGACGTCGCCGGCCCGGAGGTCGCCCCGCCCTGGCTGCTGTCGGCGAAGACCCCGGCGGCGCTACGCGAGCAGGCGACCCGGCTGGCCACCCACCTCGACGAGCACCCCGACCTCGACCCCGCCCGGGTCGCGCACGCGCTGGCCACCACCCGGACCACCTTCGACCACCGGGCGGCGATCATCCCGCCGCTGGACGACCCCGACGGCGAACCGCACACCACCGCGGACCTGATCGCCGCCCTGCACGCCCTCTCCGACGGCGTAAACCACCCGAACCTGGTCCAGGGGGCGGTGAGCACGGTCGGGAAGGTGGCGTTCCTGTTCACTGGGCAGGGCGCCCAACACCCCGGCATGGCCACCGACCTCTACCACCACTTCCCCGTGTACGCGACCGCCCTGGACGAGGTGTGCGCGGCCCTCGACCCGCACCTCGACCGGCCGCTGCGGGAGGTCATGTCCGGGGCGCACACCGACCTGCTCGGGCAGACGCTCTACACCCAGCCGGCGCTGTTCGCCGCAGAGACCGCCATGGTGCGGCTGCTCGACAGCTTCGGGATCCGACCCGACTACCTCATCGGGCACTCCATCGGGGAACTCACCGCCGCCCACATCGCCGGCGTCCTCGACCTCACCGACGCCGCCCACCTGGTCACCACCCGGGCCCGGCTCATGAACACCATGCCGGCCGGCGCCATGCTCGCCGTCACCGCCCCCCTGGACCGCATCCAACCACTGCTCGGCGCGCACCCGCAGGTGAGCCTCGCCGGACACAACAGCCCCACCTCACTCGTCCTCGCCGGCGACACCACCACCATCGACACCATCGCCACACAGCTTGCAAATGACGGCGTGCGCGCCCGCAAACTGCACGTCGCCCACGCCTTCCACTCCGCCCACACCGAGGCGATTCTCGACGATTTCCGCGAGGCCGCCGCAAGCGTCACCTACCGGCCCGCGGCCCTGCCGATCGTGTCCAACCTGACCGGACAGGTCGCCACCGACGAACAACTCGCCGACCCCGACTACTGGGCACGCCACATCCGCGACACCGTCAACTACACCGCCGGCACCGAAACGTTGCACACCCTCGGCGTCACCCACTACCTCGAGGTCGGACCCGACGCCACCCTGAGCACCCTCACCCGCGAAACCGTCACCGACGCCACCGCCATCCCCACCCAGCGGCGCGGACACGACGGAACAGCCAGCCTGCTCACCGCACTCGCCACCGCCCACACCAACGGCGTCGACGTCGACTGGACACCGCTGCTCGCCGGCGAGCAGGAACCCACGATCGCGTTGCCCACCTACGCCTTCCAGCACGAGCGGTACTGGCTCAGCCCGCCCGCCATCGTCACCGACGCCAGCGACCTCGGCCTCGGCAGCGCCGGTCACCCGCTGCTCGGCGCCACGCTCAGCCTCGCCGACGCCGACACCCACCTGTTCACCGGCCGGATCTCCACCACCACCCACCCGTGGCTGGCCGACCACGTCATCGCCGGCACCCCGCTGCTGCCCGGCACCGCCTTCGTCGACCTCGCCCTGCACGCCGGCCACCACACCGGACACCCGTACCTCGACGACCTCACGCTCGAAGCGCCGCTGGCCCTCGCCGGGCCCGGCGCCGTCGACCTCCAGATCGAGGTCGGGGCGCCCGACGGCGACCGCCGGCCGGTAAGCATCCACTCCCGGCCGGCGGCCGAGGAGCAGGACGGAACCTGGACGCGGCACGCCACCGGCACGCTCAGCCGTACCGCGGTCGCGGCGGAGCCGCTGCCGGCGGCGTGGCCGCCCCCCGGGGCGGCGCCCGTCGAGGTGGACACCCTCTATGCCGAACTCGTCGACGCCGGGGTCGGCTACGGCCCGACGTTCCAGGGGGTACGCGCCGCGTGGCGGGACGGCGACGTCGTCTACGCCGAGGTCGCGCTCGCCGAGGACACCGCCACCGACGGGTACGGCGTACACCCCGCCCTGCTCGACGCCGCCCTGCACCCGATCGCGCTGGCCGCGCTGCGGGACGCCCCGGCCGGCGCGCCGCCCGCGGTGCGGCTCCCGTTCGCCTGGTCCGGGGTGAACCTGGCCGCGACCGGCGCCCGGCAGGTGCGGGTCCGGGTCGCTCCCGCCGCCGGTGGGGCGGCCACCATCACCGTGGCCGACCCGGCCGGGCAGCCCGTGGTCACCGTCGAGGCGCTGGCCATGCGGGCCGCTCCCCGGCCGGGTGAGCGGCGCGGCAGTCCCCGGGACCTGCTCGCCGTGGGCTGGGTGCCGGTCGCGCCGCCGGCCGACCCGGCGCCGGCCCGGATCGCGCTGGTCGGCTCGGCGACCGTCCCCGACGGCGGCACCGACCTGCGCTACGACAGCCTGGCCGCGCTGGACGAGGCGCTCGCGGCCGGCACACCGCCGCCGGACGTGCTGGCGTTCGCCGCCCCGACCGCCACCGGGCCGGACGTCCCGGCGGGCGCGTACGAGTCGGTCCAGCAGGTCCTCGACCTGCTCCGGTCCGGGCTGGCCGACGAGCGGTACCCGGACATCCGGCTGCTCGTGCTGACCAGCGGCGCGGTCGCGGCCGGGCCCGGGGAGACCGTCGACGACCTGGGCGGCGCCGCCGGATGGGGGTTGGTCCGCACCGCCCAGTCGGAGTATCCCGGCCGGGTGCTGATCGCTGACCTGGACGGCCGGGCGTCGTCCTGGCGGGCGCTGCCGGCGGCGCTGGCCACCGACGAACCGCAGCTCGCGCTCCGCGACGGCGAGGCGCACGCGCCGCGGCTCGGGCGGCTGCCCGACGGCGGGCGGCTCACCCCGCCGGCCGGGGCGGCCGCCTGGCGGGTCGACGTGCCGGTGCCGGGGACCCTGGAGAGCCTGGCGCTGGTGCCCTGCGACGCCGATGAGCAGCCGCTCGCGCCGGGACAGGTCCGGCTGGCCGTCCGGGCCGCCGGCCTCAACTTCCGCGACGTGCTGCTGGCACTGGACATGTACCCGGGCAGCGCGCTGATCGGCACCGAGGCGGCCGGCGTGGTCGTCGAGGTGGCCCGCGACGTCACCGGCCTGACCCCCGGCGACCGGGTGATGGGCCTGGTCACCGGCGGGATGGGCCCGTACGCGGTGACCGACCGGCGGCTGCTGACCCGGATGCCGGCGGGGTGGAGCTTCGCCGAGGCGGCCACCGTGCCGGTCACCTTCCTGACCGCGTACTACGGGCTGGTCGACCTGGCCGCGCTGCGCCCCGGCGAGACGCTGCTGGTGCACGCCGCCGCCGGTGGTGTCGGGATGGCGGCGTTGCAGCTGGCCCGGCACTGGGGTGTCGAGGTGTACGCGACGGCCAGCCCCGGCAAGTGGCCCGCGGTGCGGGCGCTCGGCGTCGCCGAGGACCACCTCGCCTCCTCCCGTACCCTCGACTTCGAGCCGGCGTTCCTGGCCGCCACCGGCGGGCGCGGCGTGGACGTGGTGCTGGACGCGCTGGCCCGCGAGTTCGTCGACGCGTCGCTGCGGCTGCTGCCGCATGGCGGCCGGTTCATCGAGATGGGCAAGACCGACATCCGGCAGCCGGACGAGGTCGCCGCCGCGCATCCGGGGGTGGCGTACCGGGCGTTCGACATGATGGAGGCCGGCCCGGACCGGATCCAGGAGATGCTGGCCGAGCTGGCGGACCTCTTCGAGCGGGGCGCGCTGCGGCCGCTGCCGTTCGCCGCCTGGGAGGTGCCGGAGGCGCCGGCCGCGTTCCGCCACCTGGCGCAGGCGCGCAACGTCGGCAAGGTGGTGGTCACCCTGCCGGCGCCGCCCGACCCGAACGGCACCACGCTGGTCACCGGCGGCACGGGTACGCTCGGCCGGCTGCTCGCCGCCCACCTGGTGCGTACCGGTCGGGCCCGGCGCCTGCTGCTGGCCAGCCGGCGCGGCGCCACGGCGGCCGGGGCGGCGGAGCTGGTCGCCGAGCTGGAAGCACTCGGCGCGACGGTCACCGTGGCGGCCTGCGACACCGCCGACCCGGCGGCGGTCGCCGCGCTGCTCGCCGGGGTACCCGCCGAGCACCCGCTCACCGCCGTCTACCACACCGCCGGCGTGACCGACGACGCCGCGCTGCACACCCTGCGTCCCGAGCAGCTGCGGGCGGTGTTCCGGCCCAAGGTGGACGCCGCGTGGCACCTGCACCGGGCCACCCGGCACCTGGATCTGGCCGCGTTCGTGCTCTACTCGTCCATCGCCGGCACCCTGGGCGGGCCGGGCCAGGGCAACTACGCGGCGGCCAACGCGTTCCTCGACGCGCTGGCCCAGCGCCGGCGGGCCGCCGGCCTGCCGGGCACCGCGCTGGCCTGGGGGCTGTGGGCCGACACCAGCGGCATCACCGGCCAGCTCGACGCCACCGACCAGGCCCGGATCGCCCGCAGCGGGCTGCGCCCGCTCTCCGCGCCGGCCGCGTTCGACCTGCTCGACGCGGCGGTGGCCGGCGGCCGGCCGGCGCTGGTGCCGGTCGCGCTGGACCTCGCCGCGTTGCGCGCCCGGGCCGCCGCCGGCCCGCTCCCGGCGATGCTGCGGGACCTGGTCCGGGCCACGGCCCGGCGGGCCGCCGCCGGCGCCGGCGGGTCCGACGGGCTGGCCGGGCGGCTGGCCCGTCTCGCCGCCGACGAGCGCCGCCCGTACCTGCTCGGGGTGGTCCGCACCGAGATCGCCGCGGTGCTGGGGCACCCGGACCCGGCGGCGGTCGACCCGCGGCGGCCGTTCAAGGACCTCGGGCTGGACTCGCTGACCGCGGTGGAGCTGCGCAACCGGCTCAACGCCGCCACCGGGCTGCGGCTGCCGGCCACGCTGGTCTTCGACCACCCGACCGCCGAGGCGCTCGCCGGGCACCTGCACGAGCTGATCGACCCGGGCACCGGGTCGGCCGCTGCGGCGGCGGCCCCGGTGACCATCGCGACCGACGAGCCGATCGCCGTGGTCGGGATGGCCTGCCGGTTCCCCGGCGGGGCCGACTCGGCCGACGCGCTGTGGCGGCTGGTCGCCGACGGGGTGGACGCCATGTCCACCTTCCCCACCAACCGCGGCTGGCCGGTCGACGGGCTGTACAGCCCGGACCGGGACCGGATCGGCACCACGTACACCCGGCACGGCGGTTTCGTCCACGACGCCGACCTGTTCGACGCGGACTTCTTCGGGATCAACCCGCGGGAGGCGGCGGCGATGGACCCGCAGCAGCGGCTGCTGCTGGAGACGGCCTGGGAGACGCTGGAGCACGCGGGCATCGACCCGGCGGCCCTGCGGGCCACCCCGACCGGCGTGTTCACCGGCGTCGTCGCCCAGCACTACGCCCCCACCACCCAGCACGGCACGTCGGAGGTGGCCGGCTACCTGATGACCGGCAACACCACCAGCGTCGCCTCCGGCCGGGTGGCGTACGCGCTGGGACTGGAGGGGCCGGCGGTCACGGTGGACACCGCCTGCTCGTCGTCGCTGGTCGCCACCCACCTGGCGGTGCAGGCCCTGCGCAGCGGCGAATGCACCCTGGCGCTGGCCGGCGGGGCGACCATCATGGCCACCCCGGAGATCTTCCTCGAGTTCAGCCGGCAGCGGGGGCTGTCGCCGGACGGACGGTGCAAGTCCTTCGCGGACGCGGCGGACGGCACCGGCTGGGGCGAGGGTGCCGGGCTGATCCTGCTGGAGCGGCTGAGCGACGCCCGGCGCAACGGCCGGCGGATCCTCGCGGTGATCCGCGGGTCGGCGGTCAACCAGGACGGGGCGAGCAACGGGCTGACCGCGCCGAACGGCCCCTCCCAGCAGCGGGTGATCCGCCAGGCGCTCACCGCCTCCGGCCTCGCTCCGGCCGACGTGGACGCCGTGGAGGCGCACGGCACCGGCACCACCCTGGGCGACCCGATCGAGGCGCAGGCCCTGCTGGCCACGTACGGGCAGCAGCGCGCCGGGGACGAACCGCTCTGGCTCGGCTCGATCAAGTCGAACATCGGCCACACCCAGGCCGCCGCCGGGGCCGCCGGCATCATCAAGGTGGTCCAGGCGCTGCGCCACGCGGTGCTGCCCCGCACCCTGCACGTCGACCGGCCCAGCGGTCACGTCGACTGGGACGCCGGCGCGGTGGCCCTGCTCACCGAGACCCGGCCGTGGCCGGCGCAGGGCCGCCCGCGCCGCGCGGCGGTCTCCTCGTTCGGGATCAGCGGCACGAACGCGCACATCATTCTGGAGCAGGCCCCCGAACCGGAGGCGGCGCCGGCACCGGCGGCGTCCGCGCCGCTGCCGTGGTTGCTCTCCGCGAAGACCCCTGCCGGGCTGCGGGACCAGGCCGCGCGGCTGCTCGGGTACGTCGCGCAGCGGCCCGAGGTGGACCGGGCGACGGTCGGCGCCGCGCTGGCCGGTGGCCGGGCGGTGTTCGCGCAGCGGGCCGCGGTGCTGCCCGGCCCGGACCCGGTCGAGGCACTGCGGGCCCTGGCCGAGGACCGGCCGCATCCCGCCCTGCTCCAGCACACCGCCGCCCACGGCGGCCGAGTGGTGTTCGTCTTCCCCGGCCAGGGCGGACAGTGGCTCGGCATGGGCCGCGAACTCGCCGAACACAGTCCCGTCTTCGCCGCCCACCTCGACGCCTGCGCGACCGCGCTGCGGCCCTATGTGGACTGGGACCTGCACCAGGTGCTGCACGACGACAACCCCGACTGGCTCACCCGCGTCGACGTCGTCCAGCCGGTGCTGTTCGCCGTGATGACCGGCCTCGCGGCGGTGTGGCGACACCACGGGATCGTCCCCGACGCCGTCATCGGCCACTCCCAGGGCGAGATCGCCGCCGCCTACGCCGCCGGGGCGCTGTCATTGGACGACGCCGCGAAGATCGTCGCGCTGCGCGCCCAGGCGCTGCGGGCGCTGATCGGGCACGGCGACATGGCGTCCCTCGCCCTGCCTGCCGACCAGGTCACCGAACTCCTCACCCGGCTGACCACCCGCCCGGCCACGCCCGACAACGCCAGCCACGCCGAAGCCGACGGAAGCAACGCCGGCCCCAACGGCCACAACACCGGACCCCAGGCCTACATCGCCACGGTCAACGGGCCGAACGCCACCGTCATCGCCGGCGACCCCGACGCCGTCGCGGCAGCCGTCGCCCACTGCAAGGACCACGACATCCCCGCCCGGGTCCTGCCGGTCGGCTACGCCTCCCACACCCCCCACGTCGAAGCCCTCCGCGACCAGATCCACACCGCCCTCGACGGCGTCCAACCCACCACCACCGATGTGGCCTTCTACTCGACCTACACCGGCGACCGCATCGACACCGACACCCTCACCGCCGACTACTGGTACGACAACCTCCGCCACCCCGTCCAGTTCCAGACCGCCACCGAAGCACTGCTGCGCGACGGGTACGCCACCTTCGTCGAGGTCAGCCCGCACCCGGTGCTCATCCAACCGATCGAGGACACCGCCGACCAGCACGACATCGTCGCGCTGGCCAGCATCCGCCGGGACACCACCGACCAACTCGTCACCGCCCTGGCCACCGCGCACACCCACGGCCTGCCGGTGAACTGGCGGCCGCTGCTGCCCGCGGTGACTGCGCCGGTCGACCTGCCGCCGTACCCGTTCCAGCGCCAGCGCTACTGGCTCACCAGCCGGCCCACCACCGGTGAACCGGCCGACCTGGGCCAGGGCGCGGCCGACCACCCGCTCCTCGCCGCCGCGATCGAGCTGCCCGACCAGGAGGGCATGCTCTTCACCGGACGGCTCACCCTCGACCGGCAACCCTGGCTCGCCGACCACGCCGTCACCGGCACCGTGCTGCTGCCCGGCACCGCGTACGTCGACCTCGCCCTGCACGCCGGACACCACACCGGACACCCCCACCTGGACGACCTCACCATCGAGACCCCGCTGATCCTCGACCCGGACAGCGACGTGCAGCTCCAGGTCGAGGTGGGCGCGCCGGACGACACCGGGCGGCGGGCCCTCACCATCCGCTCCCGTGGCGACGGCCAGGAGTGGACCCGGCATGCCACCGGCACCCTCGCCGCCACCCCCACCCCGGCCGGGCCGGACCCCGAACCGGCCGGCTGGCCGCCCGCCACGGCCACCCTCGCCGACGTGACGACCGCCTATCCCGACCTGGCCTCGGCCGGTCTCGGGTACGGGCCGGCGTTCCAGGGCGTCCGGGCGGTCTGGCGGAACGGCGACGACGTGCACGCCGAGATCCGCCTCCCCGACGAGGTGGACGTCGACGGGTACGCCATCCACCCGGCGCTGCTCGACGCCGCCCTGCACCCGCTGGCCCTGGCCGGGGACGCCGGCGGCGTCCGGCTGCCGTTCGCGTGGAGCGGCGTCACCCTGCACGCCACCCGGTCCCGGGAGCTGCGGGTGCGGCTCGCCGCGACCGGCCCGGACACCGTCCGGGTGACCGCCACCGATCCCGCCGGCGCGCCGGTGGTGACGGTGGCCGGGCTGACCGTCCGCCCGCTGCCGGCCGAGCAGTTGCGCCAGGCGGGCGGCCGGAACGTGCTGCACCGGGTGGCCTGGTCGCCGGTGGTCAGCACCGGCGCGCTGCCGTCGGCCGTACCGCCGGCGGTCGGGCTGGACGACCTGGTGGCGTTGCTGGCCGCCGCCGAGCCCGTGGCGGAGACCGTCCTGCTCCGGGCCACCGGGCCGGACGCCACCGGTGATCCGCTGGCGGTGCACGAGGTGGTGGAGCGGACCGTGGCCGCGTTCCAGGCGTGGCTGGCCGACGAGCGCACCGTGGAGAGCCAACTGGTCGTGCTGACCCGGTACGCCGTGGCCGCACGGCCCGGCGACCCGGTGGCGGATCTGGCCGGGGCGGCACTCTGGGGGCTGGTCCGCGGCGCCCAGGTCGAACACCCGGACCGGTTCGTCCTGGTCGACACCGACGACCACCCGGGCAGCCTGGCGGCGCTGCGGGCCGCGGTGGCGACCGGCGAACCGCAACTGGCGGTACGCGAGGGCAGCCTGCTGGCCCCCCGGCTGGCCCGGTACCGGGCTGTCGAGGCCGCGCAGGGTGCGGGCCAGGGTGGCGTCGCCGGGGACCGCGTCCCGGCACCCGCCGCCCTGGATCCGGACGGGACGGTGCTGATCACCGGCGGCACCGGCACCCTCGGCGCGCTACTCGCCGAACACCTCACCACCACCGGCCAGGCCCGACACCTGCTGCTCGCCAGCCGCCGCGGCCCCGACGCCCCCGACGCCGCGCCGTTGGTCGACCGGCTTCAGAACCTCGGCGCCACCGTCACCGTCGTCGCCTGCGACACCGCCGACCCCGACGCCGTCACCGCCCTCATCGGCGGTGTGCCGG
This sequence comes from Micromonospora sp. NPDC050495, assembly GCF_040655175.1. NCBI lineage: Bacteria > Bacillati > Actinomycetota > Actinomycetes > Micromonosporales > Micromonosporaceae > Micromonospora > Micromonospora sp. NPDC050495. Next base: position 481,643 of record NZ_JBFAJK010000002.1, on the reverse strand, counting down.
ACGAGCACCCGCTCACCGCCGTCTTCCACACAGCGGGTGTGCTGGACGACGCCGCCCTGCACACCATGACCGCAGACCAGGTACACACCGTGCTGCGGCCCAAGGTCGACGCCGCCTGGCACCTGCACCACGCCACCCGCAACCTCCCCCTGGCCGCCTTCGTCCTCTACTCCTCCGCCGCCGGCACCCTCGGCAGCCCCGGACAAGCCAACTACGCCGCCGCCAACACCTACCTCGACGCCCTCGCCCACCACCGCCACACCCTCGGCCTCCCCGCCACCAGCCTCGCCTGGGGCTACTGGGCCCAAGCCACCGGCATGACCGGCCACCTCGACCACACCGACCAGGCCCGCATCACCCGCGCCGGCCTGCTACCCATCCCCACCGACCACGCCCACACCCTGCTCGACACCGCGCTGACCACCGGCGAACCGGTGCTGGTGCCGGTGACGCTCGACCTGGCCGCGTTGCGCGCCGGGCCGGTCCCGGCGATCCTGCGGGGCCTGCTGCCCGAGTCCCGCCGGCCGGCGGCCGGCGCCGCGCCGCAGGTGGCGCTGGCCGAGCGGCTCGGCGCCCTCGACGAGGCCGAACGCCTGCCCTACCTGCTCGGGCTGGTGCGCGAGCAGATCGCGACCGTGCTCGGGCACGCCGATCCGCAGGCGGTCGAGCCGCAGCGCACGTTCAAGGACCTCGGGTTCGACTCGCTGACCGCGGTCGAGCTGCGCAACCGGCTCAACGCCGTCACCGGGCTGCGGCTGCCGGCCACCCTGGTCTTCGACCATCCCACGGCGGACGCCCTGGCCGGCTACCTGCTGACCCGGATCCCGGTGAGCGGGGCGGGCCGCACCGGGGACGTGCTCGACGAGCTTTCCCGGCTGGACCGGGTGCTGGCCGAGGCCACCCTCGACGAGGCCACCTTCCAGGAGGTGAAGAACCGCCTCCAGCGACGGCTGGCCCTGCTGGGCAAGCGCTGGGAGCCCGCCGAGGGCGGCGACCTGGACGACCGGATCCACACCGCGTCGACGACCGAGATCTTCGACTTCATCGACCAGGAACTGGGCCGGAAGGTGGGCTGAGCAGCGGCAGTACGGCACGGCGGCGGGACCGGCCGCCGTGCCGGCCCGAAATCCATTGACGGAGTGAGTACTCACTCCGTAGTGTGGTGGCATGACGGAGACAACGAGCCGGCGCCGGGCGCCGGGGATGAGTCCGGAAGACCGACGCGAGATGATCGTGGCCGCCGCCCTGCCGCTCCTGGTCGAGCACGGTGCCGCCGTGAGCACCCTGCAGATCGCCAAGGCGGCCGGGATCGGCGAGGCGACGATCTTTCGCGCCTTCGCCGACAAGGACGAGCTGTTGGACGCCTGCCTGGCGGCGGCCCTGCGCAACGATCACGTGCTGGCCGAACTCGACTGCGTACCGCTGGATCAGCCACTGGCCGCCCGGCTGACCGAGGCCGCCGCGACCCTGCACGCCTATCTGGAGCGGATGGGCGCGGTGACCGCCGCGATGCACGCCGGCGGCCGCCGGCGCGAGCGTGCCAGGCCGGCTGACGGCGGGGCGACCGACAGCCGGGCGAACGCGGTGGAACGCACCCAGCAAGCGGTGGTCCGGCTCCTGGAACCCGATCGGGACACGCTGCGCCTGCCCGTCGAGCACCTGGCCGTCATCTTCCTCGGCATGCTGTTCGGCCGGCGGGGAACACCCGGCGGCGCGGAGACGCCGATCGAGACGTTGGTCGACGTGTTCCTGCACGGCGTGGTCGGCAAGCCGGCCGATCCCTCCTGAGCCACCGCGCCCCGCAGCGTCGGGCCACGGCCGGGAGTGTCGCCGACCGCGCACCGCCCCGGGCGGGCAGCACCGCGGGCCCCGGGATGTCACCACCCCGGGGCCCGCGGTCATCGTGCCGAGTCGGCGGCTCAGTGCCGCACGGGCGGGTCCGTGCGGCCGTTGTCCTCATCGGAGGTGAGCCGGAGCGAGCCGGTCAGGGCCGCCCAGGTGCGCCGTTCCCGCCGGCTCAGCGGCGGCGCCGGCCGAAAGTCGGGATGAGCGGCGGACCCGCCCCCGCCGGCGGGCCGGTGCGGTGCCGGAACGGCAGGGGACGCGTGCCGACCGACCGGGCCCCGCCCGGCCGGGTCATGCGCCGCCGGGCCCCGGCCGGTCAGGTCCCGACCGACCGGACCCGGCCCGACCGGGTCCCACCCGGCCTGGTCCGGGGCGGCCGGATCCGGGGCGGCCGGGGTCCAGCCGGGCGGGGGGCCGCCGGCCGGGGCGGCCCAGCCGCCGGGCCCGCCTGCCACCGGGCCGCCGGGTGGTGTGGGCGGCACCCAGCCGCTCATCGTCACGGCGAAGTGCGGCAGGATCGCCCAGCACTCGCGCCACCAGGCGCGCAGCGCCGACCGGACCCGGCTCCGGCCGTTCACTAGGCGCGCTCGCCGGACACCTTGAAGCCGCCGAACTTGCCCGCCTTGACCTTGCCCGACAGTCCGGTGCCGTGCACGGCCAGGTCGAAGGTGACCGTCATCTTCAGGTGCGGCAGCTTGGCCTTGAACTGCAGCGCGTCGCCGTCGACCGTGCCGTCGAAGATCTCGGTCGACAGGTTCTGGCCGGTGTTGACCATCGTGCCGGTCACCGTGCCGGCGTTCTCCACGAGATCGACGGACACCTGCTGGCGACCCATCGGCGACTCGATCACCAGGTTCCACTTACCGTCCACGCTCATCGTGGGGCCTCCAATCCGTGCCGGGCGACGGGTTCGACCGGGCGGCGTAGAGGGTCATCGTCCGGTACCGGACCAAAGGCAGCTTGAAGCGCGCGTTGTGGTCGTACCCGATCAACCGGACGCCGGGCGGGCGCCCGCCGGGTCGGCCGGCCGGCGCGCGGCGGGCGGCCCGGCGACCGGGACCGCGATGGCGGCGAGCACGAGGCCGCGCCGGGCCAGCCACCGGCCGGTGAAGCCGCCGAGCGGGCGGCCGTCGGGCAGCGCCGGCGGCGGCACCAGCAGCCGGGCCCGGAAGGTACCGGCCGCGGGGTCGACCGTCACGTCGGCCTCCTCGAAGTCCAGCCAGCGCCCGGTGAGCGGGTACCAGGCCTTGTAGACCGACTCCTTGATGCTGAAGAGCAGCCGGTCCCAGCGCACCGCGGGCTCGCGCCGCAGCAGCTCGGCGACCCGCGAACGCTCCTCCGGCAGGGCGATCGAGTCGAGGACCCCGGCGGGGAGCGGTTCGTTCGGCTCCGCGTCGATCCCGGTGCTGAGCAGGGTGCCGGCCCGGGCGGCGACGGCGGCCCGGTAGCCGGCGCAGTGGGTGATGCTGCCGACCGTGCCGTCCGGCCAGCGCGGCTCGCGGCGCGGCCCGGCCAGCAGCGCGACGGGCGGCACACCCAGCTCGGCGAGGGCCCGGCGGGCCAGGTGCCGGCCGGTGGTGAACTCCCGGCGCCGCTTCTCCACCGCGCCGCCCACCAACGCCTCCTCGGCCGGCAGGAGCCGGGCCTCCGCCGGGTCGTCGTACGCCTCGGCCGCGGCCACCCCGGCGGGCAGCAGCTCCTCGATCACCGCACCGGCTCCGGAAGGAGCACCCGGCGTACCGGGCGGGGTGGGGTGGCGCGCCGCCGCCACTCCCGCGGGTAGCCCAGCGAGACCTCCTCGAAGCGCACCCCGTCGTGCACGGTGGTCCGTGGGATGTGCAGGTGGCCGTAGACCACGGCGGCGGCGCGGTGACGCAGGTGCCAGTCGGCGGTCAGCTCGGTGCCGCACCACTGCGCGAACTCGGGATAGCGCAGAATCCGGGTCGGCTCCCGGACCAGCGGGTAATGGTTGATCAGCACGGTCGGTACGGCGGGGTCGAGCGCCGCCAGCCGGCGCCCGGTCTCGGCCACCCGGGCCCAGCACCAGGCCTCCCGGCTCGGGTACGGGTCGGGGTGCAGCAGCATCTCGTCGGTGCAGACCACCCCGGCGGCGTACGCCCGCTCCAGCGACTCGGCCTTGGTGGTGGTGCCGGGGGCCCGGAACGAGTAGTCGTAGAGCAGGAAGAGCGGGACCAGGGCCACCGGGCCGCCCGCTCCGGTCCAGACCAGGTAGTCGTCCTCCGGGGTGCGGATGCCCAGCTCGCGGCAGAGCCGCACCAGCTCCCGGTAGCGCGCCTCGCCGCGCAGCTGCACCGGATCCTTCCGGGGCGTCCACAGCTCGTGGTTGCCGGGCGCCCAGACCACCGTGGCGAACCGGCTGCTGAGCAGGGTGAGCGCCCACTCGATGTCGGCGAAGAGCTCGCCGACGTCACCGGCGACGATCAGGCAGTCGTCGTCCGTCTCCGGGCGCAGGCCGGCCACCACGTCCCGGTTCTCCTGGTACGCCACGTGCAGGTCGCTGACCGCGAGCAGGTTGCCGCTGCGGGTCTGCCCCACCTCGTTCACCTCCGCTGCTGTCGTGGGTGCCGACGCTAACCACGGCGGTGCGGCCCGCCAACCCCCTAACCGCCCCTAACCGGTGGTGTCGCGCAGCAACGCCTTCTGCACCTTACCGAGCGCGTTGCGCGGCAGGCGGTCGACCAGGTGCACCCGGCGGGGTCGCTTGTGCACGGACAGGTGCCCGGCGACGAAGTCGATGAGCTGCTGCGGCTCGGCCCCGTCGGCCACCACGTACGCGGTGATCTCCTCGCCCAGGTCGGGGTGCGGGGCGCCGACCACGGCGGCCTCGGTGACCGCCGGGTGGGCCAGCAGCGCGTCCTCGACCTCCCCGGCACCGACCCGGTAGCCGCCGGTCTTGATCAGGTCGATCGAGGCGCGCCCGACGATCCGGTGCCAGCCGTCCGGCCCGATCACCGCGATGTCGCCGGTGTCGAACCAGCCGTCCGGCATCGGCACCGGCTCCCGGTGCAGGTACCCGCTGAACAGCGTCGGCCCGCGGACCTGGAGCCGGCCGATGGTGCTGCCGTCGGCCGGCACCTCGGCGCCCGCGTCGTCCACCAGGCGGGTCCGCACGCCGGCCAGCGGCAGCCCGACGTGGCCGGCGCGGCGGTCACCGTCGGCGCGTCCGCTGACGGTGATCAGCGTCTCGGTCATCCCGTACCGCTCCAGCGGCGGCTGGCCGCACCAGGCGGCGAGGCGGTGGAAGACCGGCACCGGCAGGGCCGCGCTGCCGGAGACCAGCAGCCGGGCCGGGCGCAGCGCCCGGGCGGCGGCGGGGTCGGCGGCGATCCGGGACCAGACCGTCGGTACGCCGAAGTAGAGCGAGCCGCCGGCGGCCGCGTACGCCTGCGGGGTGGGCCGGCCGGTGTGCACCAGCCGGCAGCCGATCCGCAGCGGACCGAGCAGGCCCAGCACCAGGCCGTGCACGTGGAACAGGGGCAGCCCGTGGACCAGCACGTCGTCGGGGGTCCACCGCCAGGCCTCGGCGAGGGCGTCGAGGCCGGCCGCGACGGCCGCGTGCGGGATCACCGCGCCCTTGGGCGCGCCGGTGGTGCCGCTGGTGTAGAGGATCAGGGCGGGCTGCTCCGGTGCGGGCGGCGCCCAGTCGACGTCGGCGCGCCCGGCCCGCTCGACGGGCAGCCCGGGCGGTTCGCCGTCGGCGGCCGGCTCCCGGGTCGCGGTGAGCAGCAGCGCGGCGCCCGAGTCGCGCAGGATGTGCCCCCGCTCGGTCGGGCCCGCGTCGGGCGGCACCGGGACGACGGGCACGCCGGCCAGCAGCCCGGCGACGACCGCGACGGCGGTGGTCACGGTCGGCTCCGCCCGGACCGCGACGGCGGGCGCGCCGCGGATGTCCCGGGCCACCGACCCGGCCCAGCCGAGCAGCTCCTGCCGGGACAGGTCCCGGCCGCGCAGGCGCAGCGCGGCCGGGTGGTCGGCGCCGGCGTGCAGGGCGGCGAGCAGCATGCGGATCAGGCTTTCTGGACGGCGGGCGGGGCGGGTCGGTGCGGCACGCCGGACACGCTACTCGGCGACCCGGGTGCGGCCGGTCCAGCGGAACACCACCGGCTCGCCGTCGGCCGGGGCGGCCGGGTCGCGCTCGAAGTGCTCGTAGCCGCCGTTGTGCGGGAGCTTGACCTTCTGGTCGCCGGCGGCGAGCCGTTGCAGCCGCCACTCGGCGGGCAGGTGCCGTGGCCCGCCCTCCAGGACGACGTCGATGAGCCGCGCCGCCTCCACCGCCAGGCCGAGCGGGTCGCGGCCGTCGTACGGGGCGGGACAGGTGCTGGTGGGCTGCGACAGTTCGGTCATCACGGGAACCTTTCACCTCGATTTCGCCGCACCGCTTCCGTGGGCGTACGGCGCAATTCGCCGAATCGGTGGGCCGGCGACGTGAACGTGTTTCCCCCGAATGGGGACGAACCTCGAACGACGGTGGTCGAGCCGCGGATAACGCGTGGTCAGCGGGGTGTCCTGAGTGGGCGGGAGCGCGGCGACGCCGGCCCCGACCAGGGCCAAGTTATCCACATCACACCGGCCCGCCAACCCTTATCCGGACCCCTACCGAAAATGCTGGTCGGTCGATGGCCGCGCATTGCTCCGGCTTTAGTTCGCGGTCCCATGCTGGCGCGGGCGCAGCGTCTGTTCGACGACGGTTCCGGCGCCGGCCGCCGCGCCCGCCGCGCTGGAGCTGAGGAGAGAGCATGACCGTCACCGTCGTGTCCCCCGCCGTCGACGTCGAGGCGCCCACCGATCCACGGCACCCGCTGGTCCGCCTCGGCCACCTGTTCGACCCGGACACCATGGCGGTGTTCCGGCCGGCCGACGAGGCGGGGGTGGCGGTGGCGACCGGCCGGATCGCGGGCGCGCACGCGGTGGCGTACTGCACGGACGCCACCCGGATGGGCGGCGCGCTCGGGGCGCGCGGGGCCCGCAACATCATCGAGGCCATCGACCTGGCCCTGCACCGGCGCTGCCCGGTCGTCGGGCTGTGGCACTCCGGCGGCGCGAAGCTCGCCGACGGCATCGAGTCCATGGACGGTGTCGGGCAGATGTTCGCCGCGATGATCCGCGCCTCCGGCCGGGTGCCGCAGCTCTCCGTCGTCCTCGGCCCGGCCGCCGGCGCGGCCGCGTACGGGCCGGCCCTGACCGACCTGATCATCCTCTCCGCGGCCCACGGCCGGCTCTTCGTGACCGGGCCGGACGTGGTCCGCCGGGTCACCGGGGAGCAGGTGGACATGGAGACCCTCGGCGGGGCGGGCACGCACAGCCGCTCCTCCGGGGTGGTCCATGTGGTCGCCGACTCCGAGGCCGACGCCTACCAGCGGGCCCGCCGGTTCACCGCGCTGTTCGCCCGTCCCGGCGTCTTCGACCGGGGTGCCATCGCCGAGCCGCGCGACCTGCGGGCGCTGCTGCCGGAGACCTCCCGGCGGGCGTACGACGTGCGTCCGCTGGTCCGCGCCATCGTCGACCGGGACTTCGAGGAGTTGCAGCCCCGCTGGGCGCGCAACATCGTGACCGGGCTGGGCCGGCTGGGCGGGCGCACCATCGGCGTCATCGCCAACAACCCGCTCTACAAGGGTGGCTGCCTGGACTCGCTGTCGGCGGAGAAGGCGTCCCGGTTCGTGCGGATGTGCGACTCGTTCGGGGTGCCGTTGCTGGTGCTCGTCGACGTGCCCGGCTACCTGCCCGGGGTCGGCCAGGAGAGCGGCGGGGTGGTCCGGCGCGGGGCGAAGCTGCTGCACGCCTTCGGCGAGGCCGTGGTGCCCCGGGTCACGCTGATCACCCGCAAGTCGTACGGCGGGGCGTACATCGCGATGAACTCCCGCTCGCTGGGTGCCAGCGCGGTGCTGGCCTGGCCCGACGCGGAGGTCGCGGTGATGGGCGCGCAGGCGGCGGTGGAGGTCCTGCACCGCAAGGCGCTCGCCGCGGCCTCCGACGAGGAGCGGCCGGCCCTGCTGGCCCAGCTGATCGCCGCCCACGAGGTGGCGGCGGGCGGGCTGGACCGAGGGCTGTCGCTCGGCGTGGTCGACGAGATCATCGACCCGGCGGACACCCGGCGCCGGGTGGCGGAGGCGATCGCCGCCGCGCCCGCCGGTCGCGGCCACCACGGCAACATCCCGCTCTGAGCCGGAACGCCGCGCCTCCCGGCGGGACCGGGCCGGCGCCGCCGCCGGCCGTCCCGCCGTCGACGGCGCGGGCGCCCGCGCCGGACCGGCCCGCGCGGCGGTCGGTCAGGACGGCCAGGGGGGTGTCTGCCCGGTCACGGTCAGCACGAGCACCAGGTCCTCGACCAGGCCGTCGGTGAACCAGGACCGGACCGCCGCGTCGTCGGGCAGCTGGATCTCCCAGTCGCCGCTCGGGTCGCCGCCGGTGAGCGCCTGCCAGGCGGCGCCGCCGGGGCGCCGGGTCCCCACCGTGCCGCCGGTGGTGGCCACCGGGCCGGCCGCGGCCACCCGCCCCCCGCCCGTGGTGCGCGCCAGCGAGGTCACCGTGAGCTCCTCGGTGAACGCCGGTGCGCGGACCGCGAAGAGCGTCAGCTGGCTGGTGGCCAGGTTGGCCAGGTGCGGCGGGAAGTCGTCCGGGGTCAGCGGCAGCACCACCCGCATCCGCGCGGCCGGGTCCGCGACGCTGTCCGGGTTGTTCAGCTCGTACCAGGCGTCCGGGAACTGGTTGCGGACGCTGAACGACCGGTCCCCGACGAACCGCCGGTCGAGCCGCCGGATCACCTCCTGCCGGTACTCCTCGCTGTCCAGCGCGGTGTACTCGATGGTGAGCAGCACGTCGGCGATGGTGCGGTAGTCGAACGGGTTCGCCGCCTTGGGCAGCTCGAGCCGCCACACCGTGTCCACGCCCATGCCCTCGAACGGCAGCAGCATCCCGGTCTCCGGTTCGAGGTCGAAGAGCCCGGTGGCGTTGATCGGCGCGGTGACCGCGATCGACTCGGTGTCCCGCCGCAGGGTGACCGTGTCGAAGCTGTGCCGGGCCACCACGGTCCGGGAGACGCCGGATGCGGACAGCACCGCGCGGATCCCCCGGGCCGGCGGCACCAGCGCGATCAGCGACACCTTGACCCGGTTGACCAGACGCAGGTAGTGGCCGGGGAACTCCCGGTCGAACAGTTCCTCCGGGGTGGCGAAGGTCAGCACCCCGGTCCGGCGGAACTCCTGCAGCTCGTACCCGGCGATCTGGGACAGCGACAGGGTCTGGCTCAGGTGCAGCTTGCGCCGGTTGGTCTGGAAGGCGTACTGGTCCAACCGGACGATGTCCTGCAACAGCCGGGCCGAGCCGGTCAGGCCGCGCCGGTCCACGCCCGGCCCGGTGTCGTCGCCGGCCGCCCCGGCGTCCTGCCAGTAGTCCGCCGCGACGAAACCGAGCGCCGGCTCCTGCCGCTCGAAGGAGAGCTGCGCCTGGGCGAGCTGGGCCAGCGCGGTGGCCTGCTGAAGGAAGTACGCGTAGACCCGGCCCAGCACGCCGCTCATCCACGCGTGGAGTTCGGCGTTGGTGAACTTGGTGGCCAGGAACTCCGCGACCGCCTCGGCGTGGTCCTGCTGGAGCCCGGCCAGGGCCCGCTCCCCCAGCGCCAGCGCCCGCTGGTTCTCGGCGAGCAGCACCTGCTGGCCGCCGATCGCCACGTCCCTCGTGGCCTGGCCGCGCTGCACCTGCCAGTCCTCGGCACGCCGCTCGAAGCCGGCCCGCACCTCGGCGATCCGGGCGTCCATCGCGGCCAGGTCGGCGTTGCCGGACAGGTAGTCGGTCAGCATGCCGAACGGAGAGAAGCCGCCCCCGGACGCGACGCTCGTCGCCGCCGACACGACGCTGCCGAAGAAGGAGCTGATCCGCGCCTGCTCCTGCAACGACCGCGCCTCCCTCAGCCGGTCCAGCTGGGCCCGCTCCCACGAGTTGAGCCCGGCCGCCAGCCGCTTGCCCAGCGCGGTGGCCAGGTCCTGGGCCTTGTCCCGCTGCAACGTGGCCAGCCGCACCCCGGCGTCGGCGCCGGCGACCTTGAGGTCGGAGATGCCGAGTGCGGCCTCGGCCACCTTCAGGTCGTGGCCGGCCTGCAGCAGCCCGTAGTTCTCCGCGTCCACGCTCTGCAGCGCGGCGAGGTAGCTGGACTCGACCTGCTGGGCGATCGAGACCAGGTTCTTCGCCCGGTCCACCAGCACCGGGTAGCGGTACGGGCTGGGCAGGAAGGACGTTCCGTCGGCCAGCGCGGCCGGGTCCGCGAACCCGACGATGTTCAGCCCGGCGTGGATCTTGTCCAGCCCCGCGGCCGCCCGGGCCCGCAGCGACGTCCAGACCGGGTTCGCCGGGAACGGCACCTCCGGGCCGGTCTCCAGGGCCGCCTCGGGCAGCCGGAGGAGGTCCACCACCGCCTCGTACAGCGCCCGGGCCCGGGCGTTGGAGTCGGTGCCGCCGCGGGCGAACTCCGAGTCGGCGAAGCCGAGCATGCACTCCACGACGGACAGAACGGTGAACCGGGTGTAGGCGCCCTTGCGCTTGCGGGCGGTGAAGTGCGGGTTCAGTTCCTTGATCTGGGCCAGCCAGCCGGGGAAGCGGTCGAAGTTCGACCGGGTGCCGGCCTCCAGCACCAGGCCGTGGTAGATGGGTCGCTGGGCGGGCGGCAGGTGGTACGCGAACACCGTCTGGTACCAGTCCAGCGCGGTGGCGTACTCCTGCGCCTCCTGGAGCTTGCGCCCCAACGCGACCGGGACCAGCCAGAAGATCTCCCGGAGGTGCTGCGGGATCTGCGACTCCCGGGTGATCGGCTGGGCCGGCGTGCTGGCCGACGCCACCAGGGTGGCGCAGAGCGCGCGGTGCGCGGCGAGACCGGCCGCGCTGCGCCGGTCCGTCAGCTCCAGGCCGGGCACGCCCGCGCCCACCTCGGCGCGGACCGCGGTGAGGAAGGTCTGCGCCAGCGCGCGGGCGCCGTCCGGGGTGAGCCGGCGGGCCGCGGACAGGCCGGCGAGGAGATCCCGGTACGCCTTCGTCGGCGCGAGCTGGATCTCGGCGGTCACCACGTCGGTCTGGAACAGGTCGGGCTGGAGCTGGTTCTCCGGGTACGCGAACGCGCGCATCGCCGACCGCCAGCGTCGGTAGCTGACCAGCCACTGCCATTCGAGGTCGAAGGACTGCTCGTCGGCGATGGTCAGCGCCGGCCCGGTCCCGTCCGGCGTCAACCGGCCGGTACGCGCGGACACCAGCAGGGTCTGCACGGAGTCCACGGCCTGGCCGACCCGGCTGGTCCGCCCGGCCGAGGCGCGCAGGTCGAGGCAGAGCTCGCGGGAGAGCCGCTCGGCGGCCTGCTCCGGCGACTCGGGCGTGGGCCGCCGGCGGCCGAGCTCGGCGATCAGCTCGTCGCGCAGCGCCGGCAGCGCCCGCCGTTCGACCGCGTCGACCAGCGCGCGGAAGGCCGCGTCCAACGCGTCCGCCTGACGGGACCGGGCGGCCAGGGTACGCCGCCAGTCGGCGCGCACCGCCAGGTCGACCCGCCAGCGCAGCGGCCCGTCCGGCGGGCTGTCGGCCGCGGCGACGTCCGCGACGAACGTCGCCGGTTGCAGGATGACGCCGCGGCTCTGCTCGTCGGCCCGCCACTGCGGGTGCCGCTGGCCCTTCTGCGCCTGCACCAGGATCGCGACGACGTCGGACCACTCCTGGTCCAGCGTCTCGTCGGCGGCCAGCAGCGCGCGGATGCGGGCCAGGTGACGGAACGCGTCCGGCGCGAGCGCGACCGGCCGGAGTTCAGCGGCGATGTCGTCCCCCTCGGCGTCCCGGGCGGCCAGCGCCGGCAGGTCGATGGCGCCGACGTACTCGGCGACCGCGCCGTCGAACCCGGCCAGCGACCGGCCGGTGCCGGAGAGCCGGGTCTCGACCGCGGCCTGGGTGGTGGCCACCCATTCGGTCCGTTCCGTCCACACGGCACGGGCCGGATCCGTGGCCGACGGGCTGCGCAGCTGCGCCTCGTCGACCAGGTCCGGGTCGATCACCGGCAGCGCCGTGTCCGGCCCGTCCCGCTCCGCCTCGTCGGCGGCCCGCCACCGGGAGCGCAGCGCCGCCTGCCGCCACAGCAGCACGCCGGCCACCGCGAGCGGTGGGCGCAGCGGGTCGCCCGGCGCGGTGGACCGGTAGCCGAAGAGCGCCTCCAACTGGGCATCGGTGACCTGGTCCGGCGCGACGGTCAGCTCGTCGAGGCTGTCCGGCCGGCCGTCGCCGAGGTGGAACCCGAGCCGCGCGGCGAGGGCCTGCCGGAACTCGGCCGGCTCGCGGCGGGCCAGCCGCAGCTCCTCGGACGTGGTGCCCAGCTCGTTCAGCAGGGCCTCGTACGCCAGCGCCCGGGCCTGTTGGTCCAGGGCGGCCGGGGCCGGGGTGCCCATCGTCGCGCGCAGCGCCTCGACCGCGATCCGCGCCCCCGCAACGGGTTCCGCCGCCCGCTCGTAGTTCTCGGGCCGGGTCAACCGGTCCAGCGGCTGGCCCAGCCGGGCGGCCAGCGCGGCCGGCGCCGGCCCGGGCGGGGCACCGTCGACGCTGACGTACCGGGCGGCGAGGCTCAGCAGCTCGTCCAGGTAGCTGGTCGGTTCGAAGACCCGGTCGACGGGCCCGGGCACGAACGGCATCCGCACCGTCACGTCGACCGACACGGCCTGCTCGAACGGCACCCCCTCCGGCTCGGGATCCGGTTCCGGGTCCGGATCGGGATCCGGGTCGGGATCCGGGTCGGGATCGCCGCCGTGATGCGGCGGTAGCGGGGGCGGTGCGGGGTGCGGCGCCGGATGGTGCGGGTGCGGGATCTGCTCCCCGTACGCGGTCGCGGTGATGCGGACCGTCTGCCCGCCCTGGACGGCGTCCGGCAGGTGGCCGGAGCAGCTCCACGCCCCGTCGGAGCTGAGCTGCGCCTCGACCACCGGGCCGCCGGCGCCGAACTCGACCCGCACGCCCAGCACACTGAGCCGGGGGAACCCGACGCCGCGCGCCGTCGCGATGCCGGCGACCGGGACGACGAGTCCCACCTCCTCGCCGCCGACCGGGCTCTGGATCGTCAAGAGCATCGACTGCGCCACTGTTGCGCTCCTTAGCGGTTGGTCCGTCAGAACCCGAGTGAGCCGTAGCCGTAGATCCGGGTCAGACCCGAGTAGGTCTTGCCCAGCACCTCGTTGCCCTTCTCCGCGGCCACTTCGACGCTCTTCACCCCGATGTAGCCGATCGCGACGCCGGCCACGGCGATACCGCACGCCTCCGGCGCGAAGTAGCACATGATCGGGATCACCGTGCCGTTGTGGTCCTTCGCCTCCATGATCCCGACGATCGGGTACGTGGTTTCGACCCCGATCCGCACCACGTCCTTCGCCGTCGGCATCTCGCCGGTGACCAGAAGCTGGAAGCCGATCACCAGCCCGATCGCGGCCATGCTGTTCAGCAGTTCGACGTCCACCGAGCCGCGCTGGCTCGACCGGCCGGCGCTGCCGCGCGGCTTGCGCAGGGTGGAGCGGGCGGTCATGTCGCCGGCCAGGTCCCCGCCCGCGCTGAGCTTGAACAGCGGCTTCTTGATGGACTCGAAGAACTCGCGCTGGTGCTGCGCCAGCCGCGCGTCGCCGGTCTTGTAGTCGATGCCCGCGGCCAGCACGTCCTTCGCCTTGCGGCCGACCAGCTGGTCGGTGCTGGACACGCCCTTCTCCAGGATCGCGACGTCGATGGTGACCGAACCCTTCGGGGCGCCGCCGGGCTTGCCGGCGAAGTCCCAGATGTTGCCGGACGGGTCGACGATCACCTCGGTGACGATGCGGTTGGCGGCCACGTTCGGGGCGTTGAACCGGGCGCTCTCCAGGATTCCCTGCAACATGTCGTGCATCCGGGTGCCGAACGGGCTGCTGCCTTCGCCGGACAGCCGCACCTGCGCGGGTTCCAGGAAGTCGTCCGCGAGCTGCTGCAGGAAGGTGGCGATCGCCTCCACCTGCTGGTCACCGGCGCCGCTCGGATCCTGGAAGCGCAGCGGCGAGCCGGCCGCGAACCGGTAGAGGTTGGGCTGTACCCGCGGTCCCTGCGGGTCGCAGGAGAGCCACCGGCCGAGACCCGGGTGCAGGTAGCGCGCCGCGTGGTAGTTGAGTCCGCTCTCCTCGTCCCGTTCCTTGCCGGCGTAGCGGTAGCGCTTGCGGGTGAAGCTGCCGAAGGAGGTCTCCCCATACGGGGTGAACTCCTCCCGGTTCGTCGGCAGCCCGGCGCCGTCCAGCACCACGGTGGCGCTGCCGACGTGGTCGGCGAGGTGGACCTGGACCGCCGGGCCCGTGTCGGCGGGGTGCGCCGGGCCGACCCGGACCAGGGCGACCCGCCGCCGGTTGTCCAGCACGTGGATGGTGTTGTTCGCCCCGGCCGCGCCGCCGGCCGTGGCGCCGGCCCAGCGGTGGTGCTCGAACACCTCGCCCAGGTAGTGGGTCACCTCGACCGCGCCGCCCTGCCGCCGGACCAGTTTCTTCACCCGCTGCCCGCCGGCGTCGTAGAGGTACTGCGCGTGCACCGACGGCTCGGCGCCGGCCGGTTGGACGGCGAACGAGACGAGCTGGTCGGCGTGGTTCCAGGTGAAGTGCCGCGAGGTCGTCTCGGCGCACAGATTGCCGTTCGCGTCGTACCGGTAGTCGTACGGGGTGCCGCCGGTGGTCACCCGCCGCAGCCGGTTGCTCCCCGGCTCCACCGTGTGCTCGCGGGTGAAGCCACCGGTCGAGGAGTGCGCGAGCCGGACCAGCGAGCCCGCCGCGTCGTACCCGTACGTCTCCAGGTACGGCCGGGTCCGGGTCACGTCGGTGCCGCGCGGCAGGTCCGTCCAGGGCAGGACGTCGGTGGTGACGTCCGACTCCCGGCCGGTCGCCCGGCGCAGCCGGTACGCCGGGTCGTATTCGAACTGCCGGTCCAGCGCGTCCGGGCTCAACGGCAGCCCACCGCCCGGTGTCCGGTCGCGGATGGTGAGCACGTTGCCCACCAGGTCGTACTCGTAGCCGTGGTCCTGGAGCACCTGGCCGTCCCGCGCGCTGTACAGCCGGGCCAGCCGGGACGTGCGGGAGTCGTAGGCCTGCCGGGTGACCACCCCGTTGCCGTACTCGACGAGGGTGCGCTGCCCCCTGGCGTCGTAGTGGATCCGGGCCAGGTGGACGGTGTCGTCGAGCAGCATCCGGTCCAGCTCACCGGAGCGGTTGTACGACGGCCGCAGCTCGCGCCGCCGGCCGTCCACGTCGGCCGGGAGGGTGTGCCGCATGATCCGGTTGAGGGCGTCGAACGCGGTGCTCGTCCGGTACGCGGTGGGTTCGAGCAGGTCGGCCTCGTGCTCGTCGCGGGTGCGTCCCGGCGGCGGCGTCCAGTCGACCCGGAAGGCCGGCACCTGCCAGCCGTGCGCGGCCGCCTGCGCGTACCCGGCCAGGATCGGCCCGTCCGCGATCATCCGGCGGGTCGACTCCCGGACGTTGCCCTTGACGTCCACCGATTCGACGGTGACCAGGCCGGCCTCGTCGTACTGCCGGACCGCCCGCCCGAGCAGGTTGCGCGCCCGGGCCGCGTCCCGCTCGGCGGCCGGCTGGTCGGCCCGGCCGGCGTCGCCGTACTCGACGCGCTGCCGCAGGGTGACCGGGTCGTCCGCGCCGTCGCGGGCCCAGACCCGCACCGGACGGCGGAGCGGGTCGAACGCCGCCAGGTGCAGCGCTCCCCGACCGTCGCGGCTCTCGATCGCGACGTCGGACGCGTCCGGGACGGTGTCCCGCACGCCGGCGTCGACGCTCTCCATCCGCCAGCGGCGGCCGGCCAGGTCGACCCGGAAGCGGAACGCGACCCGGTCCAGCGGGTCGGTGACGGTGACCAGGTTGCCCTGGATGTCGAAGCTGGACCGGGTGACGAACCAGTCGGCCGGGTCGGCGCCGTTGCGGGTGACGCCCCGCACGGTCCGCCCGAGCGCGTCCAGCTCCGCGCTGGCCGGGGTGTTCCAGTGCGAGCGGTACGCCTCGGCCGCGCTGCCGTGGCTGCGACCGGCGTTGTCGTTGGCGTCGTAGGTCCAGCTCTCCCACGGGGTCGGGGTGACCACGTCCGGGTCGGTCAGGTCGACCGGCACGCCGAACACCACGCGCTGTTCGCTGCCGTCCGGCTGGACGGTCCGGACCACCTGGCCGCGCGGGTCGTAGCAGGTGGTGACCCGCTGCCCCAGCTGCGCCTCCCCGGGCGCGGCGAACTCCCAGCCGGTGGCGAAGAACGGCTCGTAGGCGTGCACCGGCTGGCCCTTGTTGTTGTAGACCGTCCAGCCGCTCACCGTCACGTTGTCCGGCGCGCCGGCCGGCCGGGTACGGGTCACCACCGGCCCCACCGGGAGCGACTGGTCGGTGGGGACCACGGCACCGCCGAACTGCGGGTCGCCGGCCAGGGTGTCCTCGGCGAGGGTGCGGGTCTGCACGAGCCGGCCGAACCCGTCCGAGTACTCGACCGACACGATCGCCTCGTCGCGGCGCGGCAGCGGCACGTCCGTCTGGGTGTCGTGATAGGCCCGGTGCACGGTCCGCACCGACGCCGGCTGCCCGCGCTCGGCGAAGGCCCGCAGGTCGTACTCCAGCCGGATGGTGGGCTCGACCGCGTCGCCCTCGCCCGGCGCGCCGCGGTCGTAGCGCGCGGTCACCAGCCCGATCGGCGAGAAGGACACGCTGGTCCGGTTGCCGTTGGCGTCGACCACCTCGCGGGGAAGCAGGACCCGCAGGTCGTACGCCGCCGTGGTGGTCAGGCCGGCGGGATCCACCGCCCGGACCGGCAGCAGGTCGTGCTCGTCGTACCCGAACCGGCTCTCCGCGCCGAACGCGTCCCGCGAGGCGAGCAGCAGGCCGCGGACGCCGTAGCGGTGGCACGCCCGGGTCAGGTAGTAGCCGCCGCCGTCGTACCGGTAGCCGGCCAGCGGCGCGGTCATGGCGCGGAACTCCGGCGGGTACTCGGCCGGCCACGGGTCACCGCCCGCCGGATCCAGGAAGGGCGGCCGGCCGCCCAGCTCGGCGAGGAAGTCGTCGGTGAACGCCAGCGACTCGACGCGCACCACCAGGGCGTGCTCCCCCAACTGGCCCAGGGGCAGCCCGGTGTACGGGTCGCCGTCGTAGTAGCTGCGGGCGTGGCCGACCACCCGCAGCGGCGCGGTGCCCGCGAGGACCGCGTCCCGCAGCGCGGCCACGCTCTGCCGGCCGTCGTCGCGCACCTCGACGCAGCGCGTCTCGCAGACCCGGTCGACGAGGTACCGCCCGGCGTCGTCCCGCTGGGCGTACCGGGTGGTGGTGTAGGTGGCGAGGTAGGGCTCGGCGGCCACCGGGCCGGTGGACCACGGGTCCCGCCCGCGTGGCACGGCGACGTCCAGCTGGCCGGTGGGGTTGCCGTACCGGTCCGGCTCGGTGCTGACGGTGACCCGGGTCATCGGGTCGTCGCCGCGCTCCCACTGGGTGACCCGCCGCGCCACCGGGTACGGGAAGAAGACCCGCCGCGGGCCGGCGGCCGGCTCCTCGCGCAGCCCGGACAGCGCCTCGGTCACGGTGTACGGCCGGTGCTGCCGCGCGCCGCCGTCCAGCGCGTAGAGCTCGGTGCGCAGCACCTGGCCGCGCAGCGCCCGCAGCGCGTCGCGGCGCTCCGGCCGGGCCAGCCCGGCCAGCCACGCGGCCATCGCGGTGGGGCGGGTGAGCCGCGCCGGGTCGCCCGGCCAGTACTCGTGGCTCAGCTCCAGCTCCGCCCAGTCGGCGGCGTCGGCGGCGGCGACGGGCCCGACGTGGAACCAGGTCTTCGTCAGCGTCGGTGGAGTGTCGTAGGTGTCCGCCGGGTCGACCGTCTCGGCGTCCCGCTGCTCGACCATGGCGAAGCCGCGGAACTCCCGTTCCGCCCCGTCCCAGTAGCCGTGGTGGTAGCGGTACTCGCGGGTGACCTGGCCGCCGGAGATCTGGTCGGTGGACCGGACGCGGGCCACCACCTGCACCGGGTACGGCAGCGGGGTGCGCCACCGGGTGGCCGGGTCGGCCTCGTCCCGGCGGTAGTCGACGGTCGACGGCCGGTAGTCCACGGTGGTCCGCGCGCCCAGCTGGTTGTCGACGGTGGACAGCAGGTACGGCTTGCTCCCGCCGGTCAGGTCCAGGAACCGGGGGGCCACCCGGTGGGTCCCGGCCGCGGCCCGGCTCCACAGCAGCCCGGCCATCCCGGTGCCGAGCAGGTCGGCGAGCTGGACGGCGTCCGAGTCGACCAGGTCCGGCGTGCCGGTGACGGTGACCGGCTGCTCGGTCCAGCCGTTGCCGGCCTGGTTGCCCCAGAGCAGGACCCGGCCGTGGTCGAGGTAGACGAGATCGGCCACGCCGTCGCCGTCCACGTCGCCGAGCAGCAACCGCCGCGGGTCGTACCCGGGGGGCAGGCGGGGCGCGTGCCGCATCTGGACGGCCGGCCCCCAGCGGCCGTGGCCGAGGTTGGGCCAGTACGTCACGTTGCCGTCCCGGACCAGCACGATGTCCTGCAGGCCGTCGCCGGTCATGTCGGCGAGGCGGACCTGCGGGTCGGACAGGTCGACCGCCGGCCCGGCCGCGACGGCGGTACGCTGCCAGGCCCGCCGCGGATCGGCGTCGTTGAACCAGCACTCCAGCCTGGTGCCCGAACGCAGCACGTCGGTGAGCCCGTCGCCGTCGAGGTCGACCAGCCGGACGGCCGGGTCGGCGAGGTCCACGCTCGGCGCCTGCCGGTACGGCCGGAACGAGGATCGGCTCCAGCCGGGACCAGCGCGGTCCGCGCCGAAGCTCAGCGGGAAGTAGCCGCTGCGCGCGCCGGCGGTGACGAGCAGGTCGGGCCGCCCGTCGCCGTCCGCGTCGAGGAACCGGACGCCCGCCTGGCTCAGCGCGACCGGCGGCGCCTCGTCGATCGGTCGGGGCAGGTCGAACCGCCCGTCGCCGCGGTTGCGCCACGATCGCCAGCCGGCGCCCAGCTCGACCAGGTCGGGCAGCCCGTTGCCGCGCAGGTCGACGAGGGCCAGCTCCGGGTCGTTCAGCGGGCTCATCGGTAGCCCCGGCCCGCTGATCGGGGTGAAGCGGCGGCCGGCCGGGTCGAACCCGGAGTAGCCGAACGTCAGGGACGGCAGCGCCTCCTCGCGCCGCGTCGGGCCGGACTCGTCGATCCCGACCACCTCGAGGCCGGCGAGCAGGGACACGCCGGTGAACCCGGCCTGCGCGTACGCCAACCGGTACTCGCGGGCCACCCGCTGCTGCCCGTCGGCCGCTCGGGTGACCACCCGTACGGTCCGGCAGCGCAGCGACGTCCGGATCTCGAAGCCGGCCCGGTGGTCCGAGAACGGGTCGGGCCTCGGCTCGTACTCGAACTGCACGGCGACGAGGAACGACGGCTGCGCCGGGTCGCCGTAGTCGCCGTACTCGATGCGGGACAGCAGCGGCTGGTCCCAGCGGTGCCCGTCGGTCTCCCCCCGGTCCCGCAGATAGGTGTAGCGGACCTGGTTGCCCAGCGGGTCCACGGTCCCGGTCACCCGCCACCCGAAGATCCGGTCGGCGCGGTCCGGGTCGCGTACGGTCGCCGGGTCGGGCTCGCCGGCGGCCCGGTGCGGCGTCCCGTAGTGGGTGAGCAGCCCGCCGCGGTCGCGTACCGCCCAGTAGTCGCCGGTGTCGTCGCGGACGTGCTCGATCCGGGCGAACAGCCCCTCGGTCCGGGGGCGGTAGCGGGTCCGGCCCGGGTCGGCCCCGGGCACCGGCACCAGGTCCTCGGCCCCGGACAGCAGGAAGGTGTCCTCGCCCTGATACCTCGGCACCCCGCGCGACGTCTTGCGGGTGACCCCGGGCAGGCTCAACGCCCAGCCCAACCCGAACGGTCCGTTGCCGTGCCCGGTGCTGTAGCCGAGCGCGAGCGTGGGCTGCACGCCACGCCGGCCGGGTGGGATGGCGAGCGGGACGGAGAGGTTGCCGGTGCCGGTGAAGAGGTCGGCCGAGAACGCCTCGCCCATCCCCTTGACCGCGCCGCCTCCCGTCGGCAGCGAGATCACCGCACCACCCGCGACCGGATCCGTGCCGCCGCCGTCACCCATGCCGCCGCGCCCCCTCGGTTGGCTCGACGTCCGCCCGGCCGGCGCCACATCGATCCTCGCGACATTGTCAAGCCGGCAGCGGCGCGGATCTGTCGGGTAGCTGCCCGTCCGGCTATCCGGGAACCGACCGGCGCCGTCAGGGCAGCGAGACGCCACCGTCCACGTTGAGCAGGTTGCCGGTGATCCAGGAGCCGGCCGGCGAGGCCAGGAAGACCACCGCGGCGGCCACGTCGTCGGCGGTGCCCAGCCGGCGCAGCGGCAGGGTGTCGCGCATGTTGCCGAAGACGTCCGTGCTCTCCTGCGACGACATGCCCATCATGTTCACCGCCACCCCCTCGGTGGGGATGGGGCCGGGGCCGATCGCGTTGACCCGGATGCCGTGCGGCCCCCACTCCCGCGCCCAGGAGCGGGTCAGCGAGAGGATCGCCGACTTCGCCGCGCCGGCCGGCGAGTAGAGCGGGAAGCCCCGCTCCGGATCCGGCATGAGGATCGAGATGATGGAGCCACCGCCGCCGGTGATCATGTCCCGGACGAACGCCTGGCTGACGTGGAAGGTGCCGAACAGGTCGATGTCCACCACGGTCCGGAAACCCCGCGCGCTGACCTTCTCCGCCGCCATCCGGAAGTTGCCGGCCGCGTTGTTCACCACCAGGGACACCGGGCCGAGCTGCTCGCGGACGCTCCGGGCCAGGGCCCGCACGGCCCCCTCCTCGCGTACGTCGCAGGGCACCGCCACGCAGGTGCCACCGGTGTCCACCTTCAGCGCCTCGGCCGCGGCGGCGAGCCGCTCGGCGTTGCGCGACGCGATCGCCACGGTGGCGCCGTGCCGCAGCAGGGCCCGGCTGATGCCGTACCCGATGCCGGTGCCGCCGCCGGTCACCACCGCGACCTGCCCGGCCAGCGCATCCGGCGCGAAGACCTGTCGTTCCGTCACGTCGACCCCTTCCTTCGGTCCGGGCGCACGGCCACGAACCAGCTCCCCATCTGCATGCGTCGCCGGCTCACAGCCGGGTCAGCGCGGACACCGCCTCGGCCGGACTGGGCTGGGCGGCGATCTCGGCTCGCAGCCGGGCGGCCGCGCCCGCCCAGCCCGGGTCGGCGAGCACCGTGGAGACCGCGGCGGCGATGTCGTCCACCGTGGTCGCGTCGGCCTTCAGGGCGACGCCGGCGCCGGTGGCGGCGAGCCGCTCGGCGTTGAACGTCTGATCCGGCACCGGCGTCACCATCACCTGCGGTACGGCGCAGGCCGCGGCGGTGAGCATGGTGCCGGCGCCGGCGTGGTGCACCGCCGCGGCGCAGCCGGGCAGGATGAGGTGCAGCGGCGTCTCGGTCAGCAGCCGCACCCCGGCGCCCGGGTCGCCGAGCGCCGCCCGGTCGGACTCCTTGACGGTGACCACGATCTCCACGTCGAGCCGGCGCAGCGCGGCGATGATCTCCGGGACCTGGAAGCCGTCGGCGCCGACCGCCCGGGTGTTCGACATGCTCCAGGACACGCAGACCCGGGGACGGCCGGCCGGCTCGCCCAGCCGGGCCGGCACCGCGCCCGAGCCGTTGTACGGCACGTAGCGCACCGGGATCCGGTCCGGCAGGTCGACGCTCTGCAGGCTCGCCGGGCAGGGGTCGACGGTGGCCGCCGCGTACCGGGGCCGCTCGGGCACGCCCAGGCGGGCGTAGAGGGCGCGCAGCTCGGCGGGCCACTCGGCGGGGTCGGTACCCAGGCCCGGGAAGTGGTCCAGCCCCGGCATGTACGGGCCCCACAGGTGGTGCACCAGCGGGCAGCCGGCGGCCGCCGCGACCACCGGCCCGACCAGCGTCACCGGGTCGGTGACCACCAGCTCGGGGCGCCAGCGGTCGACCAGCTCGACCAGCTCGTCGGCCATCGCGGTGGCGGCCGCCACGTGCGGGACGTGCTGGAGGTTGCGGAAGTCGCGCAGCACCTCCGGGGGCAGCGCGCGCATGCCCTCGACGCTGGCCGGCATCCGGCCCCGGGCCTGCCGGATCCGGTCGTTGAGCCCGGCCACGCCGGCCATCAGGTCGTAGCCGGCGCCGACCGGCGCCACCACCAACCCGGAGCGCAGCACCGGCTCCACCACCGGCGGCTGCCCGGCCACCCGCACGTCGTGCCCGGCGGCGCGGAACGCCCAGGCCAGCGGCACCATCGGGTAGTAGTGGCTGGACCAGGCCATCGGGATGAACAGGACACGCACGGGTACCTCCTCGGTGGGGCGGCCGGTCAGGCCGACCGGCTCAGGGCGAGGTGCCGGTCGATGACGTCCCGGTAGTAGAGCGGGCCGAACTCGGGCAGGTCGGGCAGCAGCCGGCGCAGCTTCGCCAGGGAGACCCGGTACCGCTGGTGGCCGCCGACGAGGCGCCGCCGGGCCTGCACGCCGAGCCGCCGCTCCAGGTGGTCGACGATGTCCTCCACCGGCACCGACCGGCCGGAGGCCACATTGACCACCTGGCCGGCCACCCCGGCGGCGAGCAGGCGGTCGAGGATGTGCACCACGTCGTCCAATGCGATCAGGTCCCGGTGCGCGCCACGGAAGACGTCGACCTGCCCGGCCAGGACGGCCCGGGTCAGGAAGGGCAGCAGCTGGTGGTCCGGCTGGCCCGGGCCCACCACGTAACCGAGGCGCAGCGTGAGATGCCGCACCCCCGAGTCGCGCACCAGCAGTTCCAGGCCGAGCTTGTGCCGCCCGTACGCCGAGCGCGGGGTGACCGGCTCGTCCTCCCGGCCCGGGCAGCCGGGCGCGCCGTACACGTCGGCCGCGGCCGAGGAGAGATAGACCAGCAGCCGGCCGTCGCGGCGGCACCGCGCGGCCACCTCGGCGACCCGGCACCGGTCACGGTGGTATTCCTCGGCGGTGGCGGTGCGGGTGCTGGAGACCCCGGCGGCCAGGACGGTCACGTCCGGGTGCACGTCGGCCAGGCGGGCCAGGCCGCGGCCGAGGAAACCCCGCCCCACCACCTCCATGCCCGTCCGCCCCTCGCCGATCGCCGCAGTGTCGTCGCCGAGCGGACCATCGGGACCTGAAGGATCCACAAAGCCGACCCAACACCCGCCGCCGACGGGCCCGTCCGGCGGGCGATGCGCGGGCCGCCGGCTTGCCGAACCGACGTACGGTGGCAGCCATCGACGGGTATTGCGGTGGAAACACGCGGCGGGCAGACTTCACTCGGCACTGTCGCGCGGTCACTCTTTGCGAGCCGCAACGGAGGAACAACAACGGGTCGACCGGGGGCGTTCGAGGATGACCTTGATCGAGCGGACCGACGAGCTGAACTCGTTGATCGGCGAGTTGTCCAGCACCACCGGCGGCGACGGGCGGGTCGTCCTGGTCAGCGGCCCCACGGCGGTCGGCAAGACCGACCTGGTCCAGGCCTTCGCCCGGGCGGCGAGCGAGCGGGGCGCGGTGCTGCTCTCCGCCACCGCCACCCGCGGCCACCGGGACCGCCCGCTCGGGGTGGTCGCCCAGCTCATGCGGCAGGCCGAGCCGCACTCGGCGCCGCTGCGCCAGCTCACCGAGAACGCGGTGCTGACCGCCACGCTGCACATGCACGGCGCCGACGACGCGCACCAGGTCCGCCCGGCGGTCCTGCACGGCCTCTGGAGCGAGCTGGCCACCCTGGCCCAGGCCCGGCCGATCGTCATCGTGGTCGACGACCTCCAGTACGCCGACGTCTCGTCGCTGAGCACCCTGCTGTTCCTGGCCCGCCGGGCCAGCACCGGCCGGGTGATGCTGGTGTTCACCCTCTCCGCCGACGCCGACCCGGGGCGCTCGGCGCTCCGCGGTGAGCTGCTGCGGATGCCGCACTGCCGGCGGATCCGGCTCGTCCCGCTGTCCCGGTCCGGTCTGGCGGCCCTGCTCGCCGAGGTGCCGGGCATGCGGGAGCGACCCGGCGTGGCCGCCGAGGCGCACGCGCTCACCGGCGGCAATCCGCTGCTGGCCCGCGGGCTGCTGGTGGACAACCGGCGTCCCGCCGGGGAACCGGCGGCCGGGCTGCTGGTGGGTGACGGGTTCACCCGCGCGGTGCTCTCCTGCCTGCACCGCACCGACGGGATCGTCCGGCGGGTGGCCCAGGGCGTGGCGCTGCTCGGCGACGAGAACGACGCGGCGCTGGTCGCCGACCTGCTCGACGTGCACTCCGTGCTGGTCGACGAGGCGATGATCGCGCTGCGCGCGGCCGGCCTGCTCGGCTTCGACGGTTTCCGGCATCCCCGCGCCCGGGCCGCGGTCCTGGAGACCCTCGACCCCGAGGACCTGGTGCACCTGCACGCCCGCGCCGCCGTCCTGCGGCATCGGCAGGGCGATCCGCCGCTGGAGACCGCGCGGCACCTGGTCAGCGCCGGCCATCCGAGCGCGGAGTGGACCATCGGGGTGCTCACCGACGCCGCCGAGCAGGCCCTCGCCCGCGGCGAGCTGGACCTGGCGCTGAGCTGCCTGCGCCTGGCCGACGCCCAGTGCTCCGACGCACGGCAGCGGGCCGCCATCCGCACCACGCTGGCCACCGTGGAGTGGCGGATCGACCCCGGCACCGCCAGCCGGCACCTGCCGGACCTGGCCGACGCGCTGCGGCAGGGGCTGATCAGCGGCCGGCACGAGGCCATCGTCATCGAGTTCCTGCTCTGGTCGGGTCAGCTGGACACCGCGCGCGCGGCGCTGACCCGGCTGGTGGAGCGGCCCGGACCGCCCAGCGGCGAGGCGGCGGTCACCATCGCGGCGCTCCGCCCATGGCTCGGCCACGCCTTCCCCGAGCTGGGCCGCCTGCTGGAGAATCATCAGCCCCGCTCCGCCCTGGTACGCCCGGCGCGGGTGCTCGCCGACCCGACCCTGCACCGGGTGGACGCGTTGGCCGACGCCACGCCGCACGGCGACGGCGTGGCCCGGTCCGAGCAGCTGCTGGCCAAGTGCGACCCGGACGAGCTGACCCTCGGCACGATCGTGACCTCGCTGGCCACCCTGATGTACGCCGACGAGCTGGAGAAGGCCGACTCGTGGTGCGACCGGCTGCTACGGGCCGTCGACAGCCGGCGGGCACCGACGTGGCAGGCCCTGCTGACCGCGATGCGGGCCGGCATCCTCGGCCGGCAGGGCAACCTGCGGGAGGCGCAACAGCAGGCCAACGACGCGCTGAAGCTGCTGCCGGCGGCCAGCTGGGGGGTGGCCCTGGCGATCCCGATCGCCACGTTGATCCTGACCGCGGTGGGGCTGGGCAACCTGGACGAGGCCGCCGCGTGCCTCGGGGTGGCGATGCCCCCGGGGCTGTTCCAGACCTCGTTCGGCCTGACGTACCTGCACGCCCGGGGGCGTTACCACCTGGCCGCCCGGGACGCCTCGGCCGCCCTGGCGGACTTCGAACGGTGCGGGGAGATGTTGCGCCGGTGGGGCCGGGACGAGCCGGCGATGCTGCCGTGGCGCAGCGACGCCGCCCTGGCCCTGCTGGCGCTCGGCCGGCCCGAGCCGGCCCGGGAGTTGCTGCGCGAGCAGCTGGACCTGCTCGCGCCCGGGCAGCACCGGACACGCGGGCTGACCCTGCGGGTGATGGCCGCCGCCGTCGCGCCGGCCGAACGGCTGGCCCTGCTGCACGAGGCGCTGACCCACTTCGAGGCGTCCAGCGACCGGTTGACCCTGGCCATGGTCTTCGCCGACATCAGCCGCACCCAGGAGCTGCTCGGCGCCCGGCCGCAGGCCGAGGCCGCCGCGCGCCAGGCGCAGCTCTGGGCGCGCGAGTGCGGGGCGGAGGCCAGCGTACGGCGGCTGCTGCCGGCGACGGTGCGGGTGGACGTGACGGAGGAGGCGCTGCCCGTCGTGCCCGAGGAACGGGTGACCGACCTGAGCGACGCGGAGCGGCGGGTGGCCGGCCTGGCGGCGTCCGGGCACACCAACCGGGAGATCGCCGATCAGCTCTTCGTCACGATCAGCACGGTCGAGCAGCACCTGACCCGGGTCTACCGCAAACTCAACGTCCGGCGCCGCACCGACCTGCCGTGGGAGTTGCAGACCGAGGGCGGTCGCCGGGGCTGACGGGCTGGTCAGCCGGGCCGGCGCGGTCCGGCCCGGCGCAGCGCCGCCCGGGTGAGCGCGTCGAGGCCGGCGACCGAGGTGTCGTCCCAGGGGCGCCGGACGCCGTCGGCGGCGCTGCCGCAGTCGCCGGCCACCGCCGGATCCCGGCCGTCGCGGGCCAGCAGGGCCAGGTATTCCTGCGCGGTACGGCCGGGCGGCAGTCCCAGCGCCGCGGCCGTCGGCTGACCGGGCGGCGGCCGCAGCCCGTGCCCGGCCAGTTCCTCGTTGACCTCGGCGTCCGCGGCGACCCGCCAGCGGCGCCCCAGCGGGGGGTCGGCTCCGGTCGCCGCGCCGGGCCGCAGCGGCGACCGCCTGGCGTGCCCGCGCACCAGGTGCCCCACCTGGTGCAGCAGTCGCCAGCCGAGTTCGTCGACGGGGGTGAGCAGGGCGGTCACCGGATCCACGTACGCCACCCAACGGGGATCGGCCGGGAAGGCCGCCAGGCGGCGGTCGCGGATGGCGATGCCGGAGCCGACGTCGCGCGCCGGGCGCACCGAGGTGATCACGGCCAGGACGGCGGTGGCCGCCGAAGGCACCCGGCGCACCGCCCACAGCCGGGCGGCGGCGAGCCGATCCATCACCTCGTCCAGTTCGACCGGGTCCGGCCTCACGACCTACGCCCTGGGCGGTGTCCGCCGTCCACACCGGTCGGCCCGGCCGGGGCCGGTGGCCTCGTCCTCGGTGGAACCGGCGCGGAGTCCCGGTGGCGTCCGGGCCGGCGGCGGTCCGTCCGGACACCGGTGCCGTGGTCTCCGCACGGATCTCCGACCCGGCCGGTCGCGGCCCGGGCCCGCCGCCGGCCGGCACGGGGCCCGGACGCCGGCTGCGGGCCCGCCCACGCGCTGCGTCCGTCCCGCCGGGCGCGGATGTCGGCCATGCCAGTCCTCCCCTGTTCCCGCGCGGCCACCCGCCCGCCGGCCGGGCAACGTCGACCGGCCCGCGGCGGTGGTGGTGACCGGCGCGCCGGTCCGGGGCGTGCAGGACCTCCCGCCGCGTGTGCGTGGGAGGGCCGGCGGGGTCAGCGGGCGGGGAATTCCTACCGACCGCGCGAATCGCGGTCGGAGCCTTCCCCGCCAGGTCCGCACGGGCGAGCGCGCCGTCAGCCGACCATTCCACCACCGCGATGGTGGTCCCGATGGCGAGGCCGCCCCATTTGCCGCGCCTCGGGGCCTACTGCGGACGAAGACCGTGAATTCATAGTTTGGCCGACGTACTAAGGGCCGAACGTACGAATTGCCGCCATGCGGTCAGCCTATGGCGAATTTGTGGGCTCGTCAACCAGCACTGACTACCGGAAAGTAGCCGACCGGACACCCAGCGCGGTACTCGCGCCGACCGTCCAGACTGGAGCCGGGCGGCCCCGTTTGGGGCGGCTTTGGCGGGCCGGGCCACCATCGCCGGGTCGACCCCGATCGACAGGGAAGGAGGCGGTCCGGTGACCGACCTCGATTCGTCGTGGGCCTCGGGCGGGACGCGTCCGCGCCCCCGGGGCGGAACGGAGCGAGCATGCTGACCCCGTACCTGCTGCGCGCCCCGGCCGCCACCGACGGGCTGCGGCTGTTCTGCTTCCACCACGCCGGCGGCTCGGCGGCCGCGTTCGGCACCTGGCAGCGCGGGCTCGGGCCGCGGGCGGAGGTGCTGCCCGTGCAGTTGCCGGGCCGCGAGGGCCGACTGTCCGAGCCCCGGGCCACCGACATGGCCGGGCTGGCCGACGACCTGGTGCGGGAACTCGGGGACCACTTCCGCCCGCCGTTCGCCTTCTACGGGCACAGCATGGGCGCGCTGCTGGCGTACGCCGTGGTCCGCCGGCTGCGCGACCGGGGGGCCGCGCTGCCGACGCTGCTCGCGGTCGGCGCCTATCCGGCCCCGGAACGCCCGGGACTGCTGACCGAGGTGCCCCGGATGGCGGCCGACGATCTCGCCGCGCTGCTGGTCCGCATCGGCGGCATGTCGGAAATGCTGCTCGACTACCCGGAATGGCGCGACGCCGCGATCGACCTGCTCCGCGACGACCTGCGGGTGTGCCACAGCTACCGGCACGTCCCGGACGCGCCACTGCCCACGCCGATCGCGGCGTTCGTCGGCGACCGGGATCCGTTGATGACGCCCGCCGAGGCCGCGCCGTGGGCCGGGCACACGACGGGCGGGTTCGAGCTGCAGCCGGTCCCCGGCGGGCACTTCTTCATGCGGGAGTCGGCCCCGGTGCTGCTGGGGGCGCTGCGCCGGTCCCTGGCCGCGGCCACCGCCCGGCGCGGTGTCGCGCACGCCGCACCCGGCGAGCGGGACTGATCCCGACCCGGCGCGGTGTCGCGCACGCCGCACCCGGCGAGCGGGACCGATCCCGACCGGGCACCACACCCAAGACCGAGAAATGCGACGTGTCCGCTGTCGACGGAAAGGTCACCTCGTTCATTTGTCGACCGCATTCCGTGCATCGACAACAATCCGACGTCGGTTGCCCACCCACTGGCACGGTGGCAGAATGATCGTCCTGGGGAGGAATTGTTTTGCCGCCCGCAGTTCGGTTGCATTCACCGACCTGCGGACCGCTTCATAACGTCCGGAATTGCGCCGCAGTGGGGAGGTGAATAACGCCTCCGGGGGCCGCCTCTCGGCGGCGGAGCACCCGTGTCGGCGGAACCGTTCCCCCCGCCTGAGCGCAACCTGGGGGGCTGCCGTGGGGCTGGTGGAACGGGATGCGGTGCTGTCGCGGCTGCGGACGGCGCTGCGGGACACGCTGTCCGGCCACGGCCGGCAGGTGGTGGCGGTAGGCGCGGCCGCCACCGGCAAGACGGCGCTGCTGTCCGCGTTGGCCGCCGAGTCCCGGGACGCCGGCGCCACCCTGCTGCTCGCCACCGGGTCACGGCGCGAGGCCAGGCTGCCCTACGGCGTCATCCGGCAACTGCTCGCCGGTGGCGCCGAGGAGCCGGCGCTCGCCTCCGCCGCCCGCTTCCTCGACGGCACCATCGCCCTCGGCACCATCGCTCTCGGCACCATCGCTCTCGGCACCATCGCCCTCGGCACCGTCGCCGGGTCGCCGGACCGGGCCGACCCGTCGCTGGTCGACCGGGTCTGCGCCGAGGTGCTGCGCGCCGCGCGCGCCAACCCGCTGGTGATCGCCGTCGACGACGTCGACCAGGCCGACCTCGCCTCCGTGCACTGCCTGGTCGAGCTGGGCCGGCGGATCACCGACAAGCCGATCCTGCTCTTCCTCGCCGCCTCGCCCGGCACCGACGCCGCATACGCGGCGCTGATCGACGCGCCCCGCCGGCTGCTGTTGCCGCTGGAACTGCTCTCCGCCGACGGGGTCGCCATGCTGTTGGCCCAGCACACCGACGGGCTGCTCGACGCGGCCCTGGCCACCGCGCACCACGCGGTGAGCGGAGGCAATCCCCTGCTGGTCAAGGCGCTCGTGGAGGACACCCGCAACAGCCGGGACGGCCGGCCCGGCTCGGTCGTCATCGGGGACGCCTTCACCGAGGCCCTGCTCGACTGCCTCTACCGGGGCACGCCGGCCACGCTGCGGGTGGCGCGAGCGCTCGCCGTGCTGGGTGACGCGAGCCGGCCGACCACCCTGGGCTGGCTCGCGGACGTCGACGCCGCGGCGGCACGCTCCGCGCTGGACCTGCTCACCGCGTCCGGGCTGCTGCGCGAGGGCCGCTTCCGCCACCCGGCCGCCCGCGAGGCGGTGCTGCGTCACCTCATCGCCGAGGAGGGCCCGGAGCAGCACCGGCGGGCCGCCGAGCTGCTGCACCGGGAGGGCGCCGACCCGGCCGAGGTGGCCCGGCAGCTCGTCGCCGCCGGCACACCGCCGGAGAGCTGGGCGGTGCCGGTGCTCCGGCGGGCCGCCCGGCAGGCGGTGACGGACGGCGAGCTGCACCGCGCGGTCGACCTGCTGGAGCTGGCCCACACCGGCGCCACCGAGGCGACCGACCGGACCACGCTCAAGGTGATGCTGAGCAGCGTCGAGTGGCAGCTCGACCCGTCACTGGCCGCCCGGCACCTGGCCGCGCTGGTCGCGGTGGCCCCGGACGTCGGGTTCGAGGCGAAGGCTGGGGTGACCACCGCCCAACAGCTGCTCTGGCACGGTCGGGTGGACGAGGCCATGGAGGTGCTGCGGCACGCCCGGTTCACCGGCGACGACCCGCGCACCACCCGCCTGCTGTCGCGCGCCCGCAACCTGCTCGCGTACGCGTACCCGGCGGTCGGGCGGCGGCTGCGGCGGCTGCTCGGCGATGCCTGCGGATCGCCGCCGCAGGCCACTCCGGACGGCGGGGCGGCCGAGTTGCTCTTCGCCGCCGTCGACGGGGTGAGCGGCCGGCACCGGCAACTCGAACAGCTGCTGGAACGCCGGCACGACCAGCTCAACCCGGTGGACCTGACCGCGGCGCTCATCGCGCTGATCTGCGACGACCGGGCCGACCGGGCGGCACGGTGGGCCGCCCGGCTGGTCGCCGGACGGGGCGCGGCGCTCCCGCCGACCTGGCAGGCGATCCTGGCGGCGCTGCACGGCGAGGCGGCCCGCCGGGAGGGCGACCTGCGGGTCGCCGCCGCCGAGTCCGAGCGGGCGCTGACGCTGGTCGGCCGGGACGGTTGGGGGGTGGCGATCGGCGGTCCGGTCGCCACCCGGGTGTTGACCCTGGTCTCCACCGGGCGCCTGGACGAGGCCGCTCAACTGGTCAACCAGCCGGTTCCACCGGCGACCTTCCAGACCCCGTTCGGCCTGCACTTCCTGCACGCCCGGGGCCGCTACTACGCCGCCACCCAACGCCCGGAGGCCGCGCTGGTCGACTTCCACACCTGCGGCGAGCTGATGCGTGCCTGGGAGGTCGACCTGCCCGCGCTGGTCCCCTGGCGCACCGAGGCGGCCCGGGTCTACCTGGCGTTGGGCCGGGCCGCGGAGGCCGCCCGGCTCGCCGAGGAGCAGATGCGGATGGTCGGCGACCGGCGCAGCCGCAGCCGCGGGCTCACCCTGCTGGTCGCGGCGGCCGTCAGCCCGCTGCCCGAGCGGCTGCCGCTGCTACGCGAGGCGGTGGACATCCTGGAGGCGGCCGGGGACCGGCTCGCCCTGGTGCGGGCGCTCAACGACGAGGCGGCGGCGCACCAGGCCGTCGGCAACACCATCCAGGGCCGGATGTCCACCCGCCGGGCGCGTCAGGTCGCCGAGCAGGGCGGCTTCCCCGGCTCCGGGCGGCGGACCCACGACGACGGCGGCAGCGCCGCGCTGCGGGTCGACGCCGAGCAGGTCGCCGCGCTCAGCGAGGCGGAACGCCGGGTCGCCACCCTCGCCGCCCAGGGCCTCACCAACCGGGAG
This sequence comes from Micromonospora sp. NPDC050495, assembly GCF_040655175.1. Classification (NCBI taxonomy): domain Bacteria; kingdom Bacillati; phylum Actinomycetota; class Actinomycetes; order Micromonosporales; family Micromonosporaceae; genus Micromonospora; species Micromonospora sp. NPDC050495. The sequence goes on along the minus strand of NZ_JBFAJK010000002.1, from coordinate 450,313 downwards.
ATCGCCGACCAGCTCTCCGTCACCATCAGCACCGTCGAACAGCACCTCACCCGGGTCTACCGCAAGCTGCGGGTCCGCCGCCGGGCCGACCTGCCGTACCGGCTCGGCGCGGCCTCCTCAGGCCCGTCCTGACCGGCTCAGCGCGGCCTCCTCGGGTCCCTCCTGACCAGCTCGACCCGGCCCCCTCGGGTCCCTCCTGACCGGAGCCGCCGGCCGGTCGGGCGGTCCGCCGGTCGTGGTCGGTCGGTCATGGTTCGTCGGTCACGGTCGGTCGGTCCTGCCCGGAGGGCCGGTCCGCGGCGGGCTCAGGCGACCTCGGCCGCGGCGGCCCGCCCGGCGGTACGCCCGGAGAAGAGGCACCCACCGAGGAAGGTGCCCTCCAGCGCGTTGTACCCGTGCATCCCGCCGCCGCCGAACCCGGCGACCTCGCCGGCGGCGTACACCCCGCCGAGCGGTTCGCCGTCCGCGCCCAGCACCCGGCCGGACAGGTCGGTGTGCAGCCCGCCGAGGGTCTTGCGGGTGAGCACGTGCAGTTGGACGGCGATCAGCGGGCCGGCCGCCGGGTCGAGCAGCCGGTGCGGGGTGGCCACCCGGATCAGCCGGTCTCCCCGGTAGCGCCGGGCGCCGCGGATGGCCTGCAGCTGCGCGTCCTTGCCGAACGGGTTGGCGAGTTCCCGGTCCCGGGCCTCCACGAGCCGGCGCAGCGCGGCGGCGTCGAGCTGCGGGCCGCCCGTCGCGGCGGCCAGCTTGTTCATCCCGTCGACCAGCTCCGGCAGGCGGTCGGCGACCACGAAGTCGGCGCCGTGCCGCTTGAACGCCTCCACCGGCCCCGGCGCGCCGGGGCGGACCCGCTGCAGCACCTGCCGGACGCTGCGGTCGGTCAGGTCGGGGTTCTGCTCGGAGCCCGAGAGCGCGAACTCCTTCTCCAGGATCTTCTGGGTGAGCAGGAACCAGCTGTAGTCGTGCCCGGTGGCCCGCAGGTGGCGCAGCGTGGCGAGGGTGTCGAAGCCGGGGAAGAGTGGCGCCGGCAGCCGCTGGCCGGTCGCGTCGAGCCACAGCGAGGACGGGCCGGGGAGGATCCGGATGCCGTGGCCCGGCCAGACCGGGTCCCAGTTGCGCAGCCCTTCGGTGTAGTGCCACATCCGGTCGGGATTGATGACCCGGCCGCCGGCGGCCTCGGTGATGGCCAGCATCCGGCCGTCGACGTACGCCGGCACCCCGGTGACCATCCGCTCCGGCGGGGTGCCCAGCCGGGCCGGCCAGGCCCGCCGGACCAGGTCGTGGTCGCCGCCGATCCCGCCCGAGGTGATGATCACCGCCTGGGCGGCGTACCCGAAGTCGCCCACCACGGTGCGCGAGGTGGGCCGGCCCCGGGGCGCGTCGTCGGGCGCGAGCACCGCGCCCCGTACGCCGCTGACCACGCCGCCGCTGGTGACCAGCTCGTCGACCCGGTGCCGGAAGAGCAGCCGGATGCGGCCCTGCTCGACGGCGGCGCGGACCCGGCGGGCGAACGGCTCGACCACACCCGGCCCGGTCCCCCAGGTCACGTGGAACCGGGGCACCGAGTTGCCGTGCCCGTGCGCCGCCCCGCCGCCCCGCTCGGCCCAGCTGACCACGGGGAAGACGCGGAGGCCCTGCGCGCGCAGCCAGGACCGCTTCTCCCCGGCCGCGAAGTGCACGTACGCCTCGGCCCACCGGCGCGGCCAGTGGTCCTCCGGGCGGTCGAACGCGGCGCTGCCGGTCCAGTCCTGCCAGGCCAGCTCGACCGAGTCCCGGATGCCCATCCGCCGCTGCTCGGGCGAGTCGACCAGGAAGAGCCCGCCGAACGACCACCACGCCTGGCCGCCGAGGTTCTGCTCGGGCTCCTGGTCCAGCAGCAGCACCCGGCGGCCGGCGTCGGCGGCCTCGGCGGCGGCGACCAGGCCCGCGAGGCCCGCCCCGACCACGATCACATCGGTGTCCACGCCCCGACGGTAGTTACCGGGGCCTGGAAACCCCCGGCCGGGGTACGCGGGATCCGCCGTCGTGACGTTCGGGTCGCACCGGACGGGGAGCGCACCGCGCGGCTGCCGTGGCGCCCGGTCAGGTCGCCGGGGCGGCGCTGCGGGTGTAGCCGTTGAGCAGGGCGAAGTCTCGGCACTGGCCGCCGCCGCCCCCGGCGCCGTCCAGGGCCGTGCCGGCGCGCCGGCAGGTCGCCCGCAGGCTGATCACCCGGCCCGCGGGCACCTCGATCGGCGAGACCATGTGGTAGTCCAGGTCGCGGAAGTTGTTCAGGGCCACGGTCAGCACGGTCGTGCCGTCCACCACGAGATCGAGGCGTCCCTCGTCGCCCTGCGGGTTCTGCAGGAAGATGTCGGTCAGCACGAACACCCGCCGGGACGCCACCGTGTAGCGGTCGGTGCGGGAGCTGCCGGCGCCCGTCGTGACCGCGAGTCGCCGGCTGAACGACTCGCCGCCGTCCGGGATGGCCGGCACGCCGGCGCGGGCGCTGGGGCTCGGCGAGGGCGGCCGGGCCGGGTTGCTCGGCGCGGGCAGCGACGGGCGCGCCCCGGGGGCCACCGCGTCGACCGCCTGCTGAGCCTTGCTGTCCGCCTGCTGGGCGCGGTTGTCGGCGGCGCTGGCCTGCTGCGCCACCGGGGCGACCTGCTCCTGGGCGGCCTCCTCGGCCAGCGACTTCACGGTCGGGCGCAACAGCGCGTACCAGAGGCCCGCGCCGAGCAGGGCCAGCACCAGCAACGCCGCCAGCACCCGGGGCAGGCCCCGGGGCAGGACCGGCTCCTGCACGGTCGCGGCGTCCAGCGTGGCCGGCGGCGTCTCGTCGGAGGCGACCCCGACCTGGAACGGGAGGGTGACCGGGTGGCCGCGCCAGAGCAGCCGGCGGGTGCGGGCGCGCACCTGCACGAAGGCGGCCTCGCCGGGGGCCACGGTGAGCTGCGCCGGGCGGATCGCGACGGCGAGCCGGTTGTCCGGGTCGCTGCCGGTGAGCGCCAGCCCGAGCGGCACGTTGCCCAGGTTGGCCACGGAGAGCTCGTGCCGGCCGCCGCGCCGGCCCCGGGAGGTGCGGGGCAGGATCTCCGGTGCCAGCTCGGCGAAGGGCAGGACCCGCACGACGCCCTCCGGGACGACCTGCGCGTCCGGGGTCTCGGTCGGGCTCACCCGCACGGCGAACGGACGCTCGCCCGCCACCACCTGCGGCGCGCGGGGCGGGTGGAACCGGACGGCGACCGACTCGGTGGCGCCGGGGTAGACCGCGACGGTCGACGGCTCGACCGTGGTCCAGCCGGCCGGCTCGCCGAGCACCTCGATCACGTACGACTCCACGATCGGCCCGGCGTTGCGGATGTCGAGCCGGCAGCTCGCCGCACTGCCCGGGCTGACCTCGACGAGGTCGGCGTCCAGGTTGGCGTCCGTGGTCATGGCCGCGACTCTAGGAGCGTTCGGCCCGGTTCAATCAGGCGTAGAGGAAGACCTTCGGGCAACCCGGGAGGGCCGTTGAGCCCACGTTGACTGCACGATTGGTGCCGGCGGCGATACTCAGCGCGACATCCGTCCGACCGAGCGCTGCTGGGGGAGCCGATGCGCCGTCTACCGATCCACCTCTACTCCACCGATGTGATCTCCCGGGCCGGCGTGGTCAGCCAGCTCCGGCCCCGCCCGGAGGTGCTGCTGCTCGACGAGTCCGAAGCGGACCAGGCGGCCGTCGCGGTGATCGTCAGCGACAACATCGACGAGCCGACCCTGCGCACCCTGCGCGCGCTGCGCAGCCGGTCCCGGTCGGCCCTGGTGCTGGTGGTGACGCAGGCCGACGACGCCGGCCTGGTCGCCGCGGTGGAGCACGGGGTGGCCGGGATCGTGCGCCGGTCGGAGGCGAGCGCGGACCGGCTGGTCGCGGTGATCCGGTCCGCCGCGGCCGGCGAGGGCGCCGTGCCGCCGGACCTGCTCGGCCGGTTGTTGCAGCAGGTCGGGGCGTTGCAGCGGGAGGTGCTGGGGCCGCGCGGGTTGACCTTCTCCGGGCTGGCCGAGCGGGAGGTGGAGGTGTTGCGGCTGGTCGCCGACGGGTTCGACACCGCCGAGATCGCCAGCCGGCTGTCCTACTCGCAACGGACCATCAAGAACATCCTGCACGACGTGACGAACCGGCTGCACCTGCGCAACCGCTGCCACGCGGTGGCGTACGCGCTGCGCAACGGCCTGATCTGAGCCTGGCTGCCCGTTCGGGCAGCCCGCGCTGCCCCCAGGCCGGCACCGACCGGCACCACCTCACCGCCGCCCGCCCGCCACGGTGGTGGCGACAGGTGTGACCACGGGAGGTGTCGTGCGCTGGGGCAGCCGCCGCTGGGTAGTCGTGGTGCTCGGCCTGCTGGCCGGGCCGGCCGTGGCCGCGGCACCGGAGCCGCCGGGGCCGCCCGCGCCGGCCCCGCCGCCGGCCGCCGACGCCGGATACCGCCTGGGCTACACCAGCCCCGAACGCCCGACCCTGCTGGTCGCCGGCGGCGGCACCGGCCCGGCCCAGCCGCTGCTCACCGGCGCCGAGCGGGGCGACGCCGAGCAGGACGCCGACGCCCGGGCCGGCCGGCTGGTCTGGGTGGGCCGGCGGGCGGTCGACGGGAGCGCCGACCGGAACGGTGCGCTCTACCTGCGCCGGCCGGGCGCGGCACCGGCTCGGCTGGTCGGCGGGGCGGGCACGGTCGGGCAGCCGGCGCTCTCCCCCGACGGTCGACGGGTCGCCTTCACCAGCGACCGGGCCGGCAACGCCGACATCTGGGTGATCGGTGTCGACGGCACCGGGCTGCGCCGGCTCACCGACCACCCGGCCGAGGACAGCTGGCCGACCTGGTCCCCCGACGGCGGCCGGATCGCGTTCGCCAGCACCCGCGCCGACCTCGCCGGCGACATCTGGGTGGTCCCGGCCGCCGGCGGCGCCCCGGTCCGGATCACCGACGGGCCGGCCGCGGACGGGCAGCCCGCCTGGTCACCGGACGGCCGGCGGATCGCCCTCACCACCACCCGGTTCGCCCCGGCCGGCACCCCCGACGTCCGTACCGTGGCCACCGTGGCACCCACCGGCGGGCCGGTGACCCGCGCGGTGCCCGGCCCCGGCGACGCCGCCGAACCGGCCTGGTCGGCCGACGGCGCCCGGCTCGCCTTCACCACCACCCGCGACGACCCGGCCGGCGACGTGTACCTGCTCCGGGACGGTCGGGTCACCCCGGTCGCCACCGGACCGCTGCCGCAGCACGACCCGGCCTGGCGCGGCGCCGACCTGCTCTGGACCGGCACCGACGAGGCCGACAGCACCGACGTGTGGAGCGCCGACGCCACCGGCGGCGACCGCCGGGACCACACCGCGCGGCCCGGGCGGAACGAGACCGGGCCGGCGTTCAGCCCGGACGGCACCCGGCTGGCCTACAGCGCCGACCGGGCCGACGGCGGCGCCCGCGTCGTGGTGGCCGACGCCACCGGCGCCGACCCGCAGGTGCTCGCCCCGCCGGGCACCGCCGACGGCGACCGCGACACCGATCCGACCTGGTCCCCGGCGGGCGACGCGATCGCCTTCAGCCGCCAACCGGCCGACGGCGACGAGCCGTCCCGGATCCTGGTCGTCGCGGTCGCCGACGCGCGGCTGCTCGCCGAGGTGCCGATGCCGGCCTATCTGCGCGGCAGCGACGCCGAGCCGGCCTGGTCGCCGGACGGCCGGCAGCTGGCCTTCGCCCGGTACGCCACGACGCGCGACAGCGACCTGGAGACCCCGGTCGTGGACCGGCCGGCGCTGCCGGGGAGCACCTTCACGGTGACCCAGTCGGTGCGTACCCCGGAGATCCCGCCCCGGCCGGACATCGTCTTCCTGGTCGACGACACCGCCTCGATGGCCCAGCCCGGCGAGGGTGGCTCGAGCGTCATCCAGCAGCTCCGGGCCCGGCTGCCCGAGGTGATCGAGAACGTCCGGAGCAGCCAGCCGGAGGCCCGGTTCGGGCTCGCCACGTTCAGCGGGGTCGACGGCGAGGGCGGCCACGACCCGCTGATGTACTTCCCCCGCCAGCCGGTGACCGCCGACGACGCGGCCGTGCGCCGGGCCGTCGACGGCCTCACCGCGCAGAGCCCGTACGGCGTGGAGAACTGGTTCTACGCGCTGCGGCAGCTGGCCCGCAACGACCGGATCGGCTTCCGCCCGGACAGCAGCCGGGTGGTGGTCCTGATCAGCGACACCGACAGCGTGGACAAGACCGTGCCGCCGCCCGAGGAGGGCAGCATCGCCGAGGCCGACCTGACCCGGGAGTTGCAGGCCGCCGGCATCGCGCTGATCGGCGTACCGATCGTCGGGGCCGACTTCGAGCGCGGCCTGAACTACGACGGGGCGGCCGGGCGGATCACCGCGGCCACCGGCGGCCGGCTCACCGACGACAGCGACCCGGGCGGGATGATCGACGCGGTGCAGCGCGCCATCCGGGAGCTCACGGTCACCGTCCGGCCGGCCGCCACCTGCGCGGACGGGCTCTCCGTCGGGTTCGACCCGGATCCCGCGCGGGTCCCCGCCGGGCAGCCGGCGGTCTTCCGGGAGACCGTCACGCTCGCACCGGGCGCGGTCCCCGGCACCGTGCTGCGCTGCACCGTGCGCTTCGACCTCGACCCGCCGGAGGCCGGCGCGGACGCGGTGCAGGAGCTGCTGGTGCGGGTGGTCCCGCCCGGCCTGCCCCTGGTCCGCGTCGACGACGTACGGGTGGCGCCGGCCGGGCCGGACGGCGCCCGGGTGAGCTACCAAGCCTCGGCCGTGGACGCCACCGGCCGGCCGTTGCCGGTGCGCTGCGTGCCGGCCTCCGGATCCCTGTTCCCGGTCGGGCAGACCGTGGTGACCTGCACGGCGACCGACGGCGCCGGCCGGACCGGGTCCGACACGGCGCTGGTCGTGGTCGCCGATCCGGCGACCCAGGGCAGCCGGATCTGGCTGGCCGGCCTCGACGCCGGTCCCGGCGGCACGCTGACCGTCACCGACCAGCGGGACCTCAGCGCGCGGGTGGGTCCGGCCTGCCCGAGCCGCTCGGCGGACCGGGCGCCGGCCTGGTCACCCGACGGCGCCGCGCTCGCCTTCGCCGACAGCGGCTTCGACCTGTGCGTGGTGACGCCGGAGGGCGCCGACGCGCGGCATCCGCTCGCCGCCGCGGACCGGGCCGGCCGTACGGTGGCGGACCCGGCGTGGTCACCGGACGGGCGACGGATCGCCGTGGCGCTGAGCCGCCCCGAGTCGCCCGGTCTGCGGGCCGCCGAGCCGACCGACATCGTGGTGCTGCCCGGGCGCGGCGGCCCGGCCACCCCGGTGATCCGCGCGGTGGGCAGCCAACCGGCCTTCCAGCGGCTGCCGGTGCCCGACCTGAGCCTCGCCGTCTCCGTCGGCGGCCTGCCCGGCTACCTCGGCGGCGACCCGCTGCCGGTCACCTTCACGGTGCGCAACGCCACCCGGCTGCCGGCCGACAACGTCTGGCTGGACGTCGCCCCGCCGGCCCCGCTGCTGCCCCTGACCACCGCCGACCCGCGGTGCGACGCCGGCCTCCGGCTCTGCCGGCTCGGCACGCTCGGTCCCGGCGCCCAGCAGGTGGTCACCGTGCTGCTGCCGGCCCGGGCGGCGGTCACCGCCACGGTCACCGGGCGGCTCACCGCCACCGTCCGGCAGGTGCCGGCCAGCCGGATCGCGCAGGCGCCGGTCCGGGTGCTGGCGCCCCGGGTCCGGCTCGACCCGGCGATCGGCCCGCCCGGCTTCGTCACCACCGCGATCGGCGCCGACTTCCCGCCCGGCGCACGGGTGCGGCTGAGCTGGACGCCAGGCATCACCACCACCCCGGACACGGTGACCGTCGGCGCGGACGGCAGCTTCCGTACCCCGGTGCTGGTGTTGCGCAAGGACACCCTCGGCCCACGGGACCTGACCGCCGGCCGGGTCGCGGGCCGGCCCTTCGCCCCGGTACGCGCGCCCGAACCATTCCTGGTGGTGCCGCGCGACCTCGGCCCGCCGGTCTTCAGCGGCCGGGGGTGACCGGTGATCCACGAGATCGACGACGCGCTGCGCCGGCTGGTCCGCGAGGAGGCGCTGCCGAGTTCCAGCGTGGACATCGTGCTGGAGGCGCCGACGAAGGAGTGGGCGGCCCGGCGCAACGCGCCCACCGTCAACCTCTACCTCTACGACATCCGCGAGGACCTGCGCCGCCGCTCGCGCGGCCTGATCAACGAGTACGACGAGCGCGGCCAGGTGGTCCGGCGGATCGCCCCGCCCCGGTACATCAAACTCTCCTACCTGGTCACCGCCTGGACGCAGCGACCGGAGGACGAGCACCGGCTGCTCTCCGCGCTGCTGCTGTGCTTCCTGCGCTTCGACGCCGTACCGCCGACCGTGCTGACCGGCTCGGTGGCCACCACCGGGATGCCGGTGCCGATGACGGTCGCGTTGCCGCCGCCGGAGGACCGCGCCTTCGCCGACGTCTGGACGGCGCTGGGCGGCGAGCTGAAACCCTCGCTGGACCTGGTGGTCAGCACGCCCGTGGACAGCGGCCGGGAGCTGCCGGTCGGGCCGCCGGCCCGCGAGGGCGTGGTGGCCGACGTCGCGGACCGGACCATCGACGGCACCGGCGACCGGGTGCGGCACCGCCCGGCCCGCGCCGGCGGCTGACCGTGGCCGGCCACGCGGCGGCGCTGCTGCGCCGGCTCCAGCATCTGGAGCGGGCGGTACGCGCCGCGGTGGCCCGCCGCCGGGAGAGCGATCCGCAGCCGGACGACCCGTTCCGTGGGCTCTACCTCTCCGACGAGGCGGTGGACGCGGCGCTGGCCGCGGCCCGCGACCCGTTCGACCCGTGGCCGGCCGGCGACCGGACGGTGCCGCCGGGGGACGACCGGCTCGCCGCGCTGGCCGCCGCGGCCGGGCTCACCCCGCTGGACGAGGCGCTGCTGCTGGTGGCGCTCGCGCCCGACGTGGACAGCCGGTTCGAGCAGTTCTACGGCTACCTCAACGACGACGTGACCCGCCGCCGCCCCTCGGTCGGGCTGGCGCTGCGGCTGTGCGGGCTGCCCGAGTCGACCGCGCCGGCCCGGCTCCGGCTCGCCGCCGGCGCGCCGCTGGTCGACCTGGCGCTGCTGCGGGTGGACTCCCCCGACCGGCCGGTGCTCAGCCGCGGGCTGTGGGTGCCGGACCGGGTGGGCGGCTGGCTGCTCGGCGCGGACGCCCCCGAGCCTCTGCTGGTCGGCCTGGCCGAGCCGGCCACCCCGGCCGGGCCGCTCCCGCCCGGCGCGGCGCCGCTCGGCCGGGCGCTGGACCGGGCCGGGGCCCGCCTGGCGTACCTGCGGGAGCGGCCGGGCGGCAGCGCGACCGCGCTGGCGGTGGCCGCCCTCGACGGTGCCGGGCATCGGGCGATCGTGGTGGACCTGCCCCGGTTGGCCGCCGACCCGCAGCCGGCGGAGCTGGCCACCGCCCTGGTCCGGGAGGCCGTGCTCACCGGGGCGGGTCTGGTGGTGGGGCCGGTGCAGGGCGACGAGCCGTGGGCGGTCTGGTCCCGGCTGACCGCGGCCGGCGCGCCGGTGCTGGCGTACGGGGCGCAGCCGTGGGACCCGGCCTGGACGGCGCTGGCCCCGTTGCAGGTGGAGGTGGCGCCGTTGACCGCCGACGAGCGGGCCGCGGTGTGGCGGGCCGCCCTCCCCGGCGGGCTGGCCGACGGGCTGGACCCGGCCGGGGCCACCGCGCAGTTCGTGCTGGGAGCGCCGGCGATCCGGCGGGCCGCCACGGTGGCGGTGCAGCTCGCCACGGCGGCTGGCGAACCGGTCGGCGAGGCGCACCTGCGCGCCGGGGCGCGTACCCAGAACGCGGCCGGTCTGGAACGGCTGGCCCGGCGGATCGTCCCGGAGGTCGGTTGGGCGGACCTGGTGCTGCCGGCCCCGACGCTGTCGCTGCTGCGTGAGCTGGCGGGGCGGGCCCGGCACCGGGACCGGGTGCTGCGCGAGTGGCGGATGCGCCCCGGCGGCGGGCGCGGGCACGGGGTGACCGCGCTGTTCGCCGGGGATTCCGGCACCGGCAAGACCATGTCGGCCGAGGTGGTGGCCGCCAGCCTGGGGCTGGACCTGTACACGGTGAACCTGGCCACCGTGGTGGACAAGTACGTCGGGGAGACCGAGAAGAACCTGGAGCGGATCTTCGCCGAGGCGGCCGGGGTGAACGGCGTGCTGCTCTTCGACGAGGCCGACGCGATCTTCGGCAAGCGCTCCGAGGTGCGCGACGCGCACGACCGGTACGCCAACATCGAGAGCGCGTACCTGTTGCAGCGGATGGAGACCTTCGACGGGTTGGCGGTGCTCGCCACCAACCTGCGGGCCAACCTCGACGAGGCGTTCACCCGGCGGCTGGACGTGGTGGTGGACTTCCCGGTGCCCGACGAGGCGGCCCGGCGGGCGCTCTGGGACCGCTGCCTGGGCGAGCGGGCGCCGCGCGCCCCCGACCTGGACCTGGACTTCCTGGCCGGCGCGTTCGAGCTGGCCGGCGGGCACATCCGGTCGGCGGCGGTGACCGCCGGTTACCTGGCCGCCGGGGCCGCGCGGCCGGTCGGGATGGCGGAGCTGATCGGCGCGGTCGGGCGGGAGTACCGCAAGCTCGGCCGGCTGACCCTGGAGAGCGAGTTCGGCCGGTGGCTCCCGCTCGCCGTGAGCTGAGCCGTCCCGGTGCCCTTTCGGGCAACCGGCGTTGCCCACACGGCGGGTCGGTCGGCGCTGGCCGGCCGGGCGAGCGGGGTGCACGGTCGAAGCAGGCCCGGCCCGAGGGGGTAGACCATGCGCGGACACCGTGAGTTCGACTCCGAGGGGGCGGTACGCCCGGCCGGTGACCGGCCGACCGGCCCCGAGCGGGACGGCGAGTCCCTGATGTACGCGGCCGCCGCGGCCGGCCGCCCCGACGTGCTCGGCGCACCCGGCCTGCTCGGCCTGCAGCGGGCCGTCGGCAACCAGGCCGTCGGTGAGCTGCTGGAGCCGACCGCGCCGCGCTCACCCGTGCACGACGTGGTCACCTCCGGCGGCACGCCGCTGGCCCCCGAGATCCGGGCGGACATGGAGGCCCGCTTCGGCGGGCAGGACTTCGGCGACGTCCGGGTGCACACCGACCAGGCCGCGCACGACTCGGCGCGCGCGGTCAACGCGCAGGCCTACACGGTGGGCTCCAACATCGTCTTCCAGCGCGGCGGCTACGACCCGACCTCCCCGGCCGGGCAGCACGTGCTCGCCCACGAGCTGACGCACGTGGTCCAGCAGCGCAGCGGCCCGGTGGACGGCACCGACACCGGCGGCGGGGTGAAGGTCAGCGACCCGTCCGACCGGTTCGAGCGGGAGGCGGTCGCCACCGCCGACCGGCTGATGTCCGCCCCGCCCACGGCCGCCCCGGCAGCGGCGGCCAGCCCGGCCACGGCCGCCCCGGCCGCTGCCGCGCCCGCGTCGGCCGTGCAGCGCGCGGTCGACCACGACGGGCCCGACCACCCGCCGGTGCAGCGCGCCGAGGAGATGTCCGAGGAGGACGAGTCGGCCCAGACGTACGTGCAGCGGCAGGAGGCCGGCGGGGAGGAAGAGGAGACCGCCGAGCAGTAGCGGCCGACCAGCGACCTGGGCGTCGGCGAATCGTTGGGCCACTGGTGGACCCGCCCCGACCGGGAGGTGTGAGGTGAAGGCACCGGCCGAGGAGCGGGGCGGCACCCCGCACCGCGCGGCGCCCGCCCCGCCACGCGCGGCCGTCGACGCCGAAGCCGCCACCGGCGTACGCGAGCCGGCCGAGCGACCACTGAGCCGCGCCGCCGTGCAGCGGTTGCAGGCGGGGGCCGGCAACCGGGCCGTGGCGGCGCTGGTCGCCCAACGGCGGGCCACCGCCCCGCGTACCCCCGCCGCGAAGCGGCCCGCCTCCGGCGCCGGCCGTGCCGCCGCCGGGTCCGTGCAGCGCTCCGCCGCCCCGACCGCCGCGGCGAGCGGGCCGACCACCGCCGGCCCCGCCTCCGCGCCCGTCACCGTCCCCGCCGGACCGGACCTCGGCGGGCCGGCGGCCCCCGTACAGCGGCTGGCCACCGAAGCGGGCCCGGTGCAGCGGCCGGGGCCGGCGGCGGACCCGAAGTTCGCGGCGCTGAAGGCCGACGTGCGGGGCAAGCAGAAGCTGCTCGCCGCCCACCCGCCGGCCCGATCGGAGGCGGCGAAGGCGCAGGGCGCGGCGAAGCCCCCGCAGGACGACAAGGAGGCCCAGGGCAAGGCGGCCAACGCGGAGAAGATGAACGCCGCGAAGCCGGGCGAGTTCGACAAGGCGGCCTTCGTCCGGGCGGTCAACGAGGCCATCGCGGCCCAGGCGCCGAAGAACCTCGACGAGGCCGACAAGTTCGGCGGGTCGGGGAAGGCCGAGGCGGTCAAGGGGCAGGTGCAGGGCCAGGTCACCGACGGCAAGAAGGCGTCGGCCGGTCCCATCGAGACCACCACCAAGGCGCCCCCGGACACCTCGAAGGCGGTCGAGAAGCCGGTCACCCCGCTGACCGCCGACAAGCCGCCCGGCACGCCCGGCACGCCGGACCCGGCGAAGGCCGTACCGGACAAGGCGCCGCCGGAGGCGACGGACTTCTCGGCCGGGCCGAAGCAGGTCGACCAGCAGATGGCCGACGCCCAGGTCACGGAGGAGCAGCTGGCCCGCTCGAACGAGCCGGAGTTCACCGGGGCGCTGAAGGAGAAGAGCGCGGTCGAACAGCACGCCGCGACCGCGCCGGGGCAGGTACGCGCCGCCGAGGCGCGGACCCTGAACGGGGCGAAGGCGGCGGCCGGCGCGGCCGGCGCGGCCGCGATGACCGCGCTCGCCACCCAGCGCGGGAAGGCGGGACAGTCCGTCGGGGCGGGCAAGGAACAGGCGAAGTCCGCCGACGAGGCCCGGCGGGCCGCGGTGACGGCCACCCTGCAGAAGGTCTTCGACGCCACCAAGAAGGACGTCGAGGACATCCTCTCCGGCCTGGACAAGAAGGTCGACGAGAAGTTCACCACGGGCGAGAAGGCGGCGCGGGACGCGTTCACCGCCGAGCACCAGCGGCGGATGGACGAGTACAAGGACAGGCGGTACTCGGGCCTGCTGGGCAAGGGCCGGTGGCTGAAGGACAAGTTCGCCGGCCTGCCCGAGGAGGCCAACCAGATCTTCGTCACCGCCCGCAAGGGCTACGTCGACCGGATGCAGCAGGTGATCTCCGGCGTCGCGGACCTGATCGGGGCGGAGCTGACCCGGGCCAAGCAGCGCATCGCGGCCGGCCGGGAGCAGTTGCAGGCCGAGGTGAAGAAGCTCCCGGCCGACCTGCGGGCGATCGGTCAGGAGGCGGCCGGGGAGTTCTCCGGCAAGTTCGACGACCTCACCGAATCGGTGAACAACAAGGGCACCGAGCTGGTGCAGACCCTCGCCACGAAGTACAACGAGGCACTCTCGGCGGTCGACGAGGAGATCGCCGCCGAGAAGGAGAAGAACAAGGGCCTGGTCGCCAAGGCGGTCGACGCCGTGGCCGGAGTGATCAAGACGATCCTCCAACTCAAGGACATGCTGCTGGGCGTGCTGGCCAAGGCCGCCCAGGCGGTCATGGCCATCATCAAGGATCCGATCGGGTTCCTCGGCAACCTGGTCAGCGCCGTCGGTGCCGGCCTGCGTGGGTTCCTGGCCAACATCGGCGAGCACCTGAAGAAGGGCCTGGTCGGTTGGCTCACCGGGGCGATGGCCGGGGCCGGGCTGGAACTGCCCGCGAAGTTCGACCTGCGCGGCATCGTCATGATGATCGGCTCGCTGCTCGGCCTCACCTGGGCCACCATCCGCGGCCGGATCGTGCAGAAGGGCGTGCCCGAGCCGGCGATGGGCGCCGTCGAGCAGTCCGTGCCGCTGGTGCAGAAGGTGCAGGCGCAGGGGCTCGGGGGGCTGTGGGAGGAGATCCAGGAGAAGGTCGGCGACCTCAAGGCCAACCTCTTCTCGAAGATCAGCGAGTACCTGATCCCGACCATCCTGATGGCCGGCATCACCTGGATCATCTCGCTGCTCAACCCGGCGTCCGCGTTCGTCCGCGCGGTCAAGATGATCATCGACTTCGTCTCGTTCATCGTCAACCAGGGCGCGCAGATCCTCGAGTTCGTCAACTCCGTCCTCGACGCGATCGTCGCGATCGCCGGTGGCGGCGCGGGCGGGGTGCCGGCGCTGATCGAGAAGGCGCTGGCCCGCTCGGTGCCGGTGCTGATCGGGGCGCTCGCGGCGATCCTCGGCATCGGCGGGATCGCCGAGAAGGTCAAGAAGTTCTTCCAGGCGCTCAGCCGGCCGGTGATGAAGGCCGTGGACTGGGTGGTCGGGAAGATCGTCGGGCTGGGCAAGAAGCTCTGGGCGAAGCTGCGCGACCGCCGGGGTGGCCGGGCGGCCGGGGGTGAGCCGACCACCGCGCGGGAGAAGGAACGCGTCGCGCGGCAGGCCGCCGACGACGGGTACCGGGCGATCACCCAGGTGCCGGTCAGCCAGGTCCCGGGCGCCCTCGACGCGGTCTACGCCCGGTGGCAGGGCCGGGGGGTCAAGCGGCTCGAGGTGGTGCCGCTGGGCAACCACGAGTTCACCGTCGAGGCCAGCGTCAACCCGACCACCCGGTCGCAGAAGAAGGCGTCGGTGGACGTCCCGGTGCCGCCGGAGGAGCTGCGGGTGGAGCAGGTGACCGCGACGAGCTTCGCCTCCAGCACCACCGCGGCCAGCGGCAGCTTCAGCGCCGACTCCCCCGCCGAACTCACCGCGATCCTCAGCAGCGGCGCCAGCCAGCGGGACCTGGCGCTCACCGACAGCCAGCAGGGCGCGCACGCCGAGGAGCAGGTGGCCAACCACTTCCACGGCAGCTGGGAGCGGCGGCGCAACGAGATCGTCGCCGCCCTGGCGGCCCGGCGGCGACGGACCGACATCCCGCTCTTCGAACACGTCCGCATGCTGATGAACGTCAGCAAGAGCAGCTGCATCAACTGCGCCAGCTACATCGCCCGGTTCACCCGGGAGCTGCGCGGATCGTCCTCCTCGGTGCGGGTGGCGATGAAGTTCGCCTCGCTCTACAAGGGCGCCCAGGAGGTGCCCAAGTCGAACATGGACGACCACGGCGAGCTGATCCGGCTCTTCGTGGAGCAGGGACAGCTCAAGGGCACCAACCGGCTCGGCCGGCTGTGGGGGCGGATGTCGGTCTTCGGCAACCGGTCGGAACGGGTCACCGAGGTGTCCGGCACGTACAACGCGGGCAAGGCCGGCGTCGCGATCCTGCGCGACGCGGGCATCGAGGTCGACGTGCTCGACGAGGACGACGTCCGGGGCCGGGGGACCCCCGAGCAGCGCACCATCCTGGAACGCCGCAACACCCGGCTCAAGGCGGCGCTCGACGAGGTCGACGAGAAGCTGAAGGTGAGGAAGGGCTAGGTGTTGAAGCGCCGCGAGTTGGAGAGCTGGTTCCCCGACGACGAGATCGTGACCGTCCCGGAGGACGTGGTACCCGCCGGGATCACCGACCCGGACACCCGACGGACGCTCAGCGAGGTGGGCATCCCCGAGTCGTTCCTGGAGGTGCTGGAGATCGACTTCGACCTGCCGGAACGGATCCGGACGGTCGGCCAGGTCTACCGGGCCCTCGAGGAGCCGGTCCCCGACGGCGTCGACGACCTCTACCTGCTGGGCAACGCCGGCCAGGCCATGCTGGCCGTGGACGGGCGGACCGGCGCGGTGCGGCAGGTGCACCGCTCCTTCGGCTCCCGCCCCATGGCGAGCAGCCTCGAGGCGTTCGTCCGGCTGCTGGCCGCGGTGGCCGGCGAGGTCCGCCGCCGCAGCCGCCGCGAGCTGGCCGACCGGCTGCCGGACAAACTGCCCGGCTGGCTGCGCGAGCTGGACCCGCCGTCCGCGCCGGCGGCGGAGCCGGCCTGGTCGGCCTTCCTCGCCGACGTGGCCGCCAACGCCGAGTGACCCGGGTGCCCGCCCCGGCACCGGCGCTGCCCCTACGGGCAGGCAACCCTTCCCGATCACGCGTCCGCCCGGACGTGTGACCGGGCCCGGGTACGCGGGAGGCTCGTCTCGACCCTGAGGGACGAGGAGGCGTGATGCCCAACTACCTGGCGCCGGGCGTGTACGTCGAGGAGGTGGAGTCCGGCTCCCGCCCGATCGAGGGCGTCGGCACGGCGGTCGCCGCCTTCGTCGGCTTCGCCGCGCAAGGGCCGTTCAACACCCCGACCCTGGTGACCAACTGGAGCCAGTATTCGCAGATCTTCGGCGAGTTCGCCCCGGACTGCTACCTGGGCCACGCCGTCTACGGGTACTTCATGCAGGGCGGCGGCGCGGCGTACATCGTGCGGGTCGGCGGCGACCGGGCCAGCGACGAGGCCCTGCCGCCGGCGCCCGAGCCGACCGCGATCCTGGGCACCTACCGGGTGGTCGCCCGCGCGCTGCCCGAGGGCACCCCCGAGGACCTGACCGTCGAGGTCGCCGATCCACCGGAGGGTGCCGGCGACGACCGGTTCAACCTGGTGGTCAAGCGGGGCGGGCAGGTCGTCGAGACGTTCGAGTCGGTGACCACCAAGCGCGGCAAGGAGAACGTGGTCGCCGTGGTCCGGGAACGGTCCAAGCTGATCACCATCGAGGAGGCGGCACCGACCGGGCAGCTCGCCCGGCCGCGCGGCGGCGAGGTCGCGCTGAGCGCCGCCCCGCCCACCGTGAGCGCGCCGGAGAACGTCTCCGCCGACGAGTACGTCGGCGACGCGGCGGAGCGGACCGGCTTCGGCGGCCTGGAGGCGGTCGACGAGGTGACCATGGTCGCGGTGCCCGACCTGATGGGTGCCTACCAGCGCGGCGCGATCGACCTCGAGTCGGTGAAGGCGGTGCAGTCGGCGATGATCGCCCACTGCGAGCTGATGGGTGACCGGATGGCCGTCCTGGACCCGCCGCCCGGCCTGTCGCCGCAGCAGGTCAAGGAGTGGCGCACCGACCAGGCCGGGTACGACTCGAAGTACGCCACCCTCTACTACCCGTGGATCAAGGTGTTCGACCCGGTGACCGGCACCAACCGGTTCATGCCGCCGTCGGGGCACCTGGCCGGGGTCTGGGCGCGCAACGACGGCACGCGGGGCGTGCACAAGGCCCCCGCCAACGAGGTGATCCGGGGCGCGGTGGCGCTGGAGACCCAGCTGACGCGCACCGAGCAGGAGCTGCTCAACCCGCTCGGGATCAACTGCATCCGGGCCTTCCCGGGCCGGGGCATCCTGGTCTGGGGCGCGCGCACCCTCTCCTCCGACCCGGCCTGGCGCTACCTGAACGTCCGCCGGCTCTTCAACTACCTGGAGGAGTCGATCCTGAACGGCACCCAGTGGGTGGTCTTCGAGCCCAACGACGACATGCTCTGGGCGCGCATCCGGCGCACCATCAGCGCGTTCCTGGTCAACGAGTGGCGGCGGGGGGCGCTGTTCGGGCTCACCCCGGACGAGGCGTTCTTCGTCAAGTGCGACCGGGAGACCAATCCCGCCGAGAGCATCGACGCCGGCCAGGTGGTGTGCCAGATCGGCGTGGCGCCGGTCAAGCCCGCCGAGTTCGTGATCTTCCAGCTGGCCCAGATGTCCGGTGGCACCAGCCTGGTCAACGAGTAGTCCCCGTAGCGTGAGGAGGCAGTCGTGCCGCTCCCCGATTTCGACTCCGCCGTCGGCCACTCGTTCGGCCTGGAGGTGGACAGCATCGTCATCCGGCAGATCACCGAGGTGACCGGCCTGAAGATGGAGCAGGACGTCATCGAGTACAAGTCGAACACGGCGGACGGCAAGTTCGTGGTGCGCAAGGCGCCCGGCGCGCCGAAGGCCGGCGAGGTCACCCTCACCCGGGGTCTGACCTCCGACAACAGCTTCGAAAAGTGGATCAAGGACTGCCGGTTCGGCAAGATGGGCGACGCCCGCAAGGGCGGCGCGATCATCGTCTTCGACTACGAGGGCATGCCGATCAAGCGGTACAAGCTCACCAACGCGTGGGCGAAGAGCCTGGAGATCAGCTCGCTCAAGGCCGGCGACACCAGCGTGCTCACCGAGAAGCTCGTGGTGACGTACGAGGCGATGGAGGTCGAGTAGTCCGATGCGCCGCACCTCGTCCCTCGTCCCGCCGCCCGGCCCGGAGCAGGCCGAGGCACCGGCCGTCGCCCCTCGGCGCGAGACGCTGCGTACGGAGTTCCCGTTCGAGCTGCCCCGCGGGTACGTCGACGGGGCCGGCACGGTGCACCGGGACGGGGTGATGCGGCTGGCCACGGCCCGGGACGAGCTGGTGCCGCTGCGCGACGACCGGGTACGCGAGAACCCGCCGTACCTGACCGTGGTGCTGCTCAGCCGGGTGATCACCCGGATCGGCACGGTGGTGGACGTGCATCCCGGCGTGGTGGAGGACCTGTTCGCCTCCGACCTCGCGTTCCTGCAGGACATGTACCGACGGATCAACAGCGAGGGCCACACCCGGGCCAGCGTGGTCTGTCCCGAGTGCCGGCACCGGTTCGCGGTCGACCTCGCCGGTGGTCGCCTGGGGGAATCGTGACGTACGCGGCCGACCGCATCTATGCCGAGGTCGCGTACGTCGCCTACCACCTCCACTGGTCACTCGAGGAGATCCTCGACCTGGAACACGGCGAACGGCTGCGATACGTGGCCGAGATCGCCAGCATCAACACCCGGATCAGTCAGGGACGGTGACCCGATGTGGCCGTGGCGCCGGCGATCGCAGCGGACCGTGCAACGGTCCGCCGCCGACGCGACCCCCGGTCCGGCCTCGGTGGGACCCGGCGCCGCAGCGCCCCCGGAGCCGGCCGGCGCGGCCGGCCGCAGTGAGCCGCCCGCCTGGCAGGCACTGCCGCCGATCCAGCGGGTCACCCCGACGGAGCCACGGCTGAACCTGCCGGAGACGTTCACCGGCGCGCTGACCGCCTGGCGAGATCCGTCCTACCTGGCCCCCCTCGGTCACCTCGTCGGCGCGGCCGAGCCGTCGGGGGTGCTGCACGACGCCGCCCTGCCCGCCCCGGAGCCGCGCCGGCCCGAGCCGGAGCCGGCCGCACGCCCGTCCCCCGACGTCGCGACGCCGCTGCCGCTCGCCACCCCGCCGGCGCGGGGCGGCCGGCTCGCCACGCCGGTGCAACGACGGGTCGGCGACCTGCCGACCCCCGGCCTGCCGTCGGCGGAGACCGGTGCCGGACCGGCCCTGGCCGGGCCGGACGGGCCAGCACCGGCGGGTGCCCTGCCGTCGGCCCGGCCGGTGGCGCTGGAACCCGTGCCGGTCAGCCGGCTGGTGACCGCTCCGCCGCCCGCCGTGGAGCTGCACCTGCCCACCGTCGACGCCCCGGTGTGCGCCGCGGAGCCGCCCGCCGAGCCGGTCCCCGGGCCGGCCGGCCCGGCGGAGCCGGCCGACCCGCCGGCGGCACCCACCCTGGGCCAGGACCTCCCGCCGGCCGGCCTGCCGGGACCGGCCGGCGGCGGCGACGTGACCGGACCGGCGGCCGGGGTCACGGCACCGGCCACCGCCGGACCGTCCACCGTCGACCTGCCCGTGCAGCGCCTTCCGGGGGAGGCGGCGCGGCCACACCGCCGGCTCGGTCTCGGCGAGCCGATCGTGTCTCCCCTGCCCGGCCCGACACCGTCCGCGACCGGGCCCACGGACATCCCGACGGCGCAGCGCGCCCTCGACGGTGCGGCGGGCCCACGCCACCCGCCCGCCCCGGTCGACGCCGCGATGGCCGCGCGGGTGCCGCCGACCGACACCGCCCTCCCCCTCGCCCAACGGACCCCGGCCGACACCGCTCAACGGACCCCGGCCGACACCGCCCAGCGGACGCCGGAGGGCACCGCTCAGCGGACGCCGGAGGGCACCGGCCCGGCCGCGATCACCGGGCCGGCCGACGGGCCCGGTGATCCGGCCGGTGCCGTCGGCTCCGCGCCGGACCTCGATGCCCGCACCGACCCCGGCGCCGCCGTCGCCGGCCCGCACGACGCCGGCAGTGCGGCAGCGGCGGCCACTTCCGCCCCGGCGGACCAGTTGGCCGGGCTGGTCGGCGACACCTCCGTCGCCCGCCTACCGGCCGACGCCCCCGCCGAACCCGGGCCCCGGACCGGCCCGCCGGCCGCCGGCGACCTGCCGGTGACCGGCCCGGCACCCGGCGGGTCAGCGCCGTCCGGCGACGCCGCCGGCCCGCCATCGCCAACCGCGCCGGGGACCGGCGTCCCGGTCCAGACGTACCTGCCACCGGACGCCGGGGCCCCCACCGGTGCCCGGGTCGCGCCGCTGCTCTCCACCGGCGGCGGACCTGCCGGCAGCGGTGTCGACCCCGGCCGGGCGGCGCGCCCGGCCGCGCCCGGCGACCTCGGGTCGGCCGGCCCCGACCTGCCGGTGGTGTCCCGGCTGGAAGGCCCCGGCGCGGCGGCCCGGGACGCCGGGGCCGGACCCGCCGGCCAGCCGGTCACACCGGGCGATCCACCGGCCGACGGCACGCCGTTCCCCGGCCACGACGAGGCTGCGCCCGGACCGGACGGCGCGGAGCCGGGCACGGCGGCGCTGGTCGGTGGCTACGGCGAGCCCACCGGCACCCCCGGCGACCCGACCGGCGGCAGCGAGCCGTCCGCCGCCGCCCCGCTCCCGGTGGTGGCTCGGCTGGTCGGCGACCGCCCGCTGCGGCCGTTGACCGGGGAGGTGCCCGACCTGAGCGGGCCGGTGGCCCCGCCGCCGGTGCAGCGGGTGTCCTGGCAGCACGAGTCCGTCGCGGCGCCCGTCGCCGTGCCGGCGCCGTCACCCGATCCGCAGGGCCTGGCGCCGACCCACCACGACCTGCCTACCGTCGCCGGTCAGCCCGGCGCGACCGGCCCGCTCGGCACCGGCGCGGGCCACGGTCCGCTGCCCGTGCAGCGGTGGGTCGGCGCCCTGCCCGGCACCACCGCCAACCCGGGTGGGGGCGGCCCGTCGGCGACGTACCCGGGCGGCGGCGGGATTCCGCCGGCGTACCCGGGCGGGGCCGGCATCCCCCTGGCGTACCCGGGCGGGCCGGCGGACCCGGCCCGGACCGACCCGGGTGAGCGGGCCGTGCAGCGGGCCGAGACGGTCGAGCCACCGCCGGCGGACCCGCCGGCCGGGCCGGCGGCCGCACCGGCCGCCACCGCTCCCCTGCCCGGCACGGCCGCCGGGGCCGAGCCGGAGGAGCTGCTGAAGAAGTTGTACGACCCGCTGCTGCGCCGGCTGAAGACCGAGCTGCGCCTGGACCGGGAGCGGCACGGGGTCCTCGGCGGACCGGGCTGACCGGGGCCGACCCAGCTACCGAACAGTTACCAGCGCCGACCGATCAGGAGGGGTGGATGGCCAAGGACGAGGTCGCCGTCGCGATCGCCTTCGTCGTCAAGATCGACGATCAGGATCTCGGCGCGTTCAACACCTGTGACGGGCTGGGCTGCGAGGTCGTGGTCGAGCAGCGCGAGGAGGGCGGCAACAACGGGCACATCTGGCAGCTGCCCACCCGGATGAAGTTCTCCAACGTCAAGCTCTCCCGGCCGGTCACCGCGGACAGCACCAAGCTGATGCGCTGGTTCGGTGGCATGGCCAACGGGATCACCCGCAAGACCGCCACGATCGAGGCCCGCACCCTGGAGGGCACCGTCATCGCCCGGTGGGGGCTGCTCGACGTCATCCCGGTGAAGTGGACCGGGCCGCAGCTCAGCCCGGACAACCCGAAGGTCGCCGTGGAGACCTTGGAACTGGCCCACCACGGCTTCTTCGGCCCCGGAACGGGCGGCTGAGCCATGCGCGAGCAGAGCGAGGTGGCGGCGTGACGGCCTCCCCGGTCACCTTCACCGCCGCCGGCAGCCCGGCCGGCCGGGGCGGCGGCCCACCGCCGCAGCTCACCCACGCGTACCTGCAACTGCACGAACCGCCGCGCAACGGCGGCACGGCGTCCCCCGGGCCGAAGCTGGGCCAGATCCCGTTCCAGTTCAACCCGAAGGAGCTGGCGCTGACCAAGACCGCCAAGTGGAAGCGGGACGCGCAGCGCAACGCCAAGAAGAGCGGCGTGCCCGAGTTCACCGGCTCGGACCCGTGCAAGCTGAGCCTGGAGATGTTCTTCGACGCCACCGACACCATGGACAGCTCGGTGGTGAAGCGGGTGGAGGAGCTGTTCGCCTGCTGCGTGCCGACCGACGCGAGCCGCCAGCAGAAGAAGGGCTCCCCGCCGTGGGTGGTGTTCCACTGGGGCGGCATGGTGGGCTTCCCGTCCTTCGTGTCCAGCGTCAGCGCCAAGTACACCCTGTTCACCCCCGGTGGCACCCCGGTGCGGGCGCTCTGCACGGTCACCCTCGAGGAGATCTCCGGCGAGCAGCCGGGGCAGAACCCGACCTCCGGCGCGCTCGCCGCCCGGGACATCCACGTCGTCGTGGCCGGGGACACCCTGCACTCGGTGGCCTACCAGGCGTACGGGCGGGCCGGGCTGTGGCGGCAGATCGCCGAGGCCAACGACATCGACGACCCGATGCGGCTGCGGCCCGGCACCGCGCTGCTGGTGCCCGCCCCCGAAGAGCTGACGGGTGGTGCCCGTGGCCAATGAGCAGTTCGCCAACGCCCTCCTCGTCGAGGTGGGCGGCAGCCCGCTGCCCGCCGAGATCGCGTCGCTGCTGACGTACGCGGCGGTGGACGACAGCCGCAACCTGCCCGACCGGTTCGTGCTGCGCTACCGCGACCCGGACCGCAGCGTGCTGGCCAAGGGCGGGTTCGCCATCGGCGTACCGGTGCGGCTGACCGTGCAGACCTCCGACCCGGGCGGTCCCGCGCCGCTGCTGCGCGGCGAGGTCACCGCCCTGGAGTGCGAGCTGGACGCGACCGGCACGTTCACCGAGGTCCGCGGCCTCGACCTGGCCCACCGGCTGCTGCGCGGGCGGCGGGTCGCCGCGTACCCGGGAATGAGCGTGCCGGACATCGTGCGGAAGGTGGCCCAGCGGGCCGGGCTGAAGGCGGGCCGGATCGACCCGGTGGCCGGCATCGGCGGCGAGCCGGAGGCGCAGCTGAGCCAGGACAACGTCAGCGACTGGGCCTTCCTGCACCGGCTCGCCGAGCTGGTCGGCGCGCAGGTGACGGTCCGCGACGGCGAGCTGCACCTGCGGATGCCCGAGCCACCCACCGGCGCCCCGGACCCGTCCGCGCGGGCCAGCCAGGACCCGCTGGTGCTCGAGGTCAACCGGAACCTGATCGCGCTTCGGGCCGGGGTGACCGCGACCGCCCAGGTGCCCGAGGTGGGCGCCCGGGGCTGGGACCCGGCCACCAAGCGGGCGGTCAGCGCGACCGCCACCCCGACCGTGCCGGGCGCCGACGGGATCGGCGTCGACCCGGCCGAGCTGGGACGGAAGCTCGGCAGCCCGGCGTACCTGGTGGCCGACCCGACGCTGGGCACGGACGCGGCGGTCCGGACGGTGGCCGGCGCGCTCGCCGGCGACCTCGGCGGCGGGTGCGCCGAGATCGAGGGGGTGGCCAAGGGCAACGCCCGGCTGCGCGCGGGCGCCGCGGTCGCGCTGGCGAACGTCGGTGCGCCGTTCCAGGGCCGGTACGTGCTGACCAGCACCCGGCACGTGTTCAGCGAACAGGCCGGCTACACCACGGCGTTCACCGTCTCCGGCCGGTCCGACCGCTCGCTCTACGGCCTGGCCGCCGGCGGGTCCGCCGCCGAGCCCGCCGGTCGGGGCCTGGTCCCGGCCGTGGTCAGCGACGTGAAGGACCCGAAGAAACTGGGCCGGGTCCGGCTCACCCTGCCCTGGCTGGACGGGACGTACACCACCGGTTGGGCGCGGGTCGTGCAGCCGGGGGCGGGCGCGGACCGGGGCACGGTGCTGCTGCCGGAGGTGGGTGACGAGGTGCTGGTCGGCTTCACCGGCGGCAACCTCGACGCCGCGTACGTACTGGGCGGGCTGCACAACGGCACCGACGCGCCGCCGAAGCTGGACACCGACCCGGTGGACGCCGGCACCGGCCGGATCGCCGCCCGGGCGCTGGTGTCCCGCACCGGGCACCGGCTGGAGCTGCTGGAGGCCGGCAGCGGCCCGGACGGCATCCTGCTCGCCACCGGGGACCGCAAGTTCACCCTGCGGCTGGACCGCACCGGCCGCCAGATCGAGATCGTCAGCGACGGCAAGGTGAGCGTCCAGGCCCGGGACGGGATCACCCTGGACGCCGGCACCGGCCCGCTGGAACTGGCCGGCCAGCGGGTCACCGTCACGTCGAAGAGCGACGTCGGGATCGAGGGCCAGGGCCGGGTGAGCGTACGCGGCACCGGCGGCGTGGCCGTGGAGGGCGCCACCGTGAAGGTCGCCGGCCAGGGCGGCGCCGAGCTGACCGCCAGCGGCCCGGTGACGGTCCGCGGCGCGGTCGTGCGGATCAACTGAGACACCGGTGACGAAGGGAGAGAGCCGTGCCACCAGCCGCTCGCGTCGGTGACCCGACCGCCCACCCGGGGACGGTCGGCGGTCCCGGGGTGCCCACCGTCCTCATCGGCGGGCAGCCCGCCGCGACCGTCGGCACACTGCACGCCTGCTCCTTCCCCGGCACCCCGCCGCATCCGCCGTCGCCCCTGCTGCCACCGGGCTGCCCGACGGTGCTGATCGGTGGCCGGCCCGCCGCCCGGCTGGGCGACCTCGCCGGCTGCGGCGCCCCGATCCTCGCCGGCTGCCCGACCGTGCTGATCGGAGGTTGACCGGCATGGCCACGGACTTCATCGGCGCCGGCTGGGCGTTCCCGCTGCGCACCGACCCGACCGGCGGGGTCGCCCTGGTGCGCGGCGACCGCGAGGTGGTGGAGAGCATTCGGCTGATCCTCGGCACCGCCCCCGGCGAGCGGCCCGGCCGACCCGAGTTCGGCTGCGCCATCCACGAGCTGGCGTTCGCCCCGGCCGACCCGTCCACCGCCGGTCAGGTCGCCTACCAGGTGCGGCTGGCGCTGGAACGGTGGGAGCCGCGGATCGAGCTGGACGACGTGCTGGTCGACTTCGCCGACGCGGACCGCGGCACCCTGCACATCGACATCCGCTACCGGCTGCGCCAGGACAACGACCCCCGCAACCTGGTCTTCCCGTTCTACGTCATCCCCGCGCACGATCCCGGAGCCGAGTGATGGCCCTGCCCGCGCCCCACCTCGACGACCGCCGGTTCCAGGACCTGGTCGACGACGCCAAACGCCTGGTGCAGCGGCGCTGCCCGGAGTGGACCGACCACAACGTCTCGGACCCGGGGGTCACCCTCATCGAGACGTTCGCCTACCTGGTCGACCAGCTCCTCTACCGGCTCAACCGGGTGCCCGACCGGCACTACGTGAAGTTCCTCGACCTGCTCGGCATCACCCCGTTCCCGCCCGCGGTGGCCTCGACCGACGTGACGTTCTGGCTGTCCGCGCCGCGCGAGGCGGCCGTGGTGGTGCCGGCCCGCACGCACGTGGCGACCGTGCGGGCCGAGAACGTCGAGCCGGTGACCTTCGAGACGTTGCGCGAGCTCACCGTGCCGCCGTGCCGGCTGGTCCGGGTGCTGACCGTGCCGGCCGGCGGGCAGCCCACCGACCGGACCGGCGAGCTGGGCGGCCCGGACCGGGTGCCGGCGTTCGCCGATCCGCCGGCGGCCGGCGACGCCGTGCTGTTCGGGCTGGACACGGCGGTGCCCGGCTGCGTGGTGCTGCTCACCATGGACTGGGCGGTCGCCGGCCGTGGCGTGGACCCGACGAACCCGCCGCTGGTCTGGGAGGCGTGGACCGACGACGGCTGGGTGCCGTGCCCGGTCGAGCGGGACACCACCGGCGCGCTGAACCGGGCCGGTGAGGTGGTCCTGCACGTACCGGCCGGCCACACCGCGTCGGCGGTCGCCCGGCACCGCGCCGGCTGGCTGCGCTGCCGGCTGCGCGAGCCCGCCGCCGGGCAGCCGTTCTTCCACGCCCCGCCCCGGCTGGGCCGGGCCGAGGCGGCCACCGTGGGCGGGACGGTCGAGGCCTGCCACGCCGAGCTGATCGCCGGGGAGACCGTCGGCGCGGCCGAAGGGGTGCCGGGCCAGCGGTTCACCGTGCAGCGCGCCCCGATCGTCGCCGCCGACGGCACGATCGAGATCGAGGTCGGCACCGCCGAGGGCTGGCAGACCTGGCGGGAGGTGCCGAGCTTCGCCGACTCCGGGCCGGAGGACCGGCACGTCTGCGTGGACCGGGCCGGCGGCGAGATCCGCTTCGGGCCGGCCGTGCGGCAACCCGACGGCACGGTCCGGGGGTACGGGGCGGTGCCGCCGAAGGGCGCGGTGGTGCGGATCCCGGCGTACCGGACGGGCGGGGGCCGGCAGGGCAACGTGGCGGCCCGGTCGTTGACCGTGCTGCGCGACCCGGTGCCGTTCGTCTCCACGGTGACGAACCGGGCCGCCGCCACCGGCGGGGTGGACGGCGAGTCGCTGGCCGAGACGTCGGTACGCGGGCCGTTGACCCTGCGGACCCGGGAGCGGGCGGTCACCGCCGAGGACTACGAGCAGTTGGCCCGGCAGGCCGCGCCGGAGGTGCTGCGGGTGCGGTGCGTACCGGCCGGCGACGGCTCGACCGCGGTGCGGGTGCTGGTGGTGCCGGCGCTGGGCGAGCACCGGGACAGCGACGACGACGCGGCCCGGTTCGCCGCGCTGCGGCCCCGCGAGGAGACCCTGGAGCGGATCCGGGCCTTCCTCGACGTACGCCGCTGCGTCGGCGCCCGGGTGCTGGTGGAGCCGCCCTTCTACCAGGGGGTGACGGTGGTGGCGCAGGTCCGGGCCCGGTCCCGGTCCGGGTCCACCGCGGACCTGCGCCGCCGGGCGCTGCGCGCGCTCTACGACTACCTGGATCCGGTCCGGGGTGGACCGGAGGGCACCGGGTGGCCGTTCGGCCGGCCGGTGCAGTCGGGCGAGCTGCACGCCGTGCTCCAGCGGGTGGCCGGCATCGACCTGGTGGAGGACGTCCGGTTGTTCGGCGCGGACCCGACCACCGGGGACCGGGGCGAGGCCGTGCAGCGCATCGAGCTGGACGTCAGCGCCCTCGCCTTCTCCTACGGCCACCAGGTGCGGGTCACCTCGTGAGCCGGGGCGCCGAGGTCAGGAGGGGATGATGCGGGGTTCCGTGCCGGGGCTGGTCAGCCCGCACCCGATCGGGCAGCAGTTGCCCGCCATGTACCTGGAGGACGACTTCGCCCAACGGTTCACCGCCGGGCTGGACGAGGTGCTGGCCCCGATCCTGCTCACCCTCGACTGCCTCGACACCTACTTCGACCTCGAGCTGGCCCCGCCGGACTTCCTCGACTGGCTGGCCGGCTGGGTGGCCGCGCCGGTGGACGGGGACCGGTCGCCGGACGTCCGCCGGGACCTGGTCCGGCACGCCGTCGAGGTGCACCGCTGGCGGGGTACGGCCCGGGGGATGGTGCTGGCCCTGCGGGTCGCCGCCGGGGTGGCGGCCGAGGTCACCGACAGCGGCGGGGTGACCTGTTCGGCGACGCCGACCGACGCGCCGCCGCCCGACGAGACGCCGGAGGTGCGGGTACGGATCCGCGGGGAGGCCGACGAGGCGCTGGTCCGCCACGTCCTGGCCGCCGCCGTGCCGGCCCACGTCCGGGTGATCCTGGAGGCAGCCCAATGATCATCTGCGCCGAGTGCGGGGCCAGCAACGGCGACGCCGACCAGTTCTGCGGCACCTGCGGCGAGTTCCTGCGCTGGGACGCCGGTGACCCGCCGTCGGGCGGCCGGTCCACCGGGGCCGACCGCCCGGGACCGGGCCCGGGGACCGGCGACCGGTCGGGGACGGCCACCGACGTCGAGGGGCGCCCGGCCGACGGCCGGGCCGGGAACGGGCCGGCGGACGATGCGGACGCCGACCGGCGGCCGAAGCGCGACCCGCGCGCCGGCGGGCGGACCGAGGACGTCGCGACCAACGCCGGGACCACCGCCGCGACCAGCGCCGGGACCGCCGCCGCGACCACCGCCGCGACCAGCGCCGGGACCAGCGCCGGGGCGGCCGCCGGGATCAGCGCCGGGGCGGCCGCGCGGACGGGACCGGAGGCAGGCCGGGCCGTGGCGGCGCCGGACGGGACCGACCCGGATCCGGGCGGGCGAGCACCGGCTCCCCGGCAGCCCGGCGCGCCGGACCGGCGCGCCGAGCCGACCGACGCCGCGCCCGTGCCGGTGGCGCCGGCCGACGGTCCGACCGCGCCGCCGCCCCGGCTGGTCTGCCCGTCCTGCGCGGCCGAGAACGCGCCCGGCCGGCGGTTCTGCCGTGCCTGCGGCGCCGAACTGGTCGCCGCCGCCGGGCCCGCCGCCCCGCGACGCACCTGGTGGCAGCGCTGCTGGGACCGGCTGCGTCGCCGGTCGCCGGAACGCCGCTCGCTGCGCGAGCAGCGCCGCGCCGCCGGGGCGGCCCGGCGGACCCTGCTGATCGTGCTGACGCTCTGCCTGGTCGGGGTCCTGGCCATCGCCGGGCCGCCGCTGGTGCGCCGCGCCATCGAGGCGGTGCGCGACCGCACCCAGGACCCGACGCCGCTGGTGCCCGCGGCGGTGGTGGCGTCGTCCGAGGCGCCGGGGGCGACCGCGGGCCGGCTGACCGACGGGGCGAACAACCGGTACTGGGCGCCGAACGGGGTGGCCCGGGGCGCCTGGGTGGAGGGCCGGTTCGCCGAGCCGGTCCGGCTGCTCACCGTGGTGATCACGCCGGGCGTCAGCCCGCGGCGGCAGGCCTTCCTGGCCGCCGGGCGGCCGCGCGGGCTCACCGTGATCGCCGTCGGCCCGGACGGCCGGCAGGAGAAGACCGACATCGAGCTGCGCGACGAGCCCGGGGAGCAGCACTTCGACGTGCCGGCCGCGAAGGTGGTGCGGATCAGGTTGGTGGTCCGCTCGACGTACGGGCCTGGACTGCTTCCGTCCGTGGCGATCGGGGAAGCGGAATTCTTCGGTCGACGCTGATCGGGGCGGCGGCGACCACGGCCGGGTCCAGCCCGAGGGAGACGAGCACGTCGGCGTAGCGGCGGCGGGCGTGCTCCGCGGCGGCCGCGTTGCCCGCCCGGTCGTGCGCGGCGATCAGCAGCCGCCAGCCGGCGTCGTGGCAGGGGTCGATCTCGACGCAGCGGGCCGCCATCGCCACCGCCGGCCCGGCCGTCGCGCCGCTCAGGGCCGCCTCGGCGAGGCGGGCCGCCGCGTCGGCCGCCTGCCGGCGCAGCGCCTCCCGCTCGGCGACCACCCATTCCGCCGGGCCGTCCTCCGGCAGCAGCTCGCCGGTGTACGCGGCCACCACCACCCGCAGGTCGTCCAGCGCCTCCGGATCCTGCGGCGAGGCCCGCCGGGCGGCGCGTTCCACCGCCCGCCGGAACTCCCGCACGTCGCACCAGGCGTCGGCCGGCAGGGCCAGCAGGTACGCGTCCCCGTCGCGGTGCAGCAGCGTCTCCCCGCCGCCGGCCGGCAGGTGGGTGTCGAGGAACCGGCGCAGGCTGGACAGGGCCACATGCAGGGTGCGGGTCGCCGTGCCGGGGTCGGTGTCCGGCCAGAGCGCGTCGAGCAGCCGGTCGCGGTGCACCGGCCCGGCGTACATGGCGAGGATCCGGGCGACCGCGCGGGCCCGGGGGCGCAGCGGCGACCAGTTCAGCGGCTCACCGTCCAGGCAGACCTGGAAACCGCCGAAGCAGCGTACGGTCAGCCGGGCCGTGCCGGCCGTGGCGGGTGACGGCTGGGGCTCGGCGGCGGTCCAGGCGGTCACCGCCGCCCGGGGCAGCCCGGCCTGCTCGGCGACGGCGTGCACGGCGGAGAGCGCGGCGGCCCGGCCCGGCCCGGTGGGCGTACCGGCGGCCAGGGCGAGCACCCGGGCGCCCGGGGCGCCGGCGGCCCGGGCGGTGCTCTCCGCCCGGCGTACCTCGACGTCGGCGTCGGGCAGCCGGGCCCGCACGGCGGCCAGCGCGAGCAGCGACTGGGCCCAGGCGGCGAGCACTCCGGCGTCCGCCTCCCGGGCCCGGTCGAGCAACCGGCCGGCCTCCTCCGGATCGGGGCCGCCGCGCAACGACCGGGACAGCGCGGCGCACCCCGCGGCGAGCAGGGCGCCCCACCGGTCGCCGAGCCGGTCGCACTCCTCCACCACGGCGGCCGCCTCCTTGAGGTCGGCGTCGGCGCCGGCCAGGGACGGTACGGCCCGGGCGACCCGGGCGAGCCACGGCAGGCCGGCCCGGTCCGCCTCCAGGCCGACGGCGCCGACCGTGGCCGCCCCGTGCGGGTCCCCGGCGGCCAGCGCGACGGCGGCGCGCAACAGCCGGCAGGCCACGCCGACCGGACCGTCGGCGGCGGCGGCGCGGTCGAGCACCCGCACCGCCTCCACGGCGTGGCCGGCGAGCAGCAGCGCGCCGGCGCGCACCAGGGTCGCGCCGGCGCCGGCCAGCCGGTCCGCCTCGCCCACGACGACCATCGGGTGCCGGCGGGTGGCGGTCCGCAACCAGCCGGACCAGTGGCCGCGCCAGTGCGGGCCGTCCGGCAGCCAGGGGGTGACGTCGGCGCGCAGCGCGCGGCAGCGGGACCCGCCCGGTCCGGCGCCGAACATCTGCTCGGCCCGGCGCAGCAGCGGCACCGCGGCGGCGAGCTGGCCCTCGTTGATGCGGTGCTGTGCGTCGGCGAGGACCAGCCACGGGTCCTCCGCGATGAACCAGCCGGGCAGCAGGTCGGTCCACGGGTCGAGGCCCCGCACGGCGACCGCGGCACCGGCCGCGTCGAGCAGCCGGTGCACCTCGGACCACTGCTGGGCGCGGGCGAAGCAGCGGGCCGCCTCCAGGGCCACGCCCTCATCGGCGAGCAGCCGGCCGGCGCGGGCGTGCCACTCCCGCGCCTCGGCCTCCCCCAGCTCCTCGACCAGCGCCGCGGCCAGGTGCGCGCGCAGCACCTCGTGGTAGGCGAAGGACCGGCCACCGTCGTGGGTGACGGTGAACGCGTGCCGGCGCTCCAACTCCTCCAACGCGGCCTGGCCGTCGCCGCCGCCGAGCAGGCGGTCACAGCGTTCGGCGGTGAGCACCTCGAAGACGCAGGTGCGGACGAGGAACCGGCGCAGCGCCGGAGCCAGCTCGGCCAGGACCGTCCGGGTGAGATAGTCCCGGGACAGCGCCGAGCGTTTGGCCAGCGCGGCGACGGCCCGCCGACGGTCGGGCAGCGGCTGGCCCCGGGTGGAGAGGTAGTAGAGCTTCAGCCCGGCCGCCCACCCGCCGAGCCGGCGGGTCAGGGCCGCGACGTCGTCGGCGGGCAGTGGCTCGCGGTAGACGTCACGCAGCAGCCGTTCGACCTCCCAGGCGCGGAAGCGCAACTGTTCGGCGTCGATCACGACGCTGTCGGAGAACTCGTGCCGGGCCAGGATCGGCGCCGGGGCGCGGCGGGTGCCGATCAGCACGCGTACGCCCTCGCGGGTGAGCGCGTGCGCGCGGTCCAGCAGCACGGACTCCCCCGGGGTGCCCTCGATCAGGTGCAGGTCGTCGACGACCAGCAGCCCACCGGGGCCGTCGAGCAGGGTGGCGGCCATCCGCTCCAGCACCCGGAGCGGGTCGGCGTCCGACGGCACGGTGCGCAGCCAGGACATCGGCCCGGTGACGCTGCCCGCGTACTGGGCGAGCAGGGTGGTCTTGCCCGCGCCGGCGGGCGCCACGACCAGACCGAGCGACCTCGGTCGGACGTCCAGCGCGGCGAGCAGGCGCGACCGGACGAGGCTCAAAGACGGGTTGCGGGCCGTCTCCGTCGGCATCAGGCACCTCCCCCGGAGCCGACGTCCATCGAACAGTGTGCTGTGACGGGGACACCGCTCATCGTAGTCATCGAAGCACGTTCACAACCGTCGGTGATTACACACATACGACGAGACGTCAGACGATTGACGAATGCCGATCGGAGCGCATCAGGTGGCCGCCCGGCGCCGGGCGGCGCCGGCGTTGCGGGACACCGGGGCGTCGGGCGGCGCCGGCGTTGCGGGGCGTCGGGCGGTGGCGGCGTTGCGGGGCACGCGGCGGGCTTCGTACCGGCCGGGCCGGGCGGATCGCCGGGCGGGTCAGCGCTGGCCCGCGTCACCCCAGGCGGTGGCGACCAGGGCGGGGAGCACCTCGGCGGCCGGGGCGCGCAGGTTCACCGCGGCGACCGCGTCCAGCGGCGTACGGTCCGGGTTGACCTGGATGACCGAGCCGCCGAGGCGGGCCGCGACCAGGGGAATCTCCGCGGCCGGGTGGACCAGGCCGGAGGTGCCGACGGTCAGCAGCACGTCGCAGTCGGACGCGGCGTCGACCGCCGCCGCGAGCGCGTCCCGCGGCAGCGCCTCGCCGAACCAGACGACGCCGGGGCGGACCGCGCCCGCGCAGCGCGCGCAGCGGGGTGGCGGCAGCCGGCGGCCGTCGGCCGGCTCCGGGGCCCCGTCCGGCACCGGCGCCGGGTGGTCGCAGGCCGAGCAGCGCGGCGCGAACAGGCTGCCGTGCAGGTGGAGCGGGGCGCGCGAACCGGCCCGCTCGTGCAGGTCGTCCACGTTCTGGGTGATCAGGACCGTCGGCACGCGAGCCTCGATCGTGGCCACGGCGCGGTGTCCCGGGTGCGGCTCGGCGCGCCGGACAAGCTGGCGTCGCCACTCGTACCAGCCCCAGACCAGGGCCGGGTCGGCGTCGAACGCCTCGGGGGTGGCCAGGGCGTGGGCGTCGAACCGCTGCCACAACCCGGTGAGGGCGTCGCGGAACGTCGGCACCCCGCTCTCGGCCGACATGCCGGCACCGGTGAAGACGACCACCCGCCGTGCCCGGCGGAGCAGGTCCGCCGCGTCGCCCTCCGCCGGCCCCATCCCGGTCGTCCCCCTCCCGCCACGCGAGGCCAGCGTACGCCCGCCAGCGCCAGCGCCAGCGCCAGCGCCAGGGCCGGCGTCGGCGCCGGCACCGGCGACGCGGCCGCGCCGGCCGGCGGGGCGATCGGCCGGGTTGGCGAGGGCGGGGCGATCGGCCGGGTTGGGCAGGGGCAGGGCGATCGGCCGGGTTGGTAAGGGGGCCGCAGCGGCGCCGGTGGGCGGGGTTTGCCGGGTCGGGGCCCGGGAAGGACACCCTGTTGTCTCGGGTGGGAGGGCGGATGAACGGGCCGGTCAGCGACGAGTCGGTGGGTGAGCTGGAACTGGTGCACACGTTCGGCGGGGCGATGCCCACCGGGGTGAGCGTGTCGCACACCGGCCGGATCTTCGTCAACTTCCCCAAGTGGGGCGACGAGGTCCCGGCGACGGTGGTCGAGCTGCGCGGCGGCCAGGAGGTGCCGTTCCCGGACCCGGCCTGGAACAGCCCGGCCGGCGACGACGACGCGAACGCGTTCGTGTCGGTGCAGAGCGTCGTCGTGGACCCGGCCGACCGGCTCTGGGTGCTCGACACCGGCAGCCCTCTGTTCCAGCCCACCCGGCCGGGCGGGCCGAAACTGGTCCGCGTCGACCTGGACACCGACACCGTCGGTCAGGTGATCACCTTCCCGGCCGACGTCGCGCTGCCCACGACGTACCTCAACGACGTCCGCTTCGACCTGCGGCGCGGCGACGCGGGGCTGGCCTACATCACCGACTCCGCCGACTCCGGGCCCAACGGCGTCATCGTCGTGGACCTCGCCACCGGCGCGTCCTGGCGGCGGCTGCACGACCACCCGTCCACCAAGGCCGAGCCGGTGCGCACCTTCCGCCCGGTGGTCGAGGGGCGGCCGTTCCTGGAACGCCCGGCGGACGGGCCGGCCAAGCCGGTCGGCATGGGCTCGGACGGCATCGCCATCTCCGCCGACGGGTCCCGGCTGTACTACTGCCCGCTCGCCTCGCGGCGCTGGTACAGCGTCGGCACCGACGCCCTCGCCGACCGCGGCCTCGACGACGACCAGGTGGCCGCCACGGTGGTGGACGAGGGCGACAAGGGCGGCGGCTCGGACGGCCTGGAGACCGACGACTCGGGGGCGCTCTACCTGACCTCGTACGAGCAGAACGCGGTGCTGCGCCGCCGGCCGGACGGCGAGTTCGAGACCGTGGTCCACGACCCGCGGCTACTGTGGCCCGACACCATGTCCGTGGCCGCCGACGGCCACCTGTACGTCACCGCCAACCAGTTGCACCGGCAGGCGAAGTACCAGCGTGGACAGGACCTGCGCCGCCGGCCGTACGCGCTGTTCCGGGTCCGGATCGACGCCGGGCCGGTGCGTTTGCGCTGAGCCGGGCGGCTGTTTGCCGCCGGCCGGCACGGGAAGACGATGCGCCGGTGGGCGTGGGGATCGGCCTCGCGCCACGGATCAGGAGGTGCGGACATGGGTGACCGGAACCGCCTGCACGAATTGCGACAGCAGGCGCACGACAAGGGCATCGAGGGCAACTCCAAGATGACCGAGGAGCAGTTGCGCGACGCGCTGCGCAGGGTCGGCAAGGGTGAGCGGCCGGAGATGGCCAAGCAGCAGGCCCGGCGCTGACCCGGGGGCGCCGGCGCCCCCGGTGCCGGCGCCGCACCCGTCGCCGTACGCCGCTGAGCGCGCCCGGGGCGGCCGGCCGCCCCGGGTGCGGGACGCCGGCCGCCGGGAGCGGAGCCGGCAGCCGCGGGTGTCGTAGCGGACGGCCCAGTGGTTCCGCCGGTCAGTCCGTCGGCGGGGCCAGGGTCCGGCGCAGCTCCCGCTTGAGCACCTTGTGGCTCGGACCGATCGGCAGCGCGTCGACGTAGCGGACCTGCCGGGGGTACTTGTGCCGGCCCAGGTGCTCCCGCGACCAGTCGATCAGCTCCTGCTCGTCGGGCAGGCCGGGGCCGGCCGGATCCGCCACCACCACCGCGCAGACCTCCTCGCCGTGCCGCCGGTCGGGCACGCCGATCACGGCCACCTGGCCGATCGCCGGGTGCCGGGCGAGCACCTCCTCCACCTCGCGCGGGTAGACGTTGAAGCCACCCCGGATGATCATGTCCTTCTTCCGGTCGACGATGGTGATGAACCCGTCGGCGTCCTTGCGGCCCAGGTCGCCGCTGCGGAACCAGCCGTCCACCACCGCCTCCGCGGTCGCCTCGGGCCGCCCCAGGTAGCCGGCGAAGACGTTGTGCCCGCGGATGACGATCTCGCCGAGCTCGCCGGCCGGCAGCAGCTCGATCCGGTCCTCCACCTCCGCACGGGCGATCTCCACCTCCACGCCCCAGACCGGGTGCCCGATGGTGCCGGGGCGGGTGCCGAAGTGCGGCTGGTTGGTGGTCGCGGTGGGTGAGGTCTCGGAGAGCCCGTACCCTTCGAAGATCGTTGTCTGGAACGCGGCGTGGAACCGTTCGAGCACGGCCACCGGCAGCGACGCGCCGCCGGAGATGCAGAGCCGCAGCCGGGGCAGTTCGTCGCGGTCCCGGGCGGCGTCGAGCAGCGCCACGTACATGGTGGGTACGCCGTGGAAGACGTTCACCCCCTCGCACAGCATCAGGTCGATGGCCGCCGGCCCGGTGAACCGGCTCAGCAGCACCAGCGTCGCGCCGATCCGGAAGGTGCCGTTCATCGCCACGGTCTGGCCGAAGCTGTGGAACAGCGGCAGGCAACCGAGCACCACGTCCGTGCTGCGCGCGTCGTTGGCGTCGAAGACGTTGACGGTGGCGTTCATGACCAGGTTGAGGTGGGTGAGCAGGGCGCCCTTGGGCACCCCGGTGGTGCCGCTGGTGTAGAGCACCACCGCCGGATCCTCCGCGGACCGGGTGAGGTACGACGGCAGCGGTGGCAGCGGGCCGCTCAGCTCCTCCAGCCGGGGCGCGACCGCGCCGGCCGCCGCCGGCCCGACGGTCACCAGCGCGACGCCGGCCGCCGCCGCGGCGGCCGCGCCGAGCGCGAGTTGCGAGCTGTGGCAGACCAGCAGCTTCGCGCCGCTGTCGGCCAGCACGTGCACTGCCTCGTCGACGGTGAGCAGCAGGTGCACCGGCACGAGCACCGCGCCGGCGGCGAGGGCGCCGTAGTAGACCCGGGGGAAGTCCACGACGTTCGGGGCCAGCAGGGCCACCCGGTCGCCCGGGCCGATGCCCAGCTCGCGCAGGCCCGCGGCGTAGCTGCGCGCCTCCAGCCACAGCTCCGCGTAGGTGACCCGCTGCTCGCCGTCGACCACGGCGACGGTGTCGGGGTGCCGGCGGGCGGACTCGGCCAGCACCATGGCCAGCGACAGCGCGGTCACCGGGCCGCCCCCCGCAGCAGGCGGCTGACCGTCTCGGCGACGCAGACCGGCTTGCCGCCGGCGTCGCTCTCCACGGTCACCGCGGTGACGACCTGCACGCCGCCGTCCACCGGGGACACGTCGGCGACGGTCGCGGTGGCGCGTACCGCGCTGCCGACCCGGACCGGGGCGGGAAAGCGCACCCGGTTGAGCCCGTAGTTGACTCCCATGGTCACTCCCTCGACCCGGTACAGCCCGCTGACCAGCGCCGGCAGCAGGGACAGGGTCAGGTAGCCGTGCGCGATCGTGCCGCCGAACGGGCCGGCGGCGGCTCGTTGCGGGTCGATGTGGATCCACTGGTGGTCGTCGGTGGCGTCGGCGAACCGGTCGACGCGCTGCTGGTCGATCCGGAGCCAGGGGCCGGGGCCCAGCGTCTCGCCGGTCGCCGCGGCCAGTTCCTCGATGGTGGCGAAGGTCCTCATGCCAGGTGCCCGCCCAGCTTGGTGTAGCCGCGCAGCAGGTCGCGCGAGATGATCAGCCGCTGCATCTCGTCGGTGCCCTCGAAGATGCGGTACAGCCGGACCTGCCGGTACCAGCGCTCGATGGGCAGCTCCCGGGTGTAGCCCATGCCGCCGTGGATCTGCAGGACCCGGTCCACCACCCGGTTGACCATGCCCGCGCCGTAGAGCTTCGCCATCGACGAGGCGTGCCGCGGGTCCAGACCCTGGTCGACGGTCCAGGCGGCGCGCAGGATGAGCCAGCGGGCCGCCTCCAGCTCGGTCTCCGAGTCGGCGATCATCCACTGGATGGCCTGGTTGGTGCCGATCTTCGCGCCGAAGGTCTCCCGGGTGTTGGCGTAGTCGATGGCCATCCGCAGCGCCCGCTCGGCGATGCCGACCGCGTGCGACGGGATGGTGTAGCGCCCCTTGCCGATCCACTCCATGCCGAGGCTGAAGCCCTGCCCCGGCTCGCCGAGGATGTTGCGGTGCGGCACCCGGACGTCCTCGAAGACGAGCGCGGCTGGCCCGCCCTCCCCCATCGTCTGGATGAACTCCGACCGCCAGCCCATCGACCGGTCGACCAGGAAGGCGGTGGCGCCGCCGTTGCGGGCCCCCTTCTCCCGGTCGGTCACCGCGATCACGATGGCGAAGTCGGCCTCGTGGCCGCCGGTGATGAAGGTCTTCTCGCCGTTGAGGATCCAGTCGTCGCCGTCCCGGCGGGCGCTGAGCTTGATGTTGGCCGCGTCGGAGCCGGCGCCCGGCTCGGTGATCGCGAAGCAGCTGCGCCGCTCGCCCTCGATGGTCGGGACGAGGAACTCGCGCTTCTGCTCGTCGTTGGCGTGGAACAGGATGTTGTCCGCCTCGCCACCGAAGCGGAACGGTACGAACGAGCGGCCGAGCTCGGTCCAGATCAGCGACTGGGTGACGGCCGGCAGGTCCATGCCGCCGTACTCCTCCGGGGTGGCCAGCCCCCAGAAGCCGAACTTGCGGGCCTTGAGCTGCAACTCGCGCAGCTCGCTGTGCTCCAGCCCGGGCTGGTGCGCCCGTTCCCGGCGCAGCAGCTCCTGCTCCAGTGGCATCACCTCCCGGGTGATGAAGTCGCGGGCGGTGTCGCGGATCGCCCGCTCGGTGTCGGAAAGCGCGAAGTCCATGTCCCCTCCGGGTGCTGGTCCGCCGGCGCGCCTCAGCGCGCGCCGCCGTTGACGTACAGGGTCTGTCCGCTGACGTACGACGCGTCGTCGCTGGCCAGGAAGGCGATCACCGAGGCGATCTCGGTCGGCTGGGCGACCCGGCGCAGCGGGGTGTGCTCGGCGACCATCCGCTGGTGCTCCTCGGGGCTGCTGCCGACCCGCGTGGCGGTGGCGGCGGTCATCGCGGTGGCCACGTAGCCCGGCGCGACGGCGTTCACCGTGACGTTGTACGGGCCGAGCTCGATGGCGAGGGTGGACGTGAGGCCCTGCACCCCGGCCTTGGCGGCGGCGTAGTTGACCTGGCCCCGGTTGCCGAGGGCGGAGCGGCTGCTCAGGTTGACGATCCGGCCGTAGCGGGCCGCGACCATGTGCTGCTGGGCCGCCTGGCAGCAGAGGAACATGCTGGTCAGGTTGGTGGTGAGCACTGCCTCCCAGTGCGCCAGGGGCATCTTGAACAGCAGGTCGTCGCGGGTGATGCCGGCGTTGTTCACCAGCACGTGCAGCCCGCCGTACGCCTGCACCACCCGGTCGGTCATGGCGGTGACGGCCGCGGGATCGGTCACGTCGCAGCCGATGCCGACGGCCCGGCCGCCGGCCGCGGTGATCTCGGCGGCGACCGCCTGGCTGCGCGCCTCGTCGAGGTCGACCACGGCGACGGCGGCGCCCTCGGCGGCCAGCCGGTGCGCGGTGGCCGCGCCGATGCCCTGCGCGGCGCCGGTGACGACGGCGACCCGGTCGGCGAATCTGGTCACGGGTTCTCCTTGGCTAGAAGGCGTTGACGCCGGTGAGCGCGCGTCCGATGAGCAGCTGCTGGATCTGGCTGGTGCCCTCGTAGAGGGTGGCGACGCGGGCGTCGCGCAGGTACTTGCCGACCGGGTACTCGTCGATGTAGCCGTACCCGCCGAAGACCTGGACGGCGTTGTTGGCCGCGCGGACGGCGGCCTCGCTGGCGAAGAGCTTGGCCATCGACGCCTCGGTGGCGAACGGCTCGCCGCGGTCGACGAGGTCGGCCACCCGCCACACCAGCAGCCGGGCGGCGGCGGTGTCGACGGCGATGGCGGCGAGCAGTTGCTGCACCAGCTGGTGCCCGGCGATGGGCTTGCCGAACTGGGTGCGCTGCCCGGCGTAGCGGACCGCCGCGTCGAGGCAGCCCTGCGCGACGCCGACGCAGCCGGCGGCCACCGACATCCGACCCTTGGCGAGGGTGGCCAGGGCGATCCGGAACCCGCCGCCGGCCGGGCCGAGGCGGGCCGTGTCCGGCACCCGGACGGCGTCGAAGCGGAGTTCGCCGGTGGCCTGCCCGCGCAGCCCGAGCTTGCCGTGGATCTCCCGCCGGGTCAGCCCGGCGGCGTCGGTGGGCACCAGGAAGGCGGTGATGCCCTGGTGCCCCGCGCCGCCGGTGCGGGCGAAGACCAGGACGACGTCGGCGGTGGTGCCGTTGGTGATGAACGTCTTCGCGCCACTGATCAGCCAGTCACCGCCGTCGCGGACGGCCCGGGTGGTCAGCGCGGCCGCGTCCGAGCCGCTGTCGGGTTCGGTGAGGGCGAAGCAGCCGAGGGCGGTGCCGGCGCAGAGCCGGGGCAGCCACTCGGCCCGCTGCCCGGCGGTCCCGTGCGCGGCAATGG
This sequence comes from Micromonospora sp. NPDC050495, assembly GCF_040655175.1. Taxonomy (NCBI): domain Bacteria; kingdom Bacillati; phylum Actinomycetota; class Actinomycetes; order Micromonosporales; family Micromonosporaceae; genus Micromonospora; species Micromonospora sp. NPDC050495. The sequence goes on along the minus strand of NZ_JBFAJK010000002.1, from coordinate 410,847 downwards.
CCTTGGCGACCAGGCCCAGCGACACCGAGACGATGCCCCGGACGGCGGAGTCGCCCCGGCCCAGCTCCTCCAGCACCAGGCAGTAGGAGAGGTGGTCGCCCCCGGAGCCGCCGTCGTCCTCGCCGATGGTGAGCCCGAGGAAGCCGAGCCGGCCGAGCTTTCCCACGATCTCCGGGTCGACCGACTCGCGCCGGTCCCAGGCCGCCGCGTACGGGGCCACCTCCCGGTCGACGAACTCGGCGGCCAGTCGCCGGACGGCCGCCTGCTCCGGGGAGAGCTGAAGGTCCATGGGCATAAACTAGCGCTGCAAGTTTAATTACGTCCAGACCCCGTTGTGGCAGAGTTGCGGCGAACCGACGAGCGAACGAGGGAGGCGCGGATGCCCCGGCCGAGGCAGGCACTGCTCAGCCGGCAGCGGATCGTCGAGGCCGCCGCGGCACTGATCGACGCGGACGGGCTGGAGGGGTTCTCCACCCGCCGGCTCGCGGCCGAACTCGGGGTGCGCGGACCCTCGCTGTACAACCACTTCGCCACCAAGGACGAGATCCTCGACGCGGTGGCCGACAGCGTCACGGCGCAGGTCGACGTCTCCTTCTTCGGGAAGGTCGACTGGCGCGAGGCGCTGCGCCGCTGGGGGCACTCCTACCGGGCCGCGCTGGCCGCGCACCCGAACATCGTGCCGTACCTGGCCCGCGGTCCGGGGCGGCGGCCGGCGGCGCTGGCCATGGCCGACGCCGTCTACGGCGGACTGGTCGCGGCCGGCTGGCCGCCCTCGCGCGCCACCCACATCGGCGCGCTGATGCGCTACTTCGTGGCCGGGTCCGCGCTCGGCTCGTTCGCCCGCGGCTTCGTCGAGGACCCCGGGCTGTACGCCGAGCAGTACCCGCACCTGACCCAGGCGCACCGGCTCGCCGAGCACCAGCAGCAGGTGGACGAGGGCGCCTTCGCGCTCGGCCTCGACGCGCTGATCCACGGGCTCTGCCGCACCTACGAGGCGCACATCGGGCCGCTGCCACCCCTCCCGCCGGCCGGCGAGGCGCACTAGAGTCGAAACTTGCAGCGCTAGTTTTCGACCAGGGTGAGGGGTGCGATGGAGCCCGCACGGACCGACATCTATCTCGACGGTGCCTGGGTCGCCCCCTCCTCCGGGGGGCACATCCCGGTGCACAACCCGACCACCGAGGAGATCCTGGCGACCGTGCCGGCCGGCACGGCGGCCGACGTCGACCGGGCCGTGGCGGCCGCCCGGGCCGCCTTCCCCGGCTGGGCCGACACCGCCCCGGCGCAGCGGGCCGCCGCCCTGGACCGGCTGCACGCCGGGCTGACCGCCCGGGCCGACACCGTCGCCGAGACGGTCGCCCGGGAGCTGGGCACCCCGCTGAAGGTCGCCACCCGGGTGCAGGTCGGGCTCCCGCTGACCGTGCTGCGCAGCTACGTCGAGCTGGCCGCCCGGCCGCCCGCCGAGGAGACCGTCGGCAACTCGCTGGTGGTCCGCGAGCCGGTCGGCGTGGTCGGGGCGATCACCCCGTGGAACTACCCGCTGCACCAGGTGATGGCGAAGCTGGCGCCGGCCCTGGCCGCCGGGTGCACCGTGGTGCTCAAGCCCAGCGAGCTGACCCCGCTGACCGCGTACCTGCTCGTCGACGCGATCCACCAGGCCGGCTTCCCGCCCGGGGTGGTCAACCTGGTGCCCGGCACCGGCGCCGAGGTGGGCGAGGCCATCGCCGCCCACCCGGACGTCGACATGGTCTCCTTCACCGGCTCGACCGCCACCGGCCGGCGCATCTCCCACCTGGCCGCCGACCGGGTCGCCCGGGTGGCGCTGGAGCTGGGCGGCAAGTCCGCCAACGTGATCCTCGACGACGCCGACCTGGCCACCGCCGTGAAGGTCGGCGTCGGCAACGCCTTCCTCAACTCCGGCCAGACCTGCACCGCCTGGACCCGGATGCTGGTGCACCGGGACCGCTACGACGAGGCGCTGGCCCTGGTCGCCAAGGCCGCCGAGGGCTACCGGGTCGGTGATCCCTTCGCGGCCGAGACCCGGCTCGGCCCGCTGGTCTCCGCCGCCCAGCGGGACCGGGTGACCGGCCACGTGACCCGAGGGCTCGCCGACGGCGCCCGGCTGGTCGCCGGCGGCCCGGACGCGGTGCTGCCCGACCGGGGCTGGTTCGTCGCCCCGACCGTGCTCGCCGACGTCGACCCGGACAGCGCGCTGGCCCAGGAGGAGGTCTTCGGGCCGGTGCTCGCGGTCATCCCGGTCGACGACGAGGAGGCCGCGGTGGCGGTGGCCAACAACTCGCGGTACGGCCTGGCCGGCGCCGTCTGGTCCGCCGACGAGCAGCGGGCGCTGCGGGTCGCCCGGCGGCTGCGCACCGGAGCCGTCGACGTCAACGGCGCGCCGTTCAACCCGCTCGCCCCGTTCGGCGGCTACAAGCAGTCCGGCCTCGGCCGGGAGCTGGGCCGCTACGGGCTGGACGAGTTCCTGCAGACGAAGGCGATCCAGCGATGAGGGCCCTGGTCGCCCGGGGCGCCGGCCAGCCGCTGGCGGTGGAGGACGTGGAGTTGCCCGCCCCCGGTCCGGGCGAGGTCCGGGTGCGGGTGCGCGCCGCCGGGGTGTGCCACTCGGACCTGTCCATGGTCAACGGCACGCTGGCGGCGCCGTACCCGCTGGTGCTCGGCCACGAGGCCGCCGGCGAGGTGGTCGAGGTCGGCGCCGGCGTGGACCGGGTCCGGCCCGGCGCGCACGTGGTGCTGAACTGGGCCCCGCCCTGCCGGCGGTGCTGGTACTGCGGGCGCGGCGAGCCGTGGCTCTGCGAGCGGGCCGGTTCCCCCGCCACCGCCCGCGGCCGGACCTCGGCCGGGGAGGCGCTGCACGTCACGCTCGGCCTCGGCGCGCTGGCCGAGGAGGTGGTGGTGCCGCAGGAGGCGGTGATCGGCGTACCCGCGGAGCTGCCGTTCGCCACTGCGGCCCTGCTGGGCTGCGCCGTGCTCACCGGGGTCGGCGCGGTGCGGCGTACCGCCCGGGTGGCGCCCGGTGAGTCGGTGGCGGTGATCGGGCTCGGCGGGGTCGGCCTGTCGGTGGTCGCCGCCGCCCGGGCCGCGGGCGCGGACCCGGTGCTCGCCGTCGACGTCTCCCCCGCCAAGGCCGCGCTGGCCGCCGCCGCCGGGGCCACCGACTTCCTGCTGGCCGACGACGCGCTGAGCCGGGCGGTGCGCGACCGCACCGGTGGCCGCGGCGTCGACCACGCGCTCGAGTGCGTCGGCCGCGGCGTGACCATCCGCGCCGCCTGGCGGGCCGCCCGGCGCGGCGGGCAGGTGACCGTGGTCGGGATGGGCGCGCGCGACGACGTGGTCCAGCTGAGCGCCCTGGACATCTTCCACTCCGCGCGGACGCTGCGCTCCTCGGTGTACGGCTCGTCCGACCCCGACCGCGACGTGCCCGAGCTGGCCCGCGCCGTGCTCGACGGCCGCCTCGACCCGGCCGCCCTGATCACCGACCGGACCGGCCTGGACGGCGCCGCGGCGGCGTTCGACCGGATGGCGCGCGGCGAGGGGGCTCGCACCGTCGTGCTGCCCTGACCGTCCCCGGCCCGACCGCCCCGCTCAGTGCAGCGCGCGGGCCAGTTCGGTACGGGACCGGATACCGAGCCGGTGGAAGATGTTGCGCAGGTGGTGGTCGACGGTCCGGGTGGAGAGGAACATCCGGGTGGCGATCTCGCGGTTGGTGGCGCCCTCGGCGACCAGTTGCGCGATCCGCAGCTGCTGCCCGGTGAGCAGCCGGGCGGCCGGCAGTTCGGGGGTGCCGACCGACTCCCCGGCCGCCCGCAGCTCCGTGGTGGCCTGCTCGGCCCAGACGGTCAGCCCGAGCAGGCCGAAGGTCTCCCGGGCGGCGTGCAGGTACGCCCGGGCGTCCCGGGGCCGGCGGCTGCGGCGCAACTCGCGGCCGAGGAGCAGTTCGGTGCGGGCCCGTTCGAACGCGCCCGCGTCCGTCGGGTGCAGCCGCAGCGCGGTACGGAAGCCGCGTTCGGCCTCGGCGCTGCCGCGCGGGGCGAGGAGCCCGTGGCAGCGGGCGGAGAGCGCCCGCCGGGACGGGCTGGCGGTGCTGCTGGCCCACCGGTCGAAGACGGCGAGCGCGGCCGTGGCGGCCGGTTGCCGGGCCGCGCCGGCGGCGGCCTCCACCAGGTAGGGCGTGGCCATCACCTGGATCAGCACCTGCCCCCGGCCGGTGCCGGGACGGGCCAGCGCGCTGAGCCGGGTGGTGGCGGCGTCGTGCCGGCCGTCGACCAGGTCGAGCACCGCGAGGGCCCACTGGGCCAGGGCGCGCGGCCGGCTGTGCGGGGCGGGGCCCTCGCCGATCTCACGGATCCGGCGCAGGCTGGCGTCCCGGTCGGCGCGTACGGCCGCGAGCACCGCCAGCATGCCCAGGTGGACGCCGGCGGAGTTGACCTGGCCGCTGTCCCGGGCGATCCGCAGCCCTTCGCGGGAGGTCTCCGCCGCCGTCTCGTGCCGGCCCAGCCAGTACTCGGCGATCGCGCGCAGCTCCAGCGCCCGGGGCAGCGCGGACACCTCGCCGTGGGCCCGGGCCAGCTCGACGGCCCGCTCGGCGAGCCGGTGCGCGGCACTGTCCACCGCGACCAGCAGGCCGGCCACCGCGGCGCCGATCAGCCCGGCCGGGGTGAGCGCCGGTCCGGTCAGCCGGTTGCCGAGCACGACCGCGCGGCGCAGCGCCGGCCCGGCCCGCTCGTGGTCCCCGCGCAGGGTCGCCGCCACCCCGGCGGCCAGCGCGCTCAGCAGCTCCGCCTCGGGCGGGTCGCCGGGGCGGCGCAGGGCGGCCACCCGGCGCGCCACCTCGGCGTAGCGGAACTGGTCGCCGGTGTGGCAGACCGCCTCGCCGGCCCGGACCAGCGCGCCGAGGGCGGCGAGGCGGTCCCCGCCGGACACCGCCCGGGCGGCGGCGAGCAGGGTGGTCGCGGCGGCCGAGGGCGAGCCGCAGCGCAGCTCCAGCTCGCCGCGGATCAGCTCGGCCCGGCCGGCCACCACGGGGTCGACCGGACCGGCCGCGGCGGCGTCGGCGAGCAGCCGGCCGGCCCGCCGTGGCTGCCCGGCCGCCCAGGCGCGACCGGCGGCGGCGACCAGCCGGGCGGCGGCCTGCGCTGGCTCGGTGCTGAGTTCGGCGGCCCGGTGCAGGGCGGTCACGGCCACCTCTCCGCCGGCGGTTCCGGCCGCGGCCTCCAGCTCCGCGGCCAGCGCCGGGTCCGGGCGCTCGGCCGCGGCGGCCCGGTGCAGGGTGCGGCGCAGCAGTTGCCCGGGACCGTCGAGCACCCCGGCGAGCAGCAGGTGGGCGGCGCGCCGCTCGGCCAGCGGCGCGTGTGCCGCCACCACGGCCCGGGCCAGCGGTTGCGGCAGGCTCACCCGGTGCGGGCCGACCCGGACCAGCCCGGCCGCCTCGGCCGGGGCGAGCGCCTCGATCCCGGTGCCGGCGGCGCGGGCGGCCCGCACCAGGGTGGCCGGATCGCCGTCCTCGTCGAGCGCGGCGAGCAGCAGCACCCGCCGGGTGTCGGTCGGCAGCCCGGCCAGCCGGGCCCGGTAGCCGCGGCCCAGCGCGCCGTCGAGCGGCGGCGCCTCGGGCAGCCGCTCCTCGCCCCGGCACTGCCCGGGGGTGAGAGCGTCGGCGAGGTCGACCAGAGCCTGCGGGTTGCCGCCGGCGACCGCGGTCAGCTCAAGGGCCACCCGGGGGGCGAGCCCGGGCAGCCGGGCGGTGAGCAGCGCGGCGCCGGCCCGATCGTCGAGGGCCCGGAGCCGGTGCCGGGGTACGCCGCCGGCGACCGCGTCCGTGCCGGCGGTGAGGAGGAGGGCGACCGGCAGGTGGCCGAGCCGGCGGGCCACGAAGCCGAGCACCTCCGCGGTCGCCGGGTCACCGCGGTCGACGTCGTCGACCGTGCAGAGCAGCGGCTGCTCCCGGGCCACGGCCGCGAGCAGCCCGAGCACCCCCATCGAGAGGGCGAGCCGCTGGTCGGCCGGGCAGTCCGCCCCGGCCAGCGTCCGCCGGAGCACCTCGCGCTGCGGCTCGGCCAGGCGGTCGGCCAGGTCCAGCAGCGGGTCGAGCAGGCGTTGCAGGCCCGCGTACGGCAGGCTGGCCTCGTCGGCCAGGCCGGCGCCGGCCAGCACCTGCCAGCGGGCGGCGTGCCGGTGCGCGTAGCCGACGAGCGCGCTGCGCCCGGTGCCCGGCTCGCCCCAGACCAGCAGCGCTCCCCCGGCCTCGGGCAGGCCGTCGATCAGCCGACGGACCGCGGCGCACTCGGTGTCCCGCCCCGGCAGTCCAGCTATTTGCACTGTCGATGCAGCAACCATGCATCGAGTGTCACCTATCCGAAACCGGATGGAAAGAGCACCGGCCGGTCAGCGGGGAAGGGCCTCGGCCAGCAGCGCGCCCACCGTGCGGGCCATCACCGCCCGCGCCTGGTCCACGCCCAGCCCCAGCCCGTCGCGCAGCATCGACCAGGCCGGCCACATGCTCGCCGCGACCACCGCCTGCACCACCTGGTCCCGGCCGGCCCCGGCCTGGGCCAGCTCGGCCGCGAAGAGCTGCTCGACCTCGTCGCGGACCCGGGAGATGTGCACCAGCCGGTTGCGGTGCAGCTGCTCGGAGACCGGCTCGCGCATCTGCGCCGCCCGCGCGGACGGCGCGATCAGCTGGAGCAGCCGCGCCCGCTGCCGGCAGTACGCGTCGACCCGCTTGGCCAGCGGCAGCGCCGGCGAGATCGGCCGGTACGCGGCGTCCTGCTGGCGGAGCACCTCGGCGCCGCTGGCCTCGAAGAGCGTCTCCATGTCCTTGAAGTTGGTCCAGAGCGTACGCAGCGACACGCCGGCCCGCTCGGCGATGCGCTCACCGGTCGGCCGCAGATCGCCCTCGGAGATGAGCGCGAGGTGCGCCTCGACGATCGCCGCCCGGGTCCGCGCCGCCCGGGCCGTCCGCCCGTCCACCCGGCCGGGCGCCTGGACCCCACCCATCCGCGCTTCCCCCCTCGACGCTGCCACGCCCCACCGCCCGCCGAGTCTAGACGCGCGCCGGCGACGGGTCGGCGTGGTGTCGGCGCAGCTCCCGGCGGGCCAGCGACTGCCGGTGCACCTCGTCCGGGCCGTCGGCCACCCGCAACGCGCGGGCCCGCACCCAGAGCCCGGCCAGCGGGGTGTCCTGGCTGAGCCCGGCCGCGCCGTGCGCCTGGATGGCCCGGTCCAGCACCCACTCGACGGTCCCCGGCACCACGATCTTGATGGCCTGGATCTCGGTCTGCGCGGCCCGGTTACCGGCCGTGTCCATCAGCCAGGCCGTCTTGAGCACCAGCAGCCGGGCCTGTTCGAGGCGGACCCGGGCCTCGGCGATCCAGTCCCGGACCACGCCCTGCGCGGCGAGCGGCCCGCCGAACGCGTGCCGGTCGGCGACCCGCCGGCACATCAGCTCGACGGCCCGCTCGGCCATGCCGAGCAGCCGCATGCAGTGATGCACCCGGCCCGGCCCGAGCCGGGCCTGCGAGATGGCGAAGCCGTCCCCCTCGGCGCCGATCAGGTTCCCCACCGGCACCCGGGCGTCGACGAAGTCGATCTCCGCATGGCCACCGTGGTCGCTGTCGTCGTACCCGAAGGTGTGCAGGCCCCGGCGGACCGTGACGCCGGGGGTGTCCCGGGGGACCAGGAGCTGGCTCTGCTGCCGGTGCCGGGGCGCGGCCGGATCGGTCCGGCCCATCACCACGAAGATCGCGCAGTTCGGGTTCAACGCGCCGGTGACGAACCACTTGCGGCCGTTGACCACGTACTCGTCGCCGGCCCGCTCGATCCGGGTGGCGATGTTGGTGGCGTCCGACGAGGCGACCGCCGGCTCGGTCATCGCGAACGCCGAGCGGATCCGGCCCTCCAGCAGCGGGACCAGCCAGCGCTCCCGCTGCTCCGGGCTGCCGAACTGGGCCAGCAGCTCCATGTTGCCGGTGTCCGGCGCGGCGCAGTTGAGCGCGACCGGGGCGAGCCCGGGCGACCGGCCGGTGATCTCGGCCAGCGGCGCGTACTGCAGGTTGGTCAGTCCGGCGCCGTGGGCGCCGGGGAGGAAGAGGTTCCACAGGCCGCGGCGGCGCGCCTCGGCCTGCAACTCGGCCACCACCGGCGGGGTGGACCACGGGTCGACCCGCTCGCGCGCCTGCTCCTCGAACACGGGCTCGGCCGGGTGGATCCGCTCGGCCATGAAGGCGAGCAACCGCTCCCGCAGCCGCTCGGTGGTCTCGTCGTGGCGGAAGTCCATCAGCTGCTCCGTCTCCACTGCGGCGGCACCGGCGCGACGCCGGCGCCCGCGGTCCACTCCGGCCTGGGCCGGTCCGGCCCGCCCGGTGCTGGCCGCGCCAGGCGGCCGGCGAGTCGGTCGAGGTCGAGCCCGGGCAGCTCAGCCATGCCGGTGCCGCTCGGCGTCGCGCTGGGTCCGGTTCATCGCGGCCAGCCAGCGGTCCGGGTCGGCGGCGCGGTGGGCGTACCAGGTGGCGACCTCCGGGTGCGGCAGCACCAGGAACCGGTCGTCGGCCAGCGCCGCGCTGACGCACTCGGCGACCGCGTCGGCGCTGACCGCGGTGGCCTCGAGCAGGGTGGCGCTCAGCTCGTCGGCGGCGGCCAGCATGGGGGTCCGGACGCCCTGCGGGCAGAGCGCCTGCACGGTGATCCCCCGGTGCGCGTAGCTGGCCCGCAGCCACTCGGCGAAGCCCAGCGCGGCGTGCTTGGTGACCGTGTAGGGCGCCTTGCCGAGCAGGGTGAGCAGGCCCGCCGCCGAGACGGTCACCAGCAGCCGGCCCCGCCCCACGGCGAGCCAGTGCGGCAGCAGCTCGCGCGCGGCGATCACATGTGCCAGCACGTTCACCCGCCAGGACCGCGCCCAGGCCTCGTCGGGGGCGTCCAGGCCGCCGGCCAGGGCCACGCCGGCGTTGGCGCAGAACAGGTCGATCGCGCCGAGCCGGTCCCGGGCGAAGCCGACCAGCTCGGCCACCGCGACCGGGTCGGCGGCGTCGCCGGGGCAGGCGTACCCGCCGATCCGGGCCGCCACCGCCCGCGCGGCCGCCGGGTCGAGGTCGTTGACCACCACCCGGGCGCCGTCGGCGGCGAGCCGGGCGGCCAGCGCGGCGCCGATGCCGGAGCCGGCCCCGGTCACCACCACGCCCGCACCGGCCACGGTCAGCCCGCGGGGCGTGCCCGGGGCGGTCATCCGGTGGCCCGGCCGGCGCGGGTGATCCCGCCGTCGATCACGAGCGTCCGCCCGGTGATCCAGGCCGCGTCGGCGGAGGCGAGGAAGGCGACCGCGCCGGCCACGTCGTCGGGTACGCCGAGGCGGCCCAGCGGGTACGCCCGGGCGACCTCCTCCTCCCGGCCCTCGTGCAGCGCGGCGGCGAACCGGGTCTTCACCACGCCGGGGGCGACCGCGTTCACCCGGATCGCCGGGGCGAGTTCCACCGCGAGGCAGGCGGTGAGGTGGTCGAGGGCCGCCTTGCTCACGCCGTAGAAGGAGATCCCCGGCGACGGGGTCAGGCCGGCGATCGAGGTGACGTTGACGACGCAGCCGCCCCGGTCGGTCATGCCGGCCGCGCAGACCTCCTGCACCCAGCCGAGCGCGCCGACCAGGTTGACGTCGAGGATCTTGCGGGCCGCGGCCGGGTCGAGGTCGAGCAGCGGCCCGTACACCGGGTTGGTGCCGGCGTTGTTGACCAGGATGTCCACCGGGCCGAACGCCTCGGTGACCCGGTGCACCGCCGCGTGGCGGTGCGCGGCGTCGTCGGCCCGGCCGGGCACCGCGACGGCGTGGTCGGGACCGCCCAGCTCGGCGACCGCCGCGGCGAGCGCCTCCGGCCGGCGGGCGGTCAACCCGACCCGCGCCCCGTCGGCGACCAGCCGGCGGGCCACCGCCAGCCCGATCCCGCGGCTGGCGCCGGTGACCAGGGCGACCCGGCCGGCCAGCCGGCCTGAATCTGCATTCACGATGCAAACACTAGGGGCGGCACCGACGGACGTCAACGAGGGAAGACGCTCGATATCTCACATTCCGTTGACACGGCCCGTCTGGTAATCGCACCGTCGGTGCACATTTCATCCGTTGCCCCGGGAAGGACACCCGACATGCCCGAAGCCGTCATCGTCGCCGCCGCCCGCTCACCGATCGGCCGCGCCAACAAGGGCTCCCTGCGCGAGCTGCGCGCCGACGACCTCGCCGCCACCATCGTGCGGGCCGCCCTCGACCAGGTGCCGCAGCTCGACCCCGGCGAGCTCGACGACCTGATGCTCGGCTGCGGCCAGCCCGCCGGCGAGCAGGGCCACAACCTCGCCCGGGTGGTCGCCGTCCTGCTCGGACTGGACCAGCTGCCCGGGACCACCGTGAACCGCTACTGCTCGTCGTCGCTGCAGACCACCCGGATGGCGCTGCACGCCATCCGGGCCGGCGAGGGCCACGCCTTCGTCTCGGCCGGGGTCGAGTGCGTGTCCCGGTACGACCGGGGCCGCAGCGACGGCCACCCGGGCAGCGCCAACCCGCGGTTCGCCGACGCGGTGACCCGGACCGCGGACCGGGCCGCCGGCGGCGCGCCCCGCTGGCACGACCCGCGCGAGGACGGCGAGCTGCCCGACGTCTACGTCGCCATGGGACAGACCGCGGAGAACGTGGCCCAGCTGCGCGGGATCTCCCGCGGCAGCCAGGACGAGTTCGCCGTACGGTCACAGAACCTCGCCGAGCAGGCGATCGCCGACGGCTTCTGGGCCCGGGAGATCACCCCGGTCACCCTGCCCGACGGCACGGTGGTCGCCGCCGACGACGGGCCGCGCCCCGGGGTGACCCTGGCCGCGGTGAGCGCCCTCGCGCCGGTGTTCCGGCCGGACGGCACGGTGACCGCCGGCAACTGCTGCCCGCTCAACGACGGCGCCGCCGCGCTGGTCGTGCTCTCCGACGTGCGGGCCCGGGAGCTGGGGGTGACCCCGCTGGCCCGGATCGTCGCCACCGGGCTGAGCGCGCTCTCCCCCGAGATGATGGGGCTGGGGCCGGTCGAGGCGTCCCGGCGGGCGCTGCGGCACGCCGGCATGTCGATCGCCGACGTCGACCTCGTCGAGATCAACGAGGCGTTCGCCGCGCAGGTCCTCCCGAGCGCGCACGAGCTGGGCGTCGACGCGGACCGGCTGAACGTCAACGGCGGCGCGATCGCGATCGGGCACCCGTTCGGGATGACCGGCGCCCGGATCACCACCACCCTGCTCAACTCGCTGCGCTGGCACGACCGGCAGGTCGGGCTGGCGACCATGTGCGTGGGCGGCGGCCAGGGCATGGCGATGATCGTCGAACGGCTCAGCTGACCGGGTGACGCCGGCCGGGCGGGTCCGCTGACCACGCCCGGCCGGCGCGCCGGTCAGGACGCGGTCGGGATCCCGTTGGCCGGCGGGGTCACCGCCGGGGCGCTGTACTCGCGTACCGGGCCGTCGGCCTCGTCCGTCTCGTAGGCCGGCCCGAAGTAGGCCTGCGTGCCCCCGCTGACCCGGGTCAGCCGCTCCCCGCCGTAGCCGGAGTGGTCGGAGTCGGAGAAGCGCAGCGGCGTCAGCCCCGGACCCTGGAAGCCGCCCTTGGCGACCGCCTTGAGCAGGGACTCCCGGGTGAGGTCCTGGCCGGCGGCCTGCAACGCCTGCACGAACAGGTACCCGACCGCCATGCCGTAGACGATGTTGCCGTCGAAGGGCGCGTCGCCGTTGTGCTCCTTGTTCACCTTGGTGAAGAGCTGGATCCACGGGTTCGCGGCGTCGTTCTGCATCGGCAGGTAGTTGCCGCCGACCATGCCCTCCAGCAGCCCGGCGGCCGCGCCGAGCTGCTTGGCCAGCGTCGGGTGGTCGGCGCCCACGTTGGACACCAGCCACTGCGGCTTGAAGCCCAGCCGGGCGGCGGTGCCGATGGACAGCGCGGTGAAGCCGGGCACGGTGGCCAGGATGACCACCTGGCAGCTGGCCGACTTGAACGCGCCGATCTGCGGGGCCACGTTGGTGTTGCTGGTGACGTACGTCTGCTTGACCGCCACGGTGCCGGCGCCGAGCACCTGCTCCACCCCGGCCAGGCTGTCCCGGCCGAAGTCGTCGTCCTGGCCGAGGAAGCAGACCTTCTTGCCGGGCAGCGCGGTCTTCACGTGGTTGGCGAGGATCTTGCCCTCCACGGTGTAGTCCGGGTTGAAGCCGAACGTGCCGGGATACTTGTCCGGCTGGTCCCAGCTGCGGCTGCCGGAGGCGACGAAGAGGTCGGGGACGCGGTTGCTCTTGAGGAAGTCGAGCACCCCGGTGTGGGTGGGCGTGCCCAGCCCGTTGAGCACGGCGAAGACCTTGTCCTGCAGGACCAGTTGGCGGACCACCTGCTGGGTGTTGGCCGGGTTGTAGCCGTCGTCCATGATCTTGTAGGTGATCTTGCGGCCGTGCACGCCGCCGTTGGCGTTGACATAGTCGAAGTACGCCTTGGTGGCCGGCGCGATCTTCGAGTAGCCGGCCGAGGCCGGGCCGGTCAGCGGCATGTGGGTGCCGACCACGATCTCGGTGTCGGTGACGCCGGGCACCGCCCCGCGTCCGGCGCCCCCCGAGCCGTCGTCGTCGCTGCACGCGACGACGCTGGCGAGCAGGGCGATGGTGCTGGCGATCGCGAGACCGCCTCGTACCGTACGGTTCATCTGGAACACCGACCTTTCCTCGGTCCGGTTCTCCTCGAATCGGGTGGTGGTGGGTGGGATGGTGGTGGGTGGGGTTGCCGGCGGCGAGCCGCCGGGACTTGCTAGGACCGCCGCCCCGGCCACCGGGCCAGCAGCTCCCGGCCGAGCCGGGACAGCAGTCCCTGCACGCCGCCGGGCGCGGCGATCATGACGACGACCAGGGTGATCCCGAAGATCGCCAACGGCAGGTTGCCCTCCAGCCGCTGCGCCACCGCCGGCGAGACGGTGACCAGCTCGGTCACGGAGTGCGTCAGGTCGGGCAGCACGACCAGCAGGACGGCCCCCCACAGCGCCCCGGCGAGGCGGCCGAGGCCGCCGATCACCACGGCCATGAGCAGGAACAGCGACAGGGTCAGCGAGAACGCCCCGGGTGAGACGCTCTGCGCCAGCACCGCGAGCAGCGCGCCGCCGAGCCCGGCGCCGGCCGCGCTGACCACGAAGGCCAGCACCTGGGTACGGGCCACGTGGATGCCGGCGAGGCGGGCCGCCACCTCGTCGTCCCGGACCGCCCGGAAGGTGCGGCCGTACCGGCTGCGGACCAGGTTGGCCAGCAGCACCAGGGCGAGCAGGGTGGCCGCCGCGGCGATCCAGAGCTGCCACCGCTCGTACGGGAAGTAGGCGCCGAGCGCCAGCGGCGGCGGCTCGACCGGGACCGAGAGCCCCTGGTCGCCGTTGAAGACGCCGTCGAAGGTCACCGTCAGGGCCGGCACCACGACCGCGACCGCCAGCGTCACGCCGGCCAGGTACGGCCCGCGCAGCCGGGCCGCGGCCGCCCCGACCACCGCGCCGACGGCGACCGTGGCCAGGATCGCCGCGACCAGCGACACCGCCAGCAGCCAGCCGCCGGTGAGGCCGTGGTCGGCGAACGTACCCTGGCACAGCGCCACGGTGTAGGCGCCGGTCGCCATCAGCGCGCCGTGCCCGAGCGAGAGCTGACCGTTGAGGCCGGTGAGGACGGTCAGCCCGGCGGTCGCGCAGAGGTAGGCCGCCACCGTGGCGAGCTGGAAGTTGCGGAACGGCGCCAGGCCGTAGCTGGCCGCCAGCACCAGCAGCGCCACGGCGGCCGCGACGGCCAGGTGCCGCAGCAGGGTGCAGCCGCGCCGCCCGTCGGGACGGGTGCCGGCGCCGGTCGCCGCCCGCTCCGGCGGCGCCGCCGCCCGGGTGGCGCTCACACCCGCCTCGCGGTGACCGGGGCGAACAGCCCGCCGGGGCGGACCAGCAGCACCGCCAGCAGCAGGACCAGCACCGCGAGCGGGGTGAGGTCGCTGCCGGCGTACCCGCTGACGTAGGAGAGCACCAGGCCCACCACCAGCCCGCCGACCACCGCGCCCGGTGGGCTGTCCAGCCCGCCGACCACCGCCGCGGTGAACGCCGAGACGAAGACCAGGTCCATGGCGTTCGGGTGCAGGCCCAGCTCGGTGGGGATCACCAGCATGGCGGCCAGCGCGCCCACCCCGGAGGCGAGGGCCCAGCCCAGGGCGAGCATGCCGCCCACGTTGACCCCGAGCAGGCGGGACATCTCCGGGGCGAAGGCCGCGGCGCGCATCCGCAGGCCCACCGGGGTCCGGGCGAAGATCCAGGCGAGCGCGACCATCATCAGCCCCACCGTGGCGAAGACGAACAGGTCGTACGGGGACAGCACGGCGAACCCGCCGACGGTGAGCGCGGCGCGGTCGAACGGCGTGCCGGCGGGACGGAACTCGTTGCCGTAGATCATGCCGAGGACGGCCTGGATGAGCAGCACCAGCCCGAGCGCGACGATCACCGGATTGAGCGGCGAGGTGTGGTCGACGAAGCGCATCACGGCCCGGTCCACCACCGCGCCGAGCAGCAGCCCGGCGGCGAGCGCGGCCAGGAAGCCCAGCCAGTAGGAGCCGGTCGCGGCGGTCACGCTGTAGGCGACGTAGGCGGCCGCGACGGCCATCGCGCCCTGGGCGAAGTTGACGATTCTGGCGGCCCGCCAGATGAGCACCAGCGCCAGCGCGAACGCGGCGTAGACGGCACCCCGGGAGAGGCCGTCGAAGGTGAGGAAGACGAAGCGCTCCACAGTCCTCCTTCGGAGCAGACGAGGGTCAGAAACCGAGGTACGCGTGGCGCAGGTCGACGTCGTCGCGCAGCCGCTCCGCCGGGGCGGCGCGGACCACCCGACCGAGCGCCATCACGACCCCCTGGTCGGCGACCGAGAGCGCGCTGCGGACGTTCTGCTCGACCAGCAGCACGGTCAGCCCGGTGCTGTCGCGTAGCTGGCGGAGCAGGGCCATGATCTGGGCGACCACCCGGGGGGCCAGGCCGAGCGACGGTTCGTCGAGCAGCAGCAGTCGGGGCCGGCCGACCAGGGCCCGGCCGAGGGCGAGCATCTGCCGTTCGCCGCCGGAGAGCTGGTGGCCGAGGTGCTGGCGGCGCCGGGCCAGCGGCTCGAAGAGCTGGTAGACCTCGTCGCGGGCGCGGGCGGCGTCGGCCCGGTCGCGGCGCCACAGCCCGCCCAGCCGCAGGTTCTCGTCGACGGTCAGCTCGCCGATCACCCCCCGCCCCTCCGGGACGTGCGCCATGCCGCGGCGCACCAGTTGCTCCACCGGTACGCCGCGCAGGTCCTCCCCGGCGAGGAGAATCTGGCCGGCCAGCGGGCGCAGCATCCCGGACAGCGCCCGCAGCAGGGTGCTCTTGCCGGCGCCGTTGGCCCCGACCACGGCCGCGATGCTGCCGGCGGGCACCGCGAGGTCGACCTCGTGCAGCACCGGCGCGGCGCCGTAGCCGGCGACCAGCCCGCGCACGGTGAGCAGTTCCGCGCCGTCCGACCGCCCGCCCCCCTCGTTCATGCCGCCGCCTCGTCGACGGCGGCGCCCAGGTAGGCGTCGGCGACCGCGGGGTCGTCGCGCACCTGGTCCGGCGTGCCGGCGGCGATCACCCGGCCGAAGTCGAGCACCACGATGTCGTCGCAGACCGACATCACCAGGTCCATGTGGTGCTCGACCAGCAGCACCGCGCAGGGATCCGGGTCGCGGCGGGGCAGTTCGCGGATCAGCTCCGCGAGCTCGGCGATGTCCTCGGCCCCGAGGCCGCCGGCGGGCTCGTCGAGCAGGAGCAGCCGGGGCCGGGCCACCAGCGCGCGGGCCAGCGCGACCCGCTGGCGTACCGCGAAGGGCAGCGTGCCGGGCGCGGCGGCGGCGTGCCCGGCGATGCCCAGCCGGTCGAGCACGGCCAGCGCCTCACCGCGCAGCCGGCGCTCGTCGCGGTCGCTCTTCGGCAGGCCGAGCAGCGCCGGCAGAAAGCCGGCGCGGGCGGTGTGCGTGGCGCCGGCCATCACGTTCTCCAGCACGGTGAGCCCGGCGAAGAGCCCGGTGCCCTGCAGCGTGCGGGCGATGCCCAGCCGGGTCAGCCGGTGCGGGCGGGGCCGCAGCGGCCGGCCGTCCAGCGTGATCGTGCCGGTGTCCGGGGCGACGAAGCCGCAGACGACGTTGAACAGGGTGGTCTTGCCGGCGCCGTTGGGGCCGATCACGCCGACCACGCGGCCGGCGGGCACCCGCAGCGAGACGTCGTCGAGGGCGGTGAGGCCACCGAAGCGCACCCCGATGTGGTGCAGCGCGAGCCCTTGCTCCATTGACCCATCCCCCGCTCCGGCGCGGCGCGATATTTACACTGGGAGTGTACGTTTCTCGGGTCCGGCGTCAATAGCTCCGACCGCGTCCGCGCCCACCACCGCACGCGGCGACGGCGGGCGCGGACGCGACCGGCCCGCCGCCGCACGGGGCGACGGCGGGCCGGGCCCGGGGCGGTCACGGCCGCCCGACGGGCGTCAGGCGCTCGGGCAGGTGTTGCGGTACTCCTCGATCGCCAGGCCGCTCGGCCCCGGGCAGAGGAACTGCTCGTAGCGGGTGTCGTCGTCGACGAACCGCTTCAGCCAGGCCACCATCTGCCGGGCGGTGGGCGTGTTCACGGTCTGCGGGAAGAAGTGGCTGGCCCCGTTCAACTCCAGGTACGCCTTCTCCGACGAGGCCGGGATGCTGGCGTAGAACGGCTCCGAGTGGGTGGCCACCGGGGCGACGCTGTCGGCCTCACCACCGACGATCAGGGTCGGCACCCGGATCTCGGACCAGGTCTTGTCCAGGTTCCACGGCGCCAGCGGCACGGCGGCCTGCAGCGACGGGCGGGACGCGGCGGCCTCCAGGCTGCCGCCGCCACCCATCGAGTGGCCCGCGACCGCGAGCCGGCTGGCGTCGATCCGGCCGCGCACCGTGCTGCGCTGGGTGAGGTAGTCGAGCGCGGCCAGCAGTTGCCGGCCCCGGCTGTCCGGCTGGTCCAGGCGGGTGATCGTCTCGATGCCGATCACCACGAAGCCGTGCGAGGCGAGGCGCGGCCCGAGCCAGCTGATGCTGGACCAGGCGGCGGTGTAGCCGGGCGAGATCGCGATGGCGCCGAAGGTGCCCTCGCTCGTCGTGGTCGGGTAGTAGATGACTCCCCCACCGAAGCCGGTGACGCTCAGCGAGGAGACGTTCTGGGTGGAGACGCTGAACGGGCCGCGGCTGGCCTCCAGGATCGCCACGGAGGGGTCGGGGCCGCGCTCGTACGGGTTCTCCGCGGCCTGCGCGGCACCGGACGACGCGCCGAGCACGCCGCCGGCGACCAGGACGGCGGCCAGCGCCGCCCGGAGGGTACGGACAGCGACGGAACGGGGACGGGTGGTGGTTGGTGATGACACGTCGGGCACTCCCTACGGGTGGGGTCACATCGACATGTGTCATCCTTCGACGGCACGGCCGTCGTCCGCATCGGCAAAATCACCGGTACCGGCGCGGCGCGCCCACACTACGGACCCCTGATCGACAGGGCCGACGGCACAAGGGATGATCCATCGTCATGACCACCGGGTCCACCGACACCCCCACCAGCACCGGGCTCGCCGACGACGACGACCAGGCCCCCGTCGCCCCGACCCGGGACGGCCGGGGCCGGTGGCGGTGGCTACGCCACGAATGGACCTGGGCGGTGCTCGGCGGCCTGCTGCTCGCGGTCGTCCTGACCTGGCCGACGCTGCGGCACCCGGCGAGCACGATCCCCGGCGACCTCGGTGACCCCACCCTGCAGGCGTGGCAGCTGGCCTGGGCCGGGCACGGCCTGCTGACCGACCCGTCCAACCTGTGGGACTCGAACACGTTCTATCCGGAGAAGTACACCTACGCCTACAGCGACACCCTGCTCGGGTACGCCCCGATCGGGATGCTCGGCTCCGGGTTCGCGGCCGCCCTGGTCCGCTACAACGTGACGTACGTGCTGGTCTTCGCGTTGGCGTTCGTCGGGGCGTACGCGCTGGCCCGGCAGCTCGGCTCGGGCCGCTGGGGGGCGGCGGTGGCCGGGGTCGCCTGGGCGTACGCGCCGTGGCGGCTGGCCCACGCCGGGCACCTGAACATCCTGTCCACCGGCGGGATCGCGCTGTCCCTGGCGATGCTGGCCCGCGGCCACGGCTGGTCGCTGCGGCACGGCTACCGGCCGGAGCGGCGGCGGCCCGGGTGGGCGCTGGCCGGCTGGCTCGTCGCCGCCTGGCAGATCACCCTCGGCTTCGGCATCGGCCTGCCGCTGGTCTACTTCCTGCTGGCCGCGGTGCTGGTCGCCGCCGGCTGCTACGGCTGGTCCTGGTGGCGGCACCGGGAACGGCCCCCGTTCGGCCGGCGGCTGCTGGCCGCCGACCTGGCCGGCGGGGCGATCTTCGGCGCGGTCACCCTGCTACTCGGCCTGGTCTACCTGCACGTCGTCGACCTCAACCCGCAGGCCCAGCGCACGCTGGACTGGACGAAGCTGTTCTCGCCGCCGCTGCGGGGCTTCGTCACCGCACCGGCCGACTCGTGGCTGTGGGGTGAGCCGCACGCGGCGGCCCGGGAACAGCTCACCTGGCCGCCGGAGATGGCGCTGCTGCCCGGCATGACGCTGATCGGCCTGGCCGCCGCGGGGCTGCTCATCTCGGTCTACCCGGTCCGGCACCGGATCGCGCTGGGGCTCGGCGTGCTCGGCACGGTGCTGCTCGGCCTGGGCACCAACCTCGGCGGCGACGGGGACCCGGGATACCTGACCCTCTCCAAGCACCTGCCCGGCTGGGACGCGTTGCGGACGCCCGGCCGGATGATGATCTGGACCAGCCTGCTGCTGGCGCTGCTGGCGGCGGGGCTGGTCACCGTGCTGGCCGAGCCGGCGCGCAAGGCGTCACCCGGGCGCTGGGCCCGGATCCTGCTGCCGGCGGTCCTGCTGGTGCCGCTGGCCCTGGTCACCGTCGAAGGGCTGAACCGGACCCCGCACCCCGAGGTGCCTCGGCCGCCGGCCGCGCTGGGCCGGACGCAGGAGCCGCTGCTGGTGCTGCCCGCCGGCGGCATCAACGACCTCAACTACATGCTGTGGACGACCGACGGCTTCCCCCGGGTGACGAACGGGCTGGCCGGTTTCGAGCCGGTCAGCCAGGCGCAGACCCGGATGGCCATCGCCTCGTTCCCCGACGCGACCAGCGTCGCCTACCTGCGCGGGCTCGGGGTGCGGTCGGTGCTGGCGGTGCCGAGCCGGGCCGGCGGGACGCCGTGGGAGGGCATCGCGGACCGGCCGGTCGACGGACTGGGCATCACCCGGGAGGATGTCGATGGTGTGCTGGTCTACCACCTCTGACCAGCCCGCCGCCCGGCCTCCCGCGGCCGGCGGCGGTTCCCGGACGGGCTGGACGGAGTGACCACGGTGCGACTGTCGGTGGTGGTGCCCTGCTTCAACGAGGAAGCGTCGGTCGAACGGCTGCACACGGCGGTGACCGCCGCGCTGGCGGAGCTGACCGACGTCGAGATCGAGGTGGTGTACGTCGACGACGGCAGCGAGGACGGCACGCTCGTGGCGCTGCGCCGGCTCGCCGCCAGCGACCCGACGGTGCGGTACACGTCACTGAGCCGGAACTTCGGCAAGGAGGCGGCGATGCTGGCCGGCCTGGAGCGGGCCACCGGCGACGCGGTCGTGATCATGGACGCCGACCTGCAGCACCCACCGCGGTTGCTGCCCGAGATGGTGGCGCTGTACCGGCAGGGCTTCGACCAGGTGATCGCCCGGCGGGACCGGCGCGGCGACCGGTTCCTGCGGATGCTGGCCTCGCGCTCCTTCTACCGGATGGTCAACTGGTGGATCGACGTGCGGCTGCTGGACGGGGCCGGTGACTTCCGGCTGCTGTCCCGGCTCGCGGTGGACGCGGTGCTGGCGATGCCGGAATACAACCGCTTCTCCAAGGGGCTCTTCTCCTGGATCGGCTTCCGGACCGTGGTGGTGGCGCACCGCAACGAGACCCGGCAGGCGGGGCGGAGCCGGTGGAGCTTCGGCAAGCTCTTCAACTACGCGTTCGACGGCCTGCTGTCGTTCAACAACCGACCGCTACGGCTGGCCATCTACGGCGGCCTCTTCCTCACCCTGATCGCGGTAGCGTACATGGCCTGGGTGGTCGCGGACGCCGTCGAGAAGGGGATCGACGTCCCCGGCTACACCACCATCATCGTCAGCGTGATCGGCCTCGGCGGCATCCAGATGATGATCCTGGGGGTGATCGGGGAGTACATCGGCCGGATCTACTACGAGACCAAGCGCCGGCCGCACTACCTGGTCCAGGAGACCGAGGACCTGGTCACCGACATCGAGCAGGCGCCCCGGGTGCCGGCCCAGCCGGCGGTACGGCCGGCCGAGCGGACCCGGCCGGGCGCCCCGCCCCGGGAGGACCTGGCCCGGCACCGCTCCCTGCGCCGCGCCGCCCAGCAATCCGTGACCGGCGACCCGGACTGACGAAGCCCCCCGTATCCCGCATGAGCAGAGAGAGGCCCCGCTGATGCCACGCTCCCGTACCGGCCGGGCGGCCGTCGCGGCCGGTCTCGTCGCCGCCCTGCCCGCTCTCGGCACCGCCGTCCTGACGCGCGCGCCCGCCGCGCACGCCGCCGCGCCCGACCTCGCCGCCACCTTCGTGCAGACCTCCGTCTGGACCAGCGGCTACGGCGCGGACTTCCTCATCACCAACCGGGGCGACGCCGCCAGCACCAGCTGGGTCGTCGAGTTCGACCTGCCCAGCGGCACCACGATCGGCAACTCCTGGAGCTCGGTACGCACCCAGACCGGGCAGCACTACCGGTTCACCAACGCCGGCTTCAACGGCGACATCGCCCCCGGCGCGACCGAGGACTTCGGCTTCACCGCCTCCGGTGCCGGTACCCCGGTCAACTGCACCGTCAACGGCAGGCCCTGTGCCGGCTCGACCCCGGCGCCGCCCTCCCCGACCACCCCGCCGCCGACGACCACCCCGCCACCGACCACGCCGGCACCGACGAGCACGCCGCCGCCGGCCACGACGGTGGACGTCGCCACCGTGGCCCAGCTGCAGACCGCGCTGGCCACCGCCCAGCCCGGCCAGACCATCCGGCTCGCGGCCGGCACCTACCGCGGGGCGTTCCTCACCCAGCGGGCCGGCACCGCCGCGGCGCCGATCACCCTGACCGGCCCGAGGAACGCGGTCCTGGTCAACGACGGCCCCGCCGGTGCCGCGCCGGCCTGCCCGGTGCCGACCGCCGGCTGGGATTCCGGTTACGGCCTCTGGCTGTTCAACGCGCCGTACTGGACCCTGACCGGCTTCACCGTGGCCGAGTCGAAGAAGGGCATCGTGCTGGACAACTCCCCGCACGTCACGATCGACGGCGTGTCCGTGCACCACACGGACGAGGAGGCGGTGCACTTCCGGCGCTCCTCCGCGGACGGGGTGATCCGCGGCTCCACGATCACCGACACCGGTCTCGGGCAACCCGGCTACGGCGAGGCGATCTACATCGGCTCCGCCAACTCGAACTTCGACTGCCACGGCAACTCCGGCGGCGTGGACCGCTCCGATCGGGTGCAGGTGCTGGAGAACGAGATCGGCCCGAACGTCACCGCCGAGCACGTGGACGTCAAGGAGGGCACCACGGGCGGCGTCCTGCGCGGCAACCGGTTCACCGGCCAGGGCATCTCCGGCGTCAACTCCGCCGACTCATGGGTCGACGTCAAGGGCAACGGCTACCTCATCGAGGGCAACACCGGCACCTTCCGCACGCCCGGCACGTTCGCCAACGGCTACGAGACGCACAACCCCATCTCCGGGTACGGCTGCGGCAACACGTGGCGCGGCAACATGTCGGATCTCGGCGGCGTCGGCCGCTACGCGGTCTACGTCAGCTCGACGTCGAAGTGCGCGGGGAACCTGAACGTGGTGGATTCCTCCAACACCGTCACCAACGCGGTGACCGGCCTGACGAACGTCACCGTCACCCCCTGACCGTCGGGGCGGCCGTCGTACGACGGCGATCGGCCGGCTAACGGAGCGACCGGAACGCGGTGCGGAGTTCGTCGCAGAGCAGCTTCGGCTGCTCCCAGGCGGCGAAGTGCCCGCCCCGGTCGAGCTTGTTGTAGTGGATCAGGTTGGGATAGGCCCGCTCCGCCCAGCTCCGCGGAGCCTCGTACAGCTCGTCGGGGAAGACGCTCACCGCGGCCGGAACCGAGATGTCCTTCGCGCCGAAGAAGGAGAGCTTGTTCTCCCAGTAGAGGCGGGCCGCCGAGACGCCCGTGTTGGTCACCCAGAAGAGCGTGATGTTGTCGAGCAGGTCGTCGCGGGTGATGCCGACGGATTGACCGTCGACGGCCTTGCAGAACAGCTCCAGGCTGGCCGCGTCGTGGTCGAGCAGGAAGCTCGCCAGCGCCACGGGCGAATCCGCCAGGCCGGTCAGCGTCTCGGTCCGCGTCGCCATCATGAGCGCGTACGCGGAGTGCTTCCAGAAGAAGTCCAGCTGCTCGCAGGCCCGCTTCTCCTCGGCGGAGAGGCCGGCCGGCAGCGAGCCGAGCGCGTTGTTCGCCCCGGTGATGTCGGACTGGAACAGCGCGTCGAGGTCGGGCGGGACCGCGCTGGGCATGTTGGTGTGGATGCCGGCCAGTTGCGGCGGCTTCTGCACCCCCATGATGTTGGTGATCAGCGCCCCCCAGTCGCCGCCCTGCGCGACGAACCGGTCGTAGCCGAGGCGGGTCATCAGCTCCGTCCAGGCCCGGGCGATGCGTTCCGGGCCCCAGCCGGGCGCGCTCGGCTTGCCGGAGAAGCCGTAGCCGGGCATCGACGGGATCACCAGGTGGAAGGCGTCGGAGGCGGACCCGCCGTGCGCCGTCGGGTCGGTCAGCGGCCCGACGATCTTCAGCTGTTCGATCACCGAGCCGGGCCAGCCGTGCGT
The DNA here is from genome assembly GCF_040655175.1 of Micromonospora sp. NPDC050495. Taxonomy (NCBI): domain Bacteria; kingdom Bacillati; phylum Actinomycetota; class Actinomycetes; order Micromonosporales; family Micromonosporaceae; genus Micromonospora; species Micromonospora sp. NPDC050495. Next base: position 387,866 of record NZ_JBFAJK010000002.1, on the reverse strand, counting down.
GACGACGAGCGGCAGCGCGTTGTCGTGCTGGGAGCGGACGTGGATGAAGTGGATGTCGAGCCCGTCGATCTCGGTGATGTAGTTCGGCAGGGCGTTCAACCGGGCCTCGACCTTGCGCCAGTCGTACTCCTTCTCCCAGTACCGGGCGAGCGCCTGGCTGGTCTCCAGCGGCACGCCCTGGGACTGGTCGCCGACGGTCTGCTTCTCCGGCCAGCGGGTCGCCGCGATCCGGGCCCGCAGCGCCTTGAGGTCCGCCTCGGGCACCTCGATCCGGAACGGGCGGAGGTCGGTGGTCGGGCGGGTCAGCGTCTTGACGGCCACGTGCGGTCTCCTTGTCGGTCGGGTTGCGGTCGGACGACGGCCGGGCCGGCCACTACGCGGCGTTCTCGCCGCGCCGCGGGAGCTTCCAGTCGGGTCGGACGAAGTGGCAGGTGTAGCCGCCGGGGTTGCGCTCCAGGTAGTCCTGGTGTTCCGGCTCGGCCTCCCAGAACGGGCCGGCGGGGCTGACCTCGGTGACCACCTTGCCGGGCCAGAGGCCGGAGGCGTCGACGTCGGCGATGGTGTCCTCGGCGACCCGCCGCTGCTGCTCGTCGGTGTAGAAGATGGCCGACCGGTAGCTGAGGCCCACGTCGCCGCCCTGGCGGTTCTTGGTGGTCGGGTCGTGGACCTGGAAGAAGAACTCCAGGAGATCCCGGTAGGAGAGCTGGTCCGGGTCGTAGTTGATCTCGATCGCCTCGGCGTGGGTGCCGTGGTTGCGGTAGGTGGCGTTCGGCACGTCGCCGCCGGTGTAGCCCACCCGGGTGGAGACCACCCCGGGGCGCTTGCGGATCAGGTCCTGCATGCCCCAGAAGCAGCCGCCCGCCAGAATCGCCTTCTCGGTCTTGTCGCTCATCGCTGCGTCCCCCGTCGGATGCTCAGCTGTCAGGACTCGCCCTCACGGGCCGAAGGTGAAGACGTACGCGCGGAAGCCGGGCCGGTCGACCGCGAGGGTCAGCCTGTGGTCGGTCCGGCTCGCTCCGGCGACGAGCCGGAACATGGCCGCCCGGTCGATCCGCGCCACCGCGTCCGGGCCGACGTCGGCCCCCCGCTCCACGCCGATCGGGTCGCCGTCGAGCAGCACCCGGAGCGCGGCCGGGCCGGCGGGTCCCGGATCGACGACGAGGTTCACCTCGCCGGCGTGGAAGGGCAGGGTGAGTTCACCGCTGCCGCCCGTCAGTTCGACGTACTCCCCGGCGCTGCGCCAGTCGCCGGCGACCGCGAACGTGCCCGGCACCCCCCGGTCGGCGCCGAGGTACGTCTCCGGCGTGATGCCCAGGTAGGAGGGCTCCCCGGTGGTGGCGTACCCGGTCACCTCGGCGCTGACCGGCGGCAGCCGGATGCCCGGCGTCCGGATCGCCAGCAGGCGGCGCAGCTCCGACTCCACCCGCTCGTAGCTGCCCTCGCCGACCCAGCGGTCGACCAGCCACCCGTCGCCGTCGAAGAGGTACTTCGCCGGCCAGGCGTCGTTGCCGAGGGCGCGCCAGAAGGTGAACCCGTTGTCCAGCGCGACGGGGTAGGTCAGGCCGTGGTCCCGGATCGCCCGGTCGATGTGCGCGGCGTCGCGGCCGAACCCGAACTCGGGCGCGTGCACGCCGATGACGGTCAGCCCCAGGTCCGCGTAGTCGCGGTGCCACGCCTTGACGTAGGGCGCCGTGCGGATCCAGTTGACGCAGGTGTACTCCCAGATGTCGATCAGGACCACCCGGCCGCGCAGGTCGTCGGGGGTCAGCGGCGGCGAGTTCACCCACCGCTCGACCGTCACGGGAGGCAACTGCCGCCCCGTCATGGTCATCTCGGTCGGCCCACCGGCTGCGTCATGACGCCTCCTCCCCGGGTCCGTTCGTCAGCGGCCCTGACCTTCCCGTTCCGCCGGCGACCATGCCCGGGCCGCGCCGACTTCGCGGCACCCGGGTGGGCGCCGGGCCGCGCGGCCCGGCGCCCGCCGTGCGTGACCGCTCAGAACCCGGTCCGACCGGCGCCGTACGGGTAGAGCGGGTTGCCGTAGCCGGTCGCCGGCGGCTGGCCGGCGTCGATGCTGGCCCGGATCTGGGCCCGCTCGGTGGCGCTGGCCCCCAGGTCGTACGGCAGGTCCCAGGCCTCAACCGCGTCGGCCGGCACGTCGGTGCCGCCGGGCCGCAGCACGTCGGCGAGGCTGCGCGGGAGTTGCCACGGCAGCCGGCCGCTCGGCGCGTAGTCGCCGAAGAGCAGGCCGGCCAGGGCCGGACCCATCTCCTCGCCGCCCCGGTAGGTCACCACGATGGCGCTGGCCAGGTCGCGCCACTCGGTGATGACGTACGGCCGGGGCAGGACCAGCGCGACCACCACGGGGATGCCCCGGGCGCGGAAGTCCTGGATCACCTTGAGCTGGTCGGGGGGCAGGTACGGCTGTTCCTTCGGCCAGTTGGTGGCGTGCGTGTAGGACGTCTCCCCCACCGCCACGACGGCCAGTTTCGGGTTCGGTCCGTCGTCGGCGTAGACGTTGACGCCGGCTCGGGCGGCCCGGGTCCGGATCGCCTCCAGCATGGTCTGCGAGCCGTACTCGGCGTGGAAGAAGCTGGTCCAGACGCAGCAGGCGGTGGGGTCGGCGGCCCGCGGCCCGGCCACCACGATGTTGTCCCCGGTGCCCAGCCGGATGGGCAGCACCGCGCCGTCGTTCTTCAGCAGCGTCATCGCCTCCCGGGAGGCCTGGTTGGCCAGCGCCGTGTACGCCGGCTGGTGGAACCGGTACGGGCCGTTGACCGGGTCGCCGTACGGGTTCTCGAAGATGCCGAGCTGGAACTTGAGCCGCAGCACCCGGCGGACCGCGTCGTCGATCCGGGCGGCCGGCACGTTCGCCAGGAAGGTGGCGATCGAGAAGCCGGCCGCGCCGGGGTCCGCGCCGCCCATCACGTCGGAGCCGGCCTTCGCCGCGCCGACCCAGGAGCCGGAGGGCAGCCAGTCGGTGGTGATCAGGCCCTGGTAGCCGAGGTTCTGCCGCAGGTACGCGAGGATCGGCGCGCTGTCGCCGGCGCCCGGCCCGCCGGGATCGAGGTACGAGCTGCCGGCGTACCCGGGCATGATGTTGACCGCGCCCGCCTCCATCGCGGCCCGGAACGGGATCAGGTGGTACTTGATCGTCACGCCGTCGTAGACGATCAGCGCCTCCCCGCCGGCGCCCTCACCGGGCCAGTGCTTCACGGTGGCCAGCACCGAGGCGGGGTTGAGTTCCGGGCCGCCCTGCAGGCCGGCCACCAGGGCCCGCACCTGGGCGGCGGCCACCTGCGCGTTCTCCCCGTTGCCCTCCTGGATGCGCGGGTAGATCACCTTGGTGCCCACCTCGGCCAGCGGCCCGAGGACGCCCCGGGTGCCGACCTCGAGCTGTTCCCGCCGCTGCATGTCGCCGAGCCGGTAGTCGAGCGCGTAGTTCCGGGCGGCGGCGAGAGCGCTCTGCATGGGGTAGGTGGTCTGGTAGCCGTGGATGGTGTCGCCCGCCGAGACGAACGGGATGCCCAGCCGGGTGCCGGACGCCGCGAGGAGCTGGTTGTGCAGGTCCTGCGCCTGCGCGGGGCCGAAGTGCCAGCCCGACCGGGGGTACGCCTGGGCGTTGTAGAACATCTGGTACGCCTTCTCCTCGGCCGTCATCCGGCCCAGCAGGTCGTCGACGCGCGCGTCGACCGGGAGGCGCCAGTTCTCGTACGGCTCGATGGCGCCGTCGCGGTTGAGGTCCCGACTGCCGGCGACGACGCCGACCCCGTCGGCGACGGTCTCCAGGGTGGGCAGGTAGACGCTGAAGCGCCGGATGGTCGAGGTGGTCGTGGTGGCGCCGGTGGCGGTGACGTACCACTTGTAGGTCCAGCGGTCCGGCAGGTCCCAGGTCGGGGTGTAGGAGGTGCCGGTCGGCTCGGCGACCTTGGTGTAGAGGTCGATGAGGTTGCCGGGGGCGGTGAAGTCGTAGTCGGTGCGGCTGATGTTGATCCAGACCTGGTAGCGGGTGGCGCCGGCGACCGCCGCCCAGCTGAGGGCGGGCCGGCGGGTGGTGGTGACCATGGCGCCGTCGGCCGGGGCGGTCAGCGCGAACTGGTTGAGCGTGCCGGGCGGGCGGGTCGGGCCGGAGAGCATCGACGCCGTGCTGGCCGCCTCGTCGACCGTGCCGTACGCCTGGAACTCCCAGAGCGAGTAGCCGTAGCCGGTGGCCCGGGCGGTGCCGGAGAAACGCAGGTAGCGGCCGGTGCCGGTGACGGCGAGCTGTTCGACGCCACCGCGGCCGGAGGTGGTGGAGTAGATCGTGGTCCAGCTGTTGCCGTCGGAGGAGGTCTCCAGCCGGTAGCCGGTGGCGTAGGCGGCCTCCCAGTCGAGCACGACCCGGTTGATGGTGGCGACACCGCCGAAGTCGACGCGCAGCCACTGGGGGTCGCTGAACTGGCTCGACCACCGGGTGCTGGTCCGGCCGTCGAGCGCCGCGGCGGGCGCGTTGCCACCCTCCCACGACGACGCGTCGACCTTCTTGAACTCGGAGATCGGCCGGCCGCCGGGCTGGCTGGGGCCGGTGCTGCCGTAGACCTGGAATTCCCAGAGCGAGTAGCCGTAGCCGGTGGCGCGGGCGGTGCCGTACATCCGTACGTAGCGGCCGGTGCCGGCCACGGTGAGGGTCTGGGTGCCGCCGGTGGCGGTGGTGGTGCTGTAGATGGTGGTCCAGGGGCCGCCGGGGTCGGTGGCGACCTGGAGTTGGAAGGCCCGCGCGTAGGCGGCTTCCCAGACGAGTTGGACCTGGTCGATGGTGGCGGTACCGCCGAGGTCGACCTGGAGCCACTGGGGATCGGCGAAGCCGCTGGACCAGCGGGTGCCGGGGTCGCCGTCGGTGGCGGCGGCGGCCGGGGTGCCGGCCTGTTCGACGGAGGAGGCGGTGGTCGGCCGGCCCTGGGAGAGCAGCGGCCCGGCGGCGGTGGCGGGCCGCCCGGGGACGGTCAGGTAGGCGGCGAGCAGGACGAGCAGCGCCGCGATGGTGGTGGCGCGGCGGCGGGACGGGGGTGGTGGCGTAGGCATGACGGCTCCCGTCGACGGACTGATGGTCGGGAGAGTGAGAGCGCCCGTCACCAGACTTCATCGAGTCGCTTCTATCCGTCAATGGCCTGGGCGAAGTCCGGAATTGATCTTGACCGCCGGGCGCGGGCGGCTTGACAGGACCCGGGGCCGGGGGCGACCCTCGGGCCGAGAGCGCTCTCCCGCCGGACCACCAACCGCAGGAGATGCCATGCACCCCACCCCCGCCCGCCCACCCCGAACCCGGCCGGCCCGCGTCGGCCGCCGCCTCCGCGCCGCCGCCGTGGCCGTGCTGGCCCTGCTCGCCGGCGGCGCCGTCGCGACCGCCCCGCCCGCCGCCGGCGCCGCCTCCACCCTGATCTCCCAGGGGCGGCCGACGAGCGCGTCGTCCACCGAGAACGCCGGCACACCGGGCTCCGCGGCCACCGACGGCGACCCGAACACCCGCTGGGCCAGCCAGTTCAGCGACCCGCAGTGGCTCCAGGTCGACCTCGGCGGTACCGCCACCATCGACCAGGTCCAACTCGTCTGGGAAGCCGCCTACGCGCGGGCCTTCCAACTCCAGGTCGCCACCGACCCCGGCGGCCCCTGGACCACCATCTACAGCACCACCACCGCCACCGGCGGCACCCAGACCCTCACCGTGGCCGGCACCGGCCGCTACGTACGGATGTACGGCACCGCCCGCGCCACCAGCTACGGCTACTCGCTGTGGGAGTTGCGGATCTACGGCAGCACCGCCTCCGCCGGCTGCGCCGGCAACGCCGCGCTCAACCGCCCCGCGGCCGCCTCCTCGGCGGAGACCACCGCCACCCCGGCCGCCGCCGCGGTCGACGGCGACGCCGGCACCCGCTGGTCCAGCGGTTTTGCCGACCCCCAGTGGCTGCGGGTGGACCTCGGCAGCACGCAGACCCTCTGCCAGGTCACCCTCCAGTGGGAGGCGGCCTACGCCCGGGCCTTCCAGGTGCAGGTCGCCGCCGCGCCGGACGGCCCGTGGACCACCCTGTACGCCACCACCACCGGCACCGGCGGCACCCAGACGCTCGACGTGACCGGGTCCGGCCGCTACGTGCGGCTGTACGGCACCGCCCGCGCCACCACGTACGGCTACTCGCTCTGGGAGTTCGCGGTCCGCACCACCTCCGGTGGCACCCCGCCGCCGACCACCCCGCCACCCACCGGTGGTTTCTGGGGCGACACCGCCTCGATCCCGCCGGCCGCGAACGTGCTCATGGTGAAGGTGCTCAATCGCACCAACGGCCGCTACCCCGACAGCCAGGTCTACTGGAGCTACAACGGGCAGACCCACTCGATCGCCGAGCAGCCCTACTTCGACATGCCGGTGAACACCGCGGGCCGGATGTACTTCCGCCTCGGCTCGCCGACCAGCCAGTACAGCGACTTCATCGAGTTCACCGTCGGACCGGACCAGTTCAACGGCAACACCACCCGGGTCGACGCGTTCGGGCTGAAGCTGGCGATGCGGCTGCGCGCCCACGACGGCCGCGACGTGGCGGTCGGCGAGACCGAGGCCACGTTCGCCGAGGACCGGTCGGTCACCTTCCAGCGGTTCGCCGACGCCATGCCGGCCGAGTTCAAGCACCTGGCCACCAGCGAGGCGCCGTACCGCATCCCCTCGCCCGGCAACACGCCGCAGTTCCGGCCCGGCGGCCAGTACGCCGGCTACCTCAGCGGCTACGCGTCGTCGGTGGGGCTGCCGGCCAGCACCTCGGACATCTTCGGTTGCGCCGGCTCACTGGCCGGCAACCCGGCCGGCTGCGCCGCGCTCAACCGGCACGTCGCGCACCTGCCGCCGGCACAGTGGTCGGACCCGAGCCTGTTCTACCAGCAGGCGCCGGCCAACTACTACGCCAAGTTCTGGCACGACCGGGCGATCGGCGGCCGCGCCTACGGCTTCCCGTACGACGACTACGCCGACCAGTCCTCGTTCGTGTCGGCCGCCGACCCGCAGTGGCTGCTGGTGGCCGTGGGCTGGTGACGGGCGGGTCCGGAACCGGCCGGCCGGCGGTGGCCGTGCCGGTTCCGGGCCGTCGCCCGTCACCGGCGGGCGAGTTCGGCCTCCAGCCGCCGCACGAGCGTCTTGCGCGCCTTGCCCCCGCGCTCGCGGCGCAACGCGGCCCGCAACTGGCGGGTGTCCAGGCCCCGGACGAGCTTGGCCGCCTCGGCGACCGGCAGCTCCGACATCCGCTCGGCCGACGTGACGTCCCGGCGGGCCCGGCTGGCCGGCCCCGTGTTGGCCACGTACTGCTGCCCGGACCGGGACGCCCGCCGCTTCCGGGTGTCGGTCGCCCGCCGCTGCTCGCCGGAGAGCTGCTCCCAGGCCCGTTTCGGGAGGTAACGGCTCGTCTCGCCGTTGTGGCGGGCCCGGGTGGAACCCTCCCTGGTCTGCCAGTCCTCGTTGCCCCACCGCTGCAGGGAGCGCTGCCGCTCGTCCTTCGGCCCCGTATAGCCCCCGCCGCGCCGCTGGTACTCCTTGGTGAGCAGCTGGGACTTGCGCGCCGACCACTGTCCGGGCCGACCGCCCCGGTCCGACGCCCTGATCTCCGCCTTGATCTGCTCCCGCAGCTCGGGCTTGGTGTACCGCGCCATGCCGGAGCGTTACCCCCGGCGGCACCCGGCATGCGCCGGGCGCGCGAATCAGCGGCGCCGGCGGGCCAGCAGGGCGCGCAGGGCCGCGACGACCTCGCCCGGCGCCGCCTCGGCCAGGAAGTGGCCCGCCGAGGTGGTCCGGTGGTCGAGGTCGGGGGCCCAGGCCCGCCAGAGCCCCTCGGCGTCGTAGCCGAGCGCCGCACCCCAGTCCTGCTGGACCACGGTCACCGGCATCGCCAGGCGGTTCCCGGCGGCCCGGTCGGCCCGGTCGTGCTCGACGTCGATCCCGGCGGAGGCGCGGTAGTCCGCCACGATCGACGGGATCGCCGCCCGCGACGCCGCGAGGTACTCCGCCCGGATCTCGGCCGGGATGGCCCGCGGGTCGCCGCCCCAGAGATCGAGGAAGTACCCGAAGAAGGCGTCGGCGCTGGCCCCGATGAGCTGCTCCGGCAGCCCGGGTGGCTGCGCCATCAGGTAGAGGTGGAAGGCGACCGCGGCGCCCTCACCCCGCAGCACCTCCCACATGTCCAGGGTGGGCAGGACGTCCAGCGCCGCGAGGTGGGTGATCGTCTGCGGATGGTCGAGCCCGGCGCGGACCGCGACGAGCGCGCCCCGGTCGTGGCCGGCGAGGGCGAAACGCTCGTGGCCGAGCTGCCGGGCCAGGGCCACGACGTCGGCCGCCATGGTGCGCTTCGCGTACGTGCCGGCGTCGTCCGCCGGCGGCTTGTCGCTCGCCCCGTAGCCGCGCAGGTCGGGGCAGATCACGGTGTGGTCGGTGGCCAGGTCGGCGGCGACGTGCCGCCACATGAGGTGCGTCTGCGGGAAGCCGTGCAGCAGCACGATCGGGCTGCCGGCGCCGCCGACCGCCACGTTCAGCGTCACGGTCCCGTCGACCGTGACGCGCTGGTAGTCGAACCCGGAGATGGCCGTTGTCATCGTCGTCCCTTCTCGTAGCGTGAACCCGTCCAGCCTCGCGCCGGCCGATGAGCAACCGATGAGCGCGCTAGGTTGGCCAGGGCGAGGAAGGGTGGGTCGGTGCAGGTCACGGTCGGTGTGCTCGGGCCCGTCGTCGGCTGGGACGCCACCGGGGCGCGGCTGGACCTGAAGGGGCCGCGGCACCGCGCGGTGCTGGCCCGGCTCGTCGTCGCCCGCGGCCAGGTCGTCCCCGTCGACCGGCTCGTCGACGACCTGTGGCCGGTGCCACCGCCGGGCGCGGTGGGCGCCGTCCGGACCTTCGTGGCGGCGCTGCGGCGGGCGCTGGAACCCGACCGGCCGCCGCGTGAGCCGGCCCGGCTGCTGGTCACCGAGGGACCGGGGTACGCGCTGCGCGCGCCGCGCGACGCGGTGGACGCCTGGCGGTTCGAGGACGAGACGACGGCCGCGACCGACGGCCCGCCCTACGAGACGCTCGACCGGCTCGACCGGGCCCTCGGCTGGTGGCGCGGTCCCGCCTACGCCGACTTCGACGAGCCGTGGGCCCGGACCGAACGGTTCCGGCTGGCGCAGGTACGCCTCGACGCGGTCGAGCGCCTCGCCGGGGCGCGGCTGGCCGTCGGGCGGCCGGCGGACGTGGTCGCGGATCTCGACGCCCACGTGGCCGAGCATCCCTGGCGGGAGGAGGCCTGGCGGCTGCTCGCCCTCGCGCTGTACCGGGCCGGCCGGCAGGCGGACGCGCTCGGCGTGCTGCGCCGGGCCCGCGGCCTGCTCCGGGAGCAGCTCGGCATCGACCCGAGTCCGCGCCTGCGCCAGCTGGAGACCGACCTGCTGCGGCAGAGCGACCAGGCCGACGGCGGGCTGCCGGGTCCGGACCGGATCTGGGCGGACGCGGCCGCCGCGTACCACCGGACCGTGGCCGCGGACTCGCGGGTCCGGCTGGAGTCGACGGTCGGCCTGCTGCGGTCGCTGGCCATGGCCGGGCCCGGCGGGCTGGAGGCCGCGCGCGGGCAGCGGGTCGCCGCGATCGCCGCGGCCGAACGGCTCGGCGACGCCGACCTCACCGCCCGGGTGATCGGCGGCTACGACGTACCGGCGATCTGGACCCGCTCGGACGACCCGGAGCAGGCGGCCCGGATCGTGGCGGCGGCCGAGCGGGCCCTCGACGCGCTGCGCCCCGGCTCCGCCGACGCCACCCGGGCCCGGCTGCTGGCCACGGTCGCGGTGGAGTCGCGGGGCACCCCGGGGCCGCGTGGCCGGACGGCGGCCCGGGAGGCGGAACGCATCGCCCGCCGGCTGGGCGATCCCGCCCTGCTGGCGTTCGCCCTCAACGGCACCTTCATGCAGTCCTTCCAGTGGGCCGGGCTCGCGCCGGAACGCGACGCGATCGGCGCCGAACTGGTCGCGCTCTCGGCCCGGCACGGCCTGCCGGCGTTCGAGATCCTGGGGCACCTGGTCCGACTCCAGGCCCGCAGCGCGCTCGCCGACTTCGACGGCGCGGACGAGCACGCCGCCGCCGCCGACGGGCTCGCCCTGCGGCACGAACGTCCCCTGGTCGGGGTGTTCACCCAGTGGTACCGGGCGCTGCGGCTCTCGGCGGCCGGGGAGCCGCCCGAGGTCGAGGAGGCCGCCTACCGGGAGGCGGCGGCCCGGCTGCCGGGCGCCGGCATGCCCGGCGTCGAGCGCGGCCTGCTCCCGCTGGCACTGCTCTGCCTGCGGCTGCGGCACCACCGGACGGCCGACGCCGACGACGACACCGACTGGGGCCCCTACGCGCCCTGGACGCGACCGCTCGTCCTGCTGGCCCGGGAACGCCCGGCCGACGCCGCCGCCGCGCTACGGCGGGCCCCGGACCCGCCGCACGACCTGCTGTTCGAGGCGCTGTGGTGCCTGATCGGCCGCGCCGCGGTCGCGCTCGCCGACCGGCCGACGATGCGGCGGGCGCGCGACACGCTCGCCCCGGCCGCCGGCGAGCTGGCCGGCGCCGGCAGCGGCCTGCTCACCCTCGGGCCGGTCGCCGACGAGCTGGACCGGCTCGACGCGGCGCTCCGCCGGGCCTGAGCAGGTCACCGCCGGGCGCTCGACCGGCTCGACGCGGCGCTCGGCCGGGCCTGAGCGGGTCACCGCCGGCGGCCGCCGCTGGGCCGGTGGCCCTTCCGCGTGTTGCCGCGGTTCGTCCCGCCGGGCCGGGCAGAATCAGGGGCCCTGGCATGAGCGTGCGGTACTGCCACCGGAGGTGCCCGTTGTCGCGGAGTCCCGGCCGACTGGCTCGCTGGACGCTGCGCGGCATGCTCCTGGCCGGCGGCGTCGTCGGCGCGTGGGGCCTGTCCGACGCCGTCGCGGGCGACGCGGCCCAGGCGGTCGCGCCGACGCCCCCGGCCGTGGCCCGCGACCACGACGCCACCGCCGGCGACCCGGACCGGGCGGCCGAGCCGGAGCCCCCGTCCCTGGTCCGCGACCTGCTCCACGGCGCTGCCCGGGTCGTCGGCGACCTGGTGCCCCGAACCGCTGACCGGCCGGCGGGCACGGCCGGCGGGAACAGCCCACCCGGGGACGCGCCCGACGCCGGGATGGCCGGCCCGGACCGCCCGCCCGCGGGCCGGACCAGCGCGCCCGACCCCCGGACGACCGATCCGGACCGCCCACCCGCGGGCCGGACCAGCGCGCCCCAGCCCGGGGTGGCCGACCCGGACCGCCCACCCGCGGGCCGGACCAGCGCGCCCGACCCCGAGGTGACCGACCCGCGCCGCGCGGCGGGGGCCGACACGCCGGCCCCCGGCCGGTCGCGCGTCGCCGAGGTGATCGACCCGCTGACCCGGTCCGTCGTGGCGCTGGCCTCCCCCGTCGTGCGGCCGATCACCGGGTCGCGGCTGCTGGCGCCGGTCGCCGAGCTGATCGGGCCGGTGACCGGGCCGATCGTCCAGGTGCTGCCGCCCGTGCTGGATCCGGTGCTCGAACTGACCCAGCCGATCCTCGGCCCACCCGCCGCTGCCCCGGCCCCCGTCCCCGTCCCTGGTCCCCTCCCCGACGCTCCCGCGCCCGCCGGGGACGCGGCGGCGAGCGATCCACCGGCCGCCGCCGCCCGCCCGGGCACACCGACCGGCGCGGCCGGCGCTCCCGATGCCGCCGCGCCGTCCCGCCTCGCGCCGCGCCCGGTGGCGGGCCGCGCCGCCGGCGACGCGTCGACCACCGCGGCGGCCCGCGCGCGGGTACCCCGGTCCGACGAACCGGGCCCCGTCCCCGGGGTGGCCCCGGACGCTCCGGCCAGCACGGCCGGCGCCGGCTCGGCCACCGGCGGGGCCGGCGTCCCGGCCGAGGCCTGCCCCCGTTCCTGGTCCCCCGGGCTGCGGCTGATCGGCTGCCGTCCGGCCCCCGACCACCTGCTCGCCGGTCGTTCCGGCAGACCGGACCCCAGACCCGCCTGACCGCCCGCGCGGGGCAACGGCCGACGGCTGGGACCCGCCCGGCGAACCGGCCGGTCAGACCGGCTCGCGCCGGGTCCGGCCGCCGTCACCTCGACCGCCGTCACCTCGACCGCCGTCACCTCGACCGCCGTCACCTCGGCCGCCGTCACCTCGGCCGCCGTCACCTCGACCGACCGCACCGGTAGTCGGCCGAGCCGACGGTCGAGCCGACGCGCCCCACCGCACCCGAGGGCCCATCGGGCCCGCCCACCTGCCCACGCCGGCCCGGGCCGGCGTACCGCACCACCTCCGGTCGCCGCCGCACGGCGCGACCGGCAGGCGCCGTGCCGCTGACGCGATGACGCCCACGCCGGTGCACCGCGTCGCGCACCCCGTACGCGAACCGACCGCACCGCAAGGAGAAACCCGTGCCTCACCTCCCGGCTGTCCGCCGCGCCCAGTGGCGCGACGTCGCCGACATCGTCCCGCTCGTCACCGACCCGTTCGCCGCCAGCGCCCTCGGCGCGTGGCTCGTACCCGACGAGCGCCGCCGCCGCAGCGTGCTCACCGCCGTCATCCGGGTCTGGATCGAACACGCCCTGCTCTCGGGCGAGGCGTACCTGCTGCACGACCGCTCCGCCGTCGCCGTCTGGCTGCACCGGTTCGGGGTCGTGCCCGCGCCCGAGGGGTACGGCCGCCGGCTCGCCGTCGCCTGCGCCGGCCACCTCGACCGCTTCCTGCACCTCGACGACGTGCTGCACGCGCACCGCCCGGCCGGCCCGCACCACCACCTGGCCTTCTTCGCGGTCGCGCCGAGCCCGCACCGGATCAGACGCGCCGCCACCCTGCTCGCCGCCAGCAACGCCCGGATGGGACAGGCGCTGCTCCCCACCTACGCCGAGGCGACCACCACCGCCGAGCGGGACCTGTACGCCCGGCACGGCTACCTGGCCCAGGACCCGTTCGCGCTGCCCGGCGGCGGCACCGCCCACCCGATGTGGCGGAACCCGGGCCGGCGGCAGCCCGGTCGCACGCTGACCAGACCGGCGATCTGCCCGTACGCGGCGACACCCGCGTAGCGGGTCACCGGGCGGGATCACGATCGCCCGGTGACCCGCCCGTCGGGACGAGGCGCCCGCGCGACCGCGGGCGGCGGGCCGGCCCGGGCCGGGGCCGGCCCGCCGCCGAACCGGACAGCAGCACTGGCCGGCCCGCCGCCGAACCCGTCAGCGGCTCCGACCGGCTCGCTGTCGGCCGGCAGCGGCCCTGGCCGGCCGGCACCGAGTCGAGAATGGACCGACCGCTGGCGGCTGCCGGGGTGGCGGGATCGGGGACGGCGGGCACGGCTGACGGTAACGATCATGATCACCGGATGTGGTGGGGTGGCCGTAAACTGAGCGTCCGCCATCAGGGCCCTGATGGCGGACGGCAGGAGGTGGCTGCTGTGCCGGATCGCAGGTGGCGGTGGGCCGGCCGCGCCCTGTTCGCGGTGATCGTTGTCGCCCTGGTGGCGTATCTGGCCCGGGTGGGCTGGGACGAGGCGGACAAGCGGGCCAGCAGCATCGGGGCGGTGCTGGCGTTGCTGGCGTTGGGGGCGCCGTATCTGCTGCCCTCGACAGGAGGTGGCGCGGTGGTGCCGGAACCGGAGCGGGCCGAGGACACCGGCACGGCAGAGGCCACCGGTGGTGGGCAGGCCAACACCGGTGTGGACAGCGTCGACGGCGCCGAGCGGCCCGCGCAGGTCATCCGCTCCGGGGATGCGCGCGCGGACGGGCCGGGATCGGTGGCCAACACCGGCATCGTGCGCCGACCCCGATCGTGACGGCCGACGACACCTCGGCGCAGCAGGCACCGGACGCGGTCAGCGTCACCGGCTCCGGTGCCGCGTCGGCCGACCGCGGTGGTGTCGCCAACCCCGGCGTCATCATCGGCGATGTCACCACGAACTATCACGACCACCGGCCGCGCCCGGCGCCGGTGTGGCCGGTGCTGGTGGGGCAGCCTCCCGCGCTGGCCTCGGCGTTCCAACCCCGAGCGTCGCTGCGGGACAGCGTCGTTGCCGCCCGCCGCCACGGCGACGATGTCGTGCTGGCGCACCGCGACAGCCGCGGTGGGCACCCGGGCACGCAGGTGCTGACCGGTGGCGGCGGCGTGGGTAAGTCACAGCTGGCGGCGTGGTTCGCCCGGCAGACGATCGACGCGCGCGGCACGGACCTGGTGGTGTGGGTCGACGCTGCCAGCCCCGACCAGATCATCACCGGGTACGCGCGGGCCGCGGTGAGGGCCGGTGTGCCCGGCGCGGACGGCACCGACCCGGACGCCGACGCGGCGGCGTTGCTGGAGTGGCTGCACACCACCGAGCGCAGCTGGCTGGTGGTGCTCGACGACGTCGGCGACCCCGGCGAGGTGGCCCGGTGGTGGCCGCCGCAGCGGCCGAGCGGATGGACCCTGGCCACGACCCGGCTGCACGATTCCGCCCTGACCAGCTCCGGCCGCCAACAGATCAACGTCGACGTGTACACCCCGGCCGAGTCGGTGGCGTACCTGAGCCAGCGGCTCACCGAGGCCCGCTGCGCTCATCTGCTCGACGATCAGGTGGCCAGCCTGACCGCCGCGGTAGGGCACCTGCCGCTGGCGTTGTCGCACGCCGCCGCCTACATGATCAACCAGGAGCAGGGTTGTGCCGCCTACCTCGCCGACTACCGCAGCGGTGCCCAGCGGCTGGCCGACCTCATGCCGGCCAGTGCCGACCCCGATGCCTACGGCCGGCCGGTGGCCGTCACCCTGCTGCTCGCCCTGGACGCCGCCGACCGGGCCGAACCGGCCGGGCTGGCCCGCCCGGCCCTGGCGCTGGCCGCCCTGTGCGACCCGGCGGGGCACCCCGACGCCCTGTGGGCCACCCCCGCCGTCACGACCTACCTGTCCGCCCACCGCGACGGCCCGCCGGTCACCGGCGAGCAGGCCCGCCGGGCGCTGCGGCTGCTGCACCGCTACGGGCTGCTCACCCACACCCCGGGCGACGCGGCCCGCGCCGTACGCGTCCACGCCCTGACCGCCCGCGCCATGCGCGAGACCACCGACCTCGATGCTGCCGTGGTGGCCCGCGCGGCCGCCGACGCGCTGCTGCAGTTGTGGCGGGACGGCGACCACGCCAGCATCCCGCTCGCCACCGCGCTGCGCGCCAACACCACCGTCCTGGCCGATCACGCCGGGGACCTGCTCTGGCACCCCGACGCGCATCCGCTGCTCTACCGGGCCGGTCGGAGCCTGCTCGATGCCGGGCTGCACACCACCGCCGGGACCTATTGGGAGGACATGACCAGGCAGGCCGGGCGGTTGCTCGGCGCGGAGCACCCGGACACGGTGAGCGCCCGTGCCAACCTGGCCGCGTCCCACCGGCAGGCGGGCCGCACCGCCGACGCCATCGCCCTCGAGGAGAAGGTGCTCGCCGACCGGCTGCGGCTGCACGGTGAGAATCACCCGAAGACCGTGATCGCCCGCGCCAACCTGGCCGCCTCCTACCAGCAGGCGGGCCGCACCGCCGACGCGATCACCATCGGCGAGGAGGCGCGGGCCGGCTGCGTGCGACTGCTCGGTGAGAATCACCCGGACACGGTCAGCGCCCGCGCCAACCTGGCCGCCTCCTACCGCGAAGCGGGCCGCACCGCCGAGGCGATCGCCCTTGAAGAGGCCGTGCTGGCCGACCGGCTGCGGCTGCTCGGCGCGGAGCACCCGCACACCGTGAGCGCCCGCGCCAACCTGGCCGCCTCCTACCGCCAGGCGGGACGCACCGCCGAGGCGATCACCCTCGAGGAGGCCGTGCTGGCCGACCGGCTGCGGCTGCTCGGCGCGGAGCACCCGCACACCGTGAGCGCCCGCGCCAACCTGGCCGCCTCCTACCAGCAGGCGGGACGCACCGCCGACGCGATCACCCTCGCCGAAGAGGTCCTCGCCGAACGGCTGCGACTGCTCGGCGAGAGTCACCCGGACACGGTGGGCGCCCGGGCCAGCCTGGCCGTCTCCTACCGCCAGGCGGGCCGCACCGCCGACGCGATCGCCCTTGAGGAGGCGGTGCTCGCCGACCGGCTGCGGCTGCTCGGCGAGAGTCACCCGGACACGGTCGGCGCCCGCGCCAACCTGGCCGCCTCCTACCAGCAGGCGGGACGCACCGCCGACGCGATCGGCCTGCTGGAAGACGTGCTCGCCGACCGGGTGCGGCTGCTCGGCGCGGAGCACCCGCACACCTTGATCGTCCGCGCCAACCTGGCCACCTCGTACCAGCGGGCGGGGCGCACCGCCGAGGCGATCGGCCTGCTGGAACAGGTGCTCGCCGACTGTGTGCGGCTGCTCGGCGTGGAGCACCCGGACACCGTGAACGCCCGCGGCAACCTGGCCGTCTCCTATCAGCAGGCGGGTCGTGTCGCCGACGCGATCGGCCTGCTGGAAGAGGTGCTCGCCGACTCCGTACGGCTGCTCGGGGAGAACCACCCGGACACGCTCCTGGTGGCGGACGCACTGCGCGATTGGACCGGCAACCGGCGGTGATCCCCGGGCGGGCAGCACGGCACGCCGCCGGCCGCCAGCGCGCAATTCACCCTCTTCCGGCCGGAATCGGAACACTCTTGCGGGGTTTCGTGTCCACCGCCCGGAGCCGCCGTTGTACGGGGTGTGACGGCGAAACGGGCAACCATGCTGACCACGGTCACGACCGACCCGTCCCGGTGGCAGGCCGGCTGGGCGCGCCGCGAGAACGAGCGCCGGCAACGGGCGTACGAGATCGCGGCCGAGGCGTGGCAGCGCCGCGCCGACCAGCTGGACCGGCTGCGGATCGAGGCCGCCGCGTTCCTCGGCTGCACCCAGCCGCGCGCCGGGCTGCCCGTACGCCTCGACGACGACGAGGTCGTCTACCGCGTCCTGCCCAGCGCGGACCTCGTCGAGGCCCAGGCCCGTCACCTCACCGGGCTGCCGTCGCCGGCTCTCGCGGTGGCGACGGCACCGGTCGACGGGACCGGCCGGCCGCTACCGGCCGGGCTCCGGGTGGTGGACACCGGCATGGCGGTGGTGACCAACCGCCGGGTCGCCTTCGCCGGCTCGACCGCCCGACGCGAATGGTGGCACGCCGACCTGCGGGGGCCGGGCCACCATCCCACCGCGCCGATCACGCTCCTGCACACCACCGACGGCCGGGCGCCGGCGGGGTTGCGGGTGCCGGCCGGCGCCGCGGTGAACTTCCGCTTCTACCTGACCCTCGCCGTGGCCACCGCGACCGGCCGCCGCGCCGTGCTCGCGCCGCAGCTCGACGCCCTGGTGGCGGCCCACGACGACGCCCGGCCGGTCGCACCGGCCCGGGTCACGCCCGAGGACGCGCCGGGCCCGTTGGTCCGGCCGGAGCGCCTCGCCGCCGCGGCCGCGGTCGCCGTCGCCGTCGCGATCGGCAGCCTTACCGCCGGCACCCTCGGCGCGCCGGCCGCCGTCCCCTACCGCGCCGGGTCGGCGACGAGCGGATCCCCCGACCACTCGGCCGGCGGCGGCCCCGCGCCACTGGCCGTTCCGGGCGCGGCCGGCAGCAGCCGCACGGGTGCCGGCACGGTACCGCCGCGGCCGGCCGGGACCACCCGGCCGGCCGGCGGGGGTGCCGCCGCCGGGGCGACCGGGACCACCGCGCGGCCGGCCCGGCGGGGCGACGCCGCCCGGGTGATCAGGACCGGCCGGACCGTGGCGGTGAGCCGGGAACCGGCCGCCCAGCCGGCGGCCGCCTCGCCCCGGCCCGCGCGGACCGCACCGACCGCCCCGGCACCGGCCACGACTCCCCCGCCGGCCACCGCGCCCGCGCCGAGCGACCCCGCGCCGTCCCCGGATCCCGGTACGGCGGCCTGCCTGCTGCCACTGCGGCTGCCGGTGGTGGGCCCCCTCCTCTGCCCGGCCGCCTGACCCGCCGGACCGGCCCGCCCTGACCCCGCCGCGCCAGCCGGCCCTGACCCGGCCGGGCGGGACTGCCCTGAGCCGCTGGCGGTACCTCCGCGCCGCTGGGCGCCATCACCTTGGGCCGCCGGCCGGCCGGCGCACCCGCTCCCCCGGAACCGCAGCGCCGGTCCCGGGCAGCCGCCGTGACAGCCAAAAAGTTTTGTTTGGTTCCTACAACTGGCACCGCACAGGCTTCGGTGGTTACGACATGGCGCCGCCCGCCGGCAGGCGGAAGGGTGATCACTGCCGGGGGCCGCCGTCCCGCGGCGCGTCGCATCATGGTTCTACCGGAGGGGTCGGTCAGGTGTTCAGCCGTGTCGCCATCGTCAACCGGGGTGAGGCCGCGATGCGGCTCATCCACGCGGTCCGTGAGCTGGCTGCGGAGACCGGGTCCCGGATCGAGACCGTCGCCCTCTACACCGACGTCGACCGCACCGCGACGTTCGTGCGCGAGGCCGACATCGCCTATGACCTCGGTCCGGCGTCCGCCCGGCCGTACCTCGACCTGACGGTGCTGGAACGCGCCCTGGTGCAGACCGGCGCCGACGCCGCGTGGGTGGGCTGGGGCTTCGTCGCCGAGGATCCGGCGTTCGCGGAGCTGTGCGAGAAGATCGGGGTCACCTTCGTCGGGCCGAGCCCGGACGCCATGCGCAAGCTCGGTGACAAGATCGGCGCGAAGCTGATCGCCGAGGAGGTCGGCGTACCGGTCGCACCGTGGAGCCGCGGCGCGGTCGAGACCCTGGACGCCGCCCTGGCGGCGGCCACCGAGATCGGCTACCCGCTGATGCTGAAGGCGACCGCGGGCGGCGGCGGGCGCGGCATCCGGGTGGTCACCAACTCCGCCGACCTGGCCGACGCGTACGAGCGCACCAGCCAGGAGGCGGCGCGGGCCTTCGGCAGCGGCGTGGTGTTCCTGGAGCGCCTGGTCACCGGCGCCCGGCACGTCGAGGTCCAGGTGATCGCCGACGGCCAGGGCACCGCGTGGGCGCTCGGCGTACGCGACTGCTCGGTGCAGCGGCGCAACCAGAAGGTCATCGAGGAGTCGTCGTCGCCGGTGCTCAGCCCGGCGCAGGCCGCCGAGCTCAAGGCGTCGGCCGAGCGGCTGGCCGTCGCGGTCGGCTACCGGGGCGCGGCGACCGTCGAGTTCCTCTACCACCCCGGCGACCGGCTCTTCGCGTTCCTGGAGGTCAACACCCGGCTCCAGGTCGAGCACCCGATCACCGAGCTGACCACCGGGTTCGACCTGGTCAAGGCGCAGCTGCAGGTGGCCGGGGGCGGGCGGCTCGACGGCATGCCGCCGGTGGAGCGCGGCCACGCCATCGAGGCCCGGCTCAACGCCGAGGACCCCGACCGCGACTTCGCGCCCTCCCCGGGGCGGATCGCCCGGCTGGACCTGCCCGCGGGGCCGGGCATCCGGGTGGACACCGGGGTCAGCGAGGGCGACACCATCCCCGCCGACTTCGACTCGATGATCGCCAAGATCATCGCCTACGGGCGGGACCGGGACGAGGCGCTGGGCCGGCTGCGCCGGGCGATGGCGAACACCACGGTGATCATCGAGGGTGGCGCCACCAACAAGAGCTTCGTGCTCGACCTGCTCGACCAGCCCGAGGTGATCGACGCCAGCGCGGACACCGGCTGGATCGACCGGGTCCGGGGCCAGGGCCGGCTGGTCGCGCACCGGCACTCGGCCGTCGCGCTGGCCGCCGCGGCCATCGAGGCGTACGAGGAGGAGGAGCGCGCCGAGCGGCAGCGGCTGCTGTCGACGGCGGCCGGCGGCCGGCCCCAGGTGCAGCACAAGAGCGGCCGGCCACTGGACCTCAAGCTGCGCGGCGTGACCTACCGGATACGCGTGGCACGGATCGGCGCGCACCGGTTCCGGGTCGGCATCGAGGCCGGCGGCGCGGTCCACACCGCCGACGTCGAACTCGACCGGTTCGACCGGCACACCGGGCAGATCGCCGTCAACGGCCGCCGGCACCGGCTGCTCACCGGCACCCACGGCCCCGTCCACCTGGTCGAGGTGGACGGCGTGACGCACCGGGTCAGCCGCGACGAGGGCGGCGTCCTCCGGTCCCCCATGCCCGCCCTGGTGGTCGCCACGCCGCTGGCGATCGGCGCCGAGGTCGAGGCGGGCGCGCCGGTGCTGGTGCTGGAGGCCATGAAGATGGAGACGGTGCTGCGGGCGCCGTTCAAGGCGCGGCTGAAGGAGTGCGCCGTCTCGGTGGGCAGCCAGGTGGAGGCCGGCGCCCCGCTGCTGCGGCTGGAGCCGGTCGCCGAGGAGGGCGCTGAGGTCGCGGACGGCCCGTCCGCCGCCACGGTCGAGCTGGACCTGCCCGCCGCGCCCGGCGACGTACCGGCGGCCGAGCGCACCCGGCGCGGCCAGGAGGACCTGCGCGGCCTGCTGCTCGGCTTCGACGTCGACCCGCACGACGACCGCCGGGTGCTCGACGACTACCTGGCCGCCCGGCGGGCCGCCACCGAGGACGGTCACCGGCCGCTCGCCGAGGAGATCGACCTGGTCGAGGTCTTCGCCGACCTCGCCGAGCTGAGCCGCAACCGGCCCACCGGCGAGGACGGCGGCGGCGACGCCCACGTGCACAGCGCCCGCGAGTACTTCCACACCTACCTGCAGAGCCTCGACGTGGAGCGGGCCGGGCTGCCGGCCGCGTTCCAGGCCCGGCTCGGCAAGGCGCTCGGCCACTACGGGGTGGCCGAGCTGGAGCGCTCCCCCGCGCTCGAGGCCGCCGTGTTCCGGATCTTCCTGGCCCAGCAGCGCGCGTCCGCCGACGCCACGGTCGTGGTGGCGCTGCTGCGCGCCTGGCTGCGCGAGCCGCCGCCGGACGAGACGCTGCGCGAGCCCGCCGGCCTCGCGCTGGAGCGGCTGGTGGCCGCCACGCAGGTCCGCTTCCCGGTGGTCGCCGACCTCGCCCGGGGCATCGTCTTCGCCTGGTTCGCCCAGCCGCTGCTGCGCCGCAACCGCGCCCAGGTCTACGCCGAGGTCCGCAAGCACCTGCGCCACCTCGACACCCACCCGGACGCGCCCGACCGCGCCGAGCGGATGGCCGCGATGGTACGCAGCACCGAGCCGCTGGTGCGGCTGCTCGGCCAGCGGCTCGTCCGCGACCACCTGGACAACGCGGTCATGCTCGAGGTGCTGACCCGGCGCTACTACGGCAACAAGGCGCTCACCAGCGTCCGCACCCACGACGTCGCCGGCTGCACCTTCGTGGTCGCCGGGCGCGCCGAATCGAGCGTGGTCTCCGCGGCGGTGCGCTTCGACGCGCTGGGCGGCGCGCTGCGCGGGCTCGCCGAGCTGGCCGGCGGCGACGGCACCATCGACGCCGACATCTACCTGGCCTGGGAGAACCAGCCGGAGGACTTCGACGCGATGGTGGCGGCGCTGCTCGAGGTGCTCAACGCGCACCCGCTGCCGGCCCAGGTCCGCCGGGTCACCACCACCGTCGCCGGCCGGGCCGGCGCGGTGATGCACCACCACTTCACGTTCCGCCCGACCGGGGCCGGCATGGCCGAGGAGCGGCTGATCCGCGGCCTGCACCCGTACATCGCCGAGCGCATGCAGCTGGAGCGGCTGCACAAGTTCGACCTGACCCGGCTGCCGTCGGCCGACGAGGAGGTCTATCTCTTCCAGTGCGTGGCCCGGGAAAACCCGTCCGACCAGCGCCTCGTCGCGTTCGCGCAGGTGCGCGACCTGACCGAGCTGCGCGATCAGGACGGCCGGCTGGTCGCGCTGCCGACCACCGAGAACACCATCGCCGCCTGCCTGGACTCGATCCGCCGCGCCCAGTCGCAACGCCCGTCGAAGGGGCGCTTCACCACCAACCGGATCGTCGTCTACGTGTGGCCGCCGAGCGAGCTCACCCGCGAGGAGATGGAGATGATCGCCGGGCGGGTACGCCCGACGACCGCCGGGGCCGGACTGGAGGAGATCCTGTTCATCGCCCGGCAGCGCGACCGGGACACCGGCGCGCTGACCAAGATCGCCGTACGGATCTCCTTCGACGTGACCGGCGCCGCCCGGTTGACCGTCGGGGAACCGCCGGTGGAGCCGGTCGAGCCGCTCGACGACTACCGGCTGAAGGTGCTCCGGGCGAGCAGCCGCAACACGGTGTACCCGTACGAGCTGACCGGGCTGCTCGGCGACTTCGTCGAGCACGACCTCGACGAGCACCACGCGCTGGTGCCGGTCGACCGGCCCAAGGGGCGCAACAGCGCGGCCATCGTCGCCGGCGTGGTCACCACGCCGACCCCGCGGCACCCGCAGGGCGTCACCCGGGTGGTGCTGCTCGGTGACCCCACCAAGTCGCTGGGCGCGCTCTCCGAGCCGGAGTGCCGCCGGGTGATCGCGGCGCTGGACCTGGCCGAGCGGCTGCGGGTGCCGCTGGAGTGGTACGCCCTCTCCGCCGGTGCCCGGATCTCGATGACGTCGGGCACCGAGAACATGGACTGGGTGGCCGCGGCGCTCAAGCGGATCGTCGAGTTCACCCAGGCCGGCGGTGAGATCAACATCGTGGTCGCGGGGATCAACGTCGGCGCCCAGCCGTACTGGAACGCCGAGGCCACGATGCTCATGCACACCAAGGGCATCCTGGTGATGACGCCGGACTCGGCGATGGTGCTCACCGGCAAGCAGTCGCTCGACTTCTCCGGTGGGGTGTCCGCCGAGGACAACTTCGGCATCGGCGGCTACGACCGGGTGATGGGCCCGAACGGCCAGGCCCAGTACTGGGCGCCGGACCTGCCCGCCGCCCGCGACGTGCTGATGGCGCACTACGCGCACACCTACGTCGCACCCGGGGAGGACGCGCCGCGCCGGGCGGGCACCACCGACCCGGTCGACCGGGACATCTCCGGCTTCCCGCACGCCGTGGCCGGCAGCGACTTCGCCACGGTCGGCGAGATCTTCTCGGCCACCGCGAACCCGGACCGGAAGAAGCCGTTCGACATCCGGACCGTGATGCGCGCGCTGGCCGATCAGGACCACCCGGTGCTGGAGCGGTGGGCGGGCATGGCCGACGCGGAGACCGCGGTGGTGCAGGACGTGCACCTGGGCGGCATCCCGGTCTGCCTGCTCGGCATCGAGTCCCGGTCGGTGCCCCGGCGGGGCTTCCCGCCCACCGACGGTCCGGACACCTACACCGCCGGCACGCTCTTCCCGCGCTCGTCCAAGAAGGCCGCGCGGGCGATCAACGCGGCCAGCGGGAACCGGCCGCTGGTGGTGCTGGCGAACCTGTCGGGCTTCGACGGCTCGCCCGAGTCGATGCGCAAGCTGCAACTGGAGTACGGCGCGGAGATCGGCCGGGCCATCGTGAACTTCCGCGGGCCGATCGTGTTCTGCGTGATCTCGCGCTACCACGGCGGCGCGTTCGTGGTGTTCTCCAAGGCGCTGAACCCGGAGATGACCGTGCTGGCGCTGGAGGGGTCGTTCGCCTCGGTGCTGGGCGGCGCGCCCGCCGCCGCGGTGGTGTTCTCCGGCGACGTCGACGCGCGTACCGCCGCCGACCCCCGGGTGCGGGACCTGGAGGCCCGCGCCGCGGCCGCCGCCGGCACCGAGCGCGCCGCGCTGACCGCGGAACTCGACGAACTCCGCTCGTCGGTGCGCGCGGAGAAGCTCGGCGAGGTGGCCACGGAGTTCGACCGGGTGCACAACATCCGACGCGCCGTCGAGGTCGGCTCGGTCGACGCCGTCATCCGCGCCGCGGAACTGCGGCCGCGCATCATCGAGGCCATCGAGTCCCGGCTGCGCCGGGCCTGACCGCCCTCGGCTGCGAAGCCCCGACGAGCCGGCCGCTCGTCGGGGCTTCGGCGGTCCGCGGTGGAATCGTTATCCGGGTACCGGCTGGCGCAGCCCTACGCTCCGAGCGTGACTCACGTTCCTCCGGGCCGGAAGCCGTACCCGCTGCTCGCCGCCGCGCTCGTCCTGCTGCTGCTCGGCGCGGGCGTCGCCGGCGGGATCGGCGACGCGCTCGGGCTGAGTCACACCCCCGCCGCCGTGCCGCGCGAGGACCTCGCCGCCGCGCCGCGACGCGCGGCGGCACCGGCGCCGCCGCTGGCCTCCCTGGTGGTGCCGGACGAGCCGCGCACCGTCAAGGCCGCCGCCGCCGTCGCCGACGCGCTGGCCACCCGCGGCCGGCCCCGCCCGGCCGTCACCCCGGCCGCGCCGGCGCCGACCCGACCGGCCGGGCCGGTGGCCGGTACCGCCCCGGGCCCGGTGGCCGGGGAACTCGCGGCGGTGACCACGCTGCGGGCCGGTGTGCTGGCCACCCTGGCCGCGGCGCCCGAGTCCTACCGGCTCAGCGTGCACGGGCCGGACCTGGTCGTCGACGGGGTCGACGTCGCGGGCACCGCCGCCGGGCTGTACCGGCTCGCCGACCGGATCCGCTCCGGCGCCGAGGCGCTGCCCGCCGCCGACGCGGGCCGGGTGGTCACGCCCCGGCTCGGCCTGCGGCTGACCGACGCCGGTTCGGTGGGTCGCGAGCCGGCGCCGGCCGCCTTCGCCGCCGGCGACGACTACCAGCTCAACACCGATGTGGTCGGGGCGGCGCTGCTGCCGCGCGCGCCGTGGGTGGACGCCGCCGCGGTGGCCCGCATCGACGCGCAGTTCCGGCAGTTCGTCGACCACTCGGTGGCGCAGGGCTACAACGCGGTCGTCGTGCCCGGCTTCCTGGAGTACGTCACCTTCGCGAAGGTGGGCGACGGGCACGCCGTGTACCGGCCCGGCGACCCGCACGTCGACCGGGCGCGGGCCATGGTCGCGGCGTTCGGCCCGGTCTTCCGGTACGCCGAGGAGATGGGCGTCAAGGTCTTCCTGCTCACCGACATGCTCGCGGTGTCCCCGCCGCTGGAGGCGTACCTGACCCGTACCGTCGGCGGCCTCGACGTGGCCGACCCCCGGCTCTGGGCGGTCTACCAGGCCGGGCTGGCCGAGCTGTTCGAGCGCCTGCCGTTCGTCGACGGCCTGATGGTGCGCGTCGGCGAGGGCGGCGCGGTGTACGCCGCGGCCGGGTGGGACTACTCGTCGCGGCTCGCGGTCACCACGGCCGCGTCGGTGCGCGCGATGCTACGGGCGCTGCTGGACACCGCGGGGCGGGCCGGCCGGGACGTCATCTTCCGGAGCTGGACCGTCGGGGTGGGCGCCGTCGGCGACCTGCACACCAACCCGGAGTCGTACGCGCGGGTGCTGGGCGGGTTCGACGACCCGCACCTGATCGTGTCGACCAAGTACACCCTCGGCGACTTCTACAGCCACCTGCCGCTGAACACCACCCTGCTGACCGGCGCGCACCGCCGCATCGTGGAGTTCCAGGCCCGGCGCGAGTTCGAGGGCTTCGGCGCGCTCCCCAACGACCTCGGCCCCCTGCACCGCCAGGCGTTGCGGACGTTCCTCGCCGCCAACCCGAGGGTCGAGGGGGTGTGGAACTGGACCCAGGACGGCGGCCCGCTGCGCGCCGGGCCGATGTCGCTCTACCTGCGCACCGGCTTCTGGCAGCTCTACGACCTCAACACGTACGCCGTCGCCCGGCTGGCCTGGGACCCGGACGCCGACCCGGCGCAGGTGACGGCCGACTGGGCGTACCGCACGTTCTCCGCCGACCCGGCGACCGTGGCCGCGATCGGGCAGGCCATGGCGCTGTCCCGGCGGGCGGTCGGCACGGGCCTCTACATCGGGCCGTACGCCGACCGGTCGGTGCGGGCGCTCGGGCTGGAACCACCGCCGATGATGTGGATCTTCGAGT
Source organism: Micromonospora sp. NPDC050495 (assembly GCF_040655175.1). Classification (NCBI taxonomy): domain Bacteria; kingdom Bacillati; phylum Actinomycetota; class Actinomycetes; order Micromonosporales; family Micromonosporaceae; genus Micromonospora; species Micromonospora sp. NPDC050495. The sequence goes on along the minus strand of NZ_JBFAJK010000002.1, from coordinate 362,140 downwards.
GGGACATCCCGACCGGCGACTCCGCCGCGCTGGACAGCATCTACGCGGTGACCGGCGAGCGCCTCGACGCGGCCGTCGACGAGGGCGCGGAGGTGGTCGCGCTGGCCCGCCGGATGCGTGACCTGGTCGCCGCCACCGACCCGGCGACGTGGCGGGACGCCGGGCTGCGCGCGCGGTTCACCAGCACCCTCGACTACCAGGTCAACCTCTTCGAGACGCTGGGCGCCTACCGGAGCATGGTGCTGCGCCACGCGCAGTGGCTGGACACCGGCTCGTCGGCCGCCTACCAGGGCTGGCGGTCGGCCGAGACGGCGTACCGGGCGGCGCGGGACGCGCACCGACAGCGCTACGGCGCCGACCTGGACCTGCCCGCGTACAACTTCACCGCGGCCGACCTGGGCGCGGAGCGCGCGGACCGGGACCCGGCGATGGCGTGGGCGGCCCGGGCGCTGCTCGGGCTGCTGCTGCTGGTGGCGCTGCTCGGCCTGCGCGGGCGCGGGCCCGGCGGCGCCGCGGCGCGGGCGCTGTTGCGCGGCGCGCTCCGGCCGTGGCGGGTCGCCGCGCTGCCCGCGCCCGCGTCCCGGGCCGACCGGGTGCTGGTCTGGCTGGTTCCGGCGGCGGTGCTGGTGGCCAGCCGGCTCGTCTTCACCTGGTGCGCCGCCCCCGCGCACCTGCTGGTCACCCTCGGCGGGTGGGCGCTGTTCGCCGTGGTGGTGCGCCTGGTCGTCGGGCGGCGCGACCCGTTCCACCTGTGGGCGGTGGTCGGCGGCGTCGCGCTGCTGCGCAGCGTGCTGCTGCTGGCGGCGCTGGCCCCACGCGGGCCGGGCGGCTACTGGTTCGCCTTCTGGACCGCGCCGACCCTGCGCGCCGGCTACGTCACCGTCGCGTTCGCGGCGTTCTGCTGGCTCTTCGTGGCCACCGCCGTGGTGCTGCGCGACCGGTACGGGCTGCTCCGTCGCCGGGCCGTCGGGCTGACCGTGACCGCGGCGGGTGTCCCGCTCGGCGTGCTCGCCGGCCTGGTCGCGCTGGTCGGCCTGGAGCGGGCGCTGACGGTCTGGAACGACCAGTTGGCGCTGCTGCCCTGGGGGCTGTCCCGCATCCTCGGCATCACCGTCTACCTGGGCATCCCGGCCGGCCTGCCGGCGTACGCCGCGGCTGCCGGCGTCGCGCTCACCGCCGCCGGTCTCGCCGCCGCCGGTTGGCCGGCGCGGCCCCGGCGTGCCGCTTCCGGTGACGCACGGCTCGCGGCGTGACACCGGTGCGGACCGGGCCGGCGGTGCGGCCTAGGGTGGGCGGCATGGCAGGTCCCGCTCACGCCGTGGCCCGGAATCCGCTCACCCTGCTCACGCTGGCCGACCTGCGGCAGCGCTCCAGCGTGAAGTGGCGCCTGCACCCGCCCGACGTGCTGCCGCTCTGGGTGGCCGAGCAGGACGCGCCGCTGGCTCCCGCGGTGGCCGACGCGCTGCGCCGCGCGATCGACCTCGGCGACACCGGTTACCCGCACGGCACCGGCTACGCCGAGGCGCTCGCCGAGTTCGCCGCCCGGCGCTGGGACTGGCCCGATCTCCGGGTCGCGCACACCACCGTGGTGCCCGACGTCATGATCGGCATCGTCGAGGTGTTGCGGCTGGTGACCGACCCGGGCGACGCCGTGGTGGTCTGCTCCCCCGTGTACCCGCCGTTCTACGCCTTCGTCAGCCACGCCGGCCGGCGGGTGATCGAAGCCCCGCTCGGGCCGGACCTGCGGATCGAGCCGGCCGCCCTGGACGAGGCCTTCCGCCGGGCCCGCGCCGCCGGCCGCCGGCCGGTGTTCCTGCTCTGCAACCCGCACAACCCGACCGGCGTCGTGCACCGCCGGGACGAACTCGAGGCCGTCGCCGAGTTGGCCGCCCGGCACGGCGTACGGGTGATCTCCGACGAGATCCACGCCCCCGTGGTGCTTGCCGGGGCGCGGTTCACCCCGTACCTGACGGTGGCCGGCGCCGAGGACGCGTTCGCCCTGACCTCCGCCTCGAAGGCGTGGAACCTCGCCGGCCTCAAGGCGGCGCTGGCGATCGCCGGCCCGCGGGCCGCCGCCGACCTCGCCCGGATGCCCGAGGAGGTCGGTCACGGGCCCAGCCACCTGGGAGTGATCGCGCACACGGCCGCGTTCCGCGACGGTGGGGAGTGGCTCGACGGGCTGCTCGCCGGCCTCGACGGCAATCGCGCGCTGCTGGCGTCGTTGCTGGCCGAGCACCTGCCGGCGGTCCGGTACCACCGCCCCGAGGGCACCTACCTGGCCTGGCTGGACTGCACGGCGCTCGGCGTCGCCACCGAGGCGCCGGACGGCGAGCCCGGCATCGCCAGCGACCTCGCCGGGCCGGCGAAGATGTTCCTCGACCGGGCCCGGGTGGCGCTCAGCTCCGGGCACGTCTTCGGCACCGGCGGGGCGGGCTGCGTACGCCTCAACTTCGCCACCTCACCGGAGATCCTCACCGAGGCGGTCACCCGGATGGGCCGGGCGGTCGACACCGCCCGGCCGCCGGCCGGCTGAGCCCGCCGGTCGTGCCGCGCCGGCCGGGACCGGCCGGCGCGGGGAACGGCCGCCGTCAGTGGCAGCCCAGCCCTTGGGCGTACCCGGCCGGCACCTCACCGGCGGCGACCTTGTCGGCGATCTCCCAGAACACCTCCGGCCAGTCGCCCTCGTCCTTCATCTCGTGCAGCACCCGCCAGTTGTGGCTGCTGCGCAGCGCCTCACCGGCCCGCCGGCGGGCGGCGTCGTCACCGGCCCGGTCGGCGCGCAGCCACTCCGCGATCCAGCCGCAGCCCACCTTCGAGGTCACCCCGGCGCCGAACTGGTAGGCGTCGTTGGTGCCCAGGCTGGCCAGCGCGGCCTGGTCGAAGTTCGGCGGGAGCGGCACGTCGGCGAGGACCGCGGCCGCCCGGGCGTCGACCCGGTCCGGCGTGACGATCTCCGGCGGCAGCGCGGCCAGCCAGGTGCGGACGTCGACGCGGACGACGCGGGCCAGCACCCGGTCGAAATCGGCCCGCCGGCCCACCCCGGCGCGCAGTTCGACGAAGACGCCGTCGCGGGGGCGGAGCATGACCGCGAAGTCGTCGGCCTGGTAGGTGAACAGGTCGCCCGGCCAACCGTCGACCGTCACCGGCTCCGGATCGCTGACGTCGAGCCGGTCGGCGCGGAAGGTGTCGTAATGCTCGGCCGGGTACCAGTTCATCTCCAGTTCCCGGTCGCCGTTGCGGAACGCGATGGTGCCCTGCTGCTCGGCGAACCCGTAGACGGTGGTCGCCCGCCACCCGGGCTGGTCGATCAGCAGCCGCGGGTTCTCCTCGGCGGCCTTCAGGGCCACCGGCGAGTAGCGGACCGGGGCGCCGGCCGCGGGCGCGGACGGGTCGCCGTCCGGATCCTGAGCCCCCGCGGCGGGCGCCCCGGTCCGGTCGCCGTCCGGGTCGGCGCGCAGCAGGCCGGGCAGGACGAGGGCGCCGGTGAGCACCGCCGCCGCGGCGAACACGCCGGCCAGGCGGCGAACCGTGGCACGGCGGGGCCGGGGGCGCGGTTGCGGCGGTTCGGCGACCGCAGCGGGCGTCGGCTCGGACATGATCTCCTCCAGGAGGGTCTGCTCGGCCCCGTCGAGGTGCCCGAGGAGATCGGGTCGGTAGGGGTCGGCGTCTCGCACCATCCGGTCGAGGTGCTCCTCGGTCATCTGCCCTCCTTCGGGGCGGGTGCGGCCAGGACATCGGGTACATGTCCGGGTGGGCCGAGGTCGTCACCGACGAGTTCGCGCAGCCGGGCCCGCGCGCGCGAGAGCCGGGTGCGGACCACGGCCGGGCTGACCCGCAGCACGCCGGCCGCCTCGCGCGGCTCCAGACCCTCCCAGACGGTGAGCATCAGCACCTCCCGGTCCAGCTCGCCGAGGCGGGCCAGCGCGGCCCGAACGGCGAGCCGCTCGGGCACCTCGCTGCCCGGGTCGGTGGCCATCACCGCGGTGATCCGGTGCCGCAGCCGCTCCCCCAACCGCTGCCGGCGTACCCCGCCGCGATGGTGGTTGGCGAGCACGCGTCGGGCCACCCCGTACAGCCAGAGCCGGGCCTCGCCGTCGGGCGGCAGGTCCTCCCGGCGACGCCAGGCGACCAGGAAGGTCTCCGCGACGACGTCGGCCGCGTCCTCGGGGTGCGCGACGCGCCGCAGGGCGTACGCCAGCAGGGGCTGGAAGTCGGCCGCGTAGACGCGTCGGAAGCGGTCCTCGTGGTCAGTCCCGGAGCTCACGTTCACCCCATGTCCGGCCGAGGGCCGATCGTGACGGGCTCGGACCGGAAAGTTCGGGCCAGCACCGGCGAACGGTGACGGCGTGCCCGGCGGGCCGCAGCACAGGGCGGTGGGCAGTACAGGGCGGTGGGCAGCACAGCCCGGGCAGAAAAAAGGAGGGGGTGAACCCCTCCACTGTAAAGGTATACCCCACCCGGGGGCTTGCGGCAAGACCCCGGTCGTGCCGCAGAATCGCTGGCCGAGGCCCGGACGGGCGGAACCGGTGGTCGCGCGCCCCGCCGCCGGTCCTGGCCAGCGCCTCCGGCAACCCACCCGGCGCCGCGCGCCGGTTGCCCGCGACCACAGATCGGAACAGACGATTTGACTTCCCTGAGCGGCAGTGTCTTCCACCTTCCCGACCGGCTCCGCGCCAAGGCCGATCCGGCGTTGATCGACGGCGACGAGCAGCACTTCGCGGCCATCGCGGCGCGGCTCGACCAGTTGCTCGGCGACCTGTCGGACCGGCTCGACGCCGCCCGCCGGGCGCCCGGCGGCAAGGGCCGCCAGGCGTCGGACCGGGACATGGAGGTCCGCCGGCTGGAGGCCGAGCTGCGTCGCCTCCGCCGCTTCGGCCTGGACCTGTGCATCGGCCGGATCGTCGGCGCGGAGCACGCCGAGCCGGTGTACATCGGCCGCCGCGGCCTCACCGACAGCGCGGGTCGCCGGCTGCTGCTGGACTGGCGCTCGCCCGCGGCCGAGCCGTACTTCGGGGCGACCCACGCCAATCCGATGGGGCTGGCCAGCCGCCGCCGGTACCGCTGGACCGACGGCCGGATCAGCGACTACTGGGACGAGGTGTTCACCCCGGACGGGCTCGACGGGCACGCCGCGCTCGACGACCAGTCCGCCTTCATCGCCAGCCTGGGCGGCAGCCGGTCGGCCCGGATGCGGGATGTGCTCGCCACCATCCAGGCCGACCAGGACGCGATCATCCGGGCCGGCTCGCGGGGCGCCCTCGTGGTCGACGGCGGCCCGGGCACCGGCAAGACGGTCGTCGCCCTGCACCGCACCGCCTACCTGCGCTACGCCGACCCGCGCCTCGGCCACCGCACGGGCGGGGTGCTGTTCGTCGGTCCGCACGAGCCCTATCTCGCCTACGTGGCCGACGTCCTGCCCAGCCTCGGCGAGGAGGACGTGCAGACCTGCACGCTGCGGGACCTGGTTCCCGAGGGCGCCGTGGCGAGCGCCGAGACCGACCCGGAGGTCGCCCGCCTGAAGGCGTCCGCGGACCTGGTGGTCCGGGCGGTCGAGGCGGCCGTCCGGTTCTACGAGGAGCCGCCGGCCACGGGGATGACGGTCAGCGCCGGCGAGGCCGACGTCTGGCTGAGCGCCGACGACTGGGCCGAGGCGTTCGCGGCGCCGGGGCCGGGCACCCCGCACAACGAGGCGCGGGACGAGATCTGGGCCGAGCTGCTCACCATCCTGCTGGCCCGGTACGACGGCGACGAGCCGGAGGATCAGGTCCGCGGATCGCTGCTGCGCAATCGGGAGCTGCGGGCGGCCGTCAACCGCGCCTGGCCGCTGCTCGACCCGGCCGAACTCGTCGGTGACCTCTGGTCGGTGCCGGCGTACCTACGCCGCTGCGCGCCCTGGCTCAGCCCGGACGAGGTCCGGCGGTTGCAGCGCACGAACCCCCGGGCCTGGACCGGGTCCGACCTGCCGCTGCTGGACGCGGCACGGCAGCGGCTCGGTGATCCGGAGGCGGCGCGGCGCAACCACCGGCACGAGACCGCGCTGGCCACCGAGCGCGAGCGGATGGCCGCGGTCGTCGACGAGCTGATCGAGGCACACACCTACGACGACGGTGAGGGGGTGCTGTCCAGCCTGCGCCAGCTGGACCTCCAGGACGCCCTGGTGGACGAGGCGGGGCTGGCCACCGCCGAGCCGGACCAGCTCGCCGGCCCGTTCGCGCACATCGTCGTGGACGAGGCGCAGGAACTGACCGACGCGGAGTGGCAGATGCTGCTGCTGCGCTGCCCGTCCCGGAGCTTCACCATCGTCGGGGACCGCGCCCAGGCCCGGCACGGCTTCGCCGAGTCCTGGCCGGAGCGGCTCGGCCGGATCGGGCTCGACCGGATCACCGTGGCCCCGCTGCGCATCAACTACCGGACGCCGGAAGAGGTCATGACGGAAGCCGAGCCGGTCATCCGGGCCGTGCTCCCGGACGCCAACGTGCCGACCTCCATCCGCAGCGGCGGCCTGCCCGTGGTGCACGGCTCGGTCGGGCAGCTCACCGCGATCCTCGACAGCTGGCTCGGCGCGCACGACGAGGGCATCGCCTGCGTCATCGGCGATCCCGCGTTCCGGCCGACGGCCCGGGTCCGGTCGCTGACCCCGGAGCTGGCGAAGGGACTGGAGTTCGACCTGGTGATCCTCGTCGACCCGGCGGCGTTCGGCGACGGCATCGAGGGGGCCGTCGACCGTTACGTGGCGATGACCCGGGCGACCCGCCAGCTCGTCATCCTCACCAGCCCCTGACCGCGCTGCCGGCTGAGCCGAGGAGCACCGCGCGCCCGCCGGGGGCGGGCACCGCCGGCCGGGGCGGTCATCGGTGGCCGGGGCGGTCATCGGTGGCCGGGGGCGGGCCGGTCAGCCGGGGCGCAGGTGGGTGCGCCGGGTCTTGCGCCCCGCCTCGTACCCGGCCCGGGCAGCCCGTCCCTCGGCCGTGGTCGACACCTCGGCCACCGGCACGTCCCACCAGGCGCCGGCATCCGGACCCGCCTCGAACCGGTCGGTCCGTACGTGCACCACCGTGGTCCGGGTGGCCGCCGTCGCCGTCGCCAGCGCCGCCCGCAGCTGCGCCATGGTGGCCACCCGGATCAGGTCGGCGCCGAGGCTGGCCGCGTTGGCGCCGAGGTCGATCGGCAGCGGGGCGCCGGCCGGGTCGGCGTAGGCGGTGCCGAGCCGCTGCGCGCCGACGCTCTCCGAGAGCCGGCCGATCGAGGCGAAGCCGGAGTTGTCGACCAGCACCACGACCAGCTTCACGCCGTCGGCGACCGCGGTGGCCAGCTCGCTGGGCAGCATCAGGTACGACCCGTCGCCGACCAGCACGAACACCTCGCGGTCCGGCGCGGCGAGCTTCACCCCGATCCCGCCGGCGATCTCGTAGCCCATGCAGGAGTAGCCGTACTCGACGTGGTAGCTCTTCGGGTCGGCGCTGCGCCACAGCCGGTGCAGGTCGCCGGGCATCGACCCGGCCGCGCACACCACCACGCCGCGCGGGCCGGCGGCGTCGTTCACCGCGCCGATCACCGCGGTCTGGGTGGGCCGCGCGTCCGGGTCGGCGCGCCGGGCGGCGTCCGCCACGGCCGTCCAGCGCTCCCGCGACCGGGTCACCGACTCCCGGTACGCCGGCTCGGTGGCCCAGCCGGCGCAGGCCGCGTCGAGGGCGGCCAGGCTCTCCCGGGCGTCGCCGACGACCTGCGTGCCGGCGAGCTTCGCCGCGTCGAAGCCGGTGACGTTGAGGTTGACGAAGCGCGTCCCGTCGCCGAAGAGCGTGCCGGAGGCGGTGGTGAAGTCGCTGTAGCGGGTGCCCACCCCGAGCACCACGTCCGCGCCGGCCGCGATCTCGTTGGCCGCGCTGGTGCCGGTGACGCCGAGCGCGCCGAGGGCCAGCGGATGGCCGTACGGCAGCGCGCCGGTGCCCGCCTGGGTCTCCGCCACCGGCACCCCGTGCTCCTCGGCGAAGCGGCGCAGCGCTCCGGTGGCCCCGCTGTAGATCACCCCGCCGCCGGCCACCACCAGCGGCCGGCGGGCCGCCCGCACGATCCCGGCCGCCCGGTCCAGCGCCGCGGCGTCGGCCCGGGGGCGCGGCACGTGCCAGACCCGTTCGGCGAACAGCTCGTCGGGCCAGTCGTACGCCTCGGCCTGCACGTCCTGCGGCAGGGCCAGGGTGACCGCGCCGGTCTCCACCGGGTCGGTGAGCACCCGCATGGCGGCCAGCAGCGCCGCCGGCAACTGCTCGGGCCGGTTGATCCGGTCCCAGTAGCGGGAGACCGGCCGCAGCGCGTCGGTCACGCTGATGTCGTAGGAGCGCGGGTCCTCCAGCTCCTGCAGCACCGGGTTGGCGACCCGGGTGGCGAAGATGTCGCCGGGCAGCAGCAGCACCGGCAGCCGGTTGATGGTGGCGCCCGCGGCGCCGGTGACCAGGTTGGTCGCGCCGGGGCCGATCGAGGTGGTGCAGGCCAGGGTGCTGAGCCGGTCGGTCATCCGGGCGTACGCCGCGGCCGTGTGCACCATGCCCTGCTCGGTGCGGCAGAGGTGGTACGGCAGGTCGGCCCCGGCGCTGGCCAGGGCCTCGCCGAGCCCGGCGACGTTGCCGTGCCCGAAGATGCCGAAGCAGGCCGGGACGAGCCGGCGCCGCCGCCCGTCCCGCTCGGAGAACTGCCGGGCCAGGAACGCCACCACCGCCTGCGCCACCGTCAACCTGGGCATCACGCCTCTTTCGTTCCGGGCCGGACCAGCGGCAGCCGCGGGTCGACCGGCTGGCCGGCCCAGCTGCCCCGGATCCAGCCGTGCCGGGGATCGTCCACACACGCCATGGTTCGGTTCGCGCCGGGCCCGGCCAGCACGTTGAGGTAGTAGAGGTCGTAGCCGGGGGCGGCCATCGACGGCCCGTGGTAGCCGTACGGGACCAGCACCACGTCGCCGGTGCACACCTCGGCCAGCACGTCGATCGGGCGGTCCGCGGTGCCGTACACCCGCTGGTAGCCGACCGGGCCCGCGCCGGGTTCGCCGCCGGCCACCTCGAAGTAGTAGACCTCCTCCAGGGCGGCCTCCACCCGCCCGTCGCCGTACGTCCGGTCCTGCTCGTGCTTGTGCGGCGGGTACGACGACCAGTTGCCGCCGGGGGTGAGCACCTCCACGGCGACCAGCCGGTCGCAGTCGAAGGCCTCCGGCGCGCAGAAGTTGTTGACCTGCCGGCTGGCCGCGCCGGCGCCGCGCAGCTCCACCGGTACGTCCCGGGCCGCGCCGTAGCGGGGCGACAGCCGGCGGGTGGCCTGGGCCGACGGCAGCGCGAACCGCCCGGTGCCGCGGATCGTCACGTCGGCGTCGCGGGGCAGGTAGGCGAAGTCGGTGACCGAGGCGAACACCGAGTCCCGCCCGGTCAGCGCGAGCCGCAGCCCGTCGCAGTGCACGGTGGCGGCGCCGGCCAGCGGCAGGAGCAGCATCTCCTCGTCGCCGGTGGCGAAGCTGACCTCGCCGCCGGCGGGCAGGGTGAGCACCCGCAGCCCGGCGTAGGTCCAGCCGGCCCGTTCGGGGGTGAGTTCCAGCGCCCACGGCGCGCGGACGGCGTCGCCCCAGCGCAGGTGGGCGTCCGCGGTCCTCACGCGTCCTGCCCGGTGGGCAGCAGCGAGCCGGCCAGGTCCACCGCGGCGGCGACGTCGTCGTCGGGCGGGTAGAGCAGCGCCCGGCCGACCACCAGGCCGCGTACGCCGGGCAGCCGCAGCGCCCGCGCCCAGCGCGCGTACACCACCTCCGGCGCCTCCACCGGGTCGCCGCCGAGCAGCAGCACCGGCAGCGTGGTCGCCGCCATCACCCGTTCCATCTCGTCGACGGCCGGCAGCTTCAGCCAGGTGTACGCGCTGGTGGCGCCGAGCGCCTGCCCGACGCTGACGCCCCGGATCACCGCCTCCGGGCGCAGGTCGGCGCTGACCCGGCCGTCCTGGCGGGTCACCCAGAGCGGCTCGACCAGGGCCACGGTGCGGTGCGCGGCCAGGGCGGTGACCGCCTGGGCGCAGGCCTGCAGGGTGGCGGCGGTGGCCGGGTCGTCGGGATCGATCCGGCAGAGCATCTTGCCGCCGTCGTAGCGCATCGCGGCGATGCTGTCGGCGTCGTACGCGGTGAACCGGTCGTCGAGTTCGAAGGTGGCGCCGGAGAGGCCGCCCCGGTTCATCGAGCCGATCGCCAGCCGGTTCTCCAGCGCCCCGAGCAACAGCAGGTCCTCCAGGATGTCCGGGGTGCCGAGCACCCCGTCGACGCCCGGCCGGGACAGCGCCACCCGCAGCCGGTCGAGCAGGTCCACCCGGCCGGCCATGGCCATCGGCCGGTCCCGCACCCCGAGGGCGCCGCGGGCCGGGTGGTCGGCGGCGATGACGAACAGCGGCCGGCCCGGCTCGGGCCAGGGTCGGCGGGTACGGCGGGCGGCGGCTTCGGCGATCGCCTGCGGCCGGTGTGCCCGGGTGCGGGTCAGCGCGTCGTACTCGGTGCTCACCGGTCTTCTCCTGTCAGGACGGCGGTCGACGGCGCCGGTCCCGGCGCGGCGTCCCCGGCCAGCGCGGCGGTCTCGGCGTAGTCGGGCATGGCGGCGGAGCAGGCCAGGCGGGAGGCGACGATCGCGCCGGCGGCGTTGGCGAAGCGCAGCGTCCGCGCCAGCGGCCAGCCGCGCAGCAGCCCGAGGCAGAGCGCCCCGCCGAACGCGTCGCCGGCGCCGAGCCCGTTGACCACGTCCACCGGCACCGGCGGCACCCGGACGCTCTGCTCGGCGGTGCGGGCGAGCACCCCGGCCGGGCCGAGCTTGACCACGGCGAGCCGGGGCCCGCGGTCGAGCAGCAGCTCGGCGGCCCGGTCCGGGTCGCGGGTGCCGACCGCGACCTCCACCTCGTCGAGGTTGCCGACGGCGACGGTGACGTACGGCAGCGCCTCCGCGACGGCGGCGCGCGCGGTGGCCGGGTCGGGCCAGAACATCGGCCGGTAGTCCAGGTCCAGCACGGTGTGCGGGCGGCCGCGGCGGGCGGCGAGCGCGGCGGCGTGCGCGGCCCGGCTGGGCTGCTGGCACAGGCCGGTGCCGGTGAGCCAGAAGACGCCGGCGCCGGTGATCGCGTCGAGGTCCAGCTCGTCGGGGCGGATCTGCAGGTCCGGGGCGGTGGGGGTGCGGTAGAACCAGAGCGGGAAGTGGTCCGGCGGGAAGATCTCGCAGAAGGTCACCGGGGTGGGCAGCCCGTCGACCGGGCGGACCTGGCTGTCGTCCACCCCGAACTCGCGCAGCGCCCGGTGCACGTAGTCGGCGAACGCGTCCGCGCCGGTGCGGGTGATCACCCCGGCCCGCAGCCCCTGCCGGCTGGCCGCGACCGCCACGTTGGTGGCGCTGCCGCCGAGGAACCGGCCGAACGTCTCGACCTCGGCCAGTGGCGTGGCGATCTGCAACGGGTAGATGTCCACCCCGACCCGGCCGATGGTGAGCACATCGAGCATGCGGCGCCCTCCGTCCCGGCCGGCGTCGGCCTGCCCGCCGGCTCGATCCCGTCCCTGATTGGTAACAGTGCCCTGCGAGTTGTGTCAATGTGTTGTCATGACATCCTCCCTCTGCTCAGGGTGATCGCTTCGGTACAGTGGCGCCCATCAACGCGCCCGATCCCCGCACAGCCGAAGCGAGGAGGCACCCGTGACCGGCCCCGAGATCGCGGTCGACCGCAGCAGCCCGATCCCGCTCTACTTCCAGGTCGCCGAGCAGTTCGCCGCGGCGATCCAGCGCGGTGAGCTGGCCCCCGGCGACCGGCTGGACAGCGAACTGCAGCTGGCCGACCGGCTGGGGCTGTCCCGACCCACCGTGCGCCAGGCCATCCAGCACCTGGTCGACAAGGGACTGATCGTACGCCGGCGCGGGGTCGGCACCCAGGTGGTGCGGGGCGAGGTCCGCCGGGCCGTCGAGCTGACCAGCCTCCACGACGACCTGGTCCGGGCCGGCCAGCAACCGTCCACCTCGGTGCTGGAACTGGCCACCGTGGCCTGCCCGCCGGCCGTCGCGGCGGCGCTCGGCCTGCCGCCGGGCGGCGAGGTGCAGCACCTGCGCCGGCTGCGCTTCTCGGACGGGGAGCCGCTCGCGGTGATGGAGAACTGGCTCCCGCTGGACCGGCCGCGGCTCACCATGGAGGCGTTGCAGGCCGACGGCCTCTACGCGATCCTGCGTGCCGGCGGCCGCCGGATCCGGGGCGCCCACCAGCGGATCGGCGCGCGGGCGGCGACCGCCGCGGAGGCGCAGATGCTGGCCGAGCGGCGCGGCGCGCCGCTGCTCACCATGACCCGCACCGCGTACGACGACCAGGGCCGCTACGTCGAGCACGGCGCGCACATCTACCGGGCCAGCCGCTACTCCCTGGAGATCACCGTCGCCGAGCGGTGACCGGTGGATGTTTCGCGCTCATTTCAGTGACAGGTATTTACGTCGTCAGGCTGTCATGACATTGTGGCCGCAAGCACCGCCGGCAGCGGACGTGCGGCCGGCGGGGCGACCTCGCGAGTCTCTTCGGAGTCACTCCTTGCGAAGGGAAACAGCCCATGTCAGCCAAGCCGAGACGTGCCGCGGGCGTGCTCGCCGCGCTCACCGCAGTCGCCCTCACCGGCACCGCCTGCGGCGGGTCCGACGAGCCCGCCGGCAAGGACGCCAAGAACATCACCCTGACCATCGCGGCCAACTCCATCGCGGGCGGAAAGAACTCCGCCGGCGCCGAGTGGATCGAGAAGTGGGTCATCCCCAAGTTCGTCGAGGCGCAGAAGGCCAAGGGCGTCACCGCCAAGGTGACCTTCGTGCCCAGCGGCGTCGACGACGAGCAGTACAAGACCAAGCTGGCCCTGGACCTGCGGTCCAAGGGCGGCGCCGACGTCATCGCCGTGGACGGCATCTGGATCGGCGAGTTCGCCCAGGCCGGCTACCTCAAGCCGCTGGCCGAGGTGGCCGGCGACCAGGTCGACTCCTGGGAGGGCTGGTCGCAGATCCCGGACAGCGTCCAGGGGCTCGGCTCGTTCGAGGACAAGCGCTACGCCATCCCGCTCGGCACCGACGGCCGGGTCCTCTACTACAACAAGAAACTCTTCGCCCAGGCCGGCCTGCCCGCCGACTGGCAGCCGAAGAGCTGGCAGGAGATCCTCGACGCCGGCGCCAAGCTCAAGACGCTGCCCGGGGTGACCCCGATCCAGATCAACGCCGGCACCGCGATGGGCGAGGCCACCGCGATGCAGGGCGCGCTGCCGCTGCTGGCCGGCGCCGGCGGCGAGATCTACAAGGACGGCAAGTGGGCCGGCGCCACCCAGCCGGTCAAGGACGTGCTCGACTTCTACACCAAGGTGTACGGCGGCGGGCTGGGCGACCCGAAGCTGCAACAGGAGGCGAAGGGGCGGGACAAGTCCTTCGCCGAGTTCGCCGCCGGCAAGATCGGCATCCTCGCCGAGGGCGACTACTTCTGGCGCAGCGTCATCAACCCGAAGGACGGCATCGCCAAGATGGCCGACCGGGACACCACCGTCGGGTACGCGATGATCCCGGCGAAGCAGCCCGGCGCCGGGCTCCGCGGGCAGGACTTCGTCAGCATGTCCGGCGGCGGCGTCCGCACGCTCAACCCGAACTCCAAGTTCCCGTCCCAGGCCTGGGAACTGCTGTCGTTCATGCACTCGGCCGAGGCGGTCAAGGCCGAACTGGCCGGCGAGGCGCGGATCACCGCGCGGCAGGACGTCAACAAGGAGGTCCTCGCCGGCGACCCGATGCTCAGCTACATCACCGAGAAGGTGCTGCCGCTGACCGCGTACCGGCCGCCGCTGGCGGTGTACCCGCAGGTGTCGGTCGCGCTCCAGGAGGCCACCGCGGCCGCCGCGTCGGGCAAGAGCGCCGAGGAGGCCGCCACGGCGTACCAGAAGAAGGTCGAAGGGCTCGTCGGTGGTCCAGGTAACGTCACCTCCTGACGAGGTGGTCGAGGGAGCGCGCCCGGTCCCGGGCGCCTCCCCCGCCCCCGACGCCGCCGGGCTCGGCCGGGCCCGGGCCACCGGGTTCCTCGTCCCCGCCATGGTGCTCATCCTGGTCTTCCTGGTGGTGCCGGCGGCCTGGACGATCTACCTGGGCGTGACCAACTACCGGCTGACCGGGCTGGCCGCCGCCCACCCCGAGGTCGTCGGCCTGGACAACTACACCCGGGCCCTCGGCGACGAACGGTTCCGCACCTCGCTGCTGCTGACCCTGCAGTTCGTCCTCGGCTCGGCGGTCATCGGTCAGGCCGGCCTCGGCTTCGCCATCGCGTTCGCGCTGCGCGACCGGCGCGGCCCGCTGCGCCGGCTGGTCGAGGGGTTCGTCCTGCTCTCCTGGATCCTGCCCAGCTCGGTGGTCGCGTTCCTCTGGATCGCCCTGCTCGACCGGGACGCCGGCACGCTCAACGCGCTGCTCGGCATCCCCGGGACGGCCTGGCTGCTCGACCACCCGATGCTGTCGATCATCGTGTTCAACACCTGGCGCGGCACCGCGTTCTCGATGATGCTCTACGCCGCCGCGCTGGAGAACGTCCCCCGCACGCACCTGGAGACCGCGCGGCTGGCCGGCGCCTCGACCTGGCAGCAACTGCGCGACGTGGTCTTCCCGCACATCCGCGGGCACGTGCTGACCAACCTGCTGCTGATCAGCCTCTGGACGTTCAACGACTTCGCGCCGTTCCTGATCACCGCGGGCGGGCCCGAGCAGCGCTCGGAGATCCTGCCCGTCTACGTCTACAAGGTGGCGCTCTCCGGCGGCGAACTCGGCTTCGGCGCCGCCATCTCGTTCGTCATGCTGCTGATCAACCTGGTCATCGCGCTGGTCTACCTGCGCATGCTGGGCCGGCGGAAGGAGGCGGCGTGACCAGCACGGCCACCCCCGCACCCACCACCGAACCGACCGGCGACCGGCCCATTGTCGCGGTCCGCCACCTGCTCGCCCAGGTCGGCCGCTACACCTTCCTCTGCCTCGTGCTGGGCTTCTTCGCGCTGCCGCTGCTGTGGCTGGCCACCGCCCCGTTCGACGACACCCCGACGGTCACCGCCTCGCTGCCCACGTTCACCCTGGACAACTTCCGCGCCCTGCTGGACAACCCGTACGCGCTGAGTTCGCTGCTCAACTCGGTCTACCTGGCCGCCGGCACCGCCGTCCTGGTGGTGACCCTCGCCGCGCTCGCCGCGTACGCGCTGAGCCGGGTCCGGGTGCCCGGCCGCGACGCGCTGCTCTACGGGCTGCTGCTGCTCTCGTCGATCGTCACCGGCACGGCCACCATGGTGCCGCTGTTCGAGCTGGCCTTCCGGCTCAACCTGATCGACTCGCGGCTCGGCGTCATCCTGATCCTCAGTGGCGGGCTGCTGCCGGCGGCCATCTTCATCCTCAAGGACTTCATGGACTCCACCCCGACGTCCTACGAGGAGTCGGCCCGGGTCTTCGGTGCCAGCCCGTTGCAGATCATGCGGCACATCGTGGTGCCGCTGGTCCGTCCCGGCCTGGCCACCGTCGGGGTGTGGGCGGTGGCCAACGTGTGGGGCAACTTCCTGGTGCCGTTCCTGCTGCTGCGCGGGCCGGACAAGGCCCCCGCCGCGGTGATCATGTACACCCTCTACACCGAGGGCGGGCAGGCCGACCTGCGGCTGCTCTCCACCTTCTCGCTGCTCTACTCGCTGCCGGTGGCGCTCATGTTCGTCTTCGTCAGCAGCCGGTACGGGTTCCGCTTCCACGGAGGGATCAAGCGCTGATGTCCGCCATCACCATGCGCGAGCTGACCAAGGTCTACCCCGGCGGGGTACGCGCCCTGGACGCCCTCGACCTGGAGATCGCCGACGGCGAGTTCTTCGCCCTGCTCGGCCCGTCCGGTTGCGGCAAGACCACCCTGCTGCGCACCATCGCCGGCCTCGAGGTCGCCTCCGGCGGCAGCGTGCGGATCGGCGAGCGGGACGTCACCAACCTGCCGCCCGGCCGGCGCGACGTGGCCATGGTCTTCCAGGACTACGCCCTGTTCCCGCACATGACGGTGCGGGACAACATCGCCTACCCGCTGCGGATCAAGAAGGTCGACCGGCGCAGCCGTGCCGGCAAGGCCGCCGAGACCGCCGACGAGCTGGGCCTGGCCGGCCTGCTGGAGCGCCGCCCCGGGCAGCTCTCCGGCGGCCAGCAGCAGCGCGTCGCCCTGGCCCGGGCGATGGCCTGCCACCCGCAGGTGTTCCTGCTCGACGAGCCGCTGTCCAACCTGGACGCCCGGCTGCGGCTGGAGGCCCGTACCTTCCTCAAGCGCCTGCAACGGGAACTCGGCGTCACCACCGTCTTCGTCACCCACGACCAGGCCGAGGCGCTCGCCCTGGCCGACCGGATCGCGGTGATGGAGGGCGGCCGGATCCGGCAGGTCGGCACCCCCACCGAGGTGTTCCGCCGCCCCGCCAACACCTTCGTCGCCGGCTTCATCGGCTCCACCCCGATGAACCTGGTCGCCGCTCGGGTGCACGGCGACGAACTGGCCGTGGCCCGGGCCCGGCTACCGCTGCCCGAGGACGCCCGGGACCGGGTCACCGACGGCGAGCGGCTGGTCTACGGGGTGCGCCCGGAATACCTCGACTACTCCGCGAGCCCGGTCGACGGCGCGCTGACCGGCGAGGTCGTGGTGGTGGAGAACCTGGGCAGCGTCTCCCTGGTCTCGCTGGACGTACCCGCCGACGACCCGGACGCCGCCGACGAGCCCGGTGTGGGCCCGGCGGCCGGCGACGCGGGCGCGGGTCGGACCAGCGTGCAGGTGGTCGTGCCGGAGGGGAGCGAACCCGAGCCGGGCGACACCGGCTGGGTGGTGCCCCGCCCCGGCCGGTCGCTGCTCTACCGCGACGGCAACCTGGTCACCGCCGCCCCGCCCGCCGGCGTGCCGGCGCCCCGCGCGGGCGTCGCCGCCCGGAGCTGACCGTGGTCGTGCACCGGGGCAGGTGGACCCTGCAGGACCGCGCCGACGACGTGCTCCGGGCTCTGCCGGTCACCGTCGCACCCGGCACCGCCGCGCTCACCGTCCGGCTGGACTACCCGCGCCAGGCCGGGGTGCTCGACCTCGGCTGCGTCGGTCCGGCCGGCTTCCGCGGCTGGTCGGGGGGCGCCCGCGACGGCTACACCGTGGCCGCCGACTGGGCCACCCCCGGCTACCTGCCGGGCGAGCTGGAACCCGGCGAATGGCAGGTGCTGCTGCGGTTGCACCGCATCCCGCCCGACGGGCTGGACTACGAGGTCACCGCCACCACCAGCGGCACGCCGCCGCCCGCGCCACCCGCACCGGCGGCGCCACCCCGCCCGGACCGGCCCCCCCGCCGCGACCTGCCCACCGTCGACGGCCGGCGCTGGCTCGCCGGCGACCTGCACGCGCACACCGTGCACAGCGACGGCAGCTCGACCATCGACGAGCTGGCCGCGCTCGCCGCCGGCCGGGGCCTGGACTTCCTCGCCGTCACCGACCACAACACCGTCAGCCACCACCCGTGGCTGCCGGCCGCCGGCGCCCGCTACGGCATCACCCTGCTGCCCGGCCAGGAGGTCACCACCGACCGGGGGCACGCCAACGTGTTCGGCCCGGTCGGCTGGGTCGACTTCCGGCGGCCGCCCGACGAGTGGCTCGCCACCGCCCGGCGCGACGGCGGGCTGATGTCGGTCAACCACCCGCTCGGCGGCGACTGCGCCTGGCGCCAGCCGCTGGCCGAGCGCACCCCGCTGGTCGAGGTGTGGCACTCCGGCTGGTGGGACCGCACCTGGGGCGCCCCGCTGGCCTGGGCGCGGGCCTGGCGGCCGGACGTGGTGGCGATCGGCGGCAGCGACTTCCACCGCCCCGGCGACGACGCGCCGCCCGGCTCCCCCACCACCTGGGTGCTCGCCGACGGCGACACCCCGCCCGGCGAGGCCGTGCTGGACGCGCTGCGCGGCGGCCGTACCGCCGTCTCCGCCGCCCCCGACGGGCCGCTGCTGCTGCGCCTCGGCGACGAGCTGCTGGTGCTCGACGCCGACGGCGCGCTGCTGGCCTACCCGGACGGGCGGCACCGGCTGGTCCGCGGCGACCGGTGCCTGCTACCGGCCGGCGACGGGCTGCACGTCCTGGAGTCCCACCGCATGGAGGTGATCGCACTGTGCAGCTGACCGGACGCACCCGGGTGGCCGGCGCCCCCGTCAACTACGGCATCTACCGGACCGCCGACGCACCCGTCGGCCCCGACGACCTGCTCGCGGACCTGGCCCGCGACGGCTACACCGGGGTGGATTCCGGCCCGATCGGCTACCTCGGCGCCGGCGAGGCGCTCGCGCGGCGGCTGGCCACGGCCGGCATCGGGCTGGCCGGCGGCTGGGTCGACCTGCGCTTCGCCGACCCGGCCGGCTTCGCCGCGGACCTGGCCCAGCTCGACGCCGCGCTCGACGTGTTCACCGCCGTGCCGGCCGGCGACGCCCGGTTCGCGCCGCGGCCGACGCTGGCCTGCCCCGGCAACCCGGCCCGGATGGCCCGGCCGGGCACCCCGACCGATCTGGCCTCGGCGCTGCCCGCCGCGGCCTGGCCGGACTTCGCGGCGCGGGTGCAGCAGGCCGCCGACCGGTGCCGCGACCGGGGCCTGGAACCGGTGTTCCACTACCACCTCGGCACCGACGTGGAGACCGAGGCGGAGGCCGACCGGCTGCTCGAGCTGACCGACATCGCCATCTGCCTGGACACCGGGCACCTGACGCTGGCCGGCGGCGACCCGGTGGCCGCGCTGCACCGCTGGGCCGGGCGGATCGGGCAGGTGCACCTGAAGGACGCCGACCTCGCCGTCCACGCCCGGGTCCGGGACGCCGGCGACGGGCTCATGGACATGGTCGCCGCCGGCGGTTTCTGCGCCCTGGGCCGCGGCGACGTGGACCTCGCCGGGGTGCTCGCCGGCCTCGACGAGATCGGCTACACCGGCTGGCTGGTGATCGAGCAGGACGCCCCCGAGGGCGGGGCGCTCGACCGGATCCGGGCCGACCAGCACGCCAACCTCTGCTGGCTCGAGGAGGCGCTGCGATGACCGAGCCGGGCAAGCGGATCCGGATCGCGGTGGCCGGGCTGGGCATCATCGCCCGCACCGTGCACCTGCCGCTGCTGCAACGCCGCGGCGACCTGTTCGAGATCGTCGCACTGGCCGACCTGTCCCCGACCCGGGTGACCGAGCTGGGCGACCGGTACGGCGTCGAACCCGCCCGCCGGCACACCGACGCGGCCCGGATGGTGACCGACGGCGGCTGCGACGCCGTGCTGCTGGCCACCTCCGGCTCGCACGGTGAACTGGCCGCGTTGGCGCTGCGCGCCGGCCTGCCGGTGCTCTGCGAGAAGCCGCTGGCGTACACCGTCGCCGAGACCGCCCGCCTGGCCGAGCTGGGCTCCGGCGCCCCGGCGCTGATGGTCGGCTACATGAAGCAGTACGACCCGGCGGTGGCCGAGGCCGGGCGGCTGCTGGCCGAGCTCGGCGGCGCGGGGCGGGTGCACGCCGTGGAGGTGACCGTGCTGCACGCCGGCGGCGACCGGCAGCTGCGCTTCGCCAACCTGCCGCCGGCCCCCGGCGACCTGCCGGTCGACGAGGTGGCCCGGCTGACCGCCGCCGACCACGCGCTGCTCGACGCCGCCGTCGGCGCCGACCCGGGCGCCCGCGCCCTCTACCAGATCCTGATCAACAGCATCTCGCACGACCTGTCGCTGTTGCGGCTCTTCACCGGGGCACCGGCCACCGTGGAGCAGGTCGCCACCTGGCCGCTCGCCCCGCACGGGCCGGCCGAGCCGTCGGTGGAGATCAGCGGACGGCTGCCGGGCGGCGCGCGCTACGGCATCCGGTGGCTCAACCTGCCGGACTACCCCGCGTACCGGGAGACGGTCACCCTGCACCACGCCCGCGGCTCGCTGGAGCTGGTGTTCCCCTCGCCCTACCTGCTCAACGCGCCCACCACGCTGACCGTGGTGGACGAGCACGGCGGCGGCGAGCGGCGGGCCGCGTACCGGTCGGTGACCGAGGCGTTTGAGCAGGAACTGGTCGCGTTCCACGCGATGGTCACCGCGGGGGCCGCCCCGCTGACCGGCATCGCCGAGGGCACGACCGACATCCGGACCAGCCAGCAGGTGGTACGCCGCTACGGGGAGCTGACCGGGGCGGCGATCGGCGGAGAGGCGGCGAGCTGATGACACGACCGACCGAGATCATCGTGGTCCCGCATACGCACTGGGACCGCGAGTGGTACGAGCCGTTCCAGCGGTTCCGGCTGCGCCTGGTGGCGCTGCTGGACGACGTGTTCGACCGGATGGAGCACGACCCGCGGCAGCGGTTCACCCTGGACGGGCAGCTCGCCGCGGTGGACGACTACCTGGAGGTCCGCCCGGAGCGGCGGGAGCAGGTGATCGACCTGGTCCGCGCCGGCCGGCTGTCGGTCGGCCCCTGGCAGATCCTGCTGGACGAGTTCCTCTGCTCCGGCGAGAACATCGTCCGCAACCTGGAACGCGGGCTGGCCCGCAGCGCCGACCTGGGCGGCGCCATGCCGGTCGGCTACCTGCCGGACATGTTCGGCCACATCGCCCAGATGCCGCAGATCCTGGCCGGTGCCGGGTTGGCCCACGCCTGCGTGTTCCGGGGCGTGCCGGAGCGGATGCACAGCCACGCCTTCGCCTGGCAGGCGCCCGACGGCACCACGCTGCGCACCCAGTACCTGCCCGGCGGCTACGGCAACGCCGCCGGGCTGATGGAGGATCCCGCGCAGGTCACCCGCCGGGCCGCCGACCTCGCCGACCGGCTCGCCGGCTGGCGGCCGGCCGGCGACGACACCCCGGTCCTGGCCATGTACGGCACCGACCACGCCGCCCCGGCGCCGGACGCCCCCGACCTGCTGGCCACCGCCGACCTCGCCGGCACCCGGCTGCGGCTGGGCACCCTCGCCGAGTACTTCGCCACCCAGCCGACCACCGTCGACGGCCTGCCGGTCGTCCGCGGCGAGCTGCGCTCGCACGCCCGGGCCAACATCCTGCCCGGCGTGATCTCCGTGCGCGCGCACCTCAAGCGGGCGATGAACCGCGCCGAGCGGCGCGTCGAGCGGTACGCCGAACCGCTCGCCGCGCTCACCCACGACGGGTCCGTGCAGCGGTTCCTCGACATGGCCTGGACCCGGCTGATCGACGCCAGCTGCCACGACTCGGTGACCGGCTGCGGCTGCGACGAGACCGCCGAGCAGGTCGCCGCCCGCCTCGCCGAGGCCGACCAGCTCGGCCGGGCGGTCTGCGACCTGGTCGGCGCCCGGCTGGCCGCCGCCGTGCCCCGCGACGGCTACCTGCTGTTCAACCCCACCCCGGCGGCGCGGACCGCCCTGGTGCGCCTGGACGTGGCGGTGCCGGCCGACGGCGGCGTGGCGCTCACCGACGCCACCGGGCGCGCCGTCGCCGCGCAGATCCTCGACCGGGCCCGCACGCTGCTCGCCGACGACGTGGTGCCGGCGGCGGACCTGCCGGCCGTGCTCACCCGGGTGCACGGCCGGGAGCTCTACGGCCAGGAGGTCACCGCCTGGTCCGTCTCGCCCGACGACGCCACGCTCACCTTCCAGGTGGCCCGGCACGGCGACCCGGCCTTCGACGTCGAGGACGTCCGGCTGGCGCTCGCCGCCGCCGGACAGCCCGACCGGTGGCGGGTACGGATCCTCGCCGCGCCCCGGGCCACCGTCGCCGCCCTGGTCGAGGTGCCCGCGCTGGGGCGCGCCGCGGTCCGGCCGGCGCCGCTGCCGGCGACCGCGGCACCCGCCGCCGCCCCGGTCACGGTGGCCGGCCGCGGACTCGACAACGGCCTGCTCCGGGTCGACGTCGCCGAGGACGGGACGCTCACCCTCGCCACCCCGGACGGGGTCACCGTGGACGGGGTCGCCCGGATCGTGGACGGCGGCGACGTGGGTGACAGCTACAACTACGCCCCGCCGGCGGCCGACGAACTGGTCGACAAGCCGCGGGCGGTACGCACCGTGGTGCGCCACGACGGGCCGCTGGTGGCCGTCCTGGACGTGCTGCGGGAGTACCGCTGGCCGGTGGCCGCCGACGTGGACGCCGGCTCCCGGGCCGTGGACCGGGAGCCGATCACCGTGACCACCCGGGTCGAGCTGCGCTGCGGTGAGCCGTTCGTCCGGCTGCGCGTCGAGTTCGACAACCGCTGCGACGACCACCGGGTCCGGCTGCACCTGCCGCTGCCGTCCCCGGCCGACACCTCGTACGCCGAGGGCCAGTTCGCCGTCGTGGCGCGCGGCCTGACCGCGGAGGGTGGTGGCGGTGAGGTGCCGCTGCCCACCTTCCCGGCCAACGGCTTCGTGGCCGCCGGTGGGGCGGACGGCGCGCTCGCGGTGCTGCTGACCCAGCCCACCGAGTACGAGCTGACCGACTCGGGCCGCGAGCTGGCGGTCACCGTGCTGCGGTCCATCGGGATGCTGTCGCGCAACCGGCACGCGCTGCGCGACGAGCCCGCCGGCCCGCAACTGCCGACGCCCGAGGCGCAGTGCCGGGGCGCCCGCACCGTCGACCTGGCGGTGCTGCCCTACCGGGGCGGCTGGCACGAGGCCGGCGTGGTGGCGGCCGCCGAGGCGTACCGGCACGAGCTGCTGGCCTTTCCCGGCACCGCCGACCCGGACGCCCCGCTGCCCGGGCCGGCGGTCGGGCTCGGCGTCGAGGGCGCCGGCGTGGCGATGACCAGCGTGCGCGACCGGGCCGGCCGCACCGAGGTGCGGCTGGTGGCGCAGACCCCGGTGGACACCGTCGCGGTGCTGGGCGGCGTGCCGCTGCGCGGCGCGTGCCGGGCCGACCTGCTCGGCCGGGCCGGCGAACCGCTGCCGGTCGACGGCGACGGGCGGGTCCGGCTGCCGCTGCGGGCCTGGGAGATCGCCACGGTCCAGCTCGACCTCGCCTGATCGGCCCGCCCCGGGGCCCGCGGGCCCCGGGGCGGGCCGCTGCCGCTCAAGGCCGGACGCCGTCCGGTCAGGCGCCCCCGTCCGCCCGCGGACGGCGCTTCGAACGGTGCCCCGGTCACCTGCTCGTCGGGCCGCGGCCACGGGCGACCGCCGGCCGGTCCGCCGCGCGTCGCGGCGTCGCCCGGCCGGTGCGGTCGCGACCCGGCAAAGCCGGGGCACCGCCCCGGCAGCCCTCCTAGCCTGGAACGAGGACGCGGGCCGCTACCGTCCTGCCCGACGCCGACCCGGTCGGGCAGCCGCCGGTGGACCGGCCCGAGTGACGGGGCCGTCCGCGCGCCGGGTGCACCCGGCGTGGACCCCCGAAGACGACCCGGGGGGCCGATGTCGGAGGCAGTAGCACGGTCGACCGGGCCGGAAAGCTCCGACGACGTGGTCGAGCTGCGGATCCACGGTGCCGCCAGCGGGGGCGCCGGACCGGGGTTGGACCTGCCGTCGGTCGAGCAGGTCGCCGGCGACGCCAGCGGGGGCTTCTACCGGGCGCGCCGCGACGGGGGCAGCCCCGGCGGCGACCGGGTGACGCTGGAGGCGTACCGCTGGGCCGACCTGCCCTCGGGGACCGTGGCCGGGACCCTGGCGATGGTGTTCCTGCTGCCGTTCATGCTGATCAACGTGGCGATCTGGATGCGCCCGGCGAACCCTGGCTCGGACCTGATCGTCCGGTCCCTGTGCCGGTTGCTGGCGCTCACCCTCACCGTGCTCTACGTGCTCGCCGTCGCCGGGGTCGCCCTGGACCTGATCGCCTGGAAGTGCCTGGGCTCGCCGCCCTGCCTGACCGGCCGGAGCTGGTTGTCCTGGCTGGGCGGGCGGCCGGCCGGGGTGCGCCTGGTGGTGCTGGCGCTGGTGCCGGCCGCCGCCATCGGGCTGATCTGGCGGGGCAGCACCCGCCCGGGGCGGGTGTACGAGGCCTTCCGCGCGCCCGAGGAGGACGTCTCCGGGCACCGGCTCGGCGGCGTCGGCCGGTGGGACGCCGAACCGCTGGTGCGCCGGCTGCGTTCCCTGCACGTCGCGGCCGCGTTCGCGACCCTGGACGTCGCCCTGCTCGCCACCCGGCTCGCCGCCACCGACTCGGCCGGCACGCTCGTGCTGGCGGTTCTCGCCGGGGCGGTCCTGACCGCCTGCGCGGTCCTGCTCTGCACGCCGGCGCTGATCGACCGGTCCCCCGCCGATCGGCGCCTCGACCGGGTGGCGAGCGTGCTGCGCACCATCGCGCTGGTGCTGACCCCCGCGGCGGCGGCCGATGTCCTGGCCGCCCCGCAGCGCTGGCCCGAGGAGGCCGGCCTGCCCGGCTACGACGCCCTGCTCACCGGGTTGTTCGTCAGCCAGACGGCGCTGCTGGCCGCCCTGGCGGCGGTGCTGCTGGCCCGTCGGGACCGCCGGCCGGCCGGCACGCCGCTGTTCGGGTTGGGTGCGCTGGTGATCGCGGCCGCGGCGATCAGCCTGGCGGCGGCGTTCTCCGCGGAGCTGGTCTACCGGGTGGCGGACTTCCTGGACCGGGACACGCAGACCGCGGCAGGACTGGCCGCCGGCCCGTCCCGGGCGTACGCCTGGGCGATCTTCGGCTTCTTCCGGACGGTACTGATCACCCTGGTGGTCGCGGGACTGGTGACCCTGATCTCCCGCCCCCGCCGGCGGCGCGCGGCGGCGGCGATCGTGGCTCGCGACCATCCGGACCGGGCAGCGGCCGGGCCGCGCCTGCGGCAGGTGCGGGAGGCCGTCGCCCACGCCCGGTTCACCGAGCTGCTGATCCCGTTGACCGTGGTCTACGCCGGCCTGGCCGCCGTCGGCACGGCCACCACCACCGTCGGCCTGCTGCGGGTGGGTCCCGGTGACGTCGTCGAGCGGTTCGCGGGGTTGCCCGCCGACCTGGTCAGCTTCGCCATCGCGGCCGGCAGCTGGCTGATCGCGCTGGTCGTTCTCGGCCTGCTGCTCGGCGGGATCTTCGCCCACCGCACGGCCGGGTTCCGCCGCCACGTCGGCGTGCTCTGGGACCTGGGCACGTTCTGGCCCCGGGCCGCGCACCCGTTCGCGCCGCCCTGTTACGCCGAACGGGCCGTGCCGGAGCTGACCCGGCGGATCACCTACCTGGTCGCGCGCGGTCAGGCGGTCCTGCTCACCGGGCACAGCCACGGGTCGGTCCTGGCCGCCGCGACGGTGCTCCAGCTGCCGCCCCGGGTCTGCAGCCGGGTCGCCCTGCTCACCCACGCCTCACCGCTGCGCCGGCTCTACGCCCGGCTCTTCCCCGCCTACCTCGACGACGAGGTGCTGCACGAGGTCGGGGCCCGGCTCGGCTGGCGGTGGGTGAACCTGTGGCGCGACACCGACCCGGTCGGCAGTTGGATCTTCTCCGCCCACCGGCCGGTCCCGCCCGCCACGGCCGGCGACCCGGCGGCAGCCGTGGACCGCCGGCTGCGCGACCCCACCGACGTGGTGGCCCCGCCGGGCGACAGCGTCCCACCGCCGATCCAGGGACACCGGCCCTGCGAGTCGGACCCGCGGTTCATCGCGGCGGCGCACGAGCTGGTGGAACGCCTCCGCGCCGGGGCGGACCGCGGGCCGGACCGGGACGGTCCGGGGCGGTGACGTCGCCGGCCCGGCCGGCTCGCGGTCCGGCGACCGGCCGCGGCTCGCCCGGTCAACCGGCGGCGCCCGGTGGCGACGGCGCCTCGACCGGGTGCGCGCGGGCCCGGGCCGTGTCGGCGAGGGCGACGCCGGCCAGCACGGCGGCGGCCGCGACGCCCACGAGCAGCGGCGGCAGCCGGACCAGCGCGGGGATCAGGGCGATCGCCACGGCCAGCCCGATCATCCGGCCCCGGGACACCTGGGAAAAGACCGTGTACTCGAAAGCCGCCCGGCCGGCGAGGAACAGCACGGGGCCGCCGAGCAGCACGACGGCCCAGGCCGGCCGGCCGGCTTCCAGCGGATGGGCGATGGTCACCTCGGCCCCGACGGCGGTGCACACGGCGCCGGCCACCATGGCCAGGTGGGTGTACGACACGGACCGGGCGAGGCGGGCCCGGTCGGGCGCCGTCGCGATGGCCGCCGACAGCAACTCCCCCGCGCGGTAGATGTAGATCCGCCACAGCAGCACGGTGGTGCCGATCGCCACGATGAAGGCTGGGGTGCCGTAGGCGGTGAAACCGGTGCCGCGCAGGGTCAGCCCGGTGACCAGGATCAACTCGCCGAGCGCGATGATGAAGAACTGCCGGTACCGCTCGGCCAGGTGCTCGGCGACGCTCGGCAGCTGCGCCGTGGGGGTGCGGCCGACCCGCGGCGTGGGATGGCGGAACAGGTACGCCGCGTAGTCCAGGGCCACCGCCAGGCTCCACAGGATCGCGCGCCCCGCCCCGTGGGTGAGCGCCCCCGCGAGCCAGGGCAGCGCGGAGACGCCGAACCAGAACAGTCCACGCACGGTGGTCCGCCGCAGCTCGTGCCCGCGCAGCGCGATCACCAGGAAGAAATCGCGGCCGACGTGGATGAGGACGTACGCCCCCGCGAAGATCAGACCCCACGCGCCGAACGCGCCCGGCAGCGCGACCGCCATCACCAGGGCGCCCACCATGATCGCGATGGCCAGGATCTGGATCGCCGGCCGCTGCGGGTCGAACAGCTCGGTGATCCAGGCGGTGGTGAACCAGACCCACCAGACGGCCAGCAGCAGCACCAGCGCCCGGCCGGCGCCGCGCCAGGACAGGTCCTCGAGCAGCGCGTACGAGAGCTGGGCGAGCGCGAAGACGAAGGCCAGGTCGAAGAAGAGCTCCAGGTAGGTGGCCCGTTGATCACCGGGCGCGCGGAGCCACCCGTTCGCCCTGCCGGTCGTCACGCGCTCGCCTGTTCTGCCGGGTCGCCGCCGGGCGCAGGCCGGTCAGCGGGCCGACTGGAGCCAGTCCCGGTAGTGGGTGGGCGCGCGGCGCGCGTCCGGGCCGCCGATGAGCACGTCACCGTCGACGACCGCGAACATGCCGGCCTGGTCGTCGGTGACCACGGTCCGGTCGTCCTGCTGGACGGCGAGGGTGAGCCGCCCGAGCTCGTCGAGGGCGAAGACGTCCGGGCCGGCGACGTTGCGGATGCCGTTCAGCGGCGCCCCGGTCGCCACCTCGACGACCGCGTCCACCACGTCGGCGGCGGCCATCGGCTGCACCGGGGTGGCGGGCAGGCGGACGCTCTTGTCGTCCGAGGTCCAGGCCAGGACCGCGTTGACGAACTCGAAGAACTGGGTGGCGCGCACGATGGAGTACGGCGTGGGCCCCTGGCGGAGCAGTTCCTCCTGCAGCGTCTTGGCCCGGTAGTAGTCGAGCTGCGGGACCTGGTCCACGCCGACGATCGAGAGGACCACCTGGTGCCGGACGCCGGCCCGCTCCCCGGCGGACAGCAGGTTGTTCATCGAGGTACGGAAGAAGTCCAGTGAAGCCTCGTCGAAGGTCGGCGAGTTCGCCACGTTGACGACCACGTCGGCGCCCGCCAGCGCCTGTCCCAGGCCCTCACCCGACAGCAGGTCGACGCCGGTCGACGGGGATGCCGCGACGGCCTCGTGCCCGGCCTCGGTCAGCTTCCGCACCACCTGCGAGCCGATCAGTCCGGTGCCACCGATGACTGTGAGCTTCATGGCTCTCACCCTTCCACGGCGTGCCGCCCGGCACGCCCGGTTCGCCGAGGCACCCGGCCCCGAACTCGGATAGTTCTTGTCCGAGACAATAATCGGATAACCTTTGTCCGAGTCAAGGGGGGTCGGATGAAGCTGTCGGGTGGGGTGGAGTGGGCGCTGCACTGCTGCGTGGTGCTGACCACGGCGACGGAGCCGGTGCCGGCCGCCCGGCTCGCCGAGCTGCATGACGTCTCCGGCAGCTACCTGGCCAAGCAGTTGCAGGCGCTCTCCCGCGCCGGCCTGGTGACCTCCGTGCAGGGCAAGGCGGGCGGCTACGTGCTGACCCGGGCGCCCGAACTCATCACCGTCCTCGACGTGGTCGCCGCCGTCGACGGCGCCGCGCCCGCGTTCGTGTGCACCGAGATCCGCCAGCGCGGCCCGCTGGCCGCGCCGGCGGACGCCTGCACCCGGCCGTGCCCCGTCGCCCGCGCGATGGCCGGCGCCGACGCCGCCTGGCGCGCCGCGCTGCGCGCGGTGTCGATCGCGGACCTGGCCCGCGGCGTGGACGAGGACTACGGCCCCACCGCGCTCGGCGGCATCCGCAGCTGGCTGGGCGGGCCGGACGGGGACGCGCCCGCGCGGGAGTGAGCGGGCCCGGTCAGGCGGCGGCGCGGACGATCGCGGCGATCGACCGGTCGACGTCCGCCTCGGTGGTGGTGGCGTTCGACACCGAGATCCGCATCAGCCGCCGCCCGCGCCAGGTGGTGCCACCCGCCCAGCAGGTCCCCTCCGCCTGCACCGCCGCCACCACCCGGTCGGTGCGCGCGTCGTCGCCGAAGCCGACCAGCACCTGATTGAGCACGACCTCGTTGGCCACCGCGAAGCCGGCCGCGGTCAACCCCTCGGCGAACCGGCGGGCCAGCGCGCAGCAGCGGTCGACGAGCGCCGCGACCCCGTCCCGGCCCAACTCCCGCAGGCCGGCCCAGACCGCGAACCCGCGCGCCCGCCGCGAGGACTCGGCGGTGAGATCCGCGCCCGCCGCCGCACCACCGGACCCGACCAGGTACGCCGCGGCGTAGGACATCGCCGCCGCGTGCACGTCCGGCCGGCGGCAGAACGCGAAGGCCGAGTCGTACGGCAGGTTCAGCCACTTGTGCCCGTCGCAGGCCCACGAGTCGGCCAGTTCCAGCCCGTCCACCAGGTGGCGGCGGGCCGGGCTCGCCGCGGCCCACAGGCCGAAGGCCCCGTCCACGTGCACCCACCCGCCGTGCCGCCGGACCAGCTCGCCCGCCTCCCGCAACTCGTCGCAGGCGCCGGTGTTCACGTTGCCGGCCTGCAGGCACACGATGGTGGGGCCCGGCCGGCCGGCGCGCAGCACGGCCCGCAACGCCCCGACGTCGACCGCCCCGTTCGGGCCGGTGGGCACCGGCTCCACGACGTCGCTGCCGAGGCCCAGCAGGCGCAGCGACCGGTCGATGGTGCCGTGCCGCTCGTCCCCGGCGAGCACCCGGATCGGCGGCGCCCCGGGCAGCCCGCGCCGCTCCACGTCCCAGCCGGCCTCGGCCAGCACCTGGTGCCGGGCGGCGGCGAGCCCGACGGTGTTCGCCGCCTGGGCGCCGGTGACGAACCCCACCGACGCCGCCGCCGGGATCCCCAGCAGCTCCTTGAGCCAGCCGCCGGCGGCCGCCTCCGCGGCGATCGCGGCCGGCGAGGTGACCGCGTTGAACGCGAGCTGGTCCCAGCCGGCGGCGGTCGCCGCCGGTGACGCGCCGCCGACCACGAACCCGAAGTAGCGGGGACCGGCGCTCGCGACCAGCCCGGGCCCGGCCGCGGCGACCAGGTCGGCCAGGACCCGCTCGGGCGGGCAGCCGGCGACGGGCAGCGGGCCCCCGAACGCGTCGGCCAACGCGGCCCGGTCGACCGGCACGCCGACCGGCCGCTCCGGCAACGACCCGCGGTACGCCGCCGCGTGGTCGGCGGCCAGCCGGAACAGGCGAGCCAACTCCTCCACCGCCGCACCATACCTCCGGACCCGCCCCCTTCCGGCCCCGCCGCCGGCCGGCGAGCGGTGTCCCCGGTGGACGCACCCGTCCGCCGGGCGGCCCACCGCATCGCGGTGCGGCAGACTGAGGGCATGACGCGAGGCGCTGCTCTGGTCCGGCGACCCGGCGGCCGGCTGGCCGAAGGGCTGGTCACCCACATCGAGCGCACCGACGTGGACGTCGCGCGGGCCCGGCGGCAGCACGACGCGTACCGGGCGGCGCTCACCGGGGCCGGCTGGCCGGTGCGCGAGGTCCCGCCCGCCGAGGACTGCCCGGACGCGGTCTTCGTCGAGGACACCGTGGTGGTCTGCGACGGCCTGGCGGTGCTCACCCGGCCGGGCGCGGCACCGCGCCGGCCGGAGGTCCCCGGCACCGAGAAGACGGTACGCGAGGCCGGGCTGGAGGTCGTCCGCGTCGAGGCACCCGGGACGCTGGACGGCGGCGACGTGCTGCAGGTCGGCACCACGGTGTACGTGGGCCAGGGCGGACGCACCGACGCCGCGGGCGCGGCCCAGCTCGCCGCCCACCTGGCGACCCGCGGGCGCACGGTGGTCCCGGTCCCGCTGCGCGGCGTGCTGCACCTCAAGTCGGCGGTGACCGCGCTGCCCGACGGCACCCTCCTCGCGCTGCCGGACCTGCTCGACGCGACCGCCCTGCGCCATCCGGTGCGCCCGGTGGACGAGGAGGCCGGCTGCCATGTCGTGCCGCTCGGTGGCGACCTCGTCCTGCTGGCCGCCTCGGCGCCGCGCACCGCGGCGCTCGTGACGGACCTCGGCTTCACCCCGGTCGTGGTCGACATCGCCGAGTTCGAGAAGCTCGAGGGCTGCGTCACCTGCCTCAGTGTGCTGATTCCCCCGGCCTGAGCGGGCCGGCCGGGCGCCGGTCGGCGCACCCTGCGGGCCGGGCCCGCCGAGCCCGGCTGGCCCGCCGGCAGTGACCCGCGTCACATCAAGTGAACTTTCCGCCGCCGGCCACGTCCGGAGCACGCAGAAACTTCTCGCCTCCATCCAGGGAGAATGATGCGTTCACGCACGTTATCGGCGCTGGCACTGCTGGTGCTGGGCGTCTCGGCGGTGACCCCGGGCGGTACGCCGGCCGCGGCGCAGCCCCCGACCGCGAAGCCGGCGACCACACCCCCGACCGCGAAGTCCGCGACCACACCCCCGGTCGCGTCCAAGCCCCGGACGGTCACCCTGCTCACCGGCGACACCGTCCACCTCGGCACCGTGGACGGCCGGACGACGGTCGACGTCGTGCCGGGCAAGGGACGGGAACGGATCCCGTTCCTCACCCACCACGCCGGCAAGGACGTACGGGTCATCCCCGCCGACGCGGTCGGCCTGCTCAACCGTGGCAAGCTCGACGCGCGCCTCTTCGACGTCTCGATGCTGGTCGGTTTCGGCTACGACGACACCCGGCCCACCCTGCCGCTCATCGTCCAGCACAGCGGCGCCGCCCCCGCCGGCCTCACCGGCGCCCGGACCACCCGGGAGCTCGGCGGGGCGAGCGCGGTCGCGGAGAGCCGCGCCGCGGCGGTGTCCTTCTGGAACAGCCTCACCGCCACCGGCAGCGGCACCGAGCGGCGGCTGCGGGCCGGGTACGACAAGATCTGGCTCGACGGGCTGCGTCGACCCACCCTCGACGTCAGCGTGCCGCTGACCGGCGCGCCGCAGGCCTGGCAGGCCGGCTGGACGGGCGCCGGGGTGAAGGTCGGCGTGATCGACACCGGCGTCGACCAGACCCACCCCGACCTGGCCGGCCGGATCGCCGCCGCGCAGAACTTCACCGCCGACCCGGACACCCTCGACCGGGTCGGCCACGGCACCCACGTCGCCTCCACCATCGCCGGCAGCGCGGCCGCCTCGCAGGGCCGGTTCAAGGGCATGGCACCCGACGCGACGCTCTACAGCGCCAAGGTCTGCACCGAGGAGGGTTGCCCGGAGTCGGCGATCCTGGCCGGAATGACCTGGGCGGCGCAGCAGGGTGTGCGGGTCGCCAACATGAGCCTCGGCGGCCCGGACAGCCCGGAGACCGACCCGATCGAGGCGGCCCTGGCCGACCTCACCCACCGCTACGGCGTGCTCTTCGTCGTCGCCGCCGGCAACGACGGCCTGGCCGGTGAGTCCACGGTGAACTCCCCCGGCTCGGTGGCCGAGGCGCTGACCGTGGGGGCGGTGACCAAGACCGGCGAGCTGGCCGAGTTCTCCAGCCGCGGCCCGCGCACGGGTGACGCCGCCATCAAGCCGGACCTCACCGCCCCCGGCGTCGGCATCGTCGCCGCCCGCAGCTCGACCTCCGACCTGTGGCCGACCGACGAGAACCCGCAGTACACCAGCCTCAACGGCACCTCGATGGCCACGCCGCACGTGGCCGGCGCCGCGGCGATCCTGGCCCAGCAGCACCCGGACTGGACGCCCGAGCGGATCAAGTCCACGCTCATGGCGGCCGCCCGGCCGAGCGCCGCCATCGGCGTCTACGAGCAGGGCGCGGGCTTCCTCGACGTCGCCCGGGCCACCCGGCAGGCCGTCACGGCCAGCCCGGTCAGCGTCGCCTTCGAGCGGACCGGCGCCGCGCAGCAGCGCACCATCACGTACGCGAACAGCGGCTCGTCCCCCCTCACCCTGGCGGTCTCCCTCGACGCCAAGGACGCCGAGGGCGCCCCGGCGCCGGCCGGCCTGTTCAGCCTCAGCGCCTCGTCGGTGACGGTACCGGCGGGCGGCACGTCCACCGTGACGGTCACCGTGCAGGCCGGCACCGACCTGCCGGACCGCTACTTCGGCGGCGAAGTGACCGCCACCGGCGGCGACGCGCAGGTGCAGACCCCGGTCGCGCTCGACGTCGCCCGCCACCAGTTGAGCCTCACGCTGGTCGGGCCGGACGGCGGGGCACCGACGCCCGAGCAGGGCTGGGTGACCGTGCTGACCGACCTGGACCGGCAGACCATGATGGTGTTCGACGATCCCACGAGCACCACGTACCGGGTCCGCGCGGGCCGCTACCTGGTCCAGACCTATCTGCTGACCGACGACCCGTTCCTGCCGCGCATCACCTCGCTGATGCGCCCGAGCCTCGACCTGACCACGGACCAGGCGCTCAGCATGGACGCGCGGCTGGCGAAGCCGATCGTGGTGTCGGTGCCGAACCCGAAGGCCACCGCGGTCCACCAGGAGTTCGGCTGGACGATCCGCACCGAGCAGCCGCAGATCTGGGGCAGCAACGACCCGTTCGGCGTGCTGATGGGCCTCCCCTTCGACCACCTGCGGACCGCGCAGATCGGATCCGGCCGGACGCCCGGCTTCGTCTCCTACGTCAACGCCATGTGGGGCCAGGTGGCCGAGGACGGCAGCCTGCACAACAGCCCGTACGTCTACCGGGTCTACTGCTATGAGCCGGAGCGGATGATGACAGGGCTGACCCGCAGGCTGCGCGCGGACGACTTCGCCACGGTCCGCTCCCGGATCAGCGCGGACGTGGCCGGCGTACCGGTTGCGCGGTCCGCGGTCGCGCACGCGCCGGGCAACTCGCCGGTCTACCGTGACGAGTACAACATCCCGCCGAGGTTCACCTACGACGTGCCGCGCACCATCACCGAGTACTACAACCAGGACAAGAAGGCGGCGTGGCAGTCGACGTCGGCCCAGCCGCAGCACACGTACTACGAGTCGGCGTGGACCAGCTTCCGGCCGGGGCGCACGTACGACGTGAACTGGGCCAACGGGGTGATCGGACCGGTCTTCCCGCAACCCAACATCGGCCAGCAGTGGTCCACCCGCTACTGGGGCGACACGATCGGCGGGCCGGGACCGCTGCACGGCGACGGCGCCGGGCACGACGGCTTCCGGGCTGTTCGCGGCGGCAGCGTGCAGGTGAACCTCTACCGCAACGGGATCAAGGTCGGCGACGCGAACCAGGCGCCCTGGTCGTGGGAGGTGCCGGCGGAGGAGGGTGACTACCGGCTGGCGGCGACCTTCCACAGCGACCCGGAATTCACCCTGTCCACCGTGGTGGACGCGGAGTGGACCTTCAGGTCCGGGCACGTCAGCGACGGCGAGCTGGTGAAGCTGCCGCTGACGGCGATCCGGTACACCCCGGAACTCGACATCGACAACCGGGCCCCGGCCGGGCGGCTCTTCGCGATCCCGATCTCGTTGGACCGGCAGGTCGGGGCGGCGCCGGGCCGGACCAGGACGTTGACCGTCGAGGCGTCGTTCGACGACGGCCGGACCTGGCAGCCGCTGACCGTGCGGCGCACCGGCGAGCGGGCGGTCGCCTGGGTGCACAACCCGGCCGGCAGCGGCTTCGTGTCGCTGCGAGCGGCGGCCTCGGACACCGGCGGCAACACGGTCACGCAGACCGTCATCCGCGCCTACCGGTACTGAGGGTCGGCCTCGGACGCGGTGCCCGCGGGCGCCGCGTCCGAGGCCGACGGCGCCGGCCCGGCCGGTCGCGGATCCGACCCGTCGCCGCCGAGCCGGCGGTGGTCGTGGAGCCGCTCGACGGCGGCCGCCCGGCCGGCCGCGTCGTCCTGCTCCTCCCCGAGCTCCAGGGCGTACGCCCGCAGCAGGTCGTGCATCCGCCACCGGCCGGCGGCGGGTTCGATCAGCCGCTGCGCCGCGAGTTCGGCGAGCAGCCCACGGGTGGCGCGCACCGGCAGCCCGGCCAGGGCGGCGGCCGCATCCGCGCTCACCTCGCCGGCCGGGTGCAGGGCCAACAGCCGGAAGAGCCGCGCCGCGCCGGGCGTCAGGACCCGGTAGGACCAGGAAAAGGCGGCGGCCAGATCGGCGCGCGCCTCGCCGAAGCCGGTCAGCCGGCCGGCGGCCTCGGCCAGCTCACCGGCGACCGCGGGCAGGCTCAGGCCGGGCCGGCCGACCCCCCGGGTGGCGACCAGCGCCAGGGCCAGGGGCAGCCGGCCGCACCGCGCGATGATCTCGTCGACGGCGGCCGGGTGCGCCGTCGCCGCGCCGCCGAGCCGGCGGCTGAGCAGGTCGCGGGCCTCAGCGCCGGTCAGCAGGCCGAGGTGCAGCGGCTGGGCGCCGGCCAGGGCGGTGATCCGGCGGCGGCTGGTGGCGATGACGAGACTGCCGCCGGTGCCGGGCAGCAGGTGGCGGAGCTGCTCCCCGTCGCGGCAGTTGTCCAGCAGGATCAGCACCTGACGCCCGGCCAGGATGCTGCGGTAGAGGCCGGCCTGGGCGTGCAGCTCGGCGGGGATGGCGGGCGGCGGGACCCCGAGGGACCACAGGAAGCCGCGCAGCGCCTCGGTCGGGGTCATCACCGGGTCACCCGGGCCGAAGCCGCGCAGGTCCGCGTGCAACTGCCCGTCCGGGTAGCGGGCCGCCAACCGGTGGGCGAGGTGCACCGCCAGGGCCGTCTTCCCGACCCCGGCCATCCCGTCGATGGCCAGCGCGCTGATCCGCCCGTCGCCGGCCAGCAGCCGTTCCGCGGCGGCCACCGCGGCACGGCGGCCGGTGAAGTAGGGGTGGTCGGCGGGCAGCTGCGCCGGCACCTCGACGTGCGACGGCGGCGCCCACGCCGGCCCGGGCGGCCATGACCCGGCCGGCGGGACGCCCGGCCGCGGCGGCCAGGACCCGGCCGGCGGGACGCCCGGCTCGGGCCGGACGGCGGCCGCCGCGGGCGTACCGCCGCCGCCCGCGGCGTCGCGGCCGACGAGGTCCCGGGCCGCGCGCAGCTCGCGTCCCGGCTGGATGCCGAGTTCGTCGGCGAGCCGGTGCGCGATGTCGGCGTAGGCGGCGAGGGCCTCGCCCCGCCGGCCGGCTGCGGCGAGCGCCAGCAGCAGCCGCGCGCGCAGTGCCTCGTCCAGCGGTTCGTCCTCGGCAGCCCGCCGGAGCGCGGGCAGCACCGCGTCGACACGCCCGGCCCGCAGGGCGGCGTCGGCCGCCGCCCGCACCGCGGCGAACCGCTCGCCGTCGACCGCGACGAACTCCGGGTGGGTCCGGCCCCCGGCGTGCAGGCCGGCGGCGCACCGGTCGCGCCACAGCGCCAGCGCCTCCCGGTAGCGGGCGACGGCCCGCTCGTCGGGTCCGGTGCCGGCCTCGGCGACGAGACGCCGGAACCGCAACAGGTCGAGCGACTCCGGGTCGATCCGCAGCCGGTACCCCGCGCCGTGGCGGACCAGCACCGAGCCCGCGGCGCGGGTGGGCAGGTCCGGCTCGAAGCGCCGGCGGAGCATCCCGACGTGCCGGTGCACGACGTTGACCGCGCTGGGCGGGGGGTCGGACGCCCAGAGCAGGTCGACGAGTTCGGCGACGCTGACCACGTCGCCGGCCCGGGCGAGCAGCAACGCCAGCAGCAGCCGCTGCTGGCGGGTGCCCAGGTCGATCTCGGATCCGCCGCGCCAGGCCCGGACCGGGCCGAGCAGGGCGAAGGAGAGCGGGGCGGTCATCTCGATCCGGTCCAGGCAGGGCAGGTTGCCACGATCGCCGAAGCATGGCAAAGCCCACGGCCGGGCCGGCCGCGCGGCGCGGCAATGTGAGCTCGGACTCAGCGCGCGGGGCGCCGGCGGGGCCGTCCCGCCCGCTCAGGCGGCGTCGAGGCCGGTGCGCAGCGCGCGCAGCGCGTGGTGGGTCCGGGACTTGACCGTGCCGATCGGCACGCCCAGCCGGCTCGCGACCTCCTCCGCCGACCGGCCGACCAGGTAGACCTCGGAGAGCAACCGGCGCTGGGCCGGGGTCAGCCGGCCCAGCGCGCGGCGGATGGCGTGCGACGCCAGCGCCGTGCCGGTGGTGTCGTCCCCGCCGGGAATCCAGGTCATGTCGACGAGGTGCACCTCGGCCGGGCGGCCCTGGCGCAGCCGGACGCCGTCGATCACCAGCCGCCGGGCGACGGTGAGCAGCCACCGGCGGGCGGCGTCGGGTTCGACCGGCACCGAGTCGAGGTGCCGCCAGGCCCGCAGCA
The DNA here is from genome assembly GCF_040655175.1 of Micromonospora sp. NPDC050495. NCBI lineage: Bacteria > Bacillati > Actinomycetota > Actinomycetes > Micromonosporales > Micromonosporaceae > Micromonospora > Micromonospora sp. NPDC050495. The sequence goes on along the minus strand of NZ_JBFAJK010000002.1, from coordinate 325,583 downwards.
TCGTCTCCTGGAGCAGGTCCTCGGCGGTCTGCCGCTGCCCACGGGTCAGCAGGAGCAGCAGACGCAGCACGGCGCGGGCGTGCTCGGCGTGCAGCGAGGTCATCCGCTCGGCCCGGCCGGCCGGCGATCCGTCAAGGGCCCGCAGCACGATCTGTCCCCCACCCGCAGGAGCAACGGTGAATGCGGCGAGCCTAGGGACGGTCGGCGGGCGGGGACTGACACGCCAGTGCCGATCGAGTGCCGTCGCCGATCGCGACCGGTCAGGGACCGGGCGTGACCGCTGCGAGCAGGCCGGCCAGCCGCCGGCCGGTGCGGCTCTGCCCGTACGGGATCAAAGCCAGTGCCTCCTGCCACGCCCGTACCGCGGCGTCCTGCTCGCCGGCGGCGGCGAGGGCGTCGCCGAGCAGCGCCAGCACCTCGGCGGCCGGCGCCGACGCCGAGGCCTCCTGGTAGGCGACGGCGGACGCCCGCCAGCAGCGGACCGCCTCGGCGGTCTCCCGGCGGGCGGCGTGCACCTGACCGAGCACCTCCCACGCCTCCGCGACGCCGAGCCGGTACCCCGCTTCGCGGGAGAGCGCCATCGCCTGCCCGGCGCAGCGCACCGCCGCGTCCTCCTGGCCCAGCGCGGCGTTGCTCGCGGCCATGATCACCAGGGCGTCCGCCAGCAGCTTGTCGTCGCCGGCCGGCCTGGGCTCGAGCGCCGCGGACACCGCCCGGAGGACCTCCTCGTGGCGCCCCTGCGCGGCCAGGACCATCGCCCGGTTGATCGCCGCGCGAGTCAGCTCGCCGGGCAGGCCGAGCCGGACGAGCAGCTCCAGCGCCCGGTCGAGGTGCGCCACCGCGGTGCCGTGCTCGCCCCCGAAGTAGGCCGCCCCGGCCAGGCTGCGGTGCATCCGGGCCTGCCCCACCAGGTCGCCGCCCGCCCGGGCGGCCGCCAGGGCCACCGCACCGGTGGCCGTCCAGTCGAGGCACCGGCCGCTGCGGTCGAAGAAGTGCTGCATGCCGAGGGCGAGCTGCCAGGCGTCGGTGTGCCGGCCCTGCCGGGCGGCCCGGCTCACCAGCGCCATCAGCACCTGCCGCTCGGCGCCGAACCAGCGCATGGCGTCGCCGTGGCCGGCGAACCGCAGCGGCGTCTCGCCCGGCCCCGGCTCGATCAGCGGATGGTCCTCGGAGGTGAGCAGCCGGCGGTGCGCCTGGTAGGCGGTGGCCCGGTAGAACCGCAGGCAGCGCAGTTCCGCGGCGGCGCGTTCGGTCGGGCCGTCGTGCTCCTCGGCGAGCTCGGTGGCGTAGGCACGCAGCAGATCGTGGGTGCGGTAGCGGCCCGGCAGCTCCTCGGAGATCAGGTGCGCGCGGCTCAGCTCGCCGAGCAGCGCCCGCCCGCTGGGCAGCGGGACACCGGCCAGCCCCGCGGCCGCGGCGATCGAGATGTCCGGGCCGGGATGGCTGGGCAGCAGCCGGAACAGCCGGGCGGCCGGCGCGGAGAGCGCCTGGTAGGACCAGGAGAAGATGGCTCGCAGGCCGGTCTGCGGGCCGTCGCCGTCGAAGCCGTCCAGGCTGCCGGACGCCCGGGCCAGCTCGGCGGCGATCTGCGCCGGTGGCAGGCGCGGCAGGCCCGCCGCCCGGGCGGCCACCACGGCGAGCGCGAGCGGTAACCGCCCGCAGCTGGCGATGATGGCGTCGATCGCGGCCGGGTCGGGCGCGACGCGGCCGGCGCCGAGCGGCCGGACGAGGGCGGCACGGGCCTCCTCGACGCTGGGCAGGCCGACCGGCAGGGGGTGGGCGCCAGCCATGGCGTGCAGCGTGCTGAGCCGGCTGCGGCTGGTGACGATGACCAGGCAGCCGGGGCTGCCCGGAAGCAGGTGCCGGATCTGCTCGCCGTCCCGACAGTTGTCGAGCAGGATCAGCATCCGCCGGCCGGCGAGCCGGCTGCGGTAGAGGCCGGCCTGGGCGTGCAGCTCGGCGGGGATGCCCTCCTGCGGCACCCCGAGCGAGCCGAGGAAGCCGCGCAGCGCCTCGCCCGGGCTCATCGCCGGCTCCCGGGCCTCGTAGCCGCGCAGGTCGACGTAGAGCTGCCCGTCCGGGTAGCCGGCGGCGAACTCGTGTGCGAGGTGGACGGCGAGTGCGGTCTTCCCGATTCCGGGCATGCCGTCGATGGCGAGCACGACCGATCCGCCCGGGCGCGCGACGGCGGCGCGGGCCTCGGCGATGAGCTCCTCCCGGCCGCTGAAGAACGCCAGGTCCGGCGGCAGCTGCGCCGGCGGCGGCACCGGCGACGGCGACGGCGACGGCGACGGCGACCCGGCACGGGCCGGCCCGGTGCGCTGGTGCAGCAGCCGGTCGTACGCCTCGCGCAGCTCCTCGCCCGGGTCGATGCCCAGCTCGTCGGCGAGCCGGCGGCGCACCACCCGGTACCTCTCCACGGCCTCCGCCTGGCGGCCGTCGGCGGCGAGCGCCAGCAGCAGCCGGCTCTGCAGCGACTCGTCGAGCGGATGCTGTTCGGCGGCCTGCCGCAGCGGCACCAGCACCTCGCTCATCCGGCCGCAGCACTCGGCCGCGTCGGCGGCCGCCCGCACGGTCTCGGCGCGTTCGGCCTCCACGGCGACGAACACGGGATGCACGCGGGCGGCGGGTTCGAGGCCCGCCGCGCACCGGCCGCGCCAGAGCCGCAGGCCGGCGAGGGAGTGCCGCAGCGCCGACTCGGGGTCGCCGTCCCGCCGGCTCCGGGCCGCCAGCCGGCTCAGCGACCGGAACGCCAGCAGGTCCAGGGACTGCTCGTCGGCGTGCAGCCGGTAACCCGAGACGTCCCGGAGGAGGTGCCGGCCCGGCGACCGGGCGGGCAGGCCGGGCTCGAGCAGCCGCCGCAGCGCCCCGACGTGCCGGTGCACCACGTTCGCGGCGCTGACCGGCGCCTCCTCGTCCCAGAGCAGGTCGACCAGCTCGTCGAGGGTGACCGGCGCACCCGCTCGGGCCAGCAGCAGCGCGAGCACGAGCCGCTGCTGGCGGGCGCCCAGCGGCAACTCGGCGCCGGCGCGGCGGACCGCGATCGGGCCGAGCAGCGAAAAGGTGACCGCCTCACCCGCCTCCGCCCGCACGGCGGCCACGGTAACCGGCCGGTCCCCGATCCGGGCGTGCGGCCCCGGGGCGGCCGCTCGACCCGCACGCCTGAGCACGGCGACCGGCCGTCCCGGCCGGAACGGTCGCTGCCCGGGCAACCGAGGGGTTGCCCGGGCAGCGAGACGCCGCGGCGGCTACCGCACCCCGTACGCCTTGATCAGGGTCTGCTGCACGCTGCTGCCGTGCTCGTCGGTGAGCTCCACCCGCAGCGACGCGTCCCGGCCCGCCTGGCCGGACTGGTCGATGGTGGCGGTGAACCCGGAGCCGCGCTCCGCCACCGGCACCGCCGACCAGGTCGTGCCGCTGTCGAAGGAGACCCACATCCGGGCGCCGACGATCCGGCCCGCGTCGTAGTCGCGCTGTCCCGCCGCGCCGAAGCCGACGGTGACGTCCGCGCTCGCCGGCGCGAGATTGCGCTCGTCCACGGGGATGTCGTACGACGGCACCAGCAGCGGCAGCGCGTGCACCCTGTCGTCGGCGGGCCGCTGGGAGCGGAACCGGAACGAGGTCTCCGTGCGGTGGAACAGGTTCCAGTTCGGGTGGTACGGCGGGCCGGGGTTGAACCGCATCGTGGTCACCCGCAGCTCGTAGTCGGCGGCCTCGTCCGGCACCGACCAGGCCCCGGACGGGAACGGTGAGGAGCCGACCTGTGCGCCGTCGCGGAAGACCTGCACGTTGCCGGCGTCCCCGAAGGCGCCGCCACCGCTGTAGTGGTCGGGGTCGCTGTCCCCGAAGGGCAGCATCGCGATGCCGATCAGATCCTGCTGCCGCTCGCCGACGTGCTCCGGGGACAGGTCGGCGCGGCGGGTGCCGACCGAGCGCACCGGTCCCCGGTACCACTGCGCCCGGCGCACCGACCCCGCGGCGTAGCTGCGCGGCACGTCGGACAGGTACTCGTCGAACACTCCCGCGCCCCCGACGAACTGCCGCCACCGTTGGTCCGCGGTGAAGTAGGTGGCGCGGGTGAACGGGGCGCGCATCGGCACGGAGGTCATCGCGGCGACCGTCGGGAACGACGGCCGGTAGGCCTGCACGACCTCCAGCACCGCCCGGTCGGTGCGCATCGAGTACACCGTCTCGTCGACCCGGCCGAGGTCGCGGTCGCGGACGTGGCGGACCACGTCGGGGCGGGTCATGCCGTCGTCGACGAACGCCAGGTTGTAGACGTACGGGCTGGCCGCCACGGCGGTCCATTCGAGGGTGACCGCTCCGCCGGCCAGTGCCTGCCGCAGCGCCGTGGCCTCGGCCGCGCTGACGGTCATCCCGGGGATGGTGTTGCCCGCCGCGGCGGCGGTCCAGCGACCCGCGCCGTCGTGGCTGAACAGCACGGCCCGGGCACCGGCGCTCGCCGCGGCCGAGAGCACGGCCGTCGGGTTCGCCGCGTCAGCCACCAGCACGACCTTGCCCGCCACGTCGGCGGCGGCCACCTCCGCCGCGGTGCCCGCGCCCGCGAAGGCCAGCGGGGCCGAGCCACGGCCGTCCAGTTTCACCGCCGCGGCCGGCTGGGTGAACGGGGCGACCAGGTATTCCGGCCGCAGCGTGAGCCCACCGCTGGTACGCAGGTCCAGCTCGGGGGCGGACATCCGGTAGAGGGTGTCCAGTTCGAAGCCACCCGAGCGCACCGGGGTGGTCCGCCCGACGTACACCTCGTCGACCGACGTGCCGCCGGTGTACGCGGCCGACAGGTAGGCGGAGTCCCACCAGCGGCCGTACTGCATCGTGGTGTTCTGCGCCTCCATCGGCCGCTCGCCGTCGACCTTCTGGCGTACCGCCGTGCGGGCGTCGTAGGTGATGGTCCGGTCCGTGTCGTCGTGGTTGACGACCAGGTCGGGGTCGCCCATGAAGGTGATCGACTTGACCAGGCCCGCTTCCCCCGTGGTGCCCTCGTCGCGGCTCGCGATGAGCGCGGCGATCGAATAGCGGCCCTCGCGCAGCCGCAGCACCGGGTCGCTGGTGAAGGTGGTGAAGCGCTGGGCGGTGAGCCGGTCGATGTCGACCACGTCGACGAAGGAGGGCGTGGCCGGCGCCTGGCCACGCCGGTCGACCAGGTGCAGGCCGACGGTGACGGTGTGCGGCTCCAGCCAGGCGCCGATCGCGGTGGTGACCGTGGTGCCGTCGCCGGCCCGGGCGACCAGGCGCCCGCCGATCGTGCCGTACCCCGACGCGCTCTGCCGGACGGACGGGTCCAGGATCACCGGGACGTCGGCCGTGCCGTGCGCCGGCGCGGTCACCGAGTCGAGCCCGGTGGTCAGCGTCCGGCGGGCCAGCGGGGCGCCGTCCTCACCCGTGGCGCCCTCGATCGACAGCGCGAGGGTGACCGGGGTGTCGCCGTCGTTGGTGAGGGTCACCGTCGTGGTGGCGGGCTGCTGGTGCAGGTGCGGCCAGGCGAACGAGCCCGCGTCGACGGTGCCCGGTCCGGACACCTCGGCGGTGACCGCGCGGTACGCATCGACCACGCCGGCGCCCTGCGCGTACACGCCGCCGCTCGCGCCCGACGCGACCGAGGAGACCAGCAGGGCCTTGCGCCGCTGGGCGCTCATCGCCGGGTGGCGCTGGGTGACCAGCGCGGCGACGCCGGCCACGTGCGGGGCGGCCATCGACGTGCCGGACATGGCGACGTAGGGGTCGCTCGTGCCGCCGCCGTTGCGGGCGGCGCGGACCGCCACGCCGGGGGCGGCGATCTCCGGCTTCACCCGGTGCGAGCCGGTCACCGGACCGCGGCTCGAGAAGGGCGCGGTGGCGCCCGCCGCGTCGACGGCGGCCACGGTCAGTGCCGCGTCGGCGCACGCGGGCGAGCCGAGCGTACGGGCGCCCGGGCCGGAGTTGCCGGCCGCCAGGACGAACAGCGTGTCGGCCTGGGCGGTGAGCCGCTGGGCCGCGACGCCGATCGGGTCGGTGCAGTCGGTGCCGACGCTGCCGCCCAGGCTCATGTTGACCACGTCCGCGCCCTTGTCGACGGCCCACTGCATGCCGGCGATGATCCACGACTCCTGGCCGTTGCCGGCCCGGTCGAGGACCTTGCCGATGAGCAGCTTGGCCCCGGGCGCGACGCCCTTCTCGGCGCCGCCGGACGCCGCGCCGGTGCCGGCCACGGTGGAGGCGACGTGCGTGCCGTGCCCGTGCTGATCCACCGCGCCGCCGGCGTCGGTGGTGAAGTTCTTCGCGTCGACGACCTGGCCGGCCAGGTCGGGGTGGGTGGCGTCGTAGCCGCTGTCCAGCACGGCCACCGTGGTCCCGGTGCCGTCGAACCCGGCGGCCCACGCCGTCGGCGCGTTGATTTGCGCGGTGCTCTCGGCGAGGTCCGCGGTGACCCGCCCGTCGAGCCAGAGCTTGGCGATCCGCGGCCCGTCGGCGTCGGTCAGGTCCTGCCAGAACCGGGCGGTGTCCCGCTTCTCGACGGAGAGAGCCACCGCGTCGGCCACCGGCAGCGTCGAGACCACGTCCGCGCCGTCGGGCGGCTGGGGCGCCTGCCGGGTCCGCGTCACGGCTCCCCCGTAGGTCGCCAGCAGCGGCAGGGTGGCGGTGGCCCGGTCGTCGTAGCCCTGCCGCACCAACTCCGTGACGTTGAACAGTTCCTCGTCCAACCGTCCGGCGTTGATCAGGGGCAGCGCGACGGACGGGAGCACGTAGACGTCGCCCTGGAAGGCGCGGGTCAGGTAGCCGCCCGGATCGGCGTGCGGTCCGGGCAGGACGGTGGCGGTCGGCCGGCCGGCCGGATCCGTACCCACCAGCGCCCGGTCCCCGCTGATGAGGGTGACCTGGGTACCGGCCGCGGGGCGGCTGCCGAGGGGCAGGTCGGTGCCCGCCGCGGCCGGGGGCGGGGCGGACATGGTCGAAGCGGCGAGGATGACCGCGCCGGCCAGGCCGAGGGTGACGGCCCGTCGCCGGAGCGAGGGTGTGGGCATCGTGAGCTTCCTTTCGGCGACCAGAAGGTGCGCCAGGATCCTGACAGTTGGATGGCGGAGGCAGCGCCGACGAGCACGGCGGAGTTCCGCCGTGGCGGAAGCCCGTCATGGATGCGTCCCGGCGCGGTCCGGACGGGGTCCGTGCGGGGTCGGTCCGCGGTACGGCCGGCCCTTCATCGGTGCTGGCGGCGGTCAGACCGCCGTGGGGGTCGGCCGGGAACCGGGGGCGGTCCCGGCGGGGGTGAGCTCGGTGATCTCCGCGCCGGGTGGCGGCGCGTCCCGTACGACGGCGGCGGCGAGGGTGACCGCGCCGTCGATGGAGGTGTCCAGGACGGTGCGCAGCGCCAGGTGCGGCGCGCGGGCGGCGACCCTCCGGGTGAGGGCCGTGGTGAGCGGCGGACCGGCGCGCAGCAGGTTCCCGGTGGCCGCGACGACCGGAGGCGCCCCGGGGGGCAGCGCCGCGAGCAGGGTGTCGGCCAGGTGCCGGCCGGCGGCCCGCAGGATCCGGTGCGCGATGCGGTCGGTGGCGGCGAGGGCCGCCACGTCCGGGGCGAACGAGGCCAGCAGCGCGCCCCGCTCCGCCCGGGTGGTCACCGCGTGGACGAGCGAGCGGGGGTCGCCGTAGCGGTCGTGCAGCGCGGCCAGCAGGGCGGCGGAGCCGCCGGGGCGGCCGTCGCGGGCGCGCAGCGCGGCGCCGACGGCGGCACGACCGATCCAGGCGCCGCCGCCGACGTCGCCGAGCAGGACGCCGTAGCCGTCGGCGCGCTGCCAGGCGCCGCGGCCGTCGCTGCCCAGGGCGACCGCCCCGGTCCCGGCGGCGACCACCGCTCCCCCGCCGAGGCCCAAGGCACCGACGTACGAAGTCAGCACGTCCGAGCAGAGCAGCAGCCGGCCACCGAAACCCAGACCGGGCAGCTCGCGGCGCAGGGCGTCGCCCAGCAGGGTCGCCCCGGTGCAGCCGATGACGGTGGCTTCCGCGGTCGCACCGGAGGGCAGCAGCGCGACCGCCGTCTCGGTCACGGCGCGCAGCACGCTGGCGGCGTCCACCCCGTCCGGTCCCATCCGGACCGGGGTCGGGTGCCGGTGGGTGGCGACGCGTTCGACCCCGGTGGCGGTGAGGCGGCCCAGACTGCCCCGCACCCCCGTGCCGCCGACGTCGAAGCCGAGGACGTGGCCGGTCATCGGCCGAGGGCGCGCCGGACGTGGCCGCCGGCCGCGTCGAGGCGGCCCCGGGCGGTGGCGGCGTCGGTGCCGGTGAGCACGGTGACGATCGCGACCTTGAGGTCCCCACCGGCGGCCGCGAGCGCCTGCCGGGCGGTGGCCTCCTCGACGCCGGTGGCGGCGACCAGTGTGGTCAGTACCCGCCCCCGCAGCTTGGCGTTGGTGGCGACGACGTCGACCATGAGGTTGGAGTAGGTGCGCCCGAGCCGCACCATCGTCGCCGTGGAAAAGGTGTGCAGCACCAGCTTCTGCGCGGTCCCGGCCTTCATCCGGGTGGACCCCATCACCGCTTCCGGGCCGGTCTCGACGGCGATGTGCACATCGGCCAGGTCGTCGAGCGGGGCGGCCGGATTGCCGCTGACCAGAACGGTACGCGCGCCGCGGGTGCGCGCGGCGCGCAGGGCGCCGGCCACGTAGGGGGTACGGCCGCTGGCGGTGAGGCCGACCGCGACGTCGAGGGCGGTGAGGCCGCCGGCGGCGGCGCCGCCGGCCTCGGCGGAGTCCTCGACGCTCTCCACCGCGGCGGTCATGGCCCGGTCGCCGCCGGCGAGATGCGCGACGAACCGGCCGGGCGGCAGGCCGTAGGTGGGCGGCACCTCGGCGGCGTCGAGCACGCCGAAGCGACCGGACGAGCCGGCGCCGAAGTAGTGGATCCGGCCACCGCGGCGCAGCGCGGTCACGGCCAGGTCGACCGCCTCGGCCAGCCGGGGCAGCGCCGCGGCGACCGCGGCGGGCACCCGCGCGTCCTCGGCGTGCAGGGTCCGCAGCAGCGTGAGGGTATCGAGCCGGTCGATGTCGAGGGTGCGCGGATTGCGGGTCTCGGTGGGTGACGCGACCCGCACGGCGTCGGCGGTGGTGCTCATCGTGGATCCCTCTCCATGGGCAGCGCGCGGCCGCGCACCGCGTCGTGCGCGCGCTCCATCGCCTCGAGCGACTCCTCGTAGCGGTGCTTGGCGAGCAGGACGAACAGGCAGTCGACGACGGTGAGCTGGGCAGTGCGCGACACCGTGCCGCCGTTGCGGAAGGTGGTCTCCCGGGCCGCGGTGACCAGTACGACGTCGGCGGCCACGGCGGCCGGCGACTCGGGATTGCTGGTGATCACCGCGACGGTGCCGCCGCGCCGGCGGACCTCGGCGAGCACGTCGAGGATGTCCCGGGTACGGCCGGAGTGGGTCAGCGCGATCGCCACGTCGCCAGGACGGATGTTGGAGGCGCTCATCAGCGCCGCGTGCGCGTCGGACCAGGCGGCGGCGAAGTGCCCGATCCGGGACAGCTTCTGCGCGGCGTCGGCGGCCACGCTGGCGCTGGACCCGACGCCGTAGACGTCGACCCGGCCGGCCGCGTCGATCGCCTCGACCAGCTTGTCCAGGGCCGCGATGTCGAGGCGGGCCACGGTGTCCTCGACCGCGCGGGCGTCGGCGTACCCGACCTTGCGGATGACCTCGGCGGTGCTGTCGCCCGGGGTGATGTCGCCGGCGAGGTTGACGTCGGGGCGGGCGTCGCTGCGCTGCCGCTCCGCCTCGGCGGCCAGGTGCAGCCGCAGCTGCGGGTAGCCACGCAGGCCGATGTTGCGGCAGAACCGGGTCACCGTCGTCTCCGACGTGCCGGCGGCCTGGGCCAGCTCGGAGATGGTCAGCTCAGCGGCGGCCCCCGGGGCGTCCAGGACCACCCGGGCGATGGCCTGCTCCGCGCGGGGCAGGTGGGACAGCTGACCGCGCAGGCGGGCGAGTACGTCGACGGTCATCACAGGCTCCTCGGGTCGGCGGCGAGCGTCGTGGCGAGCAGACGCCACCGGGGATCATCCATGCCTTCGGCGGGAAACAGGCAGAGCGGGCCCGGCGCCCGGGCCAGCGCGGCGGCGAACCCGCCGGCGTCCAGCGGGCCACCCCAATCGGCGCCCCGGGCCACCCGCCGGTCGGCGGTGGTCTGCACCATCGGCACCACCGGCCGGCTGGTCCGCGCGGCGAGGTCGGCGACGGTGGCCGCGATCCAGGACGGTGGCCGGGCCACGATGCCGTGGTACGTCATGACCAGGAACCCGTCGACGTGCTCCCCGAGCGCGGCCACGTCCTGCCCGACCAGCGCCCGCTGGCCGGCGTCGCCGGGCACCAGGAACATGCCGACCGTCGCGTCCGGACGGACGGCCCGGATCGCGGCGGCGAGCCGGGCGGCCAGCTCGGTGATCACCCGGGTGCGGAACGCGTACCACTCGGTGCGCAGGGGCCCGAGCAGCAGCGCGACGGCGGCCCGCCGGGCGGCGGGCAACCGTTCCCCGGTGGCCCGGGTGAACGCGGCCAGGGTGGTGGGGTCGAAGGAGGACTCGCGCGGCACGGCGCCCGGCCGCAGTTCCAGTTCCCAGTGCAGCGGCCAGCGGAGGAAGTCCAGGAGCAGCCCGTCCAGACCCGGTTCGGCGGCCAGCCGCGCACAGCGACGGGTCAGGTCGTCGGCGTAGCCGGCGTCGGTGGGAATGAGCCCGGTGTACCACTCCATCCGGGCCCACCCGCCGTGCTGGTCGACCGGACGCAGGTCCGGGCGGTCGAGCGGGTCCGCGTGGTCGCTCAGGCACGGCACACTGCCCAGCACCCGCAGCCCGTGGTCGTGGCAGAGCCGCACGAGCGGGCCAGTGACCGCGGCCGCCTTGGTCACCAGTGTGGTGATCCCGGCGGTCGCGGCCCGGCGCAGCAGCGGACGGAGGGCGTCCAGGTCGGACAGGCTGCGGTCGAAGAGGTACATCGCCCGCAGCCGGGTCAGGTCGGTCACCGGAGCTCCCCGGGGAAGTGGCAGGCCGCCTGGTGCTCGCCCGCGCCCAGCCGTGGATCCACCTCGACGCAGACCTGCCGATCCGGCCGGTGCAGCGGCCCGATCGGGCAGCGGGTGCGGAACCGGCAGCCGGTCGGGGGGTTGCTCGGGCTGGGCAGGTCGCCGGTGAGCACGATCCGTTCCCGCCGCCGGCCGGGGACCGGTTCGGGCGACGAGGAGAGCAGCGCGGCCGTGTACGGGTGCCGGGGCGCGTCGTACACCGCCGCGGCGGGTCCGGTCTCGATGATGCGGCCCAGATACATGACGGCGACCCGGTCGGCCAGGTGGCGTACCACGGCCAGGTCGTGGGCGATGAAGAGGCAGCCCAGCCCCAGCTCGTCGCGCAGGTCGGCGAGCAGGTTGATGACCTGGGCCTGCACCGACACGTCGAGGGCCGACACGGGTTCGTCGCACAGCAGCAGCCGGGGACCGGTGGCCAGCGCCCGGGCGATGCCGATTCGCTGCCGCTGCCCACCGGAGAAGGCGTGCGGATAGCGGTCCAGGTGGGCGGCGTTCAGCCCCACGGTGGCCAGCAGCTTCGCGGCGCGGTCCCGGGTCTCGACGGCGGGGGTGCCACCGGCGAGCAGCGCCTCGATGATCGACTGCCCCACGGTGCGGCGCGGATTGAGCGAGGCGTACGGGTCCTGGAACACGTACTGGACCGTGCGGCGGGTCCCGCCCGCCGCCGGGTCCACCCGCGCGCCGTCGACGCTGACCGTGCCGGCGCTGACCGGGTTGATGCCGACGACGGCCTTGGCGAGGCTGGACTTGCCGCACCCGGACTCGCCGACCAGACCGAGCGTCTCGCCGGCTGCCACGTGCAGGGAGACGCCGTCGACTGCGTACACCGGCCGCGGCGCCCGCCCCAGGCGGCGCCGGGTGGCCAGGTCGACCCGCAGGTCCTCGACGCGCAGCACCACCTCGCCCACGGGTGGGCGGGCCGCCGCCGCGGCGGCGGGGGCGACCACGGGTGCCGTACCGGCCGCGTGCCAGCAGGCCACCTCGCGGCCGTCGACCCGGCGCAGCGGCGGTCGCCGCCCGTCGCACTCGGCCGTGGCCTGCGCGCAGCGCGGGGCGAACGCGCAGCCGGCCGGCGGGTCCGCCGGGTCGGGCGGGGCGCCGGGGATCGCGGCGAGCCGGGCGGCGGGGGTCGCCGCCAGCCGGGGCATCGCGTGCAGCAGGTTCGCGGTGTACGGGTGCCGCGGGGCGGTCAGCACCCGCGCCACGGCGCCGTGCTCGACCACCCGGCCCGCGTAGAGCACGGCGACCTCGTCGCAGATTTCGGCGACCACGCCCATGTCGTGCGTGATCATGATGATGGCGATGCCGAGGTCGTCGCGGAGCCGGGTGAGCAGGCGCAGGATCTGCGCCTGGATGGTGACGTCCAGCGCCGTGGTCGGCTCGTCGGCGATGAGCAGCTCCGGGTCGTTGGCCAGGGCGATCGCGATGACCACCCGTTGCCGCATCCCGCCGGAGAACTGGTGCGGATAGTCGCCCATCCGCCCCGGCCCGTCGGGAATGCCGACCAGGGACAGCAGCTCGGCGGCCCGGGCCCGGGCCGGGCCGCGGGCCATGCCATGGCTGGTCAGCGCCTCCATCACCTGGTCGCCGATGGTGCGGACCGGGTTGAGCGCGGACTGGGGGTCCTGGAACACCATGGCCATCCGGTTGCCCCGGATGCGGCGCATCCGCCGCTCCGGCACGGCCAGCAGGTCCTCGCCGGCGAACCGCACCTCGCCGCCGTCCACCGCGCCCGGGGCGGGCAGCAGCCGGATGAGCGAGCGGGCGGTGACGGACTTCCCGGAGCCCGATTCGCCGACCACGCCCAGGATGCTGCCGGGGCGAACGGTGAGGTCGACGTCGTGCACGACGGTGGTGCCGCCGAACCGGGTCCGCAGGCCGCGGACCTCCAGCAGTGGGCTCGTCATGGGTGCACCGCCTCGTTGAGCGCGTCGGAGATCAGGGTCAGGCCGAAGGCCAGCAGCAACAACAGCAGCGCCGGGCCGAGCACGTAGCACTGCTGGGCGGTCATGAACCGCATGCCGGTGTTGAGCAGCGCGCCCAGCGACGGTTCCGGCGGCTGGATGCCCAGCCCGACGATGCTCAGCGACGACTCCAGGAAGACGCCGCTGACCATGCCGACCCCGACCTGCACGATCACCGGGTCCCGGGCGTGCGGCAGGATGTGCCGCAGCATGATCCTCGGCCGGGGCACGCCCATGATCTCCGCGGCCAGCACGTACTCCCGCTGCGCCTGGCTGAGCAGGCTGGCGCGGGCCAGCCGGCCGAACGCGGGCAGACCGTAGATCACGATCGCGATGAACAGGGCCCACCAGCCCGCGCCGACCACCAGCGCGATGCAGATGCCCAGGATGAGGCTGGGGAAGCCGAGGATGACGTCGAGGCAGCGCTGGATCAGCGTGCCCAGGCCGCGGGAGAGGAAGCCGGCCAGGCCGAGCAGGGTGCCCAGGGCGGCGCTGACCGGCACGGCCAGACCGACCAGGGTGAGGTCGGTGCGCAGCCCGTACAGCGCGCGGGCCAGGACGTCCCGGCCCAACTCGTCGGTGCCGAACAGGGCCGGCCAGGACGCGGGCGCCAGGGCGGCGCCGCCCTGGGCGTCGTAGCCCCCGGGGGCCAGCACGGGCGCCAGCAGCGCGAGCAGGGCCAGGCCGCCGACCAGCAGCAGCCCGGCGAGGCCGCGCGGGGTGCGCAGCGCGGCGGCGTACCGGCTGCCCGGGCGGGTGGTGAGCACGGTCATGACGCCCCCAACCGGACGCGCGGGTCGAGCCAGGCGAGGACCAGCTCGGTGAGGATCTGGATGACCGCGGCCACCGCCACGGCGAGCAGGACCAGCACCTGCACCACCAGGTAGTCGCGGGACTGCATGCTGGCGACCGCGAGCGAGCCGAGACCGTTGCGGGCGAACACGGCCTCGACCACGATCGCGCCGGCGAGCAGTTCGCCGAGGCGCAGCCCGATCGCCACCACCGCGGTGCCGAGGCTGGTACGCAGCACGTGCCGGCGGGTCACCTGCGCCGGGCTGAGCCCCTTGGCCCGGGCCAGGTCGACGAACTCCTCACCGCGGCTGCGGCGCATCTCGGTCTGCACGAGCCGGCCGATCGCGGCGGCCTGCGGCAGGGCCAGCGCGACCGCCGGCATGATCAGGTACTGCGCGCCGATGACCGGGTCGTCGAGCAGCGACACCTCGCCGCTGGCCGGCAGCACCGGTAGGGCGATCCCGAGCGCGAGCACCAGCAGCAGGCCGGTGAGGAACGGCGGCGCGGCCAGCAGGGCGCTGGAGAACGCGTCGACGGCGGCGCGGACCGGCCGGCTGCGGCGGGCGCCGCCGAGCACGCCGAGCCCGATGCCGAGGACGGTCATCAGCAGCGCCGCCGCGCCGGCCAGCTCGATCGTGCTGGCCGCCCGGTCGGTGAGGAGTTCGGCGACGGGCCGGCCGGTGGTGAAGGAGGTGCCGAGGTCGCCGGTGAGCACCCCGCCCAGCCAGTGCAGGTACTGGCTGGGCAGGGACTGGTCGAGGCCCAGGCTGTGCCGGACCGCGTCGACCGCCTCGGGCGCGGCGTCCGGCCCGGCGATGGTGGTGGCCGCGTCGCCGGGCGCGAGCCGGGGCAGCAGGAAGGCGATCGCGGAACTGGCCAGCAGCACCACGACCAGCGACGGCAGCCGCCGCAGCAGGAACGTCAGCATTTCAGGCCACCAGGTAGGCGTCCGTGGCGACGACGCAGCCCAGCGGCACGGTGGTCAGGCCGGTCAGCTTGGCGCTGCGGACGTGGTACTGCGGGGCGACGGCGGTCACGTGGCTGAACGCGCTGTCGAGCAGGTATTCGGACAGGTCGGCCAGCGCCTTCGGCCGGGCGGCGTCGTCGGCCTGCTGCAGCCCGGCCTTCAGGGTGTCGTAACGGGGCTCGGCGAACCGGGAGGGATTGCCGGTCCGCAGCGACGGCATGGCGTCGACGATGGTCGCGGCAGAGAAGCCGACCATGCCGTGCAGCAGGAGGAACGCCGGGCCGAGGGTGCCGGCGACCTGCCGGGCGTCGTACTCGGCGGTGTCCAGCGCGACGGCCTCGGGCGCCAGGCCGATCTGCTCCAGGTTGTAGCGCACCACCTCGAAGAGGCTCTTCATGGTGGGCAGGTTGGCGAACGCGATCGGCACCCGGGCGCCCGTGGCGCCGGCCCGCGCGATCAGCCCCTTGGCCTTGTCGAGGTCGAGGCGGTAGTGGTCGGACAGGCTCTTGGGGTAGCTGCTCTCGTTCGGGCTCCACCACAGGTCGGTGACGAGCGCGTCGTCGCCGAAGACCTGGCTCTTGATCCGCTCCCGGTCCAGCGCGTAGCCGACCGCCTGCCGGACCTCCTTGCGGTCGAACGGCGCCGCGGCGACGTTGAGCCCGAGCGGGTAGAACACGCCGCCGGCGTTCTCCAGCGCGAAGGCCCGGTCGGACCGCAGGGCCGCGATGTCGACGCTGGTCAGCCCGTTGGCCAGGTGGGCCCGGCCACCGCGCAGCGCCGCCTGCAACGCGGTCGGGTCGGTGATCACCGAGACCTCGACCTTGTCGAAGTACGGCCGGTCCGGCACCCGGTACGCCGGGTTGCGCTCCAGGGTGATGCCGGCCTTGGGGCGCCACTGCTTCCACACGAACGGCCCGGTGCCGATCACCGCGCTCCCGTCCCCGATCCGGGGGAAGGTGTCCCGGTCCACGATCGGCGTCAGGTGCAGCAGGTCGAACAGGCTGTCGCTGGGCTTGTCCATGCTGACGGTCACCTGGTGCGGCCCGGTCGCCGCGACGCGCAGCCGGAGCGCCACGGCCCGCAGCTGCGACGCGTTCCTGGCGTCCTTGACCTGCTCGAGGGAGTAGACGGCGTCCTCGGCGGTCATCCGCCGGCCGCTGTGGAAGGTGACGTCGTCGCGCAGCTCGATCACGAGCTTGGTGCGGGCGGCGTTGAAGGTCCAGCTCCTGGCCAGCACGGGCTGCGGCCGGCGCTGGTCGTCCAGCTCGGCCAGCGGCTCGAAGACCAGCCGCCGCCACATCCAGTTGCCCGCCCGGTTGGCCAGGACGGCACCGGGCTGGGCGTCCGCGCTGGCGGCGAGCTGCAGGGTGCCGCCGCGCACCGGTCCGGCCGCCGCCCCGGAGGTGGCGTCGTCGACAGCCGCGCGGCAGCCGGTCAGGGCGACGAAGGCGGTGGAGACGCTACCGGCAAGCACGGCCCGGCGGGAGAGGAAGGGGGACGAAGAAGACATGTGGGGGCATCCCTTCGAGGCGCGGGACGACGCCGGACCGGCGTCGCGAGGGGACGCTAGCAGCGCCACCAGCGCTTTGACTAGATGCTGCCGTGATTGATTTTCGTCGCCACGCAATCTTCCGGGAATTTTCAACAATGCCGCGAACGGCAGGCCGCACCCCCGGTCAGCCGCGGCGGCGGGGCCCCCGGCGGAGCAGTCCGGCGTGAACGCCTTCGCTGGTGACGCCGTGATAGATGATCATCAAAATGACGCCGATCAGCCCGAAGAGCGGGTGCACGAGCCAGCCGAGCAGCCCGGTCAGCCCGAAGAGCACGAGGCCGGTGATCGGGCGCACCTCCTGCACCCGGACCTGGTCCTGGCTGACGTGGCTCGCGCGCAGCGCCGGATGGCGGCGCAGGTAACCGAAGAACACCAACCACGGCGCGGACATCAGCGCCGCCGCGAAGGCGTACAGGACCACCGCCACCCGCAGGTCGTGGGTGTCGCCCTCGGTGAGCGCCGCGGCCAGGACCGCGGTGGGGAACGGGATGCTGACCACCCCGAAGAGGATGGCGAGGTTGATCCAGTTGAGCGCGAGATTGGTGCCGCGGACCAGCCGGAGCAGCGCGTGGTGATTGAGCCAGAGGACACCGACGTAGATGAACGACACGACGAATGCCAGGAAGGACGGCGCCTCCGAGCGGAGTGCCGCACCCAGCCCGCCCTCGTGGAAGTCCGGCACCCGCAGGTCCAGCACCAGCAGCGTGATGACGATCGCGAAGACGGCGTCGCAGAACGCGGCCAGCCGGCCGGTGTCGGCGAGCCCGGCACCAGGGTCGCTCGGCTCAACCTCCTGGTGAGCTGCGGACATTGCCGCAGGCTAACAGCCGCGCACCGAGGGTGAGCCCGATCGGCCGGCACCCGGCGGACGAGGATCCGGCCGACGAGGTGCGGGGCCGTGCCGCCGCGGCGCCGCCGCCCGGACCGGTCCGCGGACGACCGCCGGCGGGCATCCGAACGGCACCGCACCCGGCCCGGCCGGTGGGTCGCCGGTGGCGGCCGTCGATACAACGGTCCGGACCGCCCCGACCGAAGGAGTTGCGTAGATGCGTCGTCCCCTCCTCCTCGCCGGCGTCGCCGCTGGCGCCGCCGGCGCGCTGGCGCTGCCGGCACCCGCGCTGGCCGCCTACGACTCGGCCCACTGCTACAACATCAACAGCACCGGCTGCACCACCAGGAGCATCCCGGCGGAGACGCCCGGCCACTGGCTGAACTACAGCGTCGACGCCGGCCCGATCTGCTCGGCCGACTGGAAGGTCGTGGACGCCGGCAACGGGGTGACCGTCGGCAACGGCCACGTCAGCCGCAACGGCCACGCCGGCAGCTGGATCGGCGGCCTGTACGGCTCCTACTACCTGCGGATCTACAACAGCTGCCCGGGCAGCGAGGGCACCATCTCCAACTTCGACTGACCACGGAACGGAGATCCACATGCGTCATGCCAGCCTCCGGCGGCTCACCGCCGCCCTGTTCGCGACCGCCGCCCTCGTGCTCGCCAACGCCGCCCCGGCCGCGGCGGCCACCAGCGGTTGCGGGTGGAGCTGCGAGGGCAAGGACCCGGCGACCTTCCGGGTCTGGAACAGTTCGACCTCGTACTTCTACTGCGCCGACGACAAGCAGACGGTGGCGTGGGCCACCACCGGCCGTCCCAACGACTACACCGTGCAGCTGCGCTACAGCGCTCGCTGCCGGACGGTGTGGGCGCTCTCGGGCTCCGAGGTCCACTTCTGGGTGGAGCGGCAGAGCCCGTACGGGTACGCCGACGCCTACCCGGTGACCGGCGGCGGCGATGTCCGCACGGTCATGCTGAACGACGCCGGCTACGTGAGCCGCGCCTGCTACGACTACCCGGCGGGCGGCGTCATCTGCTCGGCTTGGTACTGACCTCGACCGACGCTGGTGGCGCTCCCGTCCGGGGGCGCCACCAGCGTCGTTCTTTGGGCCGGACGGCCGGGGGCGCACGGTTCGCCGTACGCCCCCGGCCGCTTCGTCAGCCGCCGGCCAGGGTGGTGTTGACCAGGTCGGCGTAGCCGACGTGTCCGCCGTTGTTGGGATGGAAGCTGCCGCTCTGGTCGCTCGGCACGATCCCGTTGATCCACTGCACCTCGCCCACCTCGCACACCGCGTGACCGGTGAACGCGAGGGTGGGATCGGCGAAGGTGATGTCGACCCCCGGGTAGTCGGTGCGGGTGACCTGCACGGCCAGCGCGATGCTCTGGGTGAGCCGGTCGGCGATGCCGTTCATCCAGGCCTGCACCTCGGGCAGCAGGCCGTGGCAGAGCACCGGCGACCAGTTGCGGAACAGCCGCGGGTAGCCGACCACGACGATCTTCGCGTGCGGCGCCCGGACGTGGATCTGCTCGTAGACGCTGACCAGGTGGCTCTGCAGCCGGTCCACCAGGTACGGCTCGTACCGGATCAGCGGCTGCGGATCCTTCACGTTGGTCTTCGGGTCGGCGTCGCCCCACGAGCGGGTGAGCACGTAGTCCTCGGCCACACAGTTCACCGACGTCTTGATGCAGGCGCTGAGGATGTCGCCGAAGTCGACGTCGTTGCCGCCGATGCTGACCGTCACCAGTGTGGTGTCCTCGTCCAGCCAGCCGGAGTCGTCGATCTGGTTGACCTCCCCGTAGTGGTAGTTGTTCGGCCAGCCCCAGATGGTGTTGTCGGTGTTCCCGACGGTCACCGCGGCCTGGGTCAGGTCGACCGACTGCGCGCCGCTACAGGCCAGGAAGTGGAAGTCGGCCGCGTTCGCGGCGGCCTCCGTCGCGATGCTCTGGGCGTGCCCGGGCAGTTTCACCATGCTCGGGTACGCCTTCGTCAGCGACCGGTGGCACTTGTTGCGCGGGTCGCGGACGGTGTCCTCCTCGTAGCCGGGATTCCCCTCCCCGGACGAGTAGGAGTCGCCGAGGGCCACGTACCGGGCGGCGGGCCGGGTGGACGGGATGAAGGCGATCGCGTCGAACGCCACGTCACCGCCGTCCACCTTGCTCGCCGCCACGTGCGAGCTGGCGTTGCTCAGGCTCACCGAGGCGCCCGCGGCGAGGTCGAAGGTGCCCAGGTCGACCCAGTTGTTCTGCCACCAGTACTGGTTGACCATCCGGTGCCGCACCTGCCCGTTGCCCAGCCTGATCAGGTAGTCGGCCTGCTCGGTGGTGCCGCCGCTGAGCGGCACGTGCACCTTGATCCGGGTCCAGCCGGTCCGCGACGCCGGCGGGGTCCAGGTGCCGGTCACCGTGGTGTTCGTGGCGGTGTGCGCGAACCACAGGTGCCCGCCGAAGCCGGCGCTCAGCTGATGGAAGTCGATCTTGCCCGGATAGTGGATGCAGTTGCTGGTGCAACCCCCTGTGGTGGTGTACGGGAAGTTCAGCGCGAACGACCCGCTGTCGGTCCAACTCTTGCCGCAGGGCAGCGGGCTGCCGACGGTGACGTCGTCGACGATCGCGGTGCCCGCGGGGAAGCCGCTGGTGCCGCAGTCCACCGGGTAGACGTTCGGCGCGGACGGCTCCGGGTCGCCCGCGACGTACTTGAGCACCTCGATGCCGCACGGGCTGGCCTCCCCCTCGGCGGGCGTGCACGAGGCGAACTGCCAGGGCACGTGCCACCAGCAGTGCAGGTTGGCCAGCAGGCACCGGCCCGCCCCGCCCTTGCCGTTGACGTCGGTGGCGGCGCCCGGCTGGCACTGGTTGATCTGCGGGTCGCAGAACTCGCCGACGTGCGCGGGCAGGTGCGGCTCCCCGGCCGACCGGGTGTACGCGGGCCGCCACTCGCCCGCCGCGTAGTTGTAGCGGCCCACCGGCGTGTACGCCCAGCCCATCACCTTCTCCTGGTAGGGCCAGCGGTTGGGGTGCTTGGTGTGCTCGTCGTTGTTGCCGTCGAAGGTGCCCCGGTCCACCGGGTAGTTCGGGTTGGCCGGGTTGTTCGCCCAGCCGAGCCCCCAGTAGCCCGCGCTGTCCGTGCAGGACGGCGACGGGGTGCAGCCGGTCGTGTTGCCGTTGGCCCCGTTCGGCTGGACGCCGGTGTTGTACGCCCACGCCGCGAAGTACCAGTTCTCGAGGTACCGGGGATCGCCGCCGTTGGCCACGATGCCGGCGGTCTTCAGCTGGTTCCACTTGTCGATCAGCATGTTCAGCGAGGCCGCGACGTTGGACGCGTAGTCGGTGGCGATCGCCTTCTGCTGCACGGGCGTGAACAGGCTGGCGCCGTCGGCCAGCGCCATGCCCGAGGTGACCTGCCCGACCCCGTACCCGCAGTCCGGGTTGCTCCAGCTGGAGTGGTCCCCCCAGCCGTAGAAGCCGCCCTGGTTGAAGTTGCCGTTCTGCCCGTCCACCGCGTGCGGGCTGGCGTGCATGGTGTTGGACTCCTGGGCGAGCGTGCCGAGCAGCACCTGGGCCGGCACCTGACCGCCGCCGACCAGCGCGCGCCGGGGGAAGAGCACCTGCGGTTGCCAGGCGTTCGGCATCCCCGAGTTCTTCCAGTTCGCCGGCCGGTTGATCAGCAGCTTGCCGGCGACGGCCAGGTCGGCGGCCCACTCGACCTGCGCGGCGGTGGCCTGGAACGCCTGGATCTGCGGATCGTTGCGGGGCACCGAACAGGAGCGGTCCGGGTCCCAGGGCACGGTGGCCGGGTCGGTGGCGAGCAGCTTCGGCGCCCCGCCGGCGACCGCTGCGAGGGCCGGGGACGGCGCGGCGCCCTCGGCCGGGCGCGGCGCCTCCGGGCGTACGCCGGAGCGGTCGGTGACGCCGGTGGCGGTCCGCGTCGCCGCGACGTCGATCCGGTCCCGGCTGCGCAGCACGGCGTCGGTCACGACCAGCGCCCCGGTGCTGGACGGTTCCGCGTCGACCGGGCCGGGCACGGCGGTCACGCCGACGCCGTGGATCCGGGACCGGGCCGGCCCGGTCACGAAGACCCGGCCGGCGCTGGCGTGCAGCCGTACCTCGCCGAGCGGTGCGGAGCCCAGCGCGGTGGAGCGCCGACCGGTCCAGCGCCGCACCTGCGCGGTGCCCTGCGCGCCGGCCACCTCGTAGACCAGGCCGCCGCCGCGCTCCGGGTGCAGCCGGAACGGCTGTCCGGCGGCGCGTTCGAGCACCCGGACGGCCCCGCCGGGACCGACGGCGACCAGGTCGTCGCCGGAGACGGCGGCGATCCGCCCGGCGTACGGGACGGCCGAGGTGACCTGGCCGGGCACGGTGACCCGCATGGTGGACCGGCCGGTCGCCGCGTCGAGCACGGAGATCGCGGTGCTGGTGCCGGAGGTGGCGACGGTGGCCTCCTCCCCCGCGCCGCAGCCCGGGTTGAAGTAGGCCAGCGACGAGCGCTCGGCGAGCTTGCGGACCGCGCCGCTGCCGAGGTCGACCACGGCGACGAAGCCGCCGGCGTCGCGGCCCCGGTCGGTGTTGGTGAACTCCCGGGGCGCGTACACCACGACCGCGCGTCGGCCGGAGGCGGTCACGCAGGCGTCGCCGATCCACGCGGTGGTGTCGAACCCGGGCTCGCGCAGCGTGGCGGCGGTCCGCCAGGCGTACCCGTCGGACTGGTCGGCCACCAGGATGTGCAGGCCGTCCTTGTCGCCGGCGGTGGTGACGGCCCGGTCGGTCGGGCCCTGGGCCCGGGGCGGCGCCGCCGCCGCGGGTGGCGCGGCGGCCAGCCCGGCCAGCAGGCCGAGCAGGCTCACCGCGGTGAGCGTTCTTCTCACAGTCGTGTCCCCTTTGGTCAACCGCGGACGAAGGCCATGGCGTCGTAGCCGACGCTGGCCTCGGTGGAGTCGGAGAGGGTGTTGTCGAGGCGTACGGTGAGGCCGGCGGCCGTCTGGAAGCGGCCGAGGTTCACCCACCTGCCGGCGAAGGTGCTCTGGTCGACGGTGACCAGCCGGATCCGGTTGTCCACCGAGCGGATCTGGTAGACGGCGTTGCGGGTCTTGGCGCCGTGCGGCGGCACGTAGGCGTAGACGGTGAGCTGTCCGGTCCACTCGACGGGGGTGCGCCAGGTGCCGACGACCCGGAACTGGTCGCCGCCGCGAGCCCGGGCGAACCACATGTGGCCGCCGTAGCCGCTGTCGAGCTGATGGAAGTCGATCTTGGAGGTGTACTCGCCGGCGGCGACGCCGCTGAACTCCAGCCCGAAGCTGCCACCGGTGCTGCTGGCGTACGGGCAGCGGGGGGTCACCGTGCCGGCCGGCAGGTCGTCCACGATCACCGCGCCGGCCGGCAGCGAGCTGGTCGTGCACTGCGGCGGCCAGTGCGTGCCGTCGGTCGGCTCGGTGTAGCCGACGCTCAGGTCGTACCGGATGCCCTCGTAGCCGCAGGAGTCCGGGCAGTCGGTCTTCCACTGGACCGGCGCGTGGTACCAGCACTTCAGGTCGTACTGTCCGTAGATGTTGCGGTGCAGGCAGGGGCCGGGCTTCTCCCCCTCCAGGCCCGGCTCGTCCGGCTGCACCCGCGCGCCGGGCGAGCAGGAGTTGGTGGCGTCGCAGAACAGCTCCGGCCGCGGCCGGAACCCGACGCCGGGCACCTCGGCGAAGCCGGACGCCGCGCTGCGCCGGAGCCGCGAGGTGAGCGTGTCGCCGTTCCAGTACGCGATGCGGTAGCCCGCCCCGTCGTCGCCGGTGTCGATGGAGGCCGCCGCCCAGCCGATCACCTTTTCCTGGTACGGCCAGTCCTGCGGGTGCGCCGCGTCGGTGAACACCGGCACGTTGTCGTCGGTCTTGCGGGGATCCTTGACGTCCAGGAACGGGTGCCGGGTGGGGTCGTACCGCGGGTTGGCGGGGTTGTTGCCCCAGCCCACCCCCCACGACGAGCCGTCGTGCAGGTCCGGGTGGAACCCCGAGTTGTACGCCCACACCGCGAAGAACCAGTTCTCGATCCGGGTCGGGTCGCCGTTGTGCACCACCAGCCCGGCCGACATCGTCTCGTTCCACTTGTCCTGCAGGATCTGCAGTCCGGCGGCGATGTTCGCCGCGTAGTCGAGCGCGATGGCGCGCTGCTCCGTCGGCTGGCGGATGTGCTCGCCCGGCTTCGGGTGGGCGGCGGCGCGCATGCCGTCGGTGACCTGCCCGATGCCGTACCCGCAGTCGGCGTCCGCCCAGTTGATCCGCCAGTCGTCGGCGGTGTTGGCGTCGTAGTAGTGCCGGCCGTAGTAGTTGCCGATCAGCGGGTTGCCGTACTCCCCCGAGTCGGCCTGGGAGGCCTGCCACAGGTTCGACTCCTGGGTCAGGATGCCGAGCATGATCTGCGCCGCCACGTGGTCCCGGCCCGGCACGGCGCCGACCAGGTCCCGCGGCGGGAACATGGCCTGCGGCGCGTACGCGGGCAGGCCGAACTTGCGGTAACCGGCCGGCCGGAGCTGGGTCAGCCCCTTGAAGACGGCGTAGTCGACGGCCCACTCGACCTGGCGCGGCCGGGGCTGGTAGGCCATCGTGCCGGTCTGGTTGCGCGGGATCGAGCAGTAGCCCTCCGGATCGGACGGATCGGTCGACGACCCGGCGGCCAGCGCCGCCGTCGTGGTCGCGGCCGCGGCGGCGGCCGGCGCCGCCTTCGTGGTCCCGGCGGCGGCCGGCGCCGCCGGCGCGGTCACGGCCGGGGCGGTGGGCACCCGGAACGCGGCGGTCCGGCCGGTCGCCGTGGCGCGGCCCGCCAGGCGTACCCCGGCGGTCCCGTCCCGGGCCGTCCCGGACGGCAGTGCCTCGGCGGCGGTCAGCTGCGGCTCGACCGCGAGCTGCCCGCCGGTGGACAGGTCCGCGCGCGGGTCGGCGGCCACCCGGGACAGCCGGGCCGGCAGCACCGCCACGCTCGCCGGCGCGCCGGTCAGGAACACCCGGCCCGCCGAGCCGCGGGCCAGGCCGAACGCGCCGAAGCCGCCCTGCGCGAGCAGGGTGTCCCGGCCGCCGGCGACCCGCCGCGCGGCCATCCCGCTCGCCGTCCGGGCCAGGTAGCTGACCCCGCCGTCACCGTCGACGGTCAACCCGAACGGCACGCCGGCCGCGCCGGTCAGCGCGGTGGCCCGCCCGGTGGCGGAGACCCGGATCAGGCCACGGCCGCGGGCGGCCGTGAAGCCGTCCCCGGTCGGCACCGCCGAGGTCACCTGCCCGGTGAGGCGCACCGGCGGGGCGGCCCGGCCGGTGCCGGCGTCCACCCGGACCAGGCGGGTGCCGGGCCGTTGCTCGTCGCCCTCCTGGGTGAGGGCGGCGGTCTCGCCGGCCCCGCAACCCGGGTTGAAGTAGGCCAGGCTGCTGGTCACCGGCAGCCGTCGCACCGCGCCGGTGTCGAGGTCGACCACGGCGGTGAAGCCACCCCGGGCGCCGAGTTGCTCGTGGTTGGTGAAGGTACGGGGCGCGTAGACCGCCACGACACGCCGGCCGGACCCGGTGAGGCAGGCGTTGCCCACCCACCGGTCGGTCTCGAAGCCCGGTTCGGCGAGGGTGGCGGCGGTGCGCCAGGCGTACCCGTCGCGCGCGTCGGCGACCAGGATGTGCAGACCGGCGGCGTCGCCCGTGGTGGTCCACGCGCGGTCGGTCGAGCCGCGCCAGCCGCGGCCGAGGACGGCGTCGCGGTCGCCGGCCGCGATCGAGGCGCCGACGGTCGCCGGAGCCCGGTCCTGTGCCCGGGCCAGCTGCGGTGCGACGAGGGCGGTGGCGAGGACGGCGAGCGCGAGGGTTCGCCGCAGGGTCGTGCTGAGCATGCTGTTCACCGCCTTCACGGGGTGTCGTTGAACTTGGTGACGAGTTCGAGCCAGGTGCCGAAGGAGTTCTCGAAGCCGCGCAGCATCGGCATGACGTCCCCGACGTCGACGAACTGGACGTTCTCCAGGCCGTCGTCCTGGGGGAACTCCATCCGCATGACGAGGCCGCGGATGGTGACGCCGGTGGTCGTGCCGCCGTCCACGGTGAACACCGTCGCGCCCACGTCGCCCGGGCCCTGGTACGGCAGGCAGCCCACGTCCTCGGGGGCGGGGCTGATCGTGCAGGTGGTGCCGTCGCGCAGCGTGTACCAGGAGTGCTCGGCCAGCAGCACCCGGGTCAGGCCGCTCAGCACGGTCGAACCGCCGGTGGAGTTCGGCGTCCAGCCCGAGCGGTTGCCCAGCGTGTCGCTCACCTCCGCGCCGCACGCCAGGCCGGTCTGTGCCCCCGTGACGCAGACGTGCTGGCCGGCCACCAGCGGGGCGGCCCGCTCGATCGACCAGCCGGTGTCGCTCCACGAGCCACCGGTGTAGAGGAACGGCTCGGCGCCGCCGATCGGCCGGGTCAGCATGACCCCCGGCACGGCGCTCACCAGGGTGTTGTCGCCGGCCAGCACGTCGTTGACGGCCACCCCGTTCGGCTTCACGAACAGGTCCCGCGGCTTGCCGCAGGAGGCCGGGACCAGCAGGTACTCGACGGCGGTGAGCGGATTGCGCACCGGAAAGCCCGACGTGCAGTGGTACGCGGTGTCGGCGTCGATCACCTTGCCCGCCGAGTCCCGGGTCTGCCAGCCCGAGTTCCCGCCGGCCGCGTTGCGGTTGATGAGGTGCGCGCCGCCCCACGCCGGCCGGGCGTCGTCCTGCCGGCTCGGCGAGGGCAGCGTCTCCGCGGCGGCGACCATCGTGGCCGGTGCCGTCGCCGACCCGGCCGACCTCGACCCGGCCGACTTCGACCCGGCCGACTTCGACGTGGCTGAGTTCGGCGGCCCGGCCGGCTTGGCGGCGGCCGGCTTCGGGGCGGCGGCGGCCCGGGTCAGCGTCACCTCGACGGGCAGCCGCGGCAGCCGGGCCCGGGTCGCCGCCGGGTCCGGGCTCGCCACCACCAGGGCCGTGCCGCTGACCGGGTAGCTGACCGTCGCGGTGCCGTCGGCGCGCGCCACGGTGGCCGCCGCCGACGCCAGCTCCGCGCGGGAGTACCGCGCGGCGCGGACGGTGACCCGCCCGGCCCGGACCGCCGCGATCTCCCGCCGCACCGCGCCGGGCGGTGCGCCCTTCCAGAAGACGTCCACCCCGTCGCCGGCGCCGGTCAGCGCGACGCCGGCGAAACCGGCGGCCGTGCCGTCGCCGGCCGCCCGCTGGATCCGCAGGGCGGCCTCGACCAGCGGCGCCTCCCGGCGCATCCGGGCCAGCTCCCGGGCGGGTATGCCGTTGACCGTGCCGCCCGGCCCGGCCGCCTCGACCGCGGCCACCGGCGCGGCCCGCGGTGCGGTTCCCGGTGCCGCCCGGCCCGGGGTGCCGGAGGCGCTGATCAGGCCGGGCAGGGCCAGGCCGAGCGCCACCAGGCCGGCGCGCACGCCGGTGCGTCCGGCGCTCACGGCCAGGTCTCGCGGCGTGTTGACAGGTCCAGCATGTCGATCTCCCCCTTGGTGTACCGGCCGATGTGGGCGGCCCCAGCCTGCGGACCCGGCACACCGCACGGGCATCGCCGACGGACCACGGTGGATCGCGGGGCCGGCCGAGGGATGCCAAGCCGATGCCAAGCGCGGCCCGGCAGCATCGGGCCCGGCGGCCGCCGCACCGGTCGCCACGGCCTTCACGAGGGGACACGACATGCACCACGCCATCCGCGTACGCCTGCTGGGACCGGTGACCGTGCACGGCCCGGACGGGCCGGTGCCCGTCGGCGGGCGGCGCGCCCAACGGCTGCTGGCCACGCTCGCGCTCGCGCCGGGCCACCCGGTCTCGGTGCCGGCCCTGATCGACGCGGCCTGGCCGGAATCGCCCCCGGCCACCTGCCGGGACCAGGTGAACAACTGCCTGGGCGGGATGCGCCGGCGGTTGGCCGGCGTGCTCGGCGAGGACCTGCTGCGCCGCACCTCCGGCGGGTTCGAGCTGGGGCTGGCCGCCGACCGCGTCGACGCACACCTGTTCCGCCGGGCGGTCGGCCGGGCCGACGCCGGCGCCGACGAGCCGGCGCTGGTGGCGCGGCTGCGCGGGGCGCTGGCGCTGTGGACCGGGGAGGCGCTGGAGGGCATCGCCGACGGCACGCTCGCCGTCGACGCGGCCCGGCTCAACGAGCTGCGGCTGGCCGGCTACGAGGAGCTGTTCGAGGCCGAACTGCGGCTGGGCGCCGGGGATCCCGCGCTGATCGCCGAGATCGCGGCGCTGGCCCGCCGGCACCCGCTGCGCGAGCGGCTCACCTGGCAGCTGATGCGCGCGCTGCACGCGGCGGACCGGTCCGCCGAGGCGCTCCGCGTCTACGACGAGCACCGCCGCTGCCTGCGCGAGGAGCTGCGGGTCGAGCCGGACCCGGCCGTGCGGGCGCTCGCCGCGCAGCTGCGCCTCGGCCGGACGGACCCGGCGCAGGCCCGGCCCGAGTCGCTCGGCGCGCTGCTGACCCGACTGTCGGACCTGGCCCGCGAGGCGGCGTGGCGGCTGGAGGCGGGCACCTGACGGGCGTACCGGCCGGCACCCACCGCCGCCGGTTGATCTCATCGGCAGCCCGCCGGACCGGCCGCGGACTAGCATGGCGACGTGACCGGTCAGCCAGTCAAGTCGTTGCTGGGCGAGTTGCGGCGAGTCGCCGGCCTGACCCAGGAGGAGCTGGCCGAACGGACCGGACTGACCGTCCGGGGCATCAGCAACATCGAGCGGGGCCGGGTGCCCCGGCCGCGCCGGCGTTCGGTGGAGGCGCTCGCCCTCGGCCTCGGCCTACGGGGCGACCAGGTCCACCGGTTCGTCCGGCACTACTGTCCCGACGCCGCCCGGCCGGCGTACCCCGCCGGCGCGGTGGTCGCCGTGCCGGCCCAGTTGCCGGCCGCCAGCACATCGTTCACCGGACGGCGGCGGGAACTCGGCCGGCTCGACGCGCTGGCCGCGCAACGCGGCCAGGGAGTCGTGGTCGCCGTCCTGGAGGGCATGGCCGGGGTGGGCAAGACCTCGCTGGCGCTGCACTGGGCGCAGCTGCACCGGGCGGACTTCCCGGACGGTCAGCTCTTCGCCAACCTGCGCGGCTACGGTCCCGGCGCGCCGGCCGAGCCGAGCGAGGTGCTGCACTCCTTCCTGCGGGCGCTCGGCGTGCCGGCGGCCGACGTGCCAGCCGAGCTGGACGAGCGCTCCGCCCTGCTGCGCAGCGTGCTGGCCACCCGCTCGGTGCTCCTGGCGCTGGACAACGCCCGCTCCGCGGAGCAGGTGCGCCCGCTGCTGCCCGGGCACCCGGGCTGCGTGGTGGTGGTGACCAGCCGCAGCATGCTGCACGGCCTGACCATCAGCAACGACGCGCACCGGGTGACCGTGCCGCTGCTCACCGACGTCGAGTCGCGGTCGCTGTTCGACCGGCTGGCGGGCGCCGACCGGCTCGGCACCGACGAGGCCGACGTCGCCGACGTCGTGTCGGCGTGCGGCGGGCTGCCGCTGGCGCTGCGCATCGTGGCCGAGCGGCTGGGCCAGGAACGGGAGCTGTCCGCGCTGGCGGCGGCGATGCGCTCCACGGGCGAGCGCCTCGACGCGTTGACCACCGAGGAGGAGAGCACCTCGCTGCCCGCCGTGCTCTCCTGGTCCTACCGCACCCTTCCCCCGGACGTGGCCGGGGCCTTCCGGCTGCTCGGGCTCCATCCCGGCCCGCACTGGGAGCCGGCGGCGGCGGCCGCGCTGCTGGGCACCGGCGTACCCGAGGCCCGCCGCCTGCTGCACGCGCTGGTCGACCACCACCTGCTCGAACGGCGGGCGGACGGCCGGTACGAATTCCACGACCTGGTCCGCGACTACGCCCGCGGCCTGGCCGGCGCCGGGCCCCCGGGGCGCTGGTGCGAGCCGGTCCGCCGGCTGGCCGAGCACTGCCTGGCCCGGGCGGTCGCCGCGGCGGAGCTGATCGCGCCGCCCGACCCCAACCGGCGCCCGCTGCTCACCCCGGTCGCCGCCGCCGGCGGCGCGGACGCCGGTCCCGAGGACGCCGCCACCTGGCTGGCCACCGAGCTGCCCACGCTGCTCGCGGTCGCCGAACAGTCCGCCGCCGCGAGCGCCGCCGGGGGCAGCTACGCGCGGGACCTGTCCACCGTGCTGTGGCAGGCGTTACGGGTGCACGGCCACTACAGCGCGCTGCGCACCCTGCACAGCCTGGCGCTGGCCGAGGCGCGGACCGCCGGCGACGCGGTCGGGCGGCAGCAGGCCCTGGTCGACCTCGCCACGGTCTGCGCCCGGCTCGGCCACTACGACGAGGCGGTGGAACAGCTCACCGAGTGCCTCACCGTGGCCGGGAACCCGGCGGTCACCGGACGTGCGTACAACACCCTCGGCGTGGTGCAGGCGCAGCTGGGCCGGTACGAGCCGGCGGCGCGTCACCTGCGGCGGGCCGTCGCCCTGGCCCGGGAGACGGGCGACGGCCTGAACGAGGGGCGGTCGCTGAGCAACCTGGGCTTCCTGCACGAACGCCAGGGCGAGCTGGACGCCGCGCTGCGCTGCTACGAGCAGTGCCTGACCATCGCCCGGGCGCACGGCGACCGACCCAGCGAGGCGATCGCCCTGCACAACCTCGGCGACGTGCACCGCGCCCTCGGCGACCACCGCGGCGCCCGCGAGCACCTGCACCGGTCGCTGCGCGTCAGCCGGTCCGTGGGGCACCGGGAGGCCGAGGGGTACGCGCTGGCCTACCTCGGGCTCGTGCACCTGCACCTCGGTGACCCGGAGACCGGCCGCCGCTACCAGGAGGCCGCGCTGGCGATCGCCGTCGAGACCGGCATCCGTCCCCTGGAGACGCTGACGAACAACGGTCTCGGCGACAGCGCCCGGGCCACCGGCGACCGGCCCGCGGCGCTCGCCTACTATCTGCGCGCCTGCGACCTGGCCCGGCGCACCCGGGAACCGCACGAGGAGGCCCGGGCGCTGGACGGGATCGCCGCGATTCACGACGACGCCGGCGACCGGGCCAAGGGCGCGCCGTACCGCCGGCACGCGCGGTCGCTCTACCAGGCCATGGGGGTGCCGGCCCACCCGGGCGGCCACTGACCGGAACTTCCCCGGGAAAAGTTCCGGTCCGTTGTTCATGGACCAGGCCCGGTCCGCCCAGTTCAATCTGCCGTCAGGCGATCCGAGAACGGGCTGGGGGGCGGCGGATTGCGGGCAGATCTGAGCGCGGTCGACCGGGTACATCTGGCATTCGAGCAGCAGGCGGGCCGGACGCCGCAGCGCTGCGCCCTGGTGGTCGGCGACCGGCGGATGAGCTACGCCGAGCTGGACGCGGCGGCCAACGCGGTCGCGCACGCCATCCTGGACCGGGGCGCCGCCCCCGGCGACCTGGTCGGCGTGTGCCTGCGCCGCGGGCCGTGGCTCGTACCCACGCTGCTCGGCGTGCTGAAGGCGGGCTGCGCGTACGTGCCGCTCGATCCCGCCTCGCCCCCGGCGCCGATCGCCTCGATCGTCGCCGACGCGCGGCTGTCCCTGGTGGTGACGGACGAGCCGCGGCCGCCCGCGCTCGCCGACACCGCGGTCCCGCTGCTGCTCGCCACGGCCGTCGACCCGGCCCGGAGCGCGCCGGCCGGCGTCCCGGGCGCCGGCACGGACCTCGCCTACGTGATCTACACGTCGGGCTCCACCGGCCGGCCCAAGGGGGTCCAGGTCGAACACGGCAACGTGCTGGCGCTGCTGCGCTGGGCCGCCGCGACCTACACCGACGAGGAGCTGCGCGGCGTGCTCGGCGCCGCCTCGGTCTGCTTCGACGCCTCCGTGGCGGAGCTCTTCCCACCGCTGGTGACCGGCGGCTGCCTCCTCCTCGCCGAGAACCTGCTCGCCCTGCCGTCGCTCGGCGCCCGCGCCGAGGTGACGTTCGTGCAGGGCGTCCCCTCGGTGCTCGCGGTGCTGGCCAGGTCGCCGCTGCCGGGCTCGGTGCGGACCGTCGCCATCGCCGGCGAGGCGCTGCCCCGCGCGCTGGTCGACCGCCTCTACCGCAACGAGGGCGTGCGCCGGGTGGTCAACTGCTACGGGCCGACCGAGGCCACGGTGAACTGCTCGTGCCACGAGGTCGGCCGCGACGAGCGCGGCGACCCGCCGATCGGCACCCCGCTGCCCGGCGCCGCCTTCTCCGTACGCGACGAGGACGGCCGGTCCCTGGCCGACGACGAGACCGGCGAGCTGTGGGTCAGCGGCCCGCTGGTGACCCGCGGCTACCTCGGGCAGCCGGAGCTGACCGCCGGCCGGTACGTCCGCGACGAGCACGGCGTGCGGCACTACCGCACCGGTGACCTGGTCGTCCGGCGCGGCGACGGCGTCTACCACTTCGTCGGCCGCGCCGACGACCAGGTCAAGGTGCGCGGGTTCCGCGTCGAGCCGGGGCAGGTGCAGGCCGCCCTGCTGGCACACCCCGGCGTCAGCAACGCGGTGGTGCTCGCGCCCGCCGACGGGTCCGGCGAACGCCGGCTGGTCGGCTTCGTCGAGCCGGCCGGCGAGCGGGTGCCGGAGGCGGCGCTGCGCGAGTGGTTGCGGGCCCGGCTGCCCGGGCACCTGGTCCCGTCCCGGATCGCGGTGCTCGACGCGATCCCGCTCGGCAGCACCGGCAAGGCCGACCGGGCGGCGCTGTCGGCGTGGGCGTTCGAGCGGGACGGATCCGTCGGGTACGTCGCCCCGGCCACCGCGTCCGAGCGGCTGGTGGCCGACGTGGTCGCGGCGGCGTTCGGCCTGCCGCGCATCGGCGTGCACGACAGCTTCCTCGACTCCGGCGGGCACTCGCTCGCCGCCGCCCGGGCGGTGGCCCGGTTGCGCGACCTCGCGCGGCGGGCGGTGACGCTGGAGGACTTCCTGACCGACGGCACGGTGGCGGCCGTGGCGCGGCGGCTGGACCGGGCCGCCACGGCCCAGCCGGTGGCGACGTCGCGGCACCGGCCGGAACGCGACAGCTATCCGCTGACCAGCACCCAGCGGGACCTGTGGACGCTCGCCCAGCTCGGCTCGACCGGCACCGCCACGACCGTCGCCTGGCGGCTGCGGTGCCACGGCCTGGTCTCCCCGCCCGCGCTGCAGGCGGCGGCGGACGCGCTGGTGGCCCGGCACCAGGCCCTGCGCAGCACGATCGGCGAGCACGACGGGGCGCCGGTGCTGCGGGTCGGCCCGGCGATGGCGGTACCGATCGAGGTGCACGACCTGCGCGGCCTCGCGGCGACGGCCCGCCGCGAGCGGGCCGCCGAGCTGGCCGCCGCGGCGGCCCGGCACCCCTTCGACCTGCGCGTCGACACGCCGTTGCTGCGCCTCACCGTGCTCCGGCTCGGCGACGACGTCGCCGAGCTGGTGGTGGTCTCCGACCACGTCGCCGCCGACGGCGCGTCCATCGGCGTGATCATGACGGAACTCGCCGCCGGCATCGGCGCGGCGCAGCTCGGCGAGCCGGCCCCCGAACCGGCCCCGGCGGCGCAGATCGGTGACGTCGCGCTGCGCGAACGCGCGCTGGCCGAGGCGCCCGGCGAGCGGGAACGGTGGATCCGGTACTGGACCGCGGAGCTGGCCGGGGCGACCCCGCCGGACGCCCTGTTCGACCGCGTCACGCACGGCGCCGAGCGGTTCCGCGGCGAACGGATCACCGTGCCGCTGCCCGAGCCGCTGTGGTCGTCCGTACGCGCGCTGGCCGGGGCCGCCGGGGTCACCCCGTTCGCGGTGTACCTGTCCGCGCTGGGCGTCCTGGTCGGCGAGCTGGTGAACGCGCCGGACGTGCTGGTGGGGATGGCCGCCGCGCGGCGGGACCGCAGCGAACTCGAGCAGAGCGTCGGTCCCCTGGTCGACGTGCTGCCGGTCCGGCTGCGGATGTCGGCGGACCAGTCGTTCCAGCAGCTGCTGCGCGCGGCCATGCGCGGCGCGGCGCGGGCCATCGACCACCGGGGCCCGCCCGTCGGCGAGCTGACCGGGCTGTGGTCCGGTGTGCGCCCGCCCGGCGTGCCGCTGACCCCGGTGTCGATCGCGGTGCAGCCGGCCGACCTGCCGGTGTCGGTCCACGGCCCGGGGGTACGCCTCGACCTGCTCGGCGAGTTGCCCACCGGCGGCAGCCACAACCCGCTGACCGTCTTCGTCAACGAGCACGTCGACGGCGGCGAGCTGATCGTCGAGCACGACCCGTCCTGGCTGCCCGCCGACCGGGCGCGAAGCTTCACCGGATCGCTGCTGCACCTGCTGCGCGCCGTGGTGTCCACGCCGGACGTACCGCTGTCCGCCCTCGACCTGGTCCCCGCCGCACAGCGGGCGGACCTGCTCGGCTGGGGCACCGGCGCCGACCTGCCCCCGGTGGAGTGGGCCGGCGTGGTCGAGGCGGTGCTCGGGCACGCCCGGCGTACCCCCGACGCGGTCGCCGTGCGCGCGGCGGGCGGGCAGCTGACGTACGCCGAACTGGTCGGCCACGCCGACCGGGTGGGCGGCGCGCTGCTCGCGGCGGGCGTCCGGCCGGGTGACCCGGTCGGCGTCTGCCTGCCCCGCGACGAACTGCTGCCGGCCCTGCTGCTCGGGGTGTGGCGGGCCGGCGCGGCGTACCTGCCGCTGGACCCGGACCAGCCGGTGGGCCGGCTGGTCCAGATCGGCGCCGAGGCGGGCGTGCGGACCGTGCTCACCCGGGGTGCCGCCCGGGGCGTCGCCGCGGAGGTCAGGGCCGGACTGCCGGCGGCGGTCCTGGTGGACGCCGACGACCCGGCCGGCGCCGGCCCGCCGGCGGAGCTGATGGTGCCGGGCGGCGACGGGCTCGCCTACGTGCTGTACACCTCGGGTTCGACCGGGCGGCCCAAGGGCGTGGAGATCAACCACGGGAACCTGGCCGCCTTCGTCCGCTCGCGCGGGCGGACACCCGGCCTGACCCACGCGGACGCGATGCTGGCGATCGCCCCGCTCGCGTTCGACGTGTCCGCGGAGGAACTGTGGTGGCCGCTGGCCAGCGGCGCCCGCTGCGTGGTCGCCGACCGGGACTGCGCGGTCGACGGGTACCGGCTCGCCCGGCAGATCGCCGACAGCGGCGTCACCGTGGTCGACCTGACCCCGACGAGCCTGCGGCTGCTGCTCGCGGCCGGCTGGTCCGGCGCGCCCGGGCTGCGGCTGCTGCTCGGCGGCGAGGTGCTCGACCCGGCGCTCGCCCGCCGGGTGCTGCCGCTGGTCGGCGAGGTGTGGAACGGCTACGGACCGACGGAGACCACGGTCGCGGCGACCGCGCACCGGATCACCCGGCCCGACACGGCCGAGGCGCGCGTGCCGATCGGCGGGCCCACCCCGGGAGCGCGGCTGCACGTGATGGACGCCGCCGGCCGGCTCGCCCCGGCCGGCGCCGTCGGTGAGCTGTGGATCGGTGGCGCCGGGGTGGCCCGCGGCTACCGTGGACGGCCCGAGCTGACCGCCGCCGCGTTCGTCGCCGACCCGGTACGCCCGCAGGAGCGCTGCTACCGCACCGGGGACCTGGTCCGGTGGCGGCCGGACGGGACGCTGGAGTTCCTCGGCCGCACCGACGACCAGGTGAAGGTGCGCGGCAACCGGTTCGAGCTCGGCGAGGTCGAGGCCGTGCTGCGCGGCCTGCCCGGGGTGGCCGACGCGGCCGTGACGGTCCACGCCGACGGGACGGACGCGCAGGTGGTCGGCTATCTCACCCCCGCCACGGTGGACCCGGCCGAGGTGGAGCGCCAGGCCCGCCGGCTGCTGCCCGGCTACATGGTGCCCAGCCGGTGGCGCACCCTGGACGCGCTGCCGGCGCTGCCGAACGGCAAGCTCGACCGGCGCGCGCTCGCCCCGGTGGCGGCGGCCGCGACCGCACCGGCCGCGCCGCTGTCGGCGGCCCAGGCGACCGTCGCCGAGGTGTGGCGCGCCTGCCTGGAGATCGACGACATCGGCCCGGACAGTGACTTCTTCGCCCTCGGCGGGCGGTCGCTGGCGGCCACCCGGGTGGTCGGGCTGCTGCACGCCCGGCTCGGCCACCGGGTCACCGTCCGCACCCTGTTCGACCATCCGGTGCTCGCCGACTTCACCGCCGAGCTGGCCGGGTCGGCCGGGTCGGACGAGCCGCCGCTGCTGCCGCGCGCCGACCCGTCGGCACCGGCCCCGCTGTCGTCGGCGCAGCGCCGGCTCTGGTTCGCCGCCCGGCTCGACCCGGACAGCGCCGCCTACCACGCCCCGACCGTGCTGCGCCTGCGCGGCGACCTGGACACCGCACGCCTGCGCCGCGCCGTACGCGGGCTCGCCCAGCGCCACGCGGTGCTGCGCAGCCGGATCACCGAGGTCGACGGCGAGCCGGTGGCCGCCGCCGGCCCGGCCGAGCAGGTGCCGCTGGCCATGGTGGACGTCGATCGGCCGGCGTTGGACGCCGCCGTCGCCGCCGAGGTGCGCCGCCCCTTCGACCTGGCCGCCGGGCCACCCGTGCGGGCGATGCTGTTCCGGGTCGCGCCGGCCGAGCACGTGCTGGTGCTCACCTGCCACCACATCGTCACCGACGCCGTCTCCCAGCAGGTCCTCCTCGGCGAGCTGGACCTGCTCTACCGCCGCCGGCCGGAGGACTGGCCGCCGCCGCCCGCGCTGCAGTACGCCGACCACGCCGACCGGGAGCGCGGGCTCGATCCGGCCGGCCGGGCCGGGCAGCTGGACTGGTGGCAGCGGCAGCTCGCCGGCCTGCCGGCCGCGCTCGGGCTGCCGGTGGACCGGCCCCGGCCCGCCGGCACCGACTGGCCCGCCGACGAGGTCCCGGTACGGCTGCCGGCGGAGCTGGCCGCCCGGGTCAGAACGCTCGCCGTGGCGAGCGGCAGCACGCCGTTCACCGTGCTGCTCGCCGGCTGGCAGTTGCTGCTGGCGCGGCTGGCCGGCGTGCGGGACCTCGCGGTCGCGGTGCCGTACAGCGGTCGCCAGGGCGCGGAGCTGGCCCGGATGGTCGGCTTCTTCGTCAACACCGTGGCGGTCCGGGCCGACCTGCGCGACGACGTCCGCTCCGGACACGACCTGCTGGCCCGGACCCGGCGCGCGGTGCTCGACGCGTTCGCCCACGCCGACGCGCCGTTCGACGAGGTCGTGCGGCGGCTCGCCCCGGACCGGGACCCGGCCCGCACCCCGGTCTGCCAGGTCATGATGAACCTGCTGGAGCAGCCGGCGCCGGTCGCGCTCGGTGACCTCTCCGTCGAGCCGCTGCCCCAGCCGGTGGGCACCGCGCTGTTCGACCTCAACCTCGACCTGGTCGACGCCGGGACGGCCTACCAGGGCCGGCTGATCTTCCGCCGCGACCTGTTCGACCGGCGGACGATCGCCCGCTGGGCGCGCTGGTACGTGACCTTGCTGGACCGGCTCACCGCCGACCCGGACGCCGCGCCCGCGGCGCACGACGTGCTGTCCGACCCGGAACGGGCCGCGCTGCTCGCCTGGGGTACCGGCGGTCCGCCGCCGCGCACCGGGACGGTCGTCGCCGAGGTGCTCGCCCGGGCCGCCGAGCGGCCCGACGCGGTCGCGGTCACCGCGCCCGGCGGCCGGCTGACCTACCGCGACCTGGTCGACCGGTCGGCCCGCGTCGCGGGGGCGCTGCTGACCGCGACGGTTGCCCGGGGCGACGTGGTCGGCGTGTGCCTGCCCCGCGACGAGCACCTGCCGGCCGCGCTGCTCGGGGTGTGGCGGGCCGGCGCGGCGTACCTGCCGCTGGACCCGGACCACCCCGCCGAGCGGATCGGGTGGCTCGCCGCGGACGCCGGGGTACGCGTGATCGCGGCGCGCGGCGCCGCCGTCGAACGCGCGCGGGCCGCGGCGCCACACCTGACGGTCATCGACCTCGACGCGCCCCACCCGGCCCCGCCGGTGCTGCCGCCCGCGCCGGACGGCGCCGACCTGGCCTACGTCCTGCACACCTCCGGCTCGACCGGACGGCCGAAGGGCGTCGAGGTCACCCACGCCAACCTCGCCGCGCTGGTCGCCGCGTCCCGGCAGGTCGTGGACGTGCGCCCGGACGACACCTGGCTCGCCGTCGCGCCGCTGGTGTTCGACGTGGCCACCGGCGAGATCTGGACCACCCTGGCCGCGGGGGCGCGCTGCGCGATCGCCGACCGGGACTGCGCGGTGGACGGTCACGCCCTGGTCAAGCGGCTGGTGGCCACCGGGGCCACCCGGTTCAACCCGACGCCGACGACGTTGCGGATGGTGCTCGCCGCCGGCCTGCCCGTGCTGCCGGCGCTGCACGTGCTCGCCGGTGGCGAGGCGCTCGACCCCGCCCTGGCCCGGCAGGTGGCCCCGCTGGTGGGCAGCCTGCGCAACTGCTACGGCCCGACGGAGACCACCGTCACCGCGACGACCCACCCGGTCAGCGCCGCCGACCTGGCCGGCGCCACGGCGGTGCCGATCGGCCGGCCCATCCCCGGCACGCTGCTCACCGTGGTCGACCCGTTCGGCCAGCCGGCGTTGCCCGGCGCGGTCGGCGAGCTGCACATCGGTGGGGCCGGGGTCGCCCGGGGCTACCGCGACCGCGACGAGTTGACCGGCGCGGCGTTCGGGACCGACCCGCTGCGCGGGGTGCGCTGCTACCGCAGCGGGGACCTGGTCCGCTGGCGCGACGACGGCGTGCTGGAGTTCCACGGCCGCGCCGACCACCAGGTGAAGATCCGCGGCAACCGGGTGGAACTCGGCGAGGTGGAGAGCGTGCTGCGGGGCACCCCGGGCGTGGCGGACGCCGTCGTGACGGTCGGCGCCGGAGCCGGCGAACCGCACCTGGTCGGCTATCTCACCCCCGCCGGGGTGGCCGTCGAGCGGGTCGCCGAGCGGCTGCGCGGCCGGTTGCCGGACTACGCGGTGCCACACCGCTGGGTGGTGCTGGACGCGTTCCCGACCACCGCGACCGGCAAGGTCGACCGGGCCGCGCTGCCCGCACCGGCGGTCGCCGCCCGGCCGGCGGTCGCGCCCGAGTCCGCCGTCGCGGAACTCGTCGCGGTGACCTGGGCGGAGGTGCTCGGCTGCGGGCCGGTGGGCGCGCTGGACGACTTCTTCGGCCTCGGCGGGCACTCGCTGGCCGCCACGAAGGTGGTGGGCCGCCTCCGCGACGCCCTCGGGTTCCCGATCCCGGTGCGCTGCCTGTTCGACCGGCCGGTGCTGCGCGAGTTCGCGGCGGAGCTGGAACGCATCGCGCTGGCGGCTTTCGCCGACGACGACCTCACCCCGGACGGGAGCACGCCGTGACCGACTCCGTCCTCACCCCCGCCCAGCGGCGGGTACGGGAGCTGCTGGAACGCCGGGCCGCGGCGGCGCTGCGCGACGGCGCACCCCGCCCGGACGAGACGATCCCGCGCCGCCCCGCCGACGCCGGCCCGGCGCCGCTCTCCTCCGCGCAGGCTCGGCTGTGGTTCCTGTCCCGGTTCGAGCCGGCCGGTCACGCGTACAACCTGCCGCTGGTGCTGGAGTTGACCGGGACGGTGCACGCCGCGGCGCTGCGGGACGCCGTCCGCGACGTCGCCGGCCGGCACGAGGTCCTGCGCAGTGTCTACCGAGAGGTCGACGGGGAGCCCCGGGCCTGGCCGCTGCCGGTGGCCGAGGTGCCGGTGGTCGAGGTGACCGTCGACGCCGGGCAGGTCGACGCGGCGGTCGCCGCCGAGGCCGCCCGCCCGTTCGACCTCGCCACCGAGCCGCCGATGCGGGCCGCGCTGTTCCGGCTGGCCGGCGACCGCCACGTGCTGGCCCTGACGTTCCACCACGTCGCCATGGACGCGCCGTCCACCGCCGTGGTCCTCGACGACCTGGCGGCGTGCTACGCGGCGCGGCTCGGCGCCCGACCCGCCCCGCCGCCGCCGGCGTTGCAGTACGCCGACGTGGTGGCCTGGTCCCAGGGCCGGCCGGACGTCTCCGCCGGTGACCTCGACTGGTGGTGCCGGCGGCTGGCCGGACTGGCGCCGCTGCTGGAGCTGCCGACCGACCGGCCCCGCCCGGTGACCGCCGCCGAGCACGGCGCCGAGGTGCCGGTCGAGGTGTCGGCCGAGCTGACCGCGCGGCTGCGGACGGTCGCCCGGAGCACCGGGTGCACCCCGTTCATGGTCTTCCTGGCCTGCTGGCAGGCGCTGCTGGCCCGGCTGGCCGGCACCGCCGACGTGGCGGTGGGGGTGCCCGAGTCCGGGCGGCGCCAGCCCGGGGTCGACCGGGTGGTCGGCTGCTTCGTCAACACCCTGGTGGCGCGCACCGACCTGTCCGGCGTGACCACCGGACGCGAGCTGCTCGCCACGGTCCGGGACACGGCGCTGGCGGCGTTCGCCCACCCGGACGTGGCGTTCGAGCGGATCGTGGAGCGGGTCGCCCCGCAGCGCAGCCTGGACGCCTCGCCGGTGTTCCAGGTGATGCTGAACGTGCTGGACGAGCCGCAGCCGGCGCCGGACCTGGCCGGCCTGACCGTACGGGTCACCTCGCCGCCGGTGCGCAGCGTCAAGGTCGACCTGAATCTCGCGCTGTCCCGGTCCGAGGGCGGCTACCGGGGCGGGCTGGCCTTCCGTACCGACCTGTTCGACCACGGCACCGCCGAGCGGCTGGCGCGCTGGTTCGTGGCGCTGCTGGACGGGATCACGGCGGACCTCGACCGGCCGCTGTCGGACGTACCGCTGGCGGCGGTGACCGGCCCGGTGCTGGCCGGCCCGGCGGTGCCGCGACCCGCCGTCCGGCCGGTGCACCGGCAGATCGAGGAGAGCGTCGACCGGTGCCCGGACGGGGTCGCCGTGGTCGGGTCGACCGGCGCGCTGACCTACCGGCAGCTCGACGAGCGGGCCAACCGGCTCGCGCACCGGCTGCGGTCGCTCGGTGTCGGCGCCGACGAGCCGGTCGGGATGCTGCTCGAACAGGGCACCGACGTGGCCTGCGCGGTGCTGGGCATCATGAAGGCCGGCGGGGCGTACCTGCCGATGGACACCACGTACCCGCCGGCCCGCACGGCGGCGATCCTGCGGGCGGCCGGGGTGCGGGTGTTGCTCGCCCGGCCCGGCCTCGACCTCGACCTGCCCGGCGTCACCGTGCTGACCGTCGACGAGGCGGTGGCCGGCCAGCCGGCCACCCGACCGGACGTGGCGGTCGACGGCGGGCACCTGATCCACGTGATCTTCACGTCCGGCTCGACGGGCGCACCGAAGGGCGTGGCGGTCGAGCACCGCAACGTGGCCCACTACCTGGCCGGCATGCTGCCCCGGCTGGGGGACGTGGCGGGCGCCTCGTTCGCGGTGGTCTCCACCCCGGCCGCCGACTTCGGACTGACCTGCGTGTACGGCGCGCTGACCACCGGCGGCACGGTGCACCTGGTGGACCGGGACACCGCGATGTACCCGGAGGCGTTCGCCGGGTACCTGGCCGCGCATCCGGTCGACGTGCTCAAGTGCGTACCCAGCCACCTCGAACTGCTGGCCCGGCACGGTGACCTCGCCGCGGTGCTGCCCCGGCGGCTGCTCGTGCTGGCCGGCGAGGCGTGCCCGTGGTCGCTCGTCGAGCGCGTCGAACGCGCCCGCCCCGGGTTGCGGGTGCAGAGCCACTACGGACACACCGAGAGCACGATGATCTCGATGACCTGCGACGTGGCCGGGATCCCGGCGGCGGACCGGGTCGGTCACGTTCCGCTGGGCAGGCCGCTGCCCGGCGTCGTCGGCTACCTCGTCGACCGCGCGGGCGCCGTGGTACCGCCCGGCGTGCCCGGCGAGCTGATCATCGGTGGGCCGCAGATCGCCCGCGGCTACCTCGGCGACGACGAGCTGACCGCGAGCCGCTTCCGCGCCGACCCGCTCGGCACCGGCGTCCGCTGTTTCCGCAGCGGCGACCTGCTGCGGATCCGCGCCGACGGGTCGGTGGAGTTCCGGGGCCGCGCCGACGACCAGGTGAAGGTCCGCGGCCACCGGGTGGAGCTGGGCGAGGTCACCACCGCCCTGCGCGACCTGGCCGGGGTGGCCGAGGCGGTGGTCCTGCCGGTCGGCGCCGGTCTGGACCGCCGGCTCGCCGCGTGGCTGGTCGGCGAGCCGGGCACCGCGCTGGACGTCGCCGCCGTCCGCCGGGCCCTGCGCGACCGGCTGCCCGACTACATGGTGCCCACCTCGCTGGCGGTGCTGGACCGGCTGCCGCTCAACGCCAACGGCAAGATCGACCGGGCCGCGCTGCCCGCCGCGGCCGCCCCGGCGCCCCCGGTACGCCGGCCGGTGGCCACGCCGGCCGAGCAACTGGTGGCCCGGATCTGGCGCGACGTGCTCGACCTCGCCGAGGTGGCCGCCGACGACGACTTCTTCGCCGTCGGCGGGCACTCGTTCGCCGCGGTACGGGTGGCCGGGCGGCTGGCCGAGGCGCTGCGCCGCGACGTGCCGGTGCGGACCGTGTTCGAGCACCCCGTGCTGGCGGACCTCGCCCGCGAGCTGCGGCCGGGCGTGGCCGACCGGGTCGGCGGCGCCGCCATCCCGGTGCGTCCCGACCCGGAGGCGCCCGCGCCGCTCTCCTCCGCCCAGGCCCGGCTCTGGTTCCTCGACCTGCTCGAACCGGGGCCGGCGTACCACACCGATCTCGTGCTGCACCTGCGCGGCCCGTTGGACGCCACCGCGCTGACGCTGGCGGTACGCGACGTCGCGGCCCGCCACGTCGTGCTGCGCAGCCTGATCCAGGAGGTGGACGGCACGCCGACGGCGGTGCCGGTGCCGGCGCAGCGGGTGCCCGTCGCGGTCGCGGACCTGCCGGCCGACCGGGTGGCGGCGGCCTGCGCGGCCGAGCTGCGGCGGCCGTTCGCGCTGGACCGGGAGCCCCCGCTGCGGGCCGCCCTGTTCCGGGTCGCCGCCGACCACCATGTGCTCGCGCTCACCGTGCACCACGTGGCGACCGACAACTGGTCCCGGGGCATCATCGGCGCCGACCTCGCCGCCGCCTACGCCGACCGGGTGGCCGGCCGGGCGCCCGCCGCGCCGGTGCCCGTGCAGTACGCGGACCACGCCGCCTGGCAGGCCGCCCGGCACCGCGCCGAGGACCTCGACTGGTGGTGCGAGCGGCTCTCCGGGCTGCCCCCGCTGCTGGCCCTGCCGACCGACCGGCCGCGCCCCGCGGTGGCCGACTGGTCCGGCGGGCACCTGCCGTTCGCGCTGCCCGGCGAGCTCACCGCGCGGCTGCGCCGGGTGGCGACCGAGCTGGGCGTCACGCCGTTCACCGTGGTCCTGGCCTGCTGGCAGGAGTTGCTCGGCCGGCTCGCCGGCACCGACGACGTCGCGGTCGGCGTGCCGGAGGCCGGCCGTCACCACCCCGACGTGGAAGCGACCGTCGGCTGCTTCGTGAACACCCTGGTCCTGCGGACCGACCTCGGTGGCGAGCCGACGGTGCGGGAACTGCTCGGCCGGGCCCGGGAGACCGTGCTGGGCGCGTTCGCCCACGCCGAGACGCCGCTCGAGCGGATCATCGAGCGGCTCCAGCCGGACCGGTCGACCGCCGCCACGCCGCTGTTCCAGGTGCTGCTGAACGTGCTCGACCAGCCGGCCGCGCCGCCGCGGATCCCGGGCCTCGAGGTGACGGCCGCCCGCGCCCCGGCGGACCGGGTGAAGTTCGACCTCAGCCTG
This sequence comes from Micromonospora sp. NPDC050495, assembly GCF_040655175.1. Lineage (NCBI taxonomy): Bacteria > Bacillati > Actinomycetota > Actinomycetes > Micromonosporales > Micromonosporaceae > Micromonospora > Micromonospora sp. NPDC050495. Next base: position 282,855 of record NZ_JBFAJK010000002.1, on the reverse strand, counting down.
GTGCTGGTCAACGAGGCCGACACCTACCTGGGTGGCCTCGCCTACCGCACCGACCTGTTCGATCCGGGCACGGCCGAACGGATCGTCGCCGACTTCCAGCGGCTGCTGGCCGGGATGCTGGCCGGCGTGGACGCGCCGGTCCACGCGATCCCCGCCGGGCCGGACCGGCGGGCCGCCCGCCCGGCCACCGCGCCGACCCCGCAGCCGCCGGGGACCGCTCCCGCGCCGCGGTCGCCGGAGGCCGCCCCGGCGGCCGGAACGCGGGCGCCGGCCACCCCCACCGAGCTGCGGGTCGCGGCGGTCTGGGCCGAGGTGCTCGACGTGGCCGGCTTCGGCGTGGACGACGACTTCTTCGCCCTCGGCGGCCACTCGTTCAGCGCGGTCCGCGCGGTCCGGATGATCGACGAACGGCTGCGGGTCATCGACCTCTTCCTGCATCCGACGGTACGGGAACTGGCCGCGTACCTCGACGGCGGAGCGGGACAGGACAGCGGCGACGGGCTGCTGCACCGGCTCTCCCCCGCGCGCGTCGACGGCCCGCCGGACGTGACGCTGATCTGCGTGCCGTACGGCGGCGGCTCGGCCGCGGTCTTCCAGCCGCTGGCCAGCGAGCTGGCCGCGCGGCCGGGCCTGGCGATCGAGGTACGCGCCGTCGAACTGCCCGGCCACGACGTGGCGCGACCGGACGAGCCCTTCCGCGCGGTCGACGAGATCGTGGCGCGGCTCGCCGACGAGATCGCCCGGACGGTACGCGGACCGGTCGCCGTGTACGGGCACTGCGTGGGCTCGGCGGTGGCCACCGCCCTCGCCGAGCGGTTGACCGCCGACGGCCGGACGGTGCTGGGCGTGGTGGTGGCCGGCAGCTTCCCGGCCGCCCGGTTGCCCGGCCGGCTGTCGGCCTGGTTGCAGCGCCGCTTCCCCCGGGAGCGCTGGGTGGCCGACCGGTTGTACCGGGACACGCTGCGGGCCAGCGGCGGCCTGCTCGACGACATGGACGAGCAGGCGAGCGCCACCACGCTGCGGGCCCTGCGGCACGACGCCGCGCAGGCGCAGGCGTGGTTCGGCCGCCGGTTGCAGGCCGAGGCCGGGCAGTCGCCGCGGCCGTCGGCGCCGGTGCTGTGCCTGGTCGGCTCCAGCGACCCGGCCACCGAGCTGTACCAGGAGCGGTACCGGGAGTGGGGCGCGTTCGCCGACCGCGTCGAGCTGGCGGTGCTGCCGAAGGCCGGGCACTACTTCCTGCGCCACCAGGCGGCCGAGGTGGCCGACCTGCTGACCGACCGGCTGGCCCGCTGGGCGGCCGGTGACCTGCCGGCGCCGGTCGAGGACGTGCCGGTCGCCGGTGAGTCGGCCCGGCGCGGCCTGCGCGCCTTCTACACGGTCGCCGGCGGCCAGGCCATCTCCATGATCGGCAACGAGCTGAGCGCGTTCGCCCTCGGCGTCTGGGCCTATCAGCGCAGCGGGCGGGTCGTCGACCTGGCGCTGGTCGTGCTGCTCGCCCGGGTACCGGCCATGCTGCTGACCCCGGTGGGCGGCGCGCTCGCCGACCGGGTGGACCGCCGGCGGATCATGCTCTGCTGCGAGCTGGCCAGCGGCGCGGCGATGGCCCTGCTGGCCGTGCTGGTCGCGGTGCAGCGGCTGGACCTGCTGGCGGTCTGCGCGATCGTCGGGGTCACCTCGCTGGCGACCGCCTTCCACCAGCCGGCCTACCTGGCCGCGATCGCCCAACTGGTGCCCAAGCCCTACCTGCCGCAGGCCAACGGGCTGGCCACCATCGGCGGCGGCCTCGGCACCGTGCTGGGGCCGATCCTCGGCGGCGTGCTGATGGGGCTGTCCGGGCTGACCTCGGTGGTCGTGGTCGACGTGGCCACCTTCGCCATCGGGGTCGGCACGCTGATGGCGGTCCGGTTCCCGAACCGGCTGTTCTTCACCCGGCCGGAGCCGTTCGGCAAGGCGCTCGCCGGCGGCCTGCTCTTCGTCCTGCGCCGCCGCCCGCTGCTCGTGATGATCGGCTACTTCGCGGTGGTCAACTACTTCACCGCGGTGATGTGGGTGGCGCTCACCCCGCTGGTGCTGTCGATCGGCTCGCCGGCCCACCTGGGGCTGGTCAGCGCCACCGGTGGGATCGGGGCCGCGATCGGCGCCCTCGTGGTGGCCTGGTGGGGCGGCACCGCGCGCCGGGCCACCGGCATGGTCGCCTTCGTGATCGGCTCCGGGGTCGGGGTGCTCCTGATGGGGGTGTGGCCCTCGGTGGCGGTGATCGCCGCCGGCCTGTTCCTCCGGCTGGCCAGCATGAGCATCGGCAACGCCCACTGGCTGTCCATCATCCAGACCAAGGTCGGCCAGCAGTTGCAGGGCCGGGTGCTGGCCATCAACGTCATGCTGGCCACGGCCATGCAGCCGCTCGGCTTCCTGACCGCCGGCCCGCTCGCCGATCAGCTCCTCGGCCCGGCCGCCCGCGGGATCGGCGCGCTCGACCCGGTCACCGCCAACGACGCGCACGCCGGGGTCGCCGCGCTGATGGTGGTCTCCGGCGTCGTGCTGGTGGTCTGGGGGGCGCTCGGCCTGCGGTACCGGCCGCTGCGGCGCATCGAGGACCTGCTGCCGGACGCGCCCCCGCCCGCCGAGATCGACGACGACCTGGACCGGGTGCAGGCGCTCGCCGACCGGACGCTGGCCCGGTGAGCCGGATGCCGCCCACCCGCCTGGTGACCGTCCGGGACGTCGCCGACGCCGCGGACCTGATCGGGCCCGCCACGCACCGCACTCCCCTGCTCGGGCCGGCGGCCGACGACGGCGGCCAGCTCTGGATCAAGCCGGAGAACCAGCAGCGGACCGGGTCGTTCAAGGTGCGCGGCGCGCTGAACGCGGTCGCCCGCCTGACCGGCGTCGACCACGTCCTGGCCCAGTCCTCGGGCAATCACGGCCTCGCGGTCGCGTACGCCGCGTCCCGGCACGGCCTGCGCGCCACCGTGGTGCTGCCGGACACCGCGCCCCCGGTCAAGGTGGCGGCGGTACGGGCCAGCGGCGCCCGGGTGGTGGTGGTGCCGGCGGCGCTGCGCGAGTCGACCACGGCCGAGCTGTGCGCGTCCACCGGGGCGGCGCCGGTCGGCTCCGCCGACTTCGACGTGATCGCCGGCCACGGCACCGTCGGCGCGGAGATCGTCGCCGACCTACCGCAGCTCGGCACCGTGCTGGTCCCGGTCTGCAACGGTGGCCTGCTCGCGGGGGTCGCCGTCGCGGTCCGGGCGCTCGCCCCGCGGGCCCGGGTGGTCGGGGTGGAGCCGGCGCTGGCCGGCGACGCGGCCGAGTCGGTGCGCCGCGGCCGGCTGGTCCGCTGGCCGGTCGCGCGCACCTACCGGACGATCGCCGACGGGCTGCGCGCGCCGGTCCTCGGCGAGCTGGCCTGGCAGCACATCCGGGCGCTGGTGGACGACGTCGTCACGGTCGACGAGGAGAGCATCGTCGCCGCGCAGGAGTTCCTGTTCGACCGGTTCGGCGTGGTGGCCGAGCCGAGCGGCGCGGTGGCGACCGCGGCCCACCTGAGCCGCGCCGCCGGACCGGCCGGTGGCGCCACCGTCGCGGTCGTCTCCGGCGGGAACGTCGCCGCGGGGCGGGCCGGCCACCGTCCGGACCGGATGAGGAGAGTAGGTGTCCAATGAGCACGGCTGAGCTCGGCGGGGTGCTCACGACCATCGGCGGGACACCCCTGATCGCCCTGGAGCGCGTCTTCGCCCCGGCGGCCATCCAGGTGTTCGCGAAGCTGGAGAAGTTCAACCCCGGCGGCAGCGTCAAGGACCGCACGGCGCTGCACATGCTGCGCGACAAGATCCGGTCCGGCGAGCTGGTGCCGGGGCGTTCGGTCGTGGTGGAGTCGACGTCGGGCAACCTGGGCATCGGCCTGGCGCAGATCTGCGCGTACTTCGGGCTGGACCTCGTCTGCGTGGTCGACGCGCGTACCACCGCCCAGACGATCGCCCTGCTGCGCGCCTACGGCGCGGCCGTCGAGGTGATCACCGAGGCGCCCGGCGACGACCTGCTCGGGGCCCGGCTCGCCCGGGTCCGGGAGCTGGTCGGGCAGCTGCCCGACGCCTTCTGGCCCAACCAGTACGCCAACCCGCTCAACGCCGCCGCCCACGAGCAGACGATGCGGGAGATCGCCGACCGCCTCGACGGCCGGGTCGACTACCTGTTCTGCTCGGTCAGCACCGGCGGCACGATGCGCGGCTGCGCCCGCTACATCCGCCAGCACGGGCTCACCACGAAGCTCGTCGCGGTCGACGCGGTGGGCAGCGCCATCTTCCACACCCCCCGGGGCACCCGGCTGCTCCCCGGGCACGGCGCCGCCCGGCGGCCGCCGCTGGTGGACACCGCCGTGGTCAGCGAGATCGTGCACGTGAGCGACCTGGAGTGCGTACGCGCCTGCCGGGCGCTGGTGGCCCGGGAGGCGCTGCTGGTCGGTGGCTCCTCCGGGGCGACCGTCTCCGCGCTGGGGAAGCTCCGGTCCCGGATCCCCGCCGGTTCCCGCTGCGTGCTGCTGTTCCCCGACGACGGCAACCGCTACCTCGACACCATCTATTCCGACTCGTGGGTGCGTGAACACTTCGGCGACCTGCCGGAGCTGGCGCCCCGCCCACGCCCGCTGGCCACCACCAGGTGAGGAGCACATCCATGGCACCGGCGATCCGTCACCTCATCTCCCTGGACGACCTGTCCGACGAGGACCTGCGCGCCGTCGTGGGCCGGGCGGCGGGGCTGGCCGCCCGGCCCCGCGCGGCGCAGGCGTCGCTGCGCGGGGACGTGGTCGGGATCTACTTCCGCCGCACCTCGACCCGGACCCGCACCGCCTTCTCCTCCGGCGCGCTGCGGCTCGGCGCGCAGATCATCGCGTACGGCCCGGGTGACCTGCAGACCAACACCGGGGAGTCGATCGAGGACACCGGGCGGGTGCTGGCCACCATGCTGGACGTGCTGGTGGCGCGCACCGCGGATGATCCGGCCCAGTTGCGGGCGATGGCCGCCCAGGAGCGGATGGCGGTGATCAACGCGATGAGCGCGGACGAGCACCCCACCCAGGCGCTCGCGGACCTGACCACGGTGCTCCGCCGGTTCGGTCGCGTCGACGGGCTGCGCCTGCTCTACCTCGGGGAGGGGAACAACTCCGCCGCCGCGCTGGCGCTGGCCCTCAGCCGCTTCCCCGGCGCCGAACTGCACCTGCGCACCCCGCCCGGGTACGGGCTGGCGCCGGACGTGCTGGCCCGCGCGCGGGCGCACGCCGCGCGTTGCGGTGCGCTGGTGGAGGAGAGCCACGATCCGGGCGAGCTGCCGGCGAAGGTCGACGCCGTCTACACCACCCGGTGGCAGACGACCGGGACGACCAAGCAGGACCCGGACTGGCGGACGGTCTTCGCCCCGTTCCAGGTGACCGGGGAGCTGTGGCGGAGCAGCCCGGACGCGCTGTTCATGCACGACCTGCCGGCGCACCGGGGCGAGGAGGTCACCGCCGAGGTGCTCGACGGTCCCCGTAGCATCGCCTTCGAGCAGGCGGAGAACAAGCTGTACAGCGCGATGGCGGCGCTGGAGTGGTGCCGCGGTGGGGAGCTGGCGTGATCGACGAGCGGCTGTGGTTCGACCAGGCGGACACCGGGCTGGCCGGCGCCGGCACGGTCACCGTGCTGTCCCGCGACGACGTACGCGGCTGCCTGCGCGACCTCGACCCGGTGGAGGTCGTCCGTGCCACCCTGGCCGAGCACGACCGGGGGCGCTGCGTGCTGCCCGCCGAGGCGTACCTGCGCTGGGAGAACGCCGAGGGCGCGTACACCCGGTCGATCGGCATGCCGGGCGGCGTGCGGTCGGCGCCCCCGAGCTACGGCATGAAGATCATCAACGCCAGCGTGTCCAACCCGGCCGCCGGCCTGGACCGCGCCGGCGGGATCGGCCTCTGCTTCGACCCGGAGACCGCACGGATCACCACCATCCTGGAGGCGGGCCTGCTCAGCGCGGTACGCACCGCGGCGGTCAGCGCGGTCGGGGTGGACGCGGCCGGCTACGCCGGGGCACGCTCGCTGGCGATCGTCGGCTGCGGCGCCCAGGGCCGGATGCACGCGGCGCTGCTCCGCCGCCGACTGCCGGAGCTGCGCGCGGTGTCGCTGTTCGACCGCTCCCCGGCGGCCGCGCGCCGGCTGGCCGCCGCCCTCGACCACGGTGACCTCCGGGTCACCGTGCACGCCGACGCCCGCGAGGCGGTGGCGGCCGGCGAGGTCACCGTCCTCACCACCACGGCCGACGAGGGGTACGTCGAGCCAGACTGGCCGCGCACCGGCGCGCTGGTCGTCAACGTCTCCCTCGGCGATCTCACCGACGCGACGCTCCTCGGCGCGGCCGCGCTCTACGTCGACGACCTGGACCTGGTGGCCGACAACCCGCGCCGCCCGCTCGGCCGGCTGATGGCCGCCGGCCTGGTCGCCCGCCCCGACGGGGGCGGCGGCCCGGCCCGCCCGATCGACGCCACGCTGGGCGGCCTGCTCACCGGCCGGAACGCCGCCCGGGGCGTGGCGGCGCCGTACGTCGTGCTCAACCCGTTCGGCATGGGCGTCCTCGACGTCGCCCTCTACGCGGCGGTCGCCGCGCACGCCCGCCGGGCCGGGATCGGGTCGCCGGTCCGGCTCGGCTGAGGTCACGCCACGCCACGCCACGAGCACGGGCGAGCCCCGGTCGATCCACCAGGGATCGGCCGGGGCTCGCCGTCAGGGCCGGATCAGGCCAGGTCGAACCGGTCCAGCTCCATGACCTTGGTCCAGGCCGCGACGAAGTCGGTCACGAACTTCTCGCGCGCGTCCTCGCTGGCGTAGACCTCGGCGAGGGCCCGCAGCTGGGAGTTGGAGCCGAAGATGAGGTCGACCGCGGTGGCGGTCCACTTCACCTCGTCGGTGGCCAGGTCGCGGATCTCGTAGACGTGCTCGGCGGACTCCGACGCCTTCCACCGGGTGCCCGGCGAGAGCAGGTTGGCGAAGAAGTCGTTGCTGAGCACGCCGGGCCGGTCGGTGAGCACACCGTGCCGGGCGCCACCGACGTTGGCCTCGAGGGCACGCAGGCCGCCGACGAGGACGGTCATCTCGGGCGCGGTCAGGTTGAGCATGAAGGCCCGGTCGACGAGCAGCACCTCCGGCTGGGTCTTCTCGCCCGGACGCAGGTAGTTGCGGAACCCGTCGGCGCGCGGCTCCAGCACCCGGAACGACTCGACGTCGGTCTGCTCCTGGGAGGCGTCGGTGCGGCCCGGGTGGAACGGCACGGTCACCGGCACGCCCGCGTCCCGCGCCGCCTTCTCGACGGCGGCCGAACCGGCCAGCACGATGAGGTCGGCGAGCGAGATCTGCGCGCCGCCGGCGGAGTTGAACTCCCGCTGGATGCCCTCGAGGGTCGCCAGCACCGTGGCGAGCTGCTCGGGCTCGTTCACCTCCCAGCTGCGCTGGGGCTCGAGCCGGATCCGGGCGCCGTTGGCGCCGCCCCGCTTGTCGGTGGAGCGGAAGCTCGCGGCCGAGGCCCAGGCGGTGGCGACCAGCTGGGCGGTGGTGAGCCCGGACTCCAGAACCTTGGCCTTGAGGGCGGCGATGTCGGCCTCGCCGACGAGCTCGTGGTCGACGGCCGGCACCGGGTCCTGCCACAGCTGGGGCTCCGGCACCCACGGGCCGAGGAAGCGGCTGACCGGACCCATGTCGCGGTGCAGCAGCTTGTACCAGGCCTTGGCGAAGGCCAGCGCGAACTCGTCGGGGTGCTCCAGGAAGCGGCGGGAGACCTTCTCGTACGCCGGGTCGACCCGCAGCGCCAGGTCGGTGGTGAGCATCGTCGGCTTGTACTTCTTCGCCGGGTCGAACGGGTCCGGGATGATCTCCGGGGCGTCCTTGGCGACCCACTGCTTGGCGCCACCGGGGCTCGTGGTGAGCTCCCACTCGAAGCCGAAGAGGATCTCGAAGAAGCGGTTGCTCCACTGCGTCGGCAGGTCGGTCCAGGTCACCTCGAGACCGCTGGTGATCGTGTCCGGACCCGCGCCGCTGCCGTAGGTGCTCAGCCAGCCCAGACCCTGCGCCTCCAGCGGGGCCCCCTCGGGCTCGGGGCCGACGTGGTCGTCGGCGACGCCGGCGCCGTGGGTCTTGCCGAAGGTGTGGCCGCCTGCGATGAGGGCGACGGTCTCCTCGTCGTCCATCGCCATCCGGCGGAAGGTCTCCCGGATGAAGTGGGCCGCGGCGGCCGGGTCGGCGTTGCCGCGCGGGCCCTCCGGGTTGACGTAGATGAGTCCCATCTCGGTCGCGCCGACGTCCTCGGCCATCTCCTTCTCGGAGACGTAGCGCTCGTCGCCGAGCCAGGTGTCCTCCGGGCCCCAGAAGATCTCCTCGGGCTCCCAGACGTCCTCGCGGCCGAAGGCGAAGCCGAAGGTCTTGAAGCCCATCGACTCCAGCGCGACGTTGCCGGCGAGCACCAGCAGGTCGGCCCAGGAGACCTTCTGGCCGTACTTCTGCTTGACCGGCCAGAGCAGCCGGCGGGCCTTGTCCAGGTTGGCGTTGTCCGGCCAGCTGTTGAGCGGGGCGAACCGCTGGCCGCCGTCGCCGGCGCCACCGCGGCCGTCCTGGATGCGGTAGGTGCCCGCGGAGTGCCAGCTCATCCGGATCATCAGGCCGCCGTAGTGGCCGAAGTCGGCCGGCCACCAGTCCTGCGACGTGGTGAGGACCTCGGTGATGTCCCGCTTGAGGGCTTCGACGTCGAGCTTGGCGAACTCCCGGGCGTAGGTGAAGTCCGGCCCCAGCGGGTTGCTCTTGGGCGAGTTGGCGTGCAGCACCGACAGGTCGAGCTGGTTGGGCCACCAGTCCCGGTTGCTGCGCGGACGACCCCCGGTCTTCGGGGTCGGCGAGTCGATCGCCGGGTTCTCGCTCTCGCTGCCGTGCGCGGTCACGGAGTCGTGCGCGACCGGGCAGCCGGCCGCGGCCTTCGCGTCCACGCCCTGTGCGCTCACCGGGGTGTTGTCCTGGGTGTCGCTCATCTGTTTCCTTCCGAACTGGCGGATCACTGGGAGGTGCGTGCGGTCGCGCAGCCGGGGCAGGTGCCCCAGTAGACGACCTCCGCCTCGTCGACCACGAAGCCGTGGTGGTCGGAGGCGGTGAGACAGGGAGCGTGGCCGACGGCGCAGTCGACGTCGGCGATCGCGCCGCAGGAGCGGCAGACGACGTGGTGGTGGTTGTCCCCCACCCGCAGCTCGTAGCGGGCGGTGGCCCGGGCCGGCTGGATGCGCCGCACCAGCCCGGCGTCGGTGAGGGCGCGCAGCACGTCGTACACCGCCTGGTGGGAGACGGTGGGCTGGTCCGCCCGCACCAACGCGATCACCGTGTCGGTGGCGACGTGCGGGTGGTCGCGCAGCGCGGTGAGCACCGCCAGCCGGGGCCGGGTCACCCGCAACGAGACCGCCCGCAGTCGAGTCTCGAAGTCGGACGCCATGGCACGACCCTAGCCCAGTCTTTTGGAATCAATCAAGTTTTGCTCCCCGACACGCCCGGACCGGGTCCGCCGCCCGGTCGCGCCGCCGTCCGGCCGGCGGCGGCGTCCGGCACCGGCCGCGGAGCCGGGTACGCCAGGACTCATCATGGCGCACCCGGCGGGAGATCGACGGGGGTTTGCGACGGCTGCCGTCGGCCGCTACCGCCGCACCCGAGCGCCGGCGCCGCGCACCAGCGCCTCGACCTCCGGCAGGCTCGCCATCGAGGTGTCGCCGGGGGTGGTCATGGCCAGCGCGCCGTGCGCCGCGCCGTACTCCACGGCGGTGGCCAGGTCGCCGGTGGTCAGCAGCCCGTAGATCAGCCCGGAGGCGAAGCTGTCGCCGCCGCCGACCCGGTCCATGATCTCCAGGCCGGCCCGGTGGGTGGCCTGGACGAACCCACCGGCGGCCGACCAGGCGATCGCGCCCCAGTCGTTGACCGTGGCGCTGCGCACGGTACGCAGGGTGGTGGCGACCACCCTGAGATTGTCGTACTCCCCGGTGACCGCCGCGATCATCCGCTCGAAGTTGGCCGCCTCGAGGTGGGACAGCGACGCGTCGGTGTCGGGCACCTCGAAGCCGAGCGACGCGGTGAAGTCCTCCTCGTTGCCGATCATCACGTCGACGTAGCGGGCGAGGCGGCGGTTGACCTCCCGGGCCCGGGGCTGCCCGCCGATGGCCTGCCAGAGGCTGAGCCGGTAGTTCAGGTCGTACGAGATGACGGTGCCGTGCCGGCGGGCGGCCCGCATGGCGGCCTCGATGGTGTCCGGGGTGGTGGCGGAGAGGGCGGCGTAGATGCCGCCGGTGTGCAGCCAGCGCACCCCCAGCGTGCCGAAGAGATGCTCCCAGTCGACGTCCTCAGGCCGCAGTTGGCTCGCCGCCGTGTGCCCCCGGTCGGAGGTGCCGACGGCGCCGCGTACGCCGAAGCCGCGCTCGGTGAAGTTGAGGCCGTTGCGCACGGTGCGGCCGATCCCGTCGTACGGCAGCCAGGTGATGAGGGAGGTGTCCACGCCGCCCTGGAGGACCAGGTCCTCGAGCAGGCGCCCGATCTCGTTGTCGGCGAAGGCGGTGACCACGGCGGTACGCAGGCCGAAGCAGCGGCGCAGGCCGCGCGCGACGTTGTACTCGCCGCCGCCCTCCCAGGCGCGGAAGCTGCGGGCGGCGCGCACCCGCCCCGCGCCGGGGTCGAGGCGCAGCATGATCTCGCCGAGCGAGACCAGGTCGTACCGGCAGTCGCCGGCGGGACGGATCCGCAGCACCTCACGCCTCCGGGCCGGGCCGGGCGACCGCCACGGCGGCCGCGGTGCGGCGGGTGACCTCGTCCCAGCGCCCGGCGGCGATCAGGTCCGGGGCGACCATCCAGGTGCCGCCCACGGCCAGCACCGCCGGATGGGCCAGGTACGCGGCGAGGTTGTCGGTGTTCACCCCGCCGGTGGGGATGAACCGCACCGCGCCGAACGGCGCGGCCAACGCCTTGATCATCCCGAGGCCGCCGAGCTGCTCGGCGGGGAAGAACTTGACCGTGTCCAGGCCGGCGTCGAGCGCCATCATGATCTCGGTGGGGCTGGTGACGCCGGGAAAGACCGGCACCCCGAGCCGCTGGCAGTGCCGCACCACGGCCGGCCCGAAGCCGGGGCTGACCACGAACCGCGCGCCCGCCTCGACCGCCTCGTCGACCTGGGCCGGAGTCACCACGGTGCCCGCCCCGACGAGCAGGTCGGGTCGCTGCGCCATGACCCGGATCGCCGCCGCGGCGGCAGCGGTGCGGAACGTCACCTCGACGCCGCGCAGCCCGCCGGCGACGAGCGCCGCGGCCAGCGGGGCGGCGTCACGCGCCTCGTGGAGCACGACCACCGGCAGGATCCGGCCGGCGGCGACGGCCTCGACCACGCCGCTGCCCGCCGGATCACCCTGTTCAGAATGGCGAACGCTAGTCACATACATGACCCTAGCGACGGCCGTCGCGCTGTCAACCCCGCTAGAGTGGCCGCCATGACCTCGCCCGACGGGTTCTCCCCGGTGAAGTCCGCCGGCCGGACGCTGGAGGTGCTCGAGGCGCTCGCCGCCTCCCCGCACCGGCGGTCCCTCGTCGACCTGGCCCGCGACCTCGGCATCCCGAAGAGCAGCCTGCACGGCATCCTGCGCACGCTGGCCCAGCGCGGCTGGGTGGAGAGCGACCTGACCGGCACCCGGTTCGGGCTCGGCCTGCGCGCCCTCCAGGTCGGTGCCGCGTACCTCACCGCAGACGACGCCCTGGGCCTGCTCGGCACCGTGCTCGACGAGCTGTCCCGGCAGTTCGGCGAGACCGTCCACCTGGGTCGCCTCGACGGGCCGCACGTCGTCTACCTCGCCAAGCGCGAGTCCGTGCACCCGCTGCGGCTCTACAGCGCCATCGGCCGGCAGTTGCCGGCGCACGCCACGGCCCTCGGCAAGGTGCTGCTCGCCGAGCGCCCCGACGAGGAGGTCGACGCGCTGCTGCCCCGGCCCCTGCGGGCGTTGACCCGGCACACGCTCAGCACGCCGGAGGCGCTGCACGCCGACCTGGCCGCCATCCGCCGCCGGGGCTACGCGGTCGACCGCGAGGAGAGCACCGAGGGCATCGTCTGCGTCGCGATGGCCGTACCCCTGCGCGCCCCGGCCGGCGACGCGATCAGCCTCTCCGTGCCGGTGGCCCGGCTCGGCGCCGACACCGAGGAGCGGATCGTGGCCGCGCTGCGCCGGGCGGTCGACCAGGTCCGGGCCGCCGCCGGCCTGCTGACCAACGCCTGAGCGACCCGGCGCCCGCCGGCCCGCAGCGGCTGGCCACCCCGGCCCGACTCCGGCCGGGGCGGCCGGCCGGCGGCGGCCTCAGCCGCCCCGGGTGAACAGGGCGGCGTACCGGGCCAGGTACAGCGGCCATCCCTCGTCGTGGCCGACGCCGTCGCTCACCGACCGCCAGCCCGGGCCGTGCCGGTCGAGGTGGCGGTGTTCCAGCTCCACCCGGGTGCGGTGCGGGGTCTCGGCGACGAACCGGACCTCGACCTGGCTGGTCCGGTCCGGGTCCGTCTCGATCTGCCACTGCGGGTCGATGTCCCAGCTGAACACGACCCGGTTCGGGGGTTCGTAGACGAGCACCCGCGCCCACCGGCAGACGGTGCCGTCGACGGCGCGGTCGTAGATGTGGCCGCCGACCCGGGGCTCGAACACCGTCTCCGCGATCGCGGCGCCGAGCAGGTTGTGCTCCGGCGGCTTGACGTCACCGAACCGCTCGGTGAACACGGTGAACGCCCGTCCCAGTGGGGCCTCGACGACGATCTGTCGGCGGACGGCGGGGACTGTTGTGCCGGTCATGGGGTCTCCTCGGTCGGTTCCTCGACGATGTCCTGGTAGCTGCCCAGCGCCCGGCGCCAGAACGTGTCCAGCTGGTCCCGGAGCGCGGCCACCCCGGCGGGATTGAGCCGGTAGACCCGGCGGGTGCCCGCCGCCTGATCGGTGACCAGCCCGGCGTCCTTGAGGACCTTGAGGTGCTGGGACACCGCGGGCCGGCTGACCGGCAGCTCGTCGGCGAGTTCGCCGACGGCGCGGGGTCGCTCGGCCAGGCAGGCGACGATGGCCCGCCGGGTGGGATCGCCCAACGCGTCCCACCCGTCGGCCGCTTGGTAAGTAGCCACGAACGGTAGGCTACGGCTTACCGATGCCCGGGTCAAGGGAGCGTCGACGACCGTCGCCCCAGGTCGGTTGCGGTCCCAGGCCGGCCGTCGGCTCGGGCCCGGTCGGCACGAACGCTTCCGGCGGTCGCGCGGGCTGAGCAGGGCAGCGTCGAGCGGCGGGCGCGCCTGCCGCGCTTCCCGCCGCTCCCCCGGCCCGGTCAGCCGCGCGGCGCCCGGCCGCGGGCCGGCGTCAGGTCCGCGGCGCCGCCGCGCCCGTCAGCGCGTACGCCGGGTCGATCGCTTGCGGGGCGGGGTGAGCAGATCCGCGATGGTCGCGATCGCGCTCGGCACCAGCCGGTAGTACGCCCAGACCCCGCGCTTCTCCCGCTCCAGCAGGCCGGCCTCGGTGAGGATGCGCAGGTGGTGGCTGACCGTGGGCTGGGAGAGACCCAGCGGCGCGGTCAGGTCCGAGACGGACGCCTCGCCCTCGGGGGCGGACTGGATCAGGCTGACCAGGCGCAGCCGGGCAGGGTCGGCGAGGGCCTTGAGGACCCCGGCGAGCCGCACGGCGTCGGCACGTTTGATCGGCTCACCGGCGAGCGGCGAGATCTGAGGCATGGTCATTTCGGTAGCGGCATTTCCCACATACGCCATCATCACATCCAAAGCATCCACTCAGCCGCATATCGCCATCTCCTGCCCGGGACCATCGACCGATCGGGGCGCCCGCCGCCCACCCGACCGCGCCGTCCCCACCGGACGTGCCGCCCGACCGGACGCCCGGCGGCATGCAGGTCCCGGTCGGTGCGGTCAGGGTCGGCAGCCGCTCCTCGCCGGCGCGGCGCAGCGCGGTCTCCTCGCGGCTGCGCTCGGCCTCGTCCGCCCGGCCTTCGGCCTGGCGCAGCGCCTCCCCCGCCGCCCCGGCGGCGATCAGCCAGGCCAGCTCGAGTACCCCCCGGGCCTGCGCGAAGGCCGCGCCCGCGTCGTGCCGGCCGGCGAGCATCGCCGCGAGCGGCAGCGCGACCAGCATGGCCACGCTCGTCGCCACGGTCGCGGTCCGGCGACCCGCCCGCATCGCCGAATACACCGCCACGAGGTACGCCACGGCGAACACGTTGAACCGGGCCGCCTGATAGCCCACCGCGCACAACCCGGTGAGGACCAGCACGGCGACCGGGGCACGCCGGCGCAGGGCCAGGGCCAGGCCACCGGCGGCCAACTGGGCGTAGCCCAGCGGATCGAGGTCGGTGGCGGCGCGGTCCTCGGAGAGCGCGACGACCACCAGGAGCGCCGCGACGCCGACGGCCACCAATAGTCCCGGACACCGATCCGCGCACCGCCCGTGCGGGCACTGTAGCCACGGTGCTCCGCCGCCGGATCGTGCGCCCGGACCATCCCCGGCTACCACCGGCGCGGTAGCCGCCCGCCTCCTGCCGCGCCGGCAGCAGCGGGCAATGACGACGGCGGTACGACGCGCCGGGGCGGGCCGGCCGGACACGATGTGGGTCGGTAACCCTCGATCGACCAGGAGAACATCATGTCCAGCGCACTGCTGTACGCCGCGTCCGATGTGGGCACGGGAACCCTCACCACGGACCGGGTCGTGGCGACCGTGGCCGCGTTGACCGCACTGGCCGGCGTCGTCCTCGGCGGCCTGGCGCTGACCCGGTCCCGGCGGACGGGCTTTGCATCAAAGTGATTTGATGTATCGTCGGCTCATGCGGCGCGACCGGAGCGGAACCGGCGCGGCCCTGCCGGATTTCCTGCGGGCCGCGGGGCATCCGGTGCGGTGGCGGCTGCTGGGCGAGCTGGCCCGCGGCGACCGGCAGGTGCACGAGCTGACCGCGTTGCTCGGCGAGCGGCAGAGCCTCGTCTCCTACCACCTGGGCCGGTTGCGGCGGGCAGAGCTGGTCCGGACCCGGCGCAGCTCCGCCGACGGCCGGGACGTCTACTACCGGCTCGACCTCACCCGCTGCGGGCACCTGCTGGCCGCCACCGGCGGCGCGTTGCACCCGGGGCTGCGCTACACACCGCCGCCGGTGGCCACGCCGCCGGCGGCGCGGGTGCTGTTCCTGTGCACCGGCAACAGCTCGCGCTCGCAGCTCGCCGAGGCCCTGCTGCGGCAGCGGTCCGCCGGCGCCGTGGCGGCGTTCAGCGCGGGCAGCCGGCCGAAGCCGATCCACCCGGACGTGCTGGCGGTGCTCGCCGCGCGCGGCGTCGACCTGGGCGCCGCCCGGCCGAAGCACCTCGACGAGTTCGCCGGCCAGCCCTTCGACCACGTCATCACGCTCTGCGACCGGGTCCGGGAGGTGTGCCCCGAGTTCCCGGGCCGGCCGGCCACCGCGCACTGGAGCATCCCCGACCCGGCCACCGACCCGCAGGGCCGGCCCGCCTTCGAGCGGGTCACCGCCGAGCTCGCCGAACGCGTCGAGTTCCTGTTGCACGCCATCGCCGCCGCACCCGCACTGGAGGCGTCATGACCGACCAGACCGTTTCCGTCCGTTACCTCGTCGACGACGTCCAGGCCGCCGTCGACTTCTACACCACCCACCTGGGCTTCAGCCCGCGCACCGCCTTCCCGCCCGCGTTCGCCGACGTACGCCGCGGAAACCTGCGGCTGCTGCTGTCCGGCCCGGCCAGTTCGGCCGGCCGGGCGATGCCGGACGGACGCACCCCGCACCCGGGCGGCTGGAACCGCATCCACCTGCTCGTCGAGGACATCGACGCCGAGGTGGCCCGGCTCCGGACCGGTGGCGTGGCGTTCCGCAGCGACATCGTCACCGGCCCCGGCGGGCGCCAGATCGTGCTGGACGATCCCGCCGGAAACCCGGTGGAGCTGTTCCAGCCCGCCAGCGACTGACCGCCCCGCGTCGGCCCGGCCGGCTCGGTGCGCGAGCCCGCGAGCGGCCGCGAGCGGTCGCGCGGGCCACCGGGCCCGGGCTCAGGGCAGCGGCGCGTCCGCCCGGCCCGCCCCCGCACCGGGTGCCCGCCGGGGCGCGTCCGGCAGCCAGAGCCCGTCCGGGACCGGGTCGTAGTTCAGCTCCGGCGGGCGGGACCAGTCGGCCGGCGCGCGCAGGTCGACGATGCCGCCGGCGAAGGTGATGCCGCGCAGGTCGACCTGACCGCCCCGGAAGGCGCTGTCGCGCAGGTCGACGCCGCCACCACGGACGGTGGCGCCGCGCAGGTCCAGGGTGACGCCGCCGCGCAGTGACACGTCGAAGAAGCGGGCGCCGCGCAGGTCGAGCCAACCACCGGCGACCGTCGCCCCGGTCAGGTCCAGGAAGCCGCCGCGCAGGGCCACGTCCTGGAGGTCGACGGTGCCGTCGACGAAACGGGCGTGGCTCAGGTCCATCCGTCCGGTGAGGATGATCTGGCTGAGGTCACCGCAGTCGAAGACCGCGCCGGACAGGTCGAAGGCGTGCTCGTTCCACGCGATGGTGGCGCTGCTGCGCAGGTGGTCCCGGATCACCCGGGTGATGGAGAGCCGCACCTCCCGTTCGCCCTGCCGGAAGCCGGTCGCCCCCGGGTCCGGCTCGTACGGCATCCGCAGGTAGGAGCAGAGCACGTCGATGCAGGCCTGGCGCTGGTCCACCCAGTCGTCGGCGAGCGCCGCGACCGCGTACACCCCGGCGAGTCGGACCGCGGGGGCGTCGTGCCCGAGCAGGGTGCAGGCGGCGGCGAACCGCTCGGTCACGAACTTCGTCGATTCCCGTTCGTCCCGGATCCGGGCCCGGTGGGCCTCCTCCTCGGCCCGGGCGTTCTCCTGCTCGGTCACCCGTTGCCGCCGGTACGCCACCACCAGCGCGATGACGCCGCCGAGCCCGCCGGCCACGGTGAGGCCGAGCTTCACCAGGTCCACGCCGGCCCGCGTGTCCAGACGACTCTCCCTGGGCAGCGCCGGCCTCCCGAGGCCGTACCAGGCGCTGGCCGCGACGGCCGAGAACGTCGCGAGACCGAGCAGCACGACCAGCACGACGTGCAGGATGAGCGGCATCATCCGCCGCCCGTCACGCCCGCCGGTGGCGCGCAGCACGAGACCGACCAGCAGCAGCCCGCCCGCGCCGGCGAGCCAGGGCCAGTGGTCGGCGAACCAGCCGGTGCCCGGGGCGGGGGCTGCCGGCAGCCTGGCCCGGGTGCCCAACCGGTAGGAGCCGACGAAGACGGCGACGGCGAGGCCCACCCCCGCGGCCAGCACGGCCAGATGCCGCAGCCCGAGTTCGCCGCCGCGCGGGTTCCGGAAGCCGAGATCCACAGCCTCTTATACCGCGTGCCGGGGGTCCGGGGCTGACCCGCGGCCGGCGCGGCACAGTGGGGACGCGCCATCACCCGGGCCGGACAGCCGACGGCCGGCCCGCCCGGAGAGCGGGCGGACCGGCCGTCGGGCACAGGTCAGATTCGGCGGCGTCCGTAGACGCCGGCGGTGATCGCCACGCCGATCGCCGCGAAGACGACCTGGATGAGCAGCTCGATCCAGTCGATGCCGTTGGTGTCGGCCACGTCGAGCGCGCCGGCGACCGCGGTGCCGAGCAGTGCGGCGACCACGCCGATGAGCAGCGTGAGCCAGATTGGAATGTTCTGCTTGCCGGGTACGACCAGCCGGCCGAGTGCGCCGATGATCAGACCGATGATGATGGCCGAGATGATGCCGGTGACATGCACGAGAGCCGTCCCTTCCCGAGAGGGTGTGTCGGCTCGATGCTTGCCCACCTCCGCAAGCGGGCAAACGTGGTCGCCGGGCCCCGGCGCCGGCACGCGCACGGGCAGCCCGATCCGGTCGGACTCTTGCCGAGAATCATTCACGAGCGTAGGAAGGACATCCGCCCCCACCACCGGGCTCGTCCCACCACCTCGGCGCTCCACCTCCGTCCACCCTCGAAGGAGATGCCTGTGACCGCCCCCAGGCGGCTGCCCTTCGCCCTGTCCGTGCTGGTCACCGCAGGTGCCGTGCTGCTCGGCTCCACCGCCGCCGCGGCACCGCCCACGGCACCGCCGCGGCCGGCCGCGCACGGCGCCTGCGACCCGATCGACCCCACGGCGTGCCTGCTGCCGTTCCCGAACGACTACTTCACCGTGCCCGACCGGAGCAGCCCCACCGGCCGACGGGTGCGGTTCGCGGCCACCTCGATGCCGACCACCGTCGGCGGCGTCCCGATCGACCCGACCGAGTGGAACCGGCAGGACGGGTTCAGCCCGGGCACCCCGATCCTGGTGCACGTGCCCGGCCTCGACGCCACCGCCAGCGGCATCGCGCCGGTCACCGACATCGGCCGTTCGCTGGCCCCGGACGCGCCGGTCGTGCTGCTCGACAGCGCCACCGGCCGGCGCACGCCGTACTGGGCGGAGCTGGACGCGCACGCCGCCGGTCAGCCCGACCGCCAGGTGCTGATCATCCGGCCGGCCGTCGCGCTGACCGAGGGCGCCCGCTACGTCGTGGGCCTGCGCGGCCTGCGGGACCACCAGGGCCGGCTGATCCCGGCGCCGGCCGCGTTCCGGGCGTACGTCAAGGGCGGCGGCGCCCACCCCGGGGACCCCCGCGCCCCGCAGCTGAAGCGGATCCTCGCCGACCTGAGCGCCGCCCACGTCAAGCGGCACGACCTCTACCTCGCCTGGGACTTCACGGTGGCGAGCCGGCAGGGTCTCACCGGGCGGATGCTGGCGATCCGCGACGGCGCGTTCGCCGCCCTCGGCACGAAGGCGCCGTCGTTCACCGTCGGTCAGGTGGTGAACTACTCGCCGGAGCAGGATCCGCGGATCGCCCGGCAGGTGAGCGGCACCATCGCCGTACCGTCCTATCTGACCGGCACCGGCGGCCCCGGGTCGCGGCTGCACTACGGTCCGGCCGGCGGCGACGGGAAGGCCGGCACGCCGGACGCCCGGCCCACCCCCTCCGGCGCGACGGTGCAGGCCGACTTCGTCTGCAACATCCCGCGCGGCGCCTCCGCCGCCGCTCCGGCGCACCTGTCGCTCTACGGCCACGGCCTGCTCGGCCGCCCGACCGAGATCAACGCCGGAAACGTCAAGGAGATGTCGGCCAGCCACAACTTCACCTTCTGCGCCACCAGTTGGATCGGCATGGCCAACGCCGACGTCCCGTACGTCGCCGGCGCGTTCAGCGACCTCAGCGCCTTCCCCGCGGTGGCGGACCGGCTGCAGCAGAGCTTCCTGAACTTCCTCTTCCTCGGCCGGGCGATGATCCACCCGGCCGGCTTCGGCGCCGACCCGGCGTTCACCGACGCCGCCGGCCGGCCGTTGATCGACGGGCCGGGCGGGCTGCACTACGACGGCAACAGCCAGGGCGGCATCAACGGTGGCGCGCTCACCGCCATCGCCCAGGACTGGACCCGCTCGGTGCTCGGCGTGCCGGCGATGAACTACTCGACGCTGTTGCAGCGCAGCCTCGACTTCGCCCCGTTCCAGAGCATCATGGACCAGTCCTACCCGGACCGGGCCGACCAGCAGCTGATCTTCGCGTTGCTGCAGATGCTGTGGGACCGGGCCGAGGCCAACGGGTACGCCCAGCACATGACCGACCGGCCGTTGCCGGGCACCCCGGCGCACCAGGTGCTGATGCACGTGGCCTTCGGCGACCACCAGGTCTCCCCGGCCGCGGCCGAGGTCGAGGCGCGCACCATCGGCGCCCGCCTGCACACCCCGGCGCTCGCCGACGGCTGGTCGCGCGACGTCACGCCCTACTGGGGCATCGCGCCGATCCGCGGGTACCCGTACCCGGGTTCGGCGATCGTGATCTGGAACAGCGGCGGTGCCACCGCGCCACCGCCGACGAACCTCCCGCCGGCCGGCCCCGAGTACGGCGACGACCCGCACGAGTTCCCGCGGGCCCAGCCCGCGGCACAGCAGCAGAAGGCGACGTTCCTGCTCACCGGCGCCGTGGTCGACGTCTGCGCGGGAGCGCCCTGCTCCTGAGACCGGTTGACCCCGGTCCGGACGCCGGGCGGCGGCAGCGCCGCCGCCCGGCGTCCGCGACCGTGCTCAGTCGGCGACGCCGGTGTAGCCGAGGGCCTTCTCGACCCGCAGGCGCACCAGCAGCTCGCCGGCCACGGCGTTGCGGGCGCCGAACTCCGCGGCCCGGTCGGCGCCCATGTAGCGCGCGCCGATGCGGGTCGCCCACTGCCGCATCTCGGCCAGGTCCTCGCTGATGCTGACGCGGCCGCGCAGGGTGACGAACGCGTACGGCGGGTGCTCGTCGTCCACGCACAGCACGGCCCGGGCGTCGCGGGCCAGGTTACGGGCCTTCACCGAGGTCTTGCCGGTGTTGAACAGCACGTCGTCGCCGTCGAGCACGAACCAGACCGGCACCAGGTGCGGCGAGCCGTCGGCCCGCGTCGTCGCGAGCTTGCCGGTGCGCGTGCCCTCGGCGACGAACCGCTGCCACTCCCCGTCGGTCATCCGCTTTGCCATCCGACCAGTATGCGGGCCCGGCCAGTGGCAACCGCCGGCCGGCCCGTGGCGGGCCCGCCGGCGGTGCTGCCGGAGCGGGTAGCGGCGGGCTTCGCGGATCCGGTGTGTTCCGCTTGCCGACGCGTAACCAGTAGGTTACGCTTTCCGGGTGGACGAGGTGGCGGCCGCGCTGGCCGACCCGGTGCGGCGGGACATTCTCCTGATGGTGCGCGCGCAGCCCCTGGCCGCCGGGCAGATCGCCGACCGCTTCGCGATCAGCCGGCCCGCCGTCAGCCGCCACCTGCGGGTGCTGCGCGAGGCCGGTCTGGTCCGGGACACCGTCGACGGGCGTCGCCGGGTCTACACCCTGGTCACCGCGCCGCTCGACGAGCTGGCCGGCTGGCTGGCGCGGCTGACCCGCCCGGCCGGCTGGCAGCACCGCCTCGACGCGCTGGAGACCGAGGTCCACCGCACCCGACGCGAGCGGCAGCGGGCCGCCGGAGGCAGCGCCGCCCAGGAGGAGATCGCATGAGCCCGTCCCCCACCGGCCGACTGTTCGGCAACGACCTCGTGCTGACCCGCGTGTTCCGCGCGCCGCTGGCAGACGTCTGGGCGAGCCTCACCGATCCGGAACGCACGGCGCGCTGGTTCGGACCCTGGCAGGGCGACGCGGCGCCGGGACACACGATCAAGGTGCAGATGGCGTACGAGGAGGGCGAGCCCTGGCTGGATCTCACCGTCGACGCGTGCGACCCGCCGCGCCGGCTGGCGCTGTCCGCCGTCGATGAGCAGGGCAGCTGGCACCTGGACCTGGTGCTCGCGGAACGCGCGGGCGGGACCGAGCTGCGGTTCACCCAGCACCTGACCGACACCGCGGGCGTCGGCGAGGTCGGACCGGGCTGGGAGTACTACCTGGACGCGCTGGTGGCCGCCCGTGACGACCGGCCGATGCCGGACTTCGCCGACTACTACCCGGCCATGAAGGCCCACTTCGAGGCGCAGCGCCAGCCGTGAGCCGCCCGCGGCCCCGCGGGGCCGTGGGCGACACGGCGGGCGGCCGGGTCAGGAGGTCGTCGCCCCCTCGGCCGCGCCGCGCAGGACACAGAACTCGTTGCCTTCCGGGTCGGCGAGGACCGCCCAGCCGGAACCGTCCGGATCGCGGTGGTCGGCGACGAAGGTGGCGCCGAGGCCGAGGAGACGGTCCACCTCCTGGTCCCGCGAGGTGTCCGGGCGCAGACACAGGTGGATCCGGTTCTTGACCTGCTTGGGCTCGGGCACCTGGTTGAAGTGCAGCACCAGGCCGTCGGCCAGCGGCACCCGGGCCTCCGGGTCGCCCGGCCGGTCCTCCGGATGCGGGTCACGGCCGGTGACCCCGCTCCAGAACCGGGCCAGCCCGTAGGCATCCGTACAGTCGATCGCCACGTTCTGCACCACCGAAACCATGCGCGCCAGCGTGCCCGACGTCGCCTCCGGATGCCAGTGGATTGCGCCCGAGACTCCCCCGCCGCACGCCGATGAAGGGGCGGGCCGCGCGCCGGCCGGGTGACCAGCGGGACCGCCGGGAGGCCCGGCTACGGTCGGGGCATGACGGTCGCCCGCTCGATCCTGCTGTTCCTGCTCGCCGCGCTCGCCGAGATCGGCGGCGCCTGGCTGGTGTGGCAGGGCTGGCGGGAGCACCGGGGACTGCTCTGGGTCGCCGGCGGAGTGATCGCGCTGGGCATCTACGGCTTCGTCGCCACCTTCCAGCCCGACGCCAACTTCGGCCGCATCCTGGCCGCGTACGGCGGTGTCTTCGTCGCCGGCTCGCTGGCCTGGGGCATGGTGGTCGACCGGTTCCGCCCGGACCGCTACGACCTGATCGGGGCCGCCATCTGCCTGGTCGGCGTCGCCGTCATCATGTACGCCCCCCGGGCCGGCTGAGCGCCGGCCGGCCCGAGCGCACCCGCCCCCAGCAGGGACGACACGGTCAGTCACCATCTCGACACACCTCTGGCCCGTCCCGATGGCCCGGGTGAAGACTGCGCCCATGAGCAACGGCGAGCACGAACGCGGCGACGAGCGCTTCGAGAAGGTGGCCGACGAGACCTCCGAGACCGTGACCCACGCGGCCACGGTGCTGGAGGAGGAGCTCGCGGCGGGGCTGGCCGGGGCCCGGCGGCTGCAGGAGCGGCTGAGCGAGGACCGCCGGGTGGATCCGGAGGCGTTCGACGAGTTGGTCGCGCGGGTCCGCACCGACGGGCACGCGCTGATCGACACGGTGATCGCCCAACTGCAGACGGCGGACGAACGGCGCGGCGAGGTCGTCCGCCGGTACACGTCGGACGCGCACGACGCGCTGGACACCGTGCTCAACCTCGCCCGCCTGGTGCCGGACGTGGCCAACGGGCTGGCCGACCGGCTCATGCCACCGACCGGGAAGCGCCCGGCGTCGCCGGACCGGTAGCCGGCGATGACGCCGACCACCGGTGCGGTCCTGGGGGACGTGGAACGCACCCTGGAGCGCTACCGCGCGCTCACGCTCGGCGCGCTCCTCGACGACGTTCCCCCGGGCGGCCCGCGCTACCTCTACGACCTGGTCACCGAGTATCCGCGGCGGTGGGGCAAGGGACTGCGGGCGGCGCTGTGCCTCGCGACCTGCCGGGCGTTCGGTGGCGCGCCGTCGGTGGGGCTCAACGCCGCGGTGACCGTGGAGCTGTTCCACAACGCCTTCCTCATCCACGACGACATCCAGGACGCCAGCGAGCAGCGGCGCGGGGAGGAGACCCTGCACGCCCGGTACGGGGTCGGCGTGGCGTTGAACGTCGGCAACATGACGAACCTGCTGGCGTTGCAGCGGCTCGCCGCGAACCGGGCGGCGCTCGGCTCCGGGATCGCCTGGCGGCTGTTCGAGGAGACCGAACTCATGCTGCGCCACTCGCTGGAGGGGCAGGCCATCGAGATCGGCTGGATCCGGGACAACGTGTGCGACCTGGACGCGGACGACTACTACCGGATGTGCCTGAAGAAGACCTCCTGGTACACCTGCATCTACCCGTGCCGGACCGGGATCCTGGTGGCCACCGGCCGGCACGACGCCGTCGACGTGCTGGACCGCTACGGCTGGTACCTGGGTGCGGCGTTCCAGATCCAGGACGACGCGCTCAACCTCACCGGCGACTACGCCCGGTACGGCAAGGAGATCGCCGGTGACCTGTGGGAGGGCAAGCGCACCCTGATCCTCATCGACTTCATCCGGCGGTGCACCGCGGACGAGCGCGAGCGGCTGCTCCGCTTCCTGAGCCGTACCCGCGCGGAACGCACCGCGTCGGAGGTGCGTTGGCTGCACGGTCGCCTGCTGGCGTACGACTGTGTGGAGTCGGCGCGCCGCAGCGCCCGGGAACTCGCGGTGGCGGCCCGGCGGGAGGGGCAGCGGGCGCTCGGCGCCGCCGCCGACACGGCCGACGGTCGCTTCCTGCTCGGCCTGGCGGAGTACGTCGTGGAGCGCAGCCGCTAGACCCCGTACCCCTCGACGGGCCCGCGTCGCTCGGGAGCCCGTCGGCGTCCGGCCGCCGGCAATAGGCTGGACGGATCGGGCCGGCGTTCGATGCCGGCCCCGCCCGGGGAGACCACGATGACCGAGAGCGCCCGCCGACCGGATCGGGCCGGGGCGCCCGGCGACGACGGGTGGCTGACCGAGGTGGCCCGCGCGGCCAGCGCCGACGCCGGCGGCGTACCGGTGGAACTGCTCGGCGACTATCTACGGTTGCTGACCGAGGCGGCGGTGACCGGCCGCCGGCCGCGCCGCGGTGAACTCGACGCGGTGGGCGCGCTCGGCCGGCGCGCCGCCGAGCAGGGCATCTCCGCGGGCCGCGCCGTCCGGCTCTACCTGTCGGCGGCCCGGCGGCTCTGGCGGCAGTTGCCGCACCTGGCCTCGGCCACCGACAGCGAGACGGTGCGGGCGGCGGCCGACGCGGTGCTCCACGTGGTCGACGCCGCCGTGGCCACGCTCGCCGAGGGCTACGCGGTGGCCCGCCGGGAACTGGTCCGGCGTGAGGAGACGCTGCGCCGGGAACTCGTCGACGACCTGCTGCGCGGCGACTCCGACCTGGGCGGGCTGGTCGAGCGGGCCGAGCCGTTCGGGCTGGATCTGGCCCGGGTCCACCAGGTCGCGCTCGCCGCACCGGGCCACCGTCTGCCGGACGCCGAGTCGGCGATCAGCGCGCTGGAGCGGGTCATCTTCGACCGGCTGGGTGACCGGGACGTGCTGGTGGCCACGAAGGAAGGGCTGCTCGTCGTGATCGCCCCGGCGGACCCGGTGACGCCGGACCGGGGCGCGGGCGACGGCGGTCCCGGGCCGGCGCTGGGACGGCTGATGCACGGCGAGTTGGACCGGCTGGTCCGGGGCCGGCCGTGGCAGGTGGCGGTGGGCCGCCCGCACCCCGGCCTGTACGGGATCGCCCGCTCCTACGAGGAGGCCCGCGAGGCGCTGACCACGGCGCGGCGGCTGCACACCGACACCGCCGTGATCGACGCCCACGACCTGCTCATCTACCGCGTCCTGCTGCGGGACCAGGCGGCGATGGCGGACCTCGTGCAGGCGGTGCTGACCCCGCTGAGCCAGGCCCGGGGCGGCGCCGAGCCGCTGCTGGACACCCTGAACGAGTACTTCGGGTGCGGCGAGGTCGCCACGGAGGCGGCCCGCCGCCTGCACGTGTCCGTCCGCACCGTCACCTATCGGCTGGGCCGGATCCGGGCGCTGAGCGGCTACGACCCCGCCGACCCGCGGGACCGGTTCACCCTGCACGCCGCCGTGCTCGGCGCGCGCGCACTGGACTGGCCCCGTCGGCCGTTGCCGGCCTAGCGGGTCAGGCCGGCACGGCGACCACTTCCGGGAAGCCGAGCAGGGCGGCCAGCGCGCTGGCCTCACTGCGGGTCAGGGTGAGGGTGACCATGCCGTCCGGATCGTTCGGGTCGTCGTGGACGACGTCCCGGCGGTCGCCCACCAGGTACTCCACGATGCCGATCCGGCGGCCCTCGCGGGTGGTGAAGATGTGCCGTACGCCAATGCCGGGCAGCGTCGTGCGTTCGATGTTCACAGCGGATGCTCCTCGCGGGACGGCTGCCCAGGGCCGGCCGGGAGCGGGGCCGGCGCTACGGCAGCACGGTGGACGATCGTTCGGCTCGCACGATGGACGGCGGCGCCCGGTCGGCCGACCAGGCGGGCACGCAGCCCGCGACGGCACGGCTCAACCGGACCACGATGCACATGCCGAACGCGTAGCCGGCACGAAGCGCCGCGAGGACAACCGCCAGCACGGCCAGCATCGACAGCGCGAGCGACCGCTGCGCGCCGGCGGGGTGCTGTCGGTTCTCCATGCGGCCAACCATAGCCGCTGAACACCTCCGCGTGGCCGACATGCACAGGTCACCGGGGCGCCGACCACGGGCCGCCACCAGCGGTGACGGCGGCCGGACGGGACGCGATGGTGTTCTCCGGCGGCCGGCAATCAAGCGGGCTCTTGTTGGCCGGCCACGCGCAATGCCAACGTCGTGCTTCCGGGCGACGCTGGAGGTCCGACGCGTACCCGAGCAGCGAGGAGGCGGTGATGATGACCCGTACGCCGGTGGCCACCCCACCCGTGTTCGCCGGTTGCCCGCCGCTGTCCCGGCGGGCGCCGGCCCCGGTGGCCCGATCCGGGCCGCGGCGGCCCGCCGCCCGGACCGGCGAGGTTCTCCCGCCGCCGCGTGGTGGACGTCCCTGAGCCCCGGCGGGTCGACGCCGTAGCGAGCGCACCGCTCTGACGGTCGCCCCACGGCCCGACCGCCCATCCACCGCACCCCACCCCCGCCGCCGCGACGGCCGGGGGTCTCACCGTAGAAGAGGTCGGTATGCCCGGCAACGTCACTTCCGTACACCCTCCGGTCCGCACCGGGATGCTGGTCGGCCGGTCCCACACCACCCGCCCGGTGGTGTCCGTCGCGCCCGAGCCGGTCGCCGTGGACCTCGGCAGCGCCCAGCTGCGGATCTGGCTGGGACCGCACGGCATGCTGAGCGTCCCGGTCGGCCAGGGCCTGCGGACCCCGGTGGTGCGGCGCGGACGCATCGTCGACGGTCCGGCCTGCACCACCGAACTGCGGCGGCTGCTGCAGGACCACCGCATCCCGCTGCCGGTGGGCTCGCTCGTGGTGGCCTGCCGTCCGGTCCTCGCCACGCCGGCCGACCAGGAGGCCACCCGCCGGGTGCTCAACGCCGTACTCGCGCCGGCCCGGCTGCTCTTCGTCGACAGCGTCCGCGCGGGCGCCATCGGCGCGGGCGCCGCCGCCGGCACCCTGCTGCTCGCCGACATCGGCGCCCAGCTCACCGAGGTGGCCCTGCTGGAGCACGGCCGGGTGGTCGCGGCCCGGCGCGCCGAGGTCGGCACCCGGGACCTGAACCACGCGGTGACCGCCGGCATGCTCGCGGACACCGCGACCAGGCTGATCCGGGAGTTGCGGCAGGAGCCGGCGCTGCGGCAACCCGTCCGGGCCGCCCTGGCCCGGGGCGTCGTCGTGATCGGCGACGGGGCCACCCGACCCGACCTGACCGCCCGGCTGGTCGCCACGCTGGGCGCGACCGTGCACCGCGCGGCGGCACCGCGCACCGCCGCGCTGACCGGGGCCGGCATGGCCGCCGTCGCGGCGACCCGACACCCGTTGGCCGACCGGACCCGGCCGCCTTCCGGAAAGGACGAGCGACAATGACGCACACCCTCGAAGACCGCACCGAAGCGCTGCGCGAGTTGCTGGAGCGCCAGTTCCAGGAGCACACCGACCAGCTCACCGCGCTCACCGTGCACTCCCGGCAGCCCGACCACGGCGGTCACGACCCGGACACCCTGCGCCGGCTGATCGAGGTGGCCCAGCAGGGTGTCGCCGCCACCGCGCAGGCGCTGCGGCGGATGTCCGAGGGCACCTACGGCGTCTGCGACCGCTGCGGCCAGGACATCCCGACGGCGCGGCTGGAGATCCTGCCCTCGGCCCGCTGTTGCGTACCGTGCCAGCAGCGTGGCTGACCGGTCCGGGATCGTCCACCGGCCGGCAGCGCGGCCGGCCGGTACGGCGCGCCGGGAACCCCACCAGCGGGTTCCCGGCGCGCCGCCGGGCGTCGGCCTGCCTAACCGGGGCTCACCGGCAGGACTTCGCGCCCGTCGCGTACGCCAGGCCGAAACCGCCCGCCGACGAGTCCAGGTAGATCACGTCGCGCCCCGCGCCCGCCGTCGCGAACATCTGCGCGCCCGGACTGCACGACGCCGGGCCGACGTACGTCCCGTCGAACCGGTACTGCCTGAGCTTCGGGTTGAGCGAGTTGTCCGGGTAGCCGCCGGTCGCCAGCCAGCGGTCCACGGGGGCCTCCTCGGTGATGGTGAGGGTGGTGTCGGAGAGCGTGAGGACGTCGGCCCGCTTCGCCTGCGGTGAGTTCTCCTCGAAGAGCAGGTGACTCGTGCCGGTGGCGAAGTCGAAGAGCCGGACCGAGTCGTGGTACGTCCCCTGGCTCCACGCGCCGTCGACGTAGCGGCCGTAGTCGCGGTTGATCACCCAGGCCACGGCGGTGCCGGACACCTGCGGGTAGCTCATCGTCTCGGCGCCCGGGTCACCGCCGGCGAAGGTCGTCTTCCCGGTCGCGACGTCGTACACCTCGACGCCCAGCGACCACCAGGTGCCATCGGGGTTGGGCTGCGCGAGGTCCTCGTACCGGACGTAGGAGATCTTCCCGTTCCGGACGCTCGGCGCCGTGGCGTTGCCGACCCAGCCGGGGTGGGCGAGGGTGTGCACGGTCGGCGAGTCGCCCCGCAGGTAGCGCACGACGTCCAGGTAACCCTGCTCGGGGTCGTACTGGCTCCACGCCACCACGGTGCCGTCGAAGCCCAGGCCGTCGATGCGGTACGGGGAACGGTAGAGCTCCTCGACCTTGCCGCCGCCGACGGGCGCCGACAGGATGCGGTCGATCTCCCACGTCGGCGAGTCGGCGTTCGTCTCGACCGACAGCCACACGACCCGCTTGCCGTCGGTGTGCGGGAAGCTGTGCACGTTCCCGTCGTCCGGGGAGATCCGGTACGGCGTGTTCTCGCCCTTGGTGCGGCCCACCCAGATCGAGGTCGGCTGGGTGTGGTTCGCGTCCGAGCGCGGCACGGCGAACCAGCCACCGGCCATGCTCGCCGTCATGTCGACGTACATCCCGGTGTTGAGCCGGTCGACCAGCAGGTCGGTCTTCTTGCCGTACAGGCCCGCCTTCCACTTCGCGGTGATCCCGCGCGAGTCGAACGCGGCCTGCACCACCGTGAGGTCCTTCTTGCTCAGACCCCACGACCGGGCGGAGGCGAGCACCGCCTCGCGGGCATCGACGAAGTCGGACATCGGCGCGAGGTAGTCGGTGAGCGCCCGGTAGACGATCTTGTCGGCGACCGCGCCGCCGAACGCCTGGCGCAGGTCCCACAGCGCCCCGGACACGATCGTCGAGTTGAGGTGCACGCCGCCGTCGTCCATCGCCGGCGTGTCCATCAGGTGCTGGAAGTCCGCGGTGGTGGCGCCGTCGTCGAGGTTGCGCAGGGCGCACCGGGCCGGAGCCAGGGTGCGGCAGAGGTCGCCGCCGAGCAGGCTCGCCTCCGGATCGGACATCGACGTGCCGGACGCGTCGACGTCGATGGCGTTGCCGAAGTAGTCGGCGATCGCCTCGTTGAGCGCGCCCGGCTGGCCGCCGTAGACCAGGTTGGCGGTGTGCTCCACCACGCCGTGCGACATCTCGTGGCCCACCACGTCGGGGTCGGCGGCCAGCGGCAGGTACTCGTCGTCGCCGCTGCCGTACACCATCCGGGTGCCGTCCCAGTACGCGTTGACCCACGGGTAGCCGCCGTAGGTGATGCCGACGATCGAGTCGATCGGCATGCCCGCGCCGTCCAGGCTGTCGCGCCCGAGTTCGGTCTGGTACCACTCGAACACCTTCGCGGCGTCCCAGGCCGCGTCGACGGCGCCGGCGTCGGTCAGGTCGGCCCCGAGCGTGGTGGACGGCGACGCGAACGGCGCGACGCCCTCCGGCCACCCGCCCTCGAGCAGGTCGTAGTAGTCCCGGCCCCGGCCGTCCCAGGTGGTGATGGGGACCGTCCGGCCGTCCTCGCGGGCGTGGGTCCGGTCCGTCATGAGGTAGCCGTCGGCACCGTCGGGGCGGACGAGCGGGATCGGCACCGTGGCGCCGTGCAGGGTGGTGCCCGTGCCGGCGACCGGCGTCGCGGCGGTGCCCGTGGCGGTCGCCGCCGGCGCGGCCTGCGGCGCCTTGGCGGTCCCGCGGGCGGCCAGGGCGGCGGCCTGCTGCGCGGTGGCGAACGTCTTGATCCGGCTGACGCTGAGCAGCGGCACGCCGTTCGTTGCGGCCACGTACACGTCGCGCAGCACGGGCTGACCCGTCACGACGTCCCTGCCCTTGACGAGTACCCGCCGGGCGAGCACGCCGGTGCCGGTCGGCATGACCACGAGCCCCTGGTCGGTGCCGGTGAGGTCGGCGCGGGCCGGGTCGGGCTTCGGGCCGGGCCGGGGGGCGCCGGCGACCACGGCCGCGCCGGGGTGCAGGCTCCTGCGTACGTCCTCGACGGCCCGGGCGATCGCGATGTCCGCGGGCAGCGGGGTGGCCGTGGTGTCGACGTCGAGGTCCGTGAAGTAGCTGCCCGAGGTGCCGGTCACCGTACGTGTGCCGGCCTTCTTCTCCATCCGCACCACGTACTGGGCGCCGAACACGGGCAGGCCGCGGTACTTCTGGTTCAACCGGACCGTCTCCCGCGCGCCGTGCGTGTCGACCCGCCCGGTGGTGAGCGTGCCGGCCGGGTCGGCGATCCGGTAGCGGTCCCGGTGGCCCGCGAGGTGGGCCCGCGCGGCCTTGTCCGGTGCGATCGTGGCGTCGGCCGGGTCGGCCAGATCGTCCACGAGGGCTGGGGTGTCCGTGGCGGGCGCCACGGTGGCCGGGACGGACGCCTCGGCGGCCGTGGTCGTGCCCGCCGGTGACGGGCTCGCCGCGTTCGCGGCCTGCGCGGTGGTGCCGAGGAGGGCGGCCGCCGCCAGGACGGCGAGGGCGGGTGGTGCCTTGAGACTTCGCAACTGTTGCTCCTGCGTGGTGAGGACCGCGTCCGGTCCCGGCCGGCTCGGTGCGGCGCGGGCTCCGCTCACCCTCACCGCGCTGTCGCCACCGCCACAAGAACAACTTTGCGCAGCTGCGCAAGTCGGAAGCGCGCGGAAACCCCGCGCCGGAGCACCGGCGCGGCGCGCCGGCGGGCGGTCACCGTTTCACGGTGCGGATGCCACCGTCCTCGTCGTACTCGAGCGGGGCGATCCGCACGTCGCGCAGGTGGTCGACGCCGGACCGGCTGGCGTCGTGGTACAGCAGGTACCAGTCGCCGCCGACCTCGACGATCGAACCCTGCGTCGTCCAGCCGTCGACCGGTTCGAGCACGGTGCCGCCGTAGCTGAACGGGCCGTACGGCGAGTCGCCCGTCGCCCACGCGAGCTGGCGGCTCTCCCCGGTGGAGTACATCAGGTAGTAGCGGCCGGCGCGCCGGTGCACCCACGATCCCTCGAAGAAGCGGCGGGGGTCGCCCTGCCGCAGCGGCCGGCCGGCCTCGTCGAGGACGACGACCTCGCGGACCGGCTCGGCCAGGCCCAGCAGGTCGTCCGTGAGCCGCGCGACGCGCGGGCCGAGGGCCGGCTCGTCGTTCGCCGGATACGTGTCCGTCCCCACGTACCCGCCGTTTCGCCAGCGCTGCAGCTGCCCGCCGAGGATCCCACCCTGGTAGAGGTACGTCGTCCCGTCCTCGTCGGTGAACACGGCCGGGTCGATGCTCTGGCTGCCGGCGATCGGCTCCGGCTCGGCGACGAACGGGCCGGCCGGGTCGGCCGAGGTGGCCACGCCGATCCGGAAGATCCCGTCGCGGTCCTTCGCCGGGAAGAACAGGTAGTAGCGGTCGCCCTTGCGCGCGGCGTCCGGGGCCCAGAGCTGCCGGTCCGCCCAGGGTATGTCCGCGAGGGCGAGGGCGACCCCGTGGTCGACGACCTCCCCGCCGACCTGCGCCATGGACAGCACGTGGTAGTCGCGCATGTCGTACTGGCTGCCGAGCCGGTC
This sequence comes from Micromonospora sp. NPDC050495, assembly GCF_040655175.1. Taxonomy (NCBI): domain Bacteria; kingdom Bacillati; phylum Actinomycetota; class Actinomycetes; order Micromonosporales; family Micromonosporaceae; genus Micromonospora; species Micromonospora sp. NPDC050495. Next base: position 251,189 of record NZ_JBFAJK010000002.1, on the reverse strand, counting down.
CGGTGGCACGCCCGTGTCGACGTCGTGCGACGGGTACACGTAGAGCCGGCCGGCCCAGACGTGACCCGACGGGTCGGCGGTGTGGATGTGCTCGACCAGCGGTCCGTCCGCTGTGGTGGAACGCGCGGTCGGCTGGCCGGTCGTGCCGCTGTCGCAGCCGGCCAGGGCGGTGACGGCGGTGGCGCCGGCGACGGCTCGGGCGATTCGGCGTGAGTGCACGGGGTTCCTCGGGTGGCCGGATCGGCGCCTGCCCGCCCGGGCGGGTGGGCGCCGGCGCTGGTGATGTTCCGGGCCAGCCTAATGGTCCGGGCACGGCCGAGCGGACCGGCCGGACAGCCTTCCGACGGGTGGGATCCTCGTCGGGGTACCAGCCGCTCGCCGGCCAGGCGCGCCGGGCGCCGTCCATTCGGACGCCGCGTCCACTTGCTAGGCTGGGTCGGTGAACGGCCGCACCGACCGGTTGACCGGGGATCCGCTCGGCCCTCGCGCTCAGGGTGAGCGGGCCGACGCGGCCAGGAACCGGGCGCGGGTGCTCGCCGCCGCCAGGACCCTGTTCGCCGGCGGCGACCCGCGAAGCGTCACGATGGAGGACATCGCCCGGGCCGCCGGCGTGGGGCGCGCGACCCTCTACCGGCGCTACCCGGACACCGCGTCGATCGCCCAGGCCCTGCTCGACGACCACGAGCGCGACCTCCAGCAGCGGATGATGTCCGGGCCCCCGCCGCTCGGCCCCGGCGCTCCCCCGGCCGAACGGCTGGCGGCCTTCTACGCCGCGATGGTGGACCTGCTCGAGCAGCACCTGCCGCTCGTGCTCGGCGCCGAGGTCGGGCCGGCGCGCTTCGCCACCGGGGCGTACGGCTTCTGGCGGGCACATGTGCGGGCGCTGCTGGCGCAGGCCGCCGCGCCGCAGGTCGACGCGCTCGTCGACGTACTGCTCGCGCCGCTCGCCCCGGACGTCTACCAGTACCAGCGCGAGCAGCGCCGCCGCACGCCGGAGCAGATCGCCGCCGCCCTGCGCACCCTCGCGTCCGGCGTGCTCGACGGCGGATGAGCCGGGCGGGACGACTCCGGTGCCCACTTCCCGGACCCGTCCCGCCCGGACGGACGAGGGCCACAGCCGCCGCGCCGGCCAGCCTCCGCACGAAACGCGGCCCGCCGCGCCGGTCAGGCCGCCGCGCGCGGCCGGCCGGCATTGCGGTGATCCCCCCGCTCAGTCCGGGTTGGTGACCCGGGCGAGCACGATGCCGCCGACGATCAGGGCCAGCGCGGCGAACCGGCCGACACTGACCGGGTCCCGGTGCACGACGATGCCCAGCGAGATCGCCCCGATCGCGCCGATCCCGGTGAACACGGCGTAGGCGGTGCCGACCGGCAGCTCCTGCATGGCCCGGGACAGCAGGTACACGGCCGCGGCGCCGAGGACGAGGCAGATCAGGGTCGGCAGCGGCCGCGTGAAGTTCTGGGTGGGCTTGATGCTCTGCGACCAGACGATCTCGACCAGGCCGGCCAGCACCAGGATCAGCCAGGTCATGACCCGGCCCGCGCCGCGACGGGGCCACCGGTCGCCAGGGTGCGAGCCAGGTCGGCTGCCGCCCGCTTCGCCGCGTCGAACGAGGCGGCGTACGACTCGCGCCACCGCGCCAGCGTCGGGTCCACGGTCGAGTTCACGAACTCGGCGTTGATGACGGTGATGTCGTCCACCTGGAAGTGCCCCCGGAAAAAGTCGCGCAGGTAGCGCTCCTGATGGTCGACCGGCTCGCGGGGTGTGCCGGGCGCGTACGAGCCGCCGCGCGCGGAGACCACGACCACCGTGGCGTCCAGCGAGGCGCGGGGGAACGTCACCTGGTCGAGCCAGAGCTTCAGGCTCGCCGGGATCGAGAAGTTGTACATCGGGGCGCCGATGAGCAGCACGTCGGCCGTGACCAGCTCGGTCAACAGCGGCTCGACGACCGCCCACGCCGCCCGTTGCGCCGGGGTACGGACTCCTTCGGCGAGGCGGACCGGATCGGTGATGCCGTGCGCGAGGGCGTAGTCGCAGAGTTCCGTCCACGCCTCGCCGATCACCGGAACCGGATCCGCGGCGAGGTCCCGGTAGGTGTAGGTGCCCGTCGGGCTCGCCGCCCGCCACTGCTCGGCGAACACCCTGCTCAGGGCGCGGGAGTGCGAGGCGCGGCGGGCGCTGGTGTCCAGGTGCAGCAGATGGGCCATGACGACCTTCCCCTTCTTCCCCGACATTCGGACACCGTGTCCGCTTACGGGGTCGACCCTAGCAACGAACCGGACGCCGCGTCCATTTCCGCTCGGGGCCGTGACGCCCGCCACACCGGACCGACGCGGCACCCGCTCGACAAATCGGTCCAGGGAGGACCGGCCTACCCCGTCGCGGCGGCCGCCGACCGGTCGGCGCGGGCGGCCCGGTCGAGGAAGTCGGCCACCAGCGGCGCGATCTGCGGCAGCTTCTCCTCCAGCGCGAAGTGCCCCGTGTCGAGCAGGTGCAGCTCGGCGTCGGGAAGGTCCCGCAGGTACGCCTCGGCGCCCGGCGCGGGGAAGAACGGGTCGTTGCGCCCCCACACGATCAGCGTCGGGGGCTGGTGCAGCCGCAACCACTCCTGCCAGCGGTCGTACTGCTGGAGGTTCGACTTGTAGTCGAAGGCCAGGTCGAGCTGCGGCTGGCTGCGGCCCGGCTGGTCCAGGAAGTGCTGGTCCAGGGTCCAGCCGTCGGGGGCGACCTCGTCCGGGTTCGAGGTGCCGCCCTCGTACTGGCCGCGGGTGGCGGGCAGCGTCAGCAGCGCGCGGACCTGCTCCTCCGCGCCCGGGTCGGTGGGGCGCAGCGCGATGAAGTCCCGCGCCTGGTCCGACAGCCCTTCGAGGTACGCGTTGCCGTTCTGCACGATGAGCCCGGCCACGCGACGCGGGTGGCGGGTGGCGAGCCGGAAGCCCACCGGGGCGCCGAAATCGAACAGGTACAGCACGAACCGGGTCAGCCCGAGGCGGTCGACGAACCGCTCGACCGCGTCGGCCAGGCCGTCGAAGGTGTAGTCGAACGAGCCGCCCGCCGTCGCCGGTGTCGGCACGTCGCTGTGCCCGAAGCCCGGGTAGTCCGGGGCGACGAGCCGATGGCGGTCGCCCAGCACGTCGATGAGCCGCCGGTACTGGTGCGAGGCGGACGGGAAGCCGTGCAGCAACAGGACCGGTGGCCGGTCCGCGCTTCCCGGCGCGGAGGGGACGGACTCCCGGTAGAAGAGCCGGAGCCCGCCCACGTCGAGGTGCCGGTGCACGACCCGGGTCACGCTCAGCGTCATGGTCACACCCTTCTTAATAGTAATGTCGCATTAGGCATACCGGTGACCGTCCTAACGCGTCAAGAGGCCGGGATACCATTAGGTGGTGACGGACCTGACGCCGCTCGTGGGCGAGCCGCTGGCACTCGACCTGGTCAACACGGTGGTGCGGCACGGCGGCAACACCGTCGACCTGCTGGCCACGCCCGCACAGCTGCAGGCGTGGCTCGGCGCCCAGGCCGATCGCGTGCCCGACCTGCCCGAGGCGCCGGCCACGATCACGCCGGACGACGTGGCGATGGTCCAGGCCGTACGCGGCCACATCGCGGTCGCCGTCGACCACGCCCGGCGCGGCCTGGCGCCGCCCGCCGACGCCGTCGCGTACCTCAACGGCAGTCAGCGCCGGGCGCCCGCGATCCGGGAGTTGCGGTGGCTGTCGGGTGCCCCGCGGGCACGCGTTCGCCGCGAGGGCAGCCTGGGTGCGCAGCTCGCGGCCCACCTCGCCGAGGCCGCCGTCGACCTGCTCACGGATCCGGTGCTGGCCACCGTGCGGCAGTGCGAGGCCGAGAACTGCGTCGTGCTGTTCCTGCCGGCGCATCCCGGTCGCCGCTGGTGCTCCCGCACCCGGTGCGGCAACCGCGCCCGCGTCGCCCGGTACTACCGCCGGCACAAGGCCGGCCGGCCCGAGCCCGCCGGCGTCGACGATCCGCCGCGGTGACCGCGGGTCAGGCTCGCGGCTCGGAGCCGGTCAGCTCCGCCAGGTACGCGTCCAGCTGCGCCACCATCTCGGCGGCGCCCAGGTGTCCGGCCAGGACGTGCGTGGTCAGACCGTCGACGACCGCGTGCATCCGCCGGGCGACCGTGTCGAGGCGGTCGGGTTCGCCGGCCAGGTGACCGCGCGCGGCCAGATCGCCGACGAGCCGACGGCACATCTCGAACATCGCGGTGAAGTGCCGGCGTTGCACGCGGGCCAGCGCGGGATCGCCCAGGCCGAGCGCGAGGAAGGAGAAGGCGATCGAGGCCTCGATGCGCCGGCGCTCGTCGACAGGCATGGTCTCCAGCAGGATCGCCCGCACCGCGGCGACCGGATCGGCCGGCAACGGTAGCCGTTCGATGCGCTCGGTCACCTGGTCGATGACCTGCTCGCAGGCGAACGCCAGCAGCTCCGCGCGGGTGGCGAAGTAGTGCCGCAGCGCGCCGGAGGACCAGCCGGACGCGGCGGCGACCGAGCGGGTGGAGACACTGTCGATGCCGCCACCGGCGATCACCTGCCAGACCGCCTCGGCCAGCTCCCGACGGCGCTCGGCGTGGTCGACGATCTTGGGCACCCCGTTATTATCGCACGATCGTGCTAGAAAGATGTGGCACGGCTGTACGGAACCGGGGAGGCTGTCATGGTGCCGGCGATCATCGCCTGCGAGATCGGGTTCTGGGTGCTGCTGCTGGCCGGTCTCACCGCGCGCTACCCGCTGCGGGCGAAGACCCTCAGCACGGTGCTGCTCCTCTGCGTGCCGCTGGTCGACGTGGTGCTGCTCGCCCTCTCCGTCGTCGACCTGCGCGGGGGCGGCGAGGCGAGCGCGGCGCACGGCCTCGCCGCCGGCTACCTCGGCGCGTCCGTGGCCTTCGGGGGCCAACTGGTCCGCTGGACCGACCAGCGGTTCGCTCACCGGTTCGCGGGCGGGCCGGCGCCGGCCCGCGCCCCCCGGCACGGCCGGGAGCACGCCGCCCACGAACGGCGGCAGTGGCTGCGCCACCTCGCGGCATACGTCGTCGCGGTGGCCGTGATGGGACTCTTCACCCTGCTCGTCGGCGACCCCGAGCGGGTCGCGCCGATGTGGGGGCCGATGGGCGTCTGGGGCATCGTCGTCGCCATCGACTTCCTGATCTCGTTCAGCTACACCATCGCGCCCCGCAAGGCCAGGTCATGACCGCCGGCGCGGTCCGTCGAGCGCCACGCCGCGCGCCCCGGTGAGGTAACCGGGCGTCCGCGTCTCGGGGTGCGGCGCCCCGTTCACGGACCATTCGTTCGCCGGACCCGCCCTCACCTCGTCACCCGCTGGCCGTCGCGCCTCATCGGCATGCCGAGGAGGTCGTGCAGGTCGGCTTCGACCAGGTCCAGCAGGGTGCCGCCGAACACGCACAGCGACAGCTCCCACGGATGGCCGAAGCTGCCGAACCGGAAGTCCTCCGCGAGGTATATGTAGTAGTCGCCGTCCGGGTACGGCGACAACGGCCATCCAGGCTGGCCAGGCGGATCGATGTTCTCCGGCCCGACCAGGCTGGGCCAGACCCGGTAACTCGGGTGCTGCCAGTCCAGGCACAGGATCGAACCCGTCCCCGCCAGCGCCGTGAACCCGGCCTGCACGACCTCGACCAGGCGATCCAGGCGCGGGTATCCGGGTTCCTCATCGAGGCCGTCCAGGCTCCAGGTGACCGACGGGGTCGGTTCCTTGATGGCCGGGTACCGGTGCATGCTGGGGCGGAAGTCGAACGCCGCGTCAAAGCGGTCCCACACAGCCTTCTCGGCGCCGGTCAGCTCGCGGTACGCCCTCATCGCCATCGCCGCACCCTACTCGCGGCTGCGGTGCCACAGCGTCCTCGTGTCTGGGGACCGATTGCGTACCGCTGCGGTGATCGAGCACGCTGGGCGGGTGGCCGATCGACGCGCTTCGGCTCTATTGCAGGTGAATCGGCGTCGCTGTGGCGCATCGCGCGCGGATCGGCGTCGCTGTGGCGCATCGCGCGCGGATCGGCGTCGCGGTGGCGTATCGCGTCCGCGCGATCGGCCTGATCACCCGAGCGGGCTCGATCAACGGGTCGGCTTCCCGGACGGCTGCGTGAGGAACGATTTGATGTGTTCCAGTGCCATGTCGAGCGCGACCTCCATGGGTGCGACGTTGTGCGCGGCGTTCGCCAGCAGGTAGCCGCCCTGCAGGGCCGCCATCAACCCCGTGGCCAACTTCTCCGGGTCGGCGTCCTGGCGCAGCGCACCGCTGTCCCGCATCCGGTGCAGACCGTCGCTGATCAGTTTTTCCCATTCCGCGAACGTCTCCGCCAGCATCGATCGCGCCTGCTCATCTTGGTCGGACAGCTCGACCGCCATCGACCCGAGGCCGCACCCGTATCGGCCGTTGTTCAGCGAGTTGGCCTGGATCAGCGCGTTACGCCACCGGACCAGCCCGGAGAACGATCTCAGTCGTTCGAGCCCTCCGCGCTCGCGCTGAAGCACGAGCGCGCCTCGATATCTGACCAACGCGCGGACGAGTTCCTGCTTGTCGGCGAAGTGGTGATAAAGCTGGGACTTGCTGGTCTGGCTTGCCTCGCGGACGTCGTCCAGGGTCGTCGCGTTCACTCCGCGCACGAACATGAGGCGGTTCGCCGCCTCGAGGATCCGCTCACGCGTCGCGATGCCCCGTTGGCTGATCCTCCGCGGCTTCGTCGGCGGAGCCACCTGCTCGTCGCCCATCGGTAAAGTGTATCCAGCGGCACGCCCAACGAGGCGGCGCGCGGACCGAGGTCCGCGCGCCGGGGTGTCAGGCCGTCGCCCGCTTCGGGAGCTTCCAGCCCGGGGGGGGATTTGCAGGTGTAGCGTCCGGGTAGGTCTGCAGGTAGTCCTGGTGCTCGGGCTCTGCCTCCCAGAAATCACCTGCCGGGGTGACCTCGGTGACGACCTTGCCGGGCCAGTGGTACGTGCCAGCGACCGATGGCCGCATCCCCGCGGCGGGTTGCTCCTCGAACAGCCAGTGGCCGCTGCCGTCGACAACGTGTGAGGTGACGTCGGCGGGGCCGGCCGCGACGGCCCCGCACCGGCGTGGAGGCATCCAGCAACGGGAACAGCAACTGCGCGTCCGGGGGTGTTCGCGGCTGAGATCAGCACCTGCAGCGGCACGCCCCGCCGGTCGCATAAGACGTGGATCTTCGAGCCTGGTTTGCCGCGGTCGACCGGGTTTGGCCCGGTCAGATCCCCCTTTTCAACGCCCGGACACTGATCGAGTCGATCATCGCTCTGGACCAGTCGATCCCACCGGCCACGTTCAACCGGTGCAGCAGCTCGTGATGGATCTGATCCCACAATCCGAACCGGGTCCACTCGGTGAACCGGCGATGCACCGTCGCCCGGGACACCCCGAACAACACAGCGGGCAGCTTCCGCCACGAGCAACCGGCCTGCACCATGTACGCGATCGCCGCGAGGACAGCCCGGTCGTCAGCCCGGCGCTTCCCACCGCCCTGAAGGCGATCTACCGCAAACTCCACGTCATGGAACGCTGCTTCAACCGGCTCAAGCAGTGGCGTGACCTGGCCACCCGCTATGCCAAACGCGCATCTCTCTACCGGGTGAGCCTCGTCCTGATCGCCGCCGTCATCTGGCTTCCATGATCGGCAGGACAGGCCTAGGCGGGTACGAACTGCCACTGCTGGTTGGTCCCGCCGTTGGCGGTCCACTGCACGACCTGCGCCCCGTCACTGGTCGCCGCGCCGTAGACGTCGGCCAGCAGTCCGCTGTTGCGGCTGACGATGGTGTAGTAGCCGTCGCCGGTGGGCCGCAGGTACCACATCTGGTTCGTACCGCCATTGGCCGACCACTGCTGCAGTTGCAGTCCCACCGTGCTGCTGCCGCCGTTGACGTCGAGCACCTTTCCGGAGGCGGTGTAGCGCAAGGTGTAGGCGTCCTGCGTGGTGCTGATCGTCCACGTGGGGGTGCCGCTCTGCTGGACCGCCTTGGCCCCGTCGGCGGTGGAGTTGCCGACGATGGCGAGGGGCTTGCCGCTGTTGCGGTTGACGATGCGGTAGGCGCCTGGTGCGGGCCCGGTTCCGCCGCTTCCACCGAGAGTGAAGTACTCGACCGCGTCGGTGAAAACGGTGCTGCCGGACTTCGTGGTCGACAGCTGCAGGTACACGCGGCTACCGGTGGCCGGGGTGGTGAAGGACACCGGCTGGGTGACCCGCGAGCCCAGCGGGACGGTCAGCGTCGTGCTTCCGGACGCGACGACCGCGCCGGTCGGGCTGTCGAGCCGGGCGGTCCAGGTGAAGCCCACCGAGGTGTCGGTGAAGTCGTCGTTGAACACGGTGATGTTGCGGGTCACCGTGGCGTTGCGGGCGTAGCTGGGGATCGCCTGCGGCAGCGGGAAGGTGCCGTTCGAGTCCGAGGCGCCGGAGGCGGACCAGTACGGCAGGTCGACCGCGGCCACCGGGTTGAACGCCGCCTGCACGCGCTGGATCTGCGGGTTGCTCCAGGGGTCCGGGAGGTTGTCCGCGCCGTAGATCGGGTGACCGCCCTCCTCCGGGGTGAAGTCGGTGGTCCGCACTCCGGGCACGACGCTGGCCCAGGCGGACAGCAGCGTGTACGGGCGCAGGTCGGTGGCGTTCTTGCCGCGCTTGGCCAGGGTTGCCGTGGCGAACCACTCGAAGCCCTGCTTGGTGTTGCATGCCGGCCAGATGTACTCGCCCTCGCCGTCGGGCCGCCCATTCACGGTGATCAGGCCCTCCCCGTACTTGCCGAAGCCGTCGACGTAGTGCGGGATCACCGCGAAGTTGGCGTACGTCATCCCGGGATACAGGCTGACATTCCCGCCGACGCCCACCTCGACAATGACCGGCCGGGTGCCGTCGGCGCCGTTCATCGCCGCGTACAGGTCCTTCTCGAACTGTTCGGAATCCTGGCCGCTCTGGTTCGGCTCGTTGTTCTGACTCCAGCGGATGATCGCGGGGTGGTTGCGGTCGCGCAGGACCAGCGCACGGGCGTGGTTGACCATGTTGTCGTGCCCGGCGATCCAATCCTGCCCGGACTGGGAGCCGCGAATCGCGGTCTCGCCGATGATCATCAGGCCCATCTCGTCGGCGACATCCAACATGTACGGGCTCGCGGGCTCCTGGTGGATGCGCACCACGTTGTAGTTCAGCCGCTGGTAGTTGTCCACCGCCTGCGGCCAGCCGCCGTTGCCCGACGATGGGGGCAGGAAGCCGGGCAGAGTATCGAACGCGTCGCCCTTGCCGCCGTTGTTGATCCGGTCGTAGTCAGCACCCTGGAGGTTGTCGCCGCGGAAGTTCACGCGCACGCCGTTGAGGTAGTAGTAGTCACCGTTCTGGGTGGCCTCCCGGAACCCGAACCGGTAGGTGGCGTCGCTGGTGTGCCCGCCATCGGTGACGGCATGCACCGTCAGCCTGTGCAGCTGCGCCCGGTACCCCGACCGGTACGGCACGTTGGGCCACCAGTACGAGGTGCTGTCGAGGTTCCACGCGACCGGCCCGACGGTCACGGTCGCGGTCGAGTGGGCCGCCACGGTGACCGTACGGCTGGGCAGTTCCGGGTAGCTGAAAGCCGTTCCGTTGTTGGACGACAGCGACCCGGTCAACGTCACCGATCGGGAACTGCTCGACGTGTTATGCACCGACACGACGTAGGTCAACGTCTTGTTCGCCACCGACGTACGCACGAATGTGTCGCTGACGTACACCGCTGGGTACACCCGCAGGAACGCCGAACGGTAGATCCCCTGGGGGATCGCCTCGGACCACTCGGCGGCGTCGGGCACCAGGTACCGGCCGTTGGATGCCTTCAACGCGCCGCGGCCCTTCACGTTCACCGTGATCGTGTGGGTGGTGCCGGGCGCCGCGTATGCGCTGATGTCGAAGTTCGACGGGGTGAACGCCGTCGTCTGGGTGGCGACCACGCGGCCGTCGACCGACAGTGTCGCCTGGTGATTGACGGCGCCGAACTCGATCCAGGTCGACTGCGGCTGCCCCGAGTCCGGCACGGTGATGCTGCGCGAGTACACCGCCTCGTTCACGTCGGTGAAGCCCTGTTTGTACCAGCTGCCACCGGGCACGCTGATCGACGTCGTCGCCCGGCCCGCCGGGGTGAAGCTCCACGTTCCAGCAAGATCGACGGAAGTGAGCGCCGCGTTGCCGGCGGAGACGCCGTCGGCAACGGCCGCCTTGGCGGCGCTACCGGCTCCACGCGACGTCACCAAAGCTCCCGGCGCGGTGGCGTGCGCGACCGTCGGATCGGCGGTAACGACCGCCACCGTACCGACGCAGAGAACAGCCATCGAAGCCAGCAGCCCCAGCGGTTTTCGGCCGCCGAGAAGGTTCCAGGCGAAGGACCGGATCGAGCGGAACACGAACTTCTCCCATCTGCCCCGAGCGCCAGCCGTCTACCAACCAGCGAATCGCGGCCCTGTCGAGGCAGTTGCCGATGGCCAAGCTGAGGAGGCGTGACGGCGTGCGGCCCGGAACGGCCAAGCGGCCCCAGGCGATCGAGACGCCGCCGACCTCCCGACGAGGCCAACGGCCTTCGCGGACCCTGACCCAACCGGCGGCATAACGTCCACGAGCTGGAACCACCGACGCGGACATACAGACCAACCTCCAGCACCCACCAGACGTCATACGTTATACGGTCGATCGGAGACGGTCAATGTCTACCTGGCTGAGGCCCTACCTAGGACGCGCGCTGCGCCAGGTCACCTGGCAGCGCCTTGCTCGAAGCCGGCATCACGACGCTCGCGCACCCGACGCGGCTCGGGCCTGCGGAAACGCAACCCCACGGTCAACATCAACCCGTCGAAGAACTCACGCCATCGCTGGGCGTCTACCCTGTAGGCGGCAGCCGCCGCATCATGGTCAGTCCACACAACCGTCCATGACCGACGCCGGCTGCCCTTCTTCCGCATCCAGGACCGGCCCCAACCGGCTCAGGTCAACATCTCCGCTATCGGAGGTCGGCAAGGGCATTGCCACTAGTACTCCAGGCTGAAGAAGAACTCGAGCAGGGCGCGGAAGTCGATCTTCTCGGGATCGTCGACGACCTCGATCGACTCCGCGTGGGTGCCGTGGTGGCGGTAGGTGGCGTCGGGGACGTCGCCGCCGCTGTAGCCGACGGGCGTGGACACGACGCCGGGCTGGTGCCGGAACAACTCCGCCATGCCCCAGAAGCAGCCGCCGGCGAGGATCGCCCTTTCGGCGCGAGATTTCCGCAGCTTTTTGGGCCGAAAGGTCCAGGGATGGTTCCAGCAGTCGCCAGCCCGGTGCCGTCGCTGTGCCTGGTGGCCAGTGGTTACGGGCGCCGCCGCGGCAGCGCTTGCCTGCCCTCAGACTGGACTTGACCGACCAGTTAAGCCGCGGCTAGGTTCGAGGCGTCCGACCGGGCGCCGCCGCTGGCGACGCCGTTTTCGGCGTGCCCACCGGCGCCGAGTTCTCCGTACCTGACGTCGCCGCCGGGGAACCGGGCGATGCTGACACCAACCGCGAACCGTGAGACGGAACATCCAGCTGGCCACGTCCGGTGGCCGCCGGCATCAGCTGCGCCGGTGGGGCTCGCATTCCGACCACATTCCCAGCACAGAGACAATGACCGAGGAGGCAATGCCCATGAAAGCGATCGTGGTGACGGACCAGGCCGCGGGAAGGGCCGGGATGACGCTGGTGGAGCGGCCCGAGCCGGCGCCGGCGCTGAACGACGTCGTCGTTGAGGTTCACGCGTCGGGATTCGTCCCGACCGAGCTGGCCTGGCCCTCGACCTGGACCGATCGTCTCGGCCAGGACCGGACGCCGTCGATTCCCGGGCACGAGCTGGCCGGAGTGGTCACCGCCCTCGGTTATGGCACGACGGGGCTGTCCGTCGGGCAGCGGGTGTTCGGCCTCACGGACTGGAATCGCGACGGCACGCTGGCGGAGTATGTGGCCGTCGAGGCGCGCAATCTCGCCCCGCTGCCCGGCGACGTCGACTTCACCGTGGGCGCGAGCCTGCCGATCTCCGGCCTGACCGCGTGGCAGGGACTGTTCGAGCACGGCCGCCTCCAGGCGGGGCAGAGCGTCCTCGTGCACGGCGCGGCCGGCGCGGTGGGTTCGCTGGTCACGCAGCTCGCCGTCGAGGCCGGCGGCTACGTCATCGGCACCGGGCGCACCGGCGACCGTCAGGCGGCGCTCGACTTCGGCGCGCAGGAGTTCGTCGACCTGGAGAACGACGCCCTCGAGGACGTCGGCGGAGTCGATCTGGTGTTCGACGTGATCGGCGGTGACATCGGCAAGCGCTCGGCCGGTCTGATCCGGGCCGGAGGAACGCTGGTGTCCGTGGTCGGGCCGCCGGAGGCGCGACCCGCCGACGGCCTGGCGGTCGACTTCGTCGTGGTGGCCGACCGCGCCCAGCTGGGCGAGGTCGTCCGGCGGGTGCGGGACGGGCGGCTCCGGACCCACATCGGCCTGGTCGCGACCCTCGACGACGCCGTGGCCGCCTTCAACCGGACCGAGCGGGTCACCGGGAAGACGGTCATCCGCGTCCGCCCGTGAGGACCCGGGCGAGCGCCGGGCTGCGGACGCACCGTACGCGTCCGCAGCCCGCGGGAAGATCACCAGCGAGCGGCCGACGTCCACTCCGGGTCGACGTGCGCCACGGTGCGGCCCTCCCGCCGCGCCCCTCTCGCGGATGACGGTTCGGGAAAGGAGTACGGCCGAGACAGCCTCGCATTAGCGTGAGCGGCGACGGCAATAGCGCACGGCGCACCGGCGAGATATCGATGGAGCAGCCGGCGGGTCGTGGATCGAACGGGGGTCGGCTTCCATGGTCAAGAAGTTCATCAAAGAGGCGGTGTCGCGCAGCTCCGAGTCGGATGGCGACCGACAGAAGCTCGAAGCGATGACCGACCCCAACAGCCCCGCCGGGCAATCGCCGGACGGCTCGGGGCCGAGCGACGCGACGATCCTGAACTTCGCCCTCAATCTCGAATACCTCGAAGCCGAGTTCTATCTCCGCGCCACCACGGGGCAAGGGCTGCCGGACGAGATGACCACCGGCACCGGCACCCGGGGCCAGGTGACCGGCGGCGGCATGGTCAACTTCAGCAACCCGGTGGTGCGCAGGTTCGCCCGGGAGATCGCCTCGGACGAGCAGCAGCATGTGGCCTTCCTGCGGTCCGCCCTCGGGGAGCACGCCGTCTCCCGTCCGGCGATCTCTCTCGACACGAGCTTCACCGCGGCCGCCACCGCCGCCGGGCTCATCAAGGCGGGCGAGACGTTCGACCCGTACGCCAATGATCTCAACTTCCTGTTCGCCGCGTTCCTGTTCGAGGACGTCGGGGTCTCCGCCTTCAAAGGAGCGGCACCGCTGCTGTCCAACAAGACGTACCTGGACGCTGCCGCCGGTCTGCTCGCCACCGAGGCGTACCACGCCGGGATCGTCCGGTCCGCGCTCTACCAGGAGGGCATGATCGACGAGGCCGTCTTCGCGGGCGTGCAGAAGCTCTCCGACGCCCGCAACAGTCTCGACGGACCGATCGACGACGACCAGGGCATCGGCACCAGCGCCGAGGCGAACCTCGTCCCCACGGACGCCAACGGCATCGCCTACGGCCGGTCGGCCCAGTCGGTCCTCAACATCGTGTACCTCAACGCGAGCCCGGCGAACTCCGGCGGCTTCTATCCCGCCGGCCTCAACGGCGAGATCGCGATGAGCGGCGGGCCGGCCCGCTGATCCCCTGACCTGGCGGGTCGGCCGGGTCAGATCGCGCTGCGACGCACCGGGGGCGGTTGCCGCCTCGCCCGCTGACGCGGCAGAGCGGGGGCCCGCACCGCTGCGGGCCCCCGCTCTCCGGCTACGGGTCAGTGCCGGCCGCGCGGGCCGGGCACCGGCTCCCAGTTGGCCGCCACGTTCGGGTCGCCGCTGCCGTCGTAGCTGGCCTGCAGCGGGTACGGGTACACCGGACGCTGCATCGTGGTCGCACCACCGCTGACCTTGCTGGCCAGTACCGAGGCGGGCGCCTGGCCCCGCTCGGTCCAGTCGCGGATCGCGCCGAGCCAGTCGACCCGGTCGGCGCCGGGGCCGCCGGAGCAGTGGTACACGCCGGGCAGCAGGAACAGCCGGGCGAACTGCTGGGTGCTGGCCAGCGAGCCGTACCGCGTCACCACGTCCTCGTAGTACTGGATGGTGCCGAACGCGGTGATCAGCGGGTCGGCCAGGCCGTGGTAGAGCATCAGCTTGCCGCCGGCCTTACGGAAGGCGTCCAGGTCGGTGGTGTCGGCGTTGTAGACCTTCGCCATCGGGTCCAGCTTGGCCGCGTCCCGGCTCGGGTCGAAGTCCCACAGCGCGTAGCTCGGGCCCGGGTCGGTCGGGAACGCCAGGTAGCGCAGGACCTGTTCGGCGTACGCGCCGCCACCGCTCAGCCCGGTCGGCGACGTGCTGATGTCGGCGCCGACCCAGCCGCCCTCGGAACCCAGCGGCAGCCCGCCCGGGTACAGCTCCCGGCCCTGGTCGTCGCGCGGGCTGTCGTACCACTTCTGAAGCACCGCGACCTGCGCGGCGCTGAGGCAACCCGGCCCGGTCGTGCCCGCCGGGCAGAGCAGCGTCGCCGGGTCGAACCGGCAGGCGCGCGGGTCGTCGACGACGCCGTCCTTGACCACGCCGTCGCACGCCGCCAGCACGGCCTGGTTGACCACGGCGGCGGCGGCCGCGTTGATGATCTGGCGGTGGTCGGCGTCCCGGTTCTGCAGCTCGCGCACGCCCTGGGAGAGCGGGGCGAGGTAGTTCTGCCGGTTGGCCGGCGCGCCGGCGACGATCCCGTCGAAGTCGCCGGGCCAGCGCTGCGCCTCGATCAGGGCCTGCCGACCGCCGGTCGAGCAACCCACGAAGTAGGAGTACGCCGGGGTGTGGTGGGTCAGTTCCTTGAGGATCGCCTTGGCCGCGAGCGCGGTCAGGTGCTCGGAGAGGTAGCCCCAGGTGTTCTGGGCGGCCGTGTTGTTGTAGGCGAACGAGGCGTCCGAGCCGCCACCGACGTGGCCGGTGTCGTCGGAGGCGACGGCGTAGCCGAGGTCGACGTTGCCGTTGCCGGAGGTGCCGGCGGTCGGGATGCTGCCGCAGAAGCCGCCGCCGCCCAGCTGGACGTAGCGGCGGTTCCAGTCGATCGGCGCCTGCAGGCGCAGCTGGATGACCGAGGTGCTGCCGTCCTGCGCGCCGACGGTGATGCTGGCCCGCACGTCGCAGTAGCGCGTGCCGGCCGCGGTGGCGCCGGTGGTGAGGGAGGTGATCGTCGTCGGGTAGCCGACCGCGCGCAGGAGCTTCTGGGCGGCGGCGGGAGTGGTGGTGGAGCAGTCGGGTCGCGGCGTGGCCTGGGCGATGCCGGGAGACCCGGCGACGGCGAGACCGGCGGCGACAACCAGTCCGGTGAGGAAACGGAACCTGTGGAGCACATGCCCTCCAGTGTTTCGCTACGCGGAACGCGGTGACATCACCACGATCTGGACAATGACGCTAGAGCTGGCAGAATGGCTTGTCAATATCCATCCACGTCGTTCCGCTGGGCGGAACCTAGCGGATCACGTCGCGCTCGCGAAGCGCCGCCAGTTCCTCCGCCGGCAGGCCCAGCTCGTCGCCGAGCACCGCGTCGGTGTCGGCGCCCAGCGCCCGTCCGGTGAACCGGATCCGGCCCGGCGTGCGGCCCATCCGCCAGAGCAGGTTCTGCATCCGGATCGGCCCCAGGTCCGGGTCGTCCACCGTGGTCACCAGCTCCAGCGCCCGCACCTGCGGGTCCTCGAGCAGCTCGCTCGGTTTGTAGACCGGGCCCACCGCGGCACCCGCCTCCTCGAACGCGCGCAGCACCTCGTCGCGGGTCCGTGCCCCGATCCACTCCCCCACGTAGCCGTCCAGCAGGTCGGCGTGCTGGGCCCGCTGGCGTCCGGTGGCGAACCACGGTTCCTCGATCACCTCCGGGTGGCCGACCAGGGTCAGCACCCGCCGGGCGATGCTGTCGGCGCTGGTGGAGATCGCCACCCAGTGCCCGTCGGCGGTGCGGTAGGTGTTGCGCGGCGCGTTGTTGAGCGACCGGTTGCCGGTGCGCTGCTGGTCGACGCCGAGCTGGTCGGCGTAGATCACCCCGGGCCCGACCGCGGTCATGATGGGGCTGAGCAGGTCGAGGTCGATCTCCTGACCCCGGCCGTCCTTCTCCCGCTGGAAGAGCGCCATCGAGACCGCCGCGGCACCCGCCATCCCGGCGATCGAGTCGGCCAGACCGAACGCCGGCAGCGTCGGCGGGCCGTCCGGCGCGCCGGTCAGGTGCGCGAAGCCGCTCATCGACTCCACCAGCGTGCCGAAGGCCGGCCGCGACGCGTACGGGCCGGACTGCCCGAAGCCGGTGACCCGCAGCAGGATCAACCCCGGGTTGTCGGCGGACAGGACGTCGTAGCCGAGCCCCCAGCGCTCCAGCGTGCCGGGCCGGAAGTTCTCGATCACGACGTCCGCGGTGGCGGCCAGCTTGCGGAAGATCTCCGCGCCGGCCGGGTCACCGAGATAGAGCCCGACCGTGCGCTTGTTACGGGCGATCATCTTCCACCACAGCGGCTGGTCGTCCTTGGCCAGCCCGTGCCCGCGCATGCCGTCGCCGCGGCCCGGATGCTCGATCTTGATGACCTCGGCGCCGAAGTCGCCGAGCACCTGCGCCACCAGCGGGCCGGCCAGGATGGTCGACGCGTCGAGCACCCGCAGGCCGGCCAGCGGGCCGTCGTTTCCACCGGACATGCTCACCCCTGGTACGGACGGTGGACGTAGCGGCCGCTCGGGGTGCCGACGATGTTGCTGGCGTCGAGCACGTGCTGCCCCCGGACCCACGTGTCGGTGACCCGGGCGCCCAGTTCGAAGCCCTCGAACGGGGTGTATTCCTGGGTCGACGCGGAGTCGGCCGCGTGCACGGTCCAGCTGGCGTTCTCCACCAGGCACAGGTCGGCGTCGAAACCGACCCCGATGGTGCCCTTGCCGGGCAGGCCGTAGCGGCGCGCCGGGTTCCAGGCGACCAGCTGCGCGATCCGCTGGTGCGACAGGCCGCGCTTGCGCCCCTCGGAGACCAGGCCGGGCAGCAGGTACTCGGCGCCGCCGAAGCCCGACTTCGCGGCGAAGACGTCGTCGCGCGGGTCGCCGAACTTCATCTCGTCCTTGCAGCACGCGTGGTCGCTGACCACCCAATCGACGCTGCCGTCGAGCACGTACTCCCAGAGCGCCTCCACGTCCTCCTGCGGGCGCAGCGGCGGGTTCACCTTGCCGCCCAGGCCGTGCGCGGTGTCCACACTGGCCAGCAGGTGACCGATGGTGACCTCGCGGCGGAAGTCGACGTGCGGGAACGTCCGGGCCATCAGCATCGCGGCCCGCAGCGCCTTGCGGGAGGAGAGGTGCAGCAGGTTGATGTTGGGCAGCCCGGTCTCGTCGGCCAGGAACGCCGCGATCGTCACGGCGAGCCCTTCCGAGTGCGGCGGCCGCGACGCGCTGTACGCGGCCAGGCCCGACAGCGACCGGTCCTGCTCGACCAGCCTCGTGTAGGCGGTCATGATCTCGGCGGTCTCGCAGTGCAGCGACAGCGACACGTGCGGCGCGGCCTCGGTCAGCTTCTCCCGGGCCGCCTGCACGCCGCGCATCACGAACTCGAAGTGGGCGAGGTCGTAGCGCTCGTTCGGCGGGATCATCAGGAACGAGCTCTGGTCGGCCGACCGGCCGTGCAGGCCGTGGCTGCCGTAGAACATGAAGATCTTGAAGGAGGTGACGCCGAAGTTCTCCACGATCGACGGGATCTCGTCGATGTGCTCCTTCATCATCGGCGCGAGGTGGAAGCCGTAGTCGATGAACGAACGACCCGCCGAGGCGGCGAGCACCTGCGGGAAGAACTCGGCGTACGAGCCGCCCCGGTTGAGGTAGTACTGCCCGGTACGCATGTAGGTCAGGCCGGTGGTCACCCCGCCCTGCGCGCTGGCGCGGCTCTCGGTCTCGGTGTCCTCGGCCAGCGGGTTGTAGATGCCCCAGTGCTGATGGGCGTCGACCGCCCCCGGGTACGCGAACCGGCCACGACCGTCCACCACGGTCTGCGCCTCGTCGGCCGGGATGTCCGCCTCCAGCCGCACCACCTTGCCGCCGGCGATGCCGATGTCGAGCGCGTCGCCGTCGGGCGAGCCGGCGTCGGGGCGTACCACGGTAACGTTCTTGATCAGGGTTTCCAGGGGTGTCATGGGGTTCCTTCCGTGGTTCGAGCGACGTGGTTCGCCGCGAGGTAGGCGAGGCCGAGGGCGGGCAGCAGGCCGTTGCCGGCGAGGTAGCCGGCCGCGCCGTGACCGGAGATGCCGGCCGCTGCCCCGCCCGAGGCGTAGAGCCCGGGGATCGGCGCGCCGTCCGGGCGCAGCACCCGGGCATGCTCGTCGACCACCAGGCCGCCCTGGGTGTGGAAGAGCGCCGGCACCACCCGGGCGGTGAGGTACGGCGGCTCCAGCGGTGCCTCGAAGAAGGTGCGGCCGAACCGGTCGGCGCGCTCGCCGCGCGCCACCGCGGCCGTCTCGGCGAGTTCCGCGGTCACGGCGTCGGCCGGCAACCCGGTGACCGACGACAGGGCGGCGGCGTCGGCCGCCTCCAGCAGCGCGCCCGACTCCACGCTCTGCCGGAAGTCGGTGAACGCCAGGCAGGCGTCGTGGATCCGGCGGTCCAGCACCAGCCAGCCGGACGCGTCCGGACGGGCCGCGAGCGCGGCGGCGTACTCGGAGTAGCCGGTCGTCTCGTCGCCGAACCGCCGTCCGGTGCTGTCCAGCAGGAAGCCGCCGTGCATCACGGTCGCCCAGCCGACCAGCGTCGCGGCGCGGGCCGACAGGGCGGCATGCCCCTGGTACGCGTCGAGGAAGGCGCTCTGCGCGCCGAGCGCGGCGCCGATCCGCAGCGCGTCGCCGCGGGACGTCTCGCTTCCGTGGTAGACCGCGTTGGCGATCTCCGGCAGGTGCTCGGCGACCAGCGCCCGGTCGGCGCCGTAGCCGTTGGTGGCCAGCAGCACCGCCCGGGTCGGGATCTCCTCGCGGGTGCCGTCCGGCCGCTCGACCACGGCGGCCCGCACCCGGCCCGCGTCCACCACCACGTCGACCAGGCGGGCCGGCACCATCAGGTCGATACCGGCCCTGGTCAGCTGCTGGACCAGCTGGTCGAGCAGCACGGTGCCGTGCCGGCCGGCCACGGTGTGGCAGCGGTCGACCGAGTGGCCCGGGTAGTGGAAGTCGGTGACCAGGGACAGCTCCAGCCCGACGTCGTCGTTCAGCCACTCGACCAGTTCGGCGCTCACCGCGCCGAGCGCACGGGCGAGCCGCTGGTCGCCCTGCCCCTTGGTCTTGCGGGCGACGTCCGCCGCGAACAGCTCGGCCGAGTCGTCGATGCCGGCGGCCCGCTGCCACCGCGAGCCCGCGCCGGGGATCATCGCGGTCGACATCGAGGTGTTGTTGCCCCGGCTGAAGTGCTTGCTGGCCTCGACCACCAGCACGTCCAGGCCGAGTTGCGCGGCGCGCAGGGCGGCCACCAGGCCCCCGCCGGCGCCGGCGACCACGAGGTCCGGTCCGGTCACGCTGTGCAAGCCGGGCATGCGCTCGTGGCCCTCGCTCCGCTCGGTGCGCTCGCTCATGCCGTGCACGCCGGGCATGCGCTCGTGGCCCTCGCTCCGCTCGGTGCGCTCGCTCATTGGTGCACCTCCCCCGCGGCGATGAGCCGCAGCGCCAGCGCGGTCGGGTCCACCACCCGGGCCGGCAGGCGGACGCCGGACGGCAGGTCGACCGCCGAGCAGCCGTTGATCACCGAACGGGCGCCGCCCGCGGCGAGCGTGCCGACGGCGGCGCCGAGCGTGCCGGCCCAGCGGGAGGTGTCCGCGATCGCGTGCACGTCGAGGTCGAGCACCTCGACGCCGAGCAGGTCGGCCGACCAGCCGTAGACCCCGGCCCGAGCCACGATCTCGTCGGCGATCGCCTTGTTACGGGCCACCGCCGCGCACCCGCGCCCGGTCAGCACAGCCCAGCCGAGGCTGAGCCGGAGCAGTCCGAAGACCGGCACCGGCAGGGTGCCGGCGAGCTCCGCGACGCCGGGGTCGAGAACGCAGTCCGGCAGCAGCGCGTCGAAGCCGGCCGGCGCCGCGCGCAGCGCCGCGGCGACCAACGCCTCGCTCTCCCGCACCTGCGCGTCGGTGTCCAGGGCGCGCGGCGCGTCGGCGCCGATGTCGTGCAGCACCACCTCGACGTCGGGCGGCGAGAGCGCGGCGTAGCGCGCCTGCCGGCGGGCCAGCTCCTCGGCGTCGACGTGGATCGGGGTCACGGCGTAGATCCGCACGGTCTTCCTCCTAGATCTCGGCGAGGCGGCGCAGGTCGGGTCCGACATCGGCGCTGGCGGCCAGGCCGGTGGCGACCTCGTGCACGGCCCGGACGGTGCCGGCGTCGAGTAGTCGTTCGAGCAGCGCCAGCACGTCGTCCTCGGCCATCGGATGGTGGGCCGCGTCGCCGACCGGGTTGGGCACCTCGAGCACGCGGGGCGGCGCGCCGGCGGTGCGGACGGTGACCCGGGCGGCCCGCTCGTCGGGCAGTCTGGCGTCGAGGTCCGGCGCCACCCGCAGCACCACCTTGGCGGCCAGCGCCCGCACCCGCGGGTCGTCGCGCTGGCCATCGGCGGAGACGGCCGGGTCGACGGTGCCGTGCACCAGCGCGGCGGCCACCACGAACGGTGTCGAGAACAGCGCCGCCAACCGGCTGTCCCAACTGGTCCGGCCCAGCCCGCCGGCCAGCGAGTGGGTCTCGACGACGACCTCCTCGACGGCGTCGAGCGGCAGCCCGTCGGCGCGCATCAGCAGGGCCGCGTCGGCGGCCGGGTGGGTGAACGAGCAGGACGCGTGCCGCTTGAAATAGCCCAGCCGCACCTCCCACCGGCTGCCCAGCCCGTCGGTCAGCGGCGCCGGGTCGAACCGGCCGAGCACGTCGCCCAGCGACACGGCGGGCGTGCCGGTGTTGCGGGCGACACCGGCCGCGGCCATCCGCGCCGCCGCCAACCCGGACACGTTCGAGGCCCCCAGCCAGGCGTCGCGGACCGGGTTGCCGTCCAGCGCGCTGGCGAAGTGCCCGGCCACCGGCAGACCGGCACCCGCGTCGATCGCCGCGGCGACGCCCTCGCCGGGCAGGCCGAGCAGCCGCGCGCAGCCGGCCGCCGCGCCCGCGACGCCCCAACTGCCGTGCGGATGCATGCCGGCCCGCAGGGTGGTGGCCCGGCCGAACCGCGCCGCCACCTCGTACGCCGCGAGCAGCGCCGCCATCGTCTCCGGACCGGAGGCACCCAGGTCGGCGGCGAGCGCCAGCACGGCCGGTAGCCCGTGCGCCGCCGGATGGCCCTTGGCGTACTTGTGCCCCTCGTCGAGTTCGAGCCGGGCCAGCGCGGTCGCGTTGAGCCAGGCCGCCGCCTCGACGGTGGTGGTCGCGCCGCCGCCGACCAGCGGCGCGGGCCCGGGCCCGGGGCGCCAGGCGGCGGCCAGGGCCCGCTGCTCGGCCTGCCGGGCGCCGACCACGGTCACCCCGAGCGAGTCGAGCAGCACCAGCCCGAGCCGGCCGCGGACGGCGTCCGGGACGTCGGCCCAGCGCAGCCCGGCGGCCCAGGAGCCGAGCCGGGCCACGGCCGCCACGGTGGAGGTCATGCTAGAGCCCCAGGTACGCGGCGCGGACCCGGTCGTCGCGGGCGAGTTCGGGTCCCGGGCCGTCGAGGACCAGGCTGCCGCTCTCCAGCACGTACGCCCGGTCGGCCAGGTTGAGCGCGTGCGCGGCGTTCTGCTCGACCAGCAGCACCGAGACGCCCCGGTCCCGGATCGCCTTGATCGCGTCGAGCACGGTCCAGGTCAGCTTCGGCGACAGCCCGGTGGACGGCTCGTCGAGCAGCAGCAGCCGGGGACCGGCCATCAGCGCCCGGCCGATGGCGAGCATCTGCTGCTGCCCGCCGCTGAGCGTCTCGGCGGCCTGGGCGCGCCGCTCGGCGAGGATCGGGAACAGGTCGAAGACCTCGCGCAGCGGCTCGTCGAGCGGCTTGCGACCGCGGGTCCAGCCGCCCATGCGCAGGTTCTCCTCGACGCTGAGCGGTCCGAACAGCGCCCGCCCCTCCGGCACCTGGAGCAGGCCCCGGCCGACCAGTTCGCTGGGGCGTACCCCGTCGGCCCGCCGGCCGTCGAACGTGATCGTGCCCGCGGTCGGCTTGACCAGCCCGGAGATGGTCTTGAGCGTGGTGGTCTTGCCGGCGCCGTTGGCACCGACGATCGCCACGATCTCGCCCTCCTCGACCCGCAGGTCGAGCTCGTGCAGGATCTGCAGGCCGTGGTAGCCGGCGCTGACTCCGTCAAGCGTGAGCATGCGGGTCCTCCCCGAGGTACGCCTCGATGACCCGCGGATCGCGGGTCACCTCCTCCGGTGCGCCCGAGGTGAGCACCCGGCCCAGATCGAGCACCAGCACGGAGTCCGACAGCCGCATGACGGCGGCCATGATGTGCTCGACGAAGACCAGCGTCACGCCGTCTTCGGTGCGCAGCCGTTCCAGCAGCTCCATCACCGGGGCCCGCTCGGCGGGCACCAGGCCGGCCAGCACCTCGTCGAGCAGCAGCACGCGGGGTTTGCTGGCCAGCGCCCGGGCCAGCTCCAGCCGCTTGAGGGCCGCGGTGGGCAGACCCTCGGTGGGCGCGTCCCGCCACCGCCCCAGACCGACCTGCTCGATCAGCTCGGCGGCGGCGGTCCGGGCGGTACGCCGGGCGGCGCCGCCGGCCAGCACCGCGACCGTGACGTTCTCCAGCACGGTCATCGAGTAGAACGGCCGCATCAGCTGGAACGTCCGGGTCATGCCCGCGGCGGTCACCCGGTGCGGCGTGTGCCCGGTGATCTCCCGGCCGGCCAGGTGCACCCGGCCGGCGTCCGGCCGCAGCGCGCCCGTGATGAGGTTGAACATCGTGGTCTTGCCGGCCCCGTTGGGGCCGATGACGCCGAGGATGCTGCCCTCGGCGACCTCGAAGCTCACCTCGTCGACCGCGCGGAGCCCTTTGAACGACTTGGAGATGCCGTCGACCCGAAGCAGTGTCATCGCCGGGACCACCTTTGGCGGATCGTGCCGTAGATGCCCTTCGGCAGGAGCAGCACGATGATGATCAACAGGGTGCCGTAGACGATCACGTCGAGGCCGCTGCGCCCCTGCAGGAACTCCAGCGCGGGCGGCGGGTTGCGCAGCATCGTCGCCGTCACGTCGTTGAGCGGGCCCATCACCACGGAGCCGATCACCGGACCCCAGATGGTGGCCACGCCGCCGATCACCGCGGGCAGGATCGCCTGGATCGACACGCTCGACCCGAACGCCAGGTCGGGGTCGATGAACAGGAAGTACTGCACGTAGAAGGCGCCGGCGACCGCAGTGATCGCGGCGGAGAGCGCCATCGTCAGCAGCTTGTAGCGCATCACCGGGATGCCGACCGCGGCCGCCGCGTCCTCGTCGTCACGGGCCGCCTTGGTGAACTGCCCGGCGCGCGAGCGGACGAACTGCACGCTGACCACCAGCGCGACGACGGTGAGCCCGAGCGCGATCCAGAAGTAGTTCGGCGAGGTCGGCTCGAACTGGATCCACCACCACGAGGTGTCCGTGCGCAGCGGCACGTGGTAGCCGACCGCGCGGTTGACGAAGTCGCTGTTGGTCGCCCAGAGCCGGAGCATCTCCGCGAACGCGAAGGTGGCCAGCGCGAAGTAGGCGCCGCGCAGTTTGTAGCGCAGCGCGAGGAAGCCGATCAGCGCGGCGAACGCCGCCGCGATCACCATGCCGGCCAGCATCCCGATCCACGGCGACACCCGGTGCTCGACCAGGAGCCAGGCGCAGGCGTACGCGCCGATGCCGAAGTAGGCCGCGTGACCGAAGCTGAACATGCCGCCGAAGCCGCTCATCATGTTCCAGCCGATGCTCATCAGCGCGAAGATGAGCACCCGCACCGCGACCGAGGCCTGCGCCGCCGGGAGGATCAGCGGCAGCGGCACCAGCAGGACGGCGAGTACCGCGATGGCCACCAGGTGCCGGTTCCACGGCAGCCGGGGCAGCGGCCGGCCGGCCGCCGTCTCCGGCGCCGGCGTGTCGGTGGTGGTCGTCATGCCGACCTCCCGAAGAGTCCCTGCGGGCGCAGGAAGAGCACCAGCACGAAGACGATGAACACCGACAGCAGCGGCGACTGTCCGGGCAGGTAGATGCCGCCGAGCTGCTCGGCCAGCCCGATCACCAGGCCGCCGACCAGCGCGCCGACCACGTTGCCCATGCCACCCAGCACGACCACCACGAAGGCCACGATGTTGAACAGCGAACCGGTGGTGGGCTCGATGGTGACCAGCGGCGCGACCAGCGTGCCGGCCGCGCCGGCGCAGGCGGTGCCGAGCGCGAAGGTCACCGCGTAGATCACCCGGGTGTCGATCCCGACCAGTTGCGCCCCGGTGTCGTTGGCGGCCACCGCGCGGATCGCGGTGCCCAACCGGGTGCGTTGCAGCAGCAGGTAGAGCAGCCCGGCCAGGATCAGCGCGCCGACGAAGGCGAGGATCCGGGACAGGTTGGCCACCGCCTCGAAGATCGGCACGCCGCGATCGCCGGGCAGCGCCACCGAGCGCGGGTTGGCGCCGAAGAAGAGCAGCAGCCCGTTCTCGATGATCAGGGAGATGCCCAGCGTGATCAGCAGCTGGTTCTCCAGCGGCTTGCCCATCGCGCCGGCCAGGATGCCGCGCTGCACCAGCACGCCGAGCAGGAACATCGCCGGCACGCTGGCGGCGAGGGCGACGTACGGATGCAGCCCGGCCTGGGTCAGCCCGAAGGTGAGGAACAGGGCCAGCGCCAGGAAGCTGCCGTGTGCGAAGTTGACGATGTCGAGCACGCCGAAGATCAGCGTGAGGCCCATGGCGATCAGGCCGTAGACGCCGCCGATCAGGACACCGGTGGCCACCGCCTGGACCACGACCACCCCGCTGCCGGAGCGGGCGTAGGCCAGCCCGATGGCGAGCACGACCAGCGCGGCGATCACGCCGATCCGCAGCCACGGCACGGCGCGGGCGGTGGGCGCCCGTACCTCGTCGGGGTCCAGGGTCGCCACGCCGCCGCCGGTGCCGGCGGCGACGTGGCCCTGGTCTGCTGGCGAGGTCACTGGCTCTTGAAGGCGGGGAAGACCGGCTTCGCCTCCGCCTTGTCGGCCGGGAACACCTGCTTCACCACGCCGCCCTGGACCTGCATGAGGATGGGGGTGGCGTTCTCGTTCTCCCCGGTCGGGCCGAACTTGATCGGGCCGTTGCCGGCGATCAGGGTCGGCACCGAGCCGCTGGCGACCGCGTCGCGGACCTTGGTCGGTTCGGCGCTGCCGGCGCGCTCCAGCGCGTCAGCGATCACCTTGACCGAGTCGTAGGCGAGCACCGCGCCGGTGCGGATCTGGTCGTTGTAGCGGTCCTGGTAGAGCTTGGCCAGCGCCTGCATGTCCGGGTTGGTCATGTCGGGGTGGTAGTTGGCGTCGAAGAAGCCCTCGGCCGCCGCGCCCACCTCCTTGGGGAACTGCGGGAGGTCGAACGCGCCGTTGGCGACGCCGTAGACGGCCTTCAGGGCCGGCGGCTTGACGGTCGCGACGGCCTTCGCGGCCAGCACCCCGTCGCGGTAGTAGCCGGCCACCATCAGCACGTCGGCGCCGCTGGCCTTGACCTGGGTGACCTGGGTGGTCAGGTCGGAGACGTTGGCGGCGTCGTAGGCGAGCGCCGGGCCGACCTTGATGCCGGCCTTCTCGGCCTCGGCCTTGAAGGCGTCCCGGATCGCGGTGCCGAACGGGCCCTGCTCGTGCAGCACCGCCACGGTCTTGACCGGCTGGTTGGCCGCCTTGGCCACCTGGTCGAGGAACTGTGCCCCGGCGGTGCCGAGCACCGTGGAGCTGGGCTGCACCCGGAAGGTGAACTTGTAGCCCTGGGAGAGGATCGAGTCGGCGCTGGACACGTCGATCAGCAGCGGCACCTTGTTTCGTTCGGCCACCGTGGACACGTTGGCGGTGACCGCGCTCTGGTAGGTGCCGACCAGGCCGACCACACCGTCCTGGATGAGGCGCTGGGCCTCGCTCTGGCCGACCTCGGGCTTGCCCTGGGTGTCGGCGCTGACCAGCTCCAGCTTCTTGCCGCCCTGCGACTTGATGCCGCCGGCGTTGTTGATGGCCTCGACGGCCAGCTTCGCTCCGTTGTCCATCTGCTGCCCGTCGGCTGCGGCCGCGCCGCTGAGCGGGTGCAGGGAACCGATCTTTATCGTGCCGCCGGACTGCGCGCCACCGCCGTTGTTCGTACCGGCGGGCGCGGATCCGCCGCACCCGGCGAGGGCCAACGGCAGGGCTATGGCGAGGCTCAGGGTCCAGGTCTTCCTCATGTCAGCTCCTGGGGGTGACGGTGTTCCGCCGCACGGAACATCACATGGGGCATGATGCTGGCACCGCCGGTTCACCTGGTCAAGGGTTCGTCGGAGAATCGTTCTCATCCCTGTACAGAGCCACATTGGGGGGTTGACCCCACAGCCCGTCAGTGCTGGAATCGTGTTCCGCTGGCGGAAACATTGCATTGGGAGACGACGACGTGGCAGAAAGTCAGGGCACCGAGGCGGCGAGCCGCGTGGCCGACGTCCTCCTCCTGTTCACCGACGGGCCGGACTTCCTCGGGGTCACCGCGATCGCCCGCAGCCTCGACCTGTCCAAGGCGGTGGTGCACCGGATCCTGCAGACGCTGGTCGAGCGCCGGCTGCTGGTCAGCGATCCGGCCAGCCGCGGCTACCAGCTCGGTCCGGGAGCCGCGGCGCTCGGCGCCCGCGCCCTGCGCGAGTCGCAGCTGCGCACGGTCGCCGTGCCGGTGCTGCGGGAGCTGCAACTGACCACCGGCGAGACGACGACCGTGTCCGCGCGGGTGCACGGCGGCCGGGTCTACCTCGACCAGGTCGAGTCCACCCGGGAGATCAAGATGACCGTCGAGGTGGGCCGCCGGTTCCCGCTGCACGCCGGCAGCTCCAGCACCTGCATCCTGGCCTTCCTGCCCGACACCGAGCGGGAGGCCGTGCTCGCCACCGAACTGCCGTCGCTGACCGGCCGCACGGTGACCGACGCCGACGTGCTCCGCACGCGACTCACCACGATCCGCGAGACCGGGCTCGCCCACTCCGACGGCGAGCGGCAGGAGGGCGCCGGCTCGGTCGCCTCGCCGGTCTTCGGCATCGACGGCACCGTGGTCGGCGCCATCTCGGTCTGCGGCCCGGCGCACCGGGTCGACGCGGCCGCCCGGGAACGCTTCGGTCCGCTGGTCTGGGAAGCGGCCGACCGCATCTCGCGGGCGCTGGGCTGGTCCGGCGGGCTGCCCAAGTGACCCCGCGATCCTGGCTCTACGTGCCGGGCCACCGCCCCGACCGGGTGGCGAAGGCCCTCGCCGCCGGCGCCGACGCGGTCGTCGTCGACCTCGAGGACGCCGTACCGCATGACCAGAAGGCGGCCGCCCGGGCCACCGCGCTGCGGCTGGCCGCCGAGGGCCCCCACGACCGACCGTTGTGGGTACGCGTGAACGACCCGACCGGCCCGTGGGGCGAGGACGACGTCGACGCGCTGGCCGGGCTGGGCCTGACCGGGTTGCGCCTGCCGCGCTGCGAGGACCCGGACGTGGTCCGCGAGGTCGCCACCCGCGCCGGACTGCCGCTGCAACTGCTGCTGGAAAGCGCCGCCGGGCTGGCCCGGGCCGCCGAGCTGGCCACCGCGCACCCGCGGGTCGCCGGGCTGGGGCTGGGCGAGGCCGACCTCTCGGCCGACCTGCGGGTGACCGGCGAGGACGGACTGGCCTGGGCGCGCGGCTGGGTGGTGGTCGCGGCGCGGGCCGCCGGGCTGCCCTCCCCCGTGCAGAGCGTCTACACCGACGTCGCCGACCTCGACGGCCTGCGCGCCAGCACCGAGCGGGCCCGGGCCACCGGCTTCGTCGGCCGGTCGGTGGTGCACCCCCGACAGATCCCGGTCGTACACGAGGTCTTCACGCCGACCGCCGCCGAGGTGGCCGCCGCGCGGGCCGTGGTGGCCGCCGCGGCCCGCGCGGAACAATCCGGCGAGGTGGCCGTGCTCGACGCCGCCGGCCGGTTCGTCGACCCCGCGGTGGTCCGCCGGGCCCGACTCGTCCTCGACCTGACCGACCCGTCCGAACCACCCTCAGGAGGAACGAGTTGACCAACGAGCCGCAGGCCCGCCCGGCGCGCACGGACGATCCCCTACTCGCCGCGGTGACCGCGGGGGTACGGCTCGTCGAGCTCGGGCACCCGCACTTCACGGGCATGCCGTGCTCGCCCAACCACCCCGGCTTCCGGATGAGCCTGATCCGCCGGCACGGCGACATGGTGCGCCCGGACGGCGGCTCGGCGGCCAACGAGATGATCGTGACCGGCGGGCACGTGGGCACGCACGTCGACGCGCTGTCCCACGTCAGCCACGACGGCAGGCTGCACGGCGGCGTGGACGCCGCGGCGGCGCAGACCGGTGGCCGGTTCACCGCACTCGGCGCCGAGCACACGCCCGCGCTGCTCACCCGTGGGGTGCTGCTCGACGTGGCCGCCGTACACGGGGTCGACGTGCTGCCCCCCGGCTACGGCGTGACCGCGGCCGACCTGGCCGCCGCCGCCGAGCGGGCCGGCGCCGAGCCCGGTCCCGGGGACGTCGCGCTGGTCCGCACCGGCTGGGCGCGGCACTTCGACGACGCGACCACCTATCTCGGGCAGACCGCCGGCGTGCCGGGCGCCACCACCGACGCCGCCGAGTGGCTGGCCGCGCGCCGGGTGGTCGCCACCGGTTCGGACACCACGGCGTACGAGCAGATCCGCCCGGGCGCCGGGCACAGCGTCCTGCCCGTGCACCGGGTGCTGCTGGTCGACGCCGGCATCCACATCATCGAGCACCTCAACCTGGAGCAGGCGGCCACCGACGGGCTGACCGCTTTCGTCTTCGTGATGGCGCCGCTGCGCATCGTCGGCGGCACCGGCTCCCCGATCCGCCCCTTCGCGGCGGTGACCCCATGAGCAGCCCGACCGTGGTGCAGCGGCTCGCGGCCGTCGCCGAGGAGGTGCGGCGCGGCGGGCTCCCCGGCGACCTGCGGCAGGATGTGGCCCGCCGGGTGCTCGACCTGATCGGCAACAGCCTCGCCGCCAGCGGGCTGCCGCCCGCCCGGGCGGTCACCGCGTACGTCCGGGCGGCGGGCGGCACGCCGGAGGCGGTGGCGATCGGTACCGGGCTGCGCGTCCCGGCCGCGAACGCGGCCCTGGTCAACGGCACGCTGGCGCACTCGCTCGACTTCGACGACACCCACCTGCCGTCGGTCCTGCACCCCTCCTCGCCGGTGGTGCCGGCCGCGCTGGCGGTGGCCGAGGCGCGCGGCGCGTCCGGGGCCGCGCTGCTCGACGCGGCCGGGATGGGCATCGAGGTCGCGGTCCGGCTCGGCATGGGCGGCTACGACCGGGCGCTGGGCAATTCCGAGTTCTTCGAGCGCGGTCAGCACGCGACCTCGATCTGCGGCGCGGTCGGGGCGGCCGTGGCGGCCGCGATGGTCGGCGGGGCCGACGCCGCGGGCATCGCGCACGCCGCCGGGATCGCCGCGAGCATGGGCGCCGGCCTGCTGGAGGCCAACCGGACCGGCGGCACCGTGAAGCGGGTGCACTGCGGCTGGGCCGCGCACTCCGGGGTGGTGGCCGCCGAACTGGCCCGGCACGGGCTCACCGGGCCGCCGACCGTGGTCGAGGGGCGGTTCGGCTTCCTGCACGCGTTCTGCGGCGAGCGGGCCGACGTCGACGCGGTGGTCGACCGGCTCGGCACGCACTGGGAGCTGCCCGGCATCTTCTTCAAGCCGTACCCGTGCAACCACTTCACGCACGCCGGCATCGACGCGGCGCTGGCCCTGCGCGCGCGGGGCGTCGAGCCGGCCGCGATCGAGTCGATCGAGCTGGGCGTGCCGTCGCCGGTGCTGCGTACGATCGCCGAACCGCCGCAGGACAAGGCGCGGCCGGAGTCCGGCTACCACGCGGCGTTCAGTGGCCCGTACACGGTGGCGGCGGCGCTGCTGGGCGGTGGCGGCCTGGGGCTGGGCCATGACGACTTCACCGACGCGGCGGCGGCGGACGAGGCCCGGCTGGCGCTGGCGGCGAAGGTGCGGTGCGTGGCGGACGCCCGCTGCGACGAGATCTTCCCGAACCAGTTCCCGGCGGTGCTGCGGGTCGTGCTGCGCGACGGCACCCGGCACGAGGAGCGGGTCGACGTCAACCGGGGTGGGCCGGGCAACCCGCTCAGCTCGGCCGAGCTGGCCGCCAAGTTCGCGTCCAACGCCGCCGGGGTGGCCGACCGCGAGGACATCGCGTCCGCCGTGCTGGACCTGGCCGACGCGCCGGACGTGGCCGGCCTGATGGCCCGGGTGCGGGGATGATCGAGCGGCTCGCCGCGACCGCCGCGGCCACCGACTGGGCGGCGGCGCCCGCCGCCGTCCGGGACCGGGTGGTCGACCTGGTCGCGGACACGATCGCGGTCGCCGCGCTGGGCAGCGGGCGGGCCGAGCTCCGCGCGCTGGCCACCGGTTCCGGTGGGTCGGGCGAGTCGACCGTGGTGGGCTCGGCGCGCGGCTGGCCCGCCGCCGACGCCCAGTTCCGCAACGGCAGCGCCATCGCGGCCGACCAGTTGCAGGACGGCCACCGGCCGGCGCGCGGGCATCCCGCGTCGCACGTGGTGCCGGCGGTGCTCGCGCTCGCCGAGGACCGGGACCTGCCGGGCGGGGAGCTGCTGTCGGCGGTGCTGGCCGGCTACGACGTCGGCGTCCGGGTCGGCCGGGCGATGGGCGGCACGCCGAACGGCGTACACGACATCGGCACCTGGGGCCAGGTCGGCGCGGCGGCCGGGGTGGCCCGGCTGCTGGCCCCCGGCGACGCCGCCGCCATGCGCCGCGCGGTCGAACTGGCCGGCTCGGCCGTGCTGCTCAGCGACGCGGCGACCATCTTCACCGGGCGTACCGGGGGGCACGCGTTCCTGGGCGCCTCGGTGCAGCTCGGCGCAAGCCTGGGCGCGGCCGCCGTGGCCGGCCTGGAACCGCTGCCCGGCGCGCTGGACCGGCATCTCGCGCCGGTCGCCGCCCGGGACTGGTCGGGGCTCGGGCCGGACCACGGCCACGAGGTGCTGGGTGGCTACACCAAGGCGCACCCCACCTGCGCCCACCTGCACGGCGTCAACGACGCGGTGGCGGACATCGTCGCGGTGACCGGCCCGCTGCCGGATGTGGAACGCGTCGAGGTGCGTACCTTCGCGCACGCGGCCCGGTTCGCCACGGTCGCCGACGGCGAGCTGGCCGCCCGGTTCAGCGTGCCCACCTCGGTCGCGGTCGCGCTGCTCACCGGCACGCTCGACGAGACCACGCTGACCACGGCGACGGTCTGCTCGGCCCCGGTACGCGACCTGGCCGCCCGGGTCGAGGTGCGGCACGACCCCGAGCTGGACGCCGGCTATCCGGCCGGCCGACCGGCCCGGGTGCGGGTCGTCCGCGCCGACGGCAGCGAGCTGACGGGCGCGGCGGACCTGCCGCGCGGCGACGGGCCCCGGGTCTTCGACCGGGACGCGGTGCGGACCAAGGCCCGGCGGCTGCTCGACCACCGCTTCCCCGGGCACGCCGCGGCGGTGCTCGCCGCGGTCGACGGGCTGGCCAGCGGCGGCACCGCCCGTTCGCTGGGGGCCGCGCTGCGGGCGGCGGCCGCATGATCGTCACCCGGCGCGACGGCGCCCTGCACCTCATCGAACAGGTCGAACACGGCCGGATCGCCGGCGAGCTGGCGGCGGCCTGGGGCAACGACCGGTTCGAGACCCCCACGCCACGTTCGCCGGTACGCACCGCCGCCGCCCGACACGACGAGGGCTGGCGGGCCTGGGACGCCCGGGTCCTCTTCCACGAACTCGACCGCCGACCGCTGCACTTCCTGGAGATCGACGCCACCGAACACGTGCGGCTCTACCGGCAGGGCGTCGAGCGGGTGGCGCTCGGCGACGTGTACGTCGGCGTCCTGGTCGGCATGCACTGGACCGGCCTCTACCGGGGCCGGTGGTCGGCGCCGGGCGCCCGCGGCCGGCTGGACCTCGGCGCCGAGGGCCGGGCCGCGCAGGACACCGCGGTCGACGCCGAGGAGCGGCGGTGGATCGAGGCGAAGCGGCTGGCCTGGACGGACGCCGAGCCGCGGGCCGCGTTCGAGACCCGGCTCTGGCACAACTACGAGCTGCTGCAACTGTGGGACCTGCTCTCGCTCTACCTGTGCGTCATGCCGGCGCAGCCGGCCGCCGAACCCGGGCCGGCCCGGCCCTGGGGTCCGCAGCTGGCCGCCCTGGAGCACCCGGCCGAGGACGTGCTGCTGCCGCCCGTACGCAGGCACCCGTTCGGCCCGGTGGAGCGGATCACCGTGGGCGTACGCCGGCCGGGCGTGCTCTGGCTCGACCCGTACCCGTTCGACCGGCCCGACGTCACGGTCGACGTGGTCAGCGCGGTCGTGCCGGACCGGGCGTACGACCACGCCGGCCTCGCCGCCCGGGTCGGCCGGACGCCGCCCACCGTGACGACCTGGCGCCTCGCGCCGTGGCGCCGATGATGGAGCTGGCCACCGCCCGGGCCGCCGGGTACGCCTTCGTGCACGGCGAGGCCGGCTTCGCCCAGGTGACCACCATCGACGCCGACGGTTTCCCGGTGAGCCGCACGATGACCGCCTTCCTGGAGCCGGACTGGTCGGTCAGCCTGGTGCAGCGGGCCGGCCACCGGCGGCTCGCGCAGTGGCGACGCGACCCGCGCACCCTGGTCACCTGGGTCGGCCCGCCCGCGCCGGGCGCCACCAACGAGCGGCCGCACGTCTTCGACATCGGCCAACTTCCGCCCCGGATGGTGGCCGTGCGCGGGACCGCGTCGACCATGCCCGCGGAGTGGACCGTCGCGGTCTACCGGCGCGAGGTGGCGCGGCAGCGGGCGTCCGGGTTCACCAGGGCTCCCGTGCGCACCGACGACGAAGTGGCCGCCGAGCTGGCGGGGGTGCGGATCGAGCCGGTGCGGGTGCGGCTGGAGGGCTTCGGCGTGGGCGCCGAGTCACATCTGTGGACAGTGAGGAGAGCAACCACATGATCAAGACCATCCTCGGTTACGAGATCGAGGAGGGCGTCAGCCGGGAGGAGTACGAGCGCTGGCTCTTCGAGGTGCACGCGCCGGACCTGCTGACCAACCCGTACCTCGACCGGATCGTCTTCAACAAGGTGCTGCGCCCGGTGCGGCAGGCCTCCGGCGGCACGGCGTCGGTGCCGGAGGGCTACACCTTCTACCGGATCGCCGAGATGCACTACGCCGACGAGGAGGCGTACGCGAACTACCTGCGCTGGTTCGAGGAGCACCCGTTGCCGGCGGAGCGCGGCCCGGCCGGCCGCACGAAGTTCAAGTTCTACCTGGTCACCGAGAGCACCGAGGTGACCCGGGGATGAGCGTCGCCGCCCTGCTGGCCGGGTTCGCCGCGCTACCGCCGCCGGAGGGGTCCCTGGCCGCGTGGGCCGCCCGGGTCGGCACACCGGACGGCGACTTCCCGCTCATCGGCGCCGGCACCCGGGCGGAAACCTACGTGGCGCTGCACTGGAACGGCGAACGGTGCGCGGCGCTCGGTCCGGCGGTCGGGCCGACCCTGGTCGGCCTCGCGGTCGGCGCGACCCGGCGCCGGTCGGTGGCGGACCTGGCGGCGGCCGTCGACGCCGGCCTGGCCGCCGCGGCCGAGCTGTCGGCGCCCACGGTTCCGGTGAGCACCGGTGTGCTGACCGCCACGGTGTGCGCGGCCCGGCTCGCCGGGGTGCCGGACACCGACCTGCCGGCGCTGCTCGACCTCGCGGCGAGCCTCATGCTGATCGGCCCGCCCGGTGTCGCGCCCGGGCACGACCCGGCCGCCGCCTGGCTCGCCCTGCGGGCCTGGGACGCCGGCATAACCGGCATGCCCGGCGGGCTGGCCCACACGCTGGCCGTGGTGGCCGACGGACTCCCCGACCGGGCCGGCGCGGTCGCCGCCGGCCACCCGGTGGGAAGCCGGGAGGTGGCCGCCGAGGTGACCCGGTCCGATCTGGCGGTCGCGGACCTCGTCGAGGCGCTGCCATGATCGTGCTCAACGTGGCCCGGCCGGCCGGCCAGGCCGACCCGGTCGAGCTGGCCGGCGCCGCGCTCGCCGCCGGGCTCGACGGCGTCGCCCTGGCCGACAGCCCACGGCTGTTCCCCGACTGCCTGGTCGAGACCGAGCGGGTGCTCAGCAACACCCCGGCCCGGCTCGCCGGGCCGTGCGTGCTCAGCCTCGGGCTGCGGCACCCGGCCGCGGTGGCCGGCGCCGTGCGTACCCTCGACGCGCACCACCCCGGTCGGGTGCTCACGGTGGTCGGGCGGGGCGAGAGCTCGGTGCGCAACGAAGGGCTGGCACCGCCGTCGCTGCGCGCGTACGAGGCGTCGCTGCGTACCCTGCGCGAGCTGGTGCCGGCGTCGGCGCTGCTGCTCGGCGCCGCCTCCGGGCCGCGCACCATCGCGGCCACCGCGGCCCGGCTCGGCGGCGTGCTGATCGACGCGGGCGCCGATCCGGCCATCGTCGGCAAGGCGGTGGCGCTCGCCCGGTCGGCGCGGCCGGACGTGCCGGTCTGGATGTTCGTCCGCGCGGTGGTCACCGACGACGACGCCGCCGCGGATGCCGCCGCCGCGCCCGTGCTCGGCTCGTGCGCGGCCCGGCTGGTGCAGGCGCCGGACTGGTTCGACGTGCCGGTCGCCCTGCGCACCGGGGTCGCCGCCGTGGCCGACGCACACGACTACCGGCGGCACGGCACCGCCGAGGCCCGCACCGGCCGCGACGTGCCCGCCGGGGCCGACCGGTTCGTCCGCGACCGGTTCGTGGTCACCGGCGAGCGGCAGGCGGTCGCGGCACGGTTCGCCGCGTTCGGTGCGGTCGGCGTCGACGGCGTGGTGCTGGCCGGCGCTCTCGACGGCGTGCTGGACCGCCTCGACGACCTGGGCCGCGCGGTCCGCGACGGCCTGACGAAGGACGGACGATGACCGGAATCGACACCGCGCGGATCGCCGCGTTCGCCCACCAGAGCAGCCTCGACGACCCGCCCGGGGAGGTCGTCGGGTTCGCCCGCGCGCTGCTGCTGGACACCCTGGGCGCGCTGCTCGGCGGCCTGCGCTATCCGGCCGTGCGGGCACTGGGCGAGGCGCTGCGCCCGACGGCCACCGGCGACCTCCCGTTCGGCCGGCTGCTCACCCTCGGCGCCGCCGCGACCTGGCTGGACGCCGACTCGGGCGGGTCGTTCCACCCGCAGGGGCACCGGCTGCCACCGGTGCCGACCGCGCACCCCGCGCCGCACTCGTTGCCGGTGCTGCTGCACGCCGCCGCGGGCGGGATCGACGAACGACGGCTGCTGGAGATCTTCCTGATCGCCAACGAGATCGGCATGCGCTTCGGCGTCGGCACCACCCTGCGGCCCGGCCTGCACCCGCACGGCATCCACGGCCCGATCGCCGCCGCGGTCGCCACCGCCCTGTGGTACGACCTCTCCCCCGCCGCCACCGCGACCGCCATCGAGCTGGCCGGTTCGGTGCCGATGGCCGCGACCCTGGCTGTGCCGATGAACGGCGGCACGGTCCGCAACCTGTGGACCGGGCTGGGCGCCTACCACGGCGCGGCCGCGGCCCGTCGCGCGACCGACGGCGCCACCGGGTCGCCGGCCCTGCTCGGCGAGCTGCTCGACGGCCTGGTCTGCACCGACCTGTCCACCGTCGACCTGACCGCCGGCCTGGGCACCCGTTGGCGGCTGGCCGACAGCTACCTCAAGCCGTACGCCTGCGCGCGCTGGGTGCACCCCGCGCTGGACGCGTTCCGGGCCGCCGTCGCGGGCGTACCGGACCCGGTGCGCGACCGGGGCGGGCTGGCCGCGATCGAGGTCGACACCTTCGCCTTCGCCGCGTCGCTGTCCGCCGCCGAGGTCTCCTCGGACCTGCACGCGCGGTTCTCGGTGCCGGTCAGCCTGGCCACCCTGGCGCTGGACGGCGAACTGGCCGCGGCCGGGTTCCTGCCCGACCGGCTGGCCCGCCCCGAGGTCGGCGCGCTGGCCGCGCTGGTCGAGCTGCGCGAGGAACCGGTCTTCACGGCCGCCCTCCCGGGCGAGCGGCCGACGAGGGTCACGGTCCGCTGGCGGGACGGCGGCACGGCCTCGGCCAGCGTGCGCAACGCCCGGGGCAACCCGGACGACCCGCTGACCATCGACGAGGTGGCCGCCAAGTTCCGGCGCAACGCCGAGGACGTCCTCACCCCGGCGACCGCCGAGGCGGTGGTGACCGGGCTCCTCGACGGTGCCGGCGGCGACACCCTGGCGCGGGTGGCCGCCGAGGTGCTCGGCCCGCGCTGCCCCTGATCCGGGCGGCCGGGCCGGGCACCCGCGGCCAGCCGGTCAGAAGCAGGGCGTCTCGGTGATGAACGGGATGATGCCCCGCGACGGGCTGCGCGCGAACCTGCCGTAGATGCCTCCGCTGTAGGTGATCTCCCCGCCGCCCCAGACCTGCACCTTGTACATGCGTTGCGGGTTCCTGGTGTAGTAGAAGGTCAGGTTGCCGCTGGTCGGGCCGCCGGTGGGATATTCCAGGGTCCGGTGCATGACGGTGTAGCCCTCGGTGCAGTCGATGACGAGGTACCAGAAGATCCCCGACAGCAGCCGCTTGTCGTTGTTCGTGTGCCAGTGGCCGTCGACCTGGATGTAGTCGCCGTTGCGGGTGCCCCGGACGGTGGCGGTCATGTCGTACCGCTGGATGGGGTCGAACTGCCCGTAGTCGGCGAGGATCCAGCTGCTGGTGACCGCGGCGGCCCGGGTGGTGCCGTTGGCCCACTGGGGCAGCGCGGTGACGATGTTCGTCGACGCGCTCTCCCCGGCCGCGTTGATCGCCGTGATCTTGAAGTTGTAGTAGTGGCCGTTGGCGAGGTACCCGGCGGTCATCGAGGTCTTGCTGACCGGGTACGGCAGCTTCTCCCACCAGCCGTTGAGCGAGGCGTCGCGCTGGTAGACGTTGTAGTAGACGCCCGGGGTCGGGCTGGCCGTCCAGCTCAGCTGCACGTCCCCGTCACGGGCCAGGGCCCGCAGGTTGGACGGCGGCTTCGGCAGCGGCGGCATCGGCCGGGCGGTGTCGGTGTTCGACGGCGAACTGGTCCCGGCCAGGTTCGTCGACCGGGCCCGGAACTCGTACGTGGTGCCGTTGTTCAGGTACTTCACCGTGAACGAGCAGCAGGTGCTGACCGGGTACGGCAGGCGAATCCAGGAGCCGCCGACCTTGCGGTACTCGATCCAGTAGTACACGTTGGCCGTGGAACTCCTCGTCCAGCTCACCTTCACCGCGCCGTCGCCCGCGTTGCTGGCCGACAGGTTCGACGGCGGCTGCGGGAAGGGTGGCATCGGCCGGGCCGAGTCGGTGTTCGACGGGTCGCTGTCGCCGGCCACGTTGGTCGCCCGCACCCGGAACTCGTACGTGGTGCCGTTGTTGAGCAGGTTCACCGCGAACGAGCAGCAGGTGCTCACCGGATACGGCAGCCGGGTCCACGAGCCGCCGGACTTGCGGTACTCGATCCAGTAGTACACCCGGGGGGTGGGGCTGGCCGACCAGGTCAGGGTGACCTTGCCGTCGCCGGCGGTGGCCCGCAGGTTGGTCGGCGGCTGCGGGAAGACCGGCATCGGCGTCGCGGCGGCCACGTTGGTCGGGTCACTCTCCCCCGCGGCGCTGCTGGCGGCGATCCGGAACTCGTACCGCTCGCCGTTGGTCAGGTACTCGGCGGTGAAGGTGCAGCAGCCGTCGACCGGGTACGGCATCTTCTGCCAGGACTGGTTGCGGGAGGCGTTGCGGTAGTAGACGACGTACAGCACGCCGGAGGTCGGGCTGGCCGTCCAGGTGAGCCGGACGAAGCTGTCCCCGGCTGTCGCCTTGAGGTTGCTCGGCGGCTGGGGGGCGATGCCGATGGCGGTGGCCCGCGCGGTCGCCGAGGCGGGTCCCTCCCCCGCCACGTTGGTGGCGCTCACCTTGAACTCGTACACGTGGGTGTTGACCAGGTACTGCCAGGTCGCCTCGGTCTGCTCCGTCGGATACTGCGACTTGTGGAAGGTGGCCTCGCCCGCGGTCACGTCCCGCCAGTACACCCAGTAGAGGACGTTCGGGCCGGGCGCGTCCCAGGTGAGCCGGATCTGCAGGCTGCCGGAGGGCACGGCCCGCAGGTTCGTCGGCGCCGTCGGCAGCGCCACCGTGCTGCGGGCCTGCGCCGGGGTCGACGCCGGCCCCTCGCCGGAGAGGTTCTCGGCGGTCACCTTGAACTCGTAGGTGTGCAGGTGGCTGAGGTAGCCCCAGGTCGCGGTGGTCTTGTCGGTGGGGACCTCGGAGCGCTTGAAGGTGGTCTCGCCGGCGGTGACGTCCCGCCAGTAGACCCGGTAGTAGACGTTCGGCCCCGGGGCGTCCCAGGTCAGGGTGATCTCGCCGGTGGACAGCGGCTGGAGGACCAGGTTCGCCGGGCGGCCGGGCAGCGGTGGCATGGGTTTGACCCGGACCACGTTGCTGGGCAGGCTCTCCGAACCCCGCGTCGCGGTCACCTTGAACTCGTACTCGTGGGCGTTGGTGAGGTACTGGGCCGGCATGGTGCAGCAGTCGGACATCGGCAGGGGCAGTTTCTGCCACTCCTCGTTCTCGGTGGCGTCCCGCTGGTAGACCCAGTACCACACGTCCTCGGTGACCGACGGGTCCCAGGTGAGGGTGGCCATGCCGTCGCCGGCCGTGGCGCGCAGGGCCGTCGGGGCGGCCGGCGCGTCGAAGTACGCGGTCGCGGTGGCCGGCGCCGACGCCGGCCCCTCACCGCCGCGGTTGGTCGCGCTGACCTTGAATTCGTACGTGTGGCCGTGGAGGAGGAAACCCGCCTCCATCGCGCAGCACTCGGTGATCGGGAGCGGCAGCTTGGTGAACTCCTCCTCGTCGGCGGTGGTGTCGCGCTGGTAGATCCAGTACCAGACGTCCGGCTGCGGCTCGGTCCAGGTCAGCTTGATGGTGCCGGTGCCCTGGGCGGTCGCGGTCAACCCGCCGGGTGCGGGCGGCGGCGCGACCGTCGACTTCGCGGTGGCCACCTCCGACGGGGGGCTGACCGCCATGGCGTTCACGGCGGCCACGGTGAACTCGTAGGTGTGCCCGACGACGAGGTTGTCGGCGACCGCGCTGGTGCCGCTGTAGATCGTCGGCTCCCGCTCCACCGGCTCGGGCTGCCCGGCGGTGACGTCCCGCTGGGAGACCCGGTAGCTGACCCCGTCGTCGTCGACCGGCTGCCAGGCCAGGTCGATGGTGCCGTCGTCGGCCGGGGTCGCGGTGAGGCCGGTGGGCGCGTCGTTCAGCGGCGACGCCACCCGCAACAACAGGTTCGGCGAACCGGGGCCGGGATCGCGGACCACGTCCTCCTCGGCCTCGCCGAGCAGCGCGGCAGCCACCTGCTCGGGCTGGTATCGCCGGTGTGCCTGCAGCACCAGCGCCGCCGCACCGGCGACGTGCGGCGCCGCCATGGAGGTGCCGCTGTAGGTCTCCACCGCCTCGTCGTCGGCCACGCCGGCGGAATAGATGTCCGCGCCGGGGGCGAACAGGTCGACGCAGCCGCCGACGTTGCTGCCGTGGGGCGCGTCGACCCAGCGTTCGTCGCCGGTGTCGGTGGCCCCCACGGTGATCACCGAGGGAATCCGGGCCGGGATGCGCTGGCACGCGTCGATGGCGTCGTTGCCCGCGGCCGCGACGACCGTCACGCCGGAGTCGACCAGGTCCGTGACGGCGGCCTCGATCCGGCTGGCCGTCGGGCCGCTGCCGGCCGGCATGCTGAGGCTCATGTTGACGACCGCCGGGCGCCGCACGTTCCGGGCCACCCAGTCGAGACCCTGGACGAGGTGCGTCCCGTCGATCCGCGATCCGCACGACACCTGCACGTCGACCACGCCGGCCTGCTTGGCCACCCCGAACTCCCGGCCCGCCGCGGTGCCCGCCACGTGGGTGCCGTGTTCCCGCCGGCAGTCCGGGTCGTTGCGGTTGAACAGCACGCTCGTGCCGAGCGAGACGCGCCCGCCGAAGTCGTGGTGGGTCTCCCGCACGCCGGAGTCGACGACGTAGATCGTGACGCCGTCTCCCGTGCCGGGGTGGACGTACCGGTCGTCCCGGACGCCGTCGATCCGGTCGAGCCCCCAGGGCGGATCCGCCTG
Organism: Micromonospora sp. NPDC050495; assembly: GCF_040655175.1. Classification (NCBI taxonomy): domain Bacteria; kingdom Bacillati; phylum Actinomycetota; class Actinomycetes; order Micromonosporales; family Micromonosporaceae; genus Micromonospora; species Micromonospora sp. NPDC050495. Next base: position 210,823 of record NZ_JBFAJK010000002.1, on the reverse strand, counting down.
CACGCCGCCGCCGTCCAGGGTGCCGGCACGGGACTCCTCGACGACCTCGACCGCCGGGTCGGTGGCGAGTTGCCGGGCCTGGGCGTCGGTCAGGCCGGTCACCGAGAAGCCGCCCAGGATGGCCGAGTAGACCGCGTCCAGCGTGCCGCCGTAGCGGGCGACCAGGCGGCTGGCGACCTCGCCGATGCCGTACTCGCCGGCGGCGGCGTTGTCGCGCAGGTCCACCAGGTAGGAGCCGGTGACGGCGGCGCCGTCCGGCGCGGTCTGGAAGCTGCCCTGCTGGGTCGGGCCGCCCCGGGCGATGACCGGTGCCGGGGCCGAGCGCGCGCTCTCCCCGCTGGCGTTCACGGCGGCGACCGAGTACTCGTACAGGTGGCCGTCGACCAGGCCCGCGTCGGTGAAGGGTGAGGCCGGCAGGTCGTTCGGCAGCCGCACCGGGTGGCTCTGGCCGTAGGAGACGTCACGCCGGTAGACCCGGTAGGCGGTCGCGCCGGCCGACGCGGTCCAGGTGAGCTGGACGTTGCGCTGCTGGTCGGCGGTGACGGTCAGCCCGGCCGGCACCGGCGGCAGGGTCGCCGGGTCCGGCACCGGCCGCGGCCAGTCGACCTCCACGAACCGGGGTCGGTAGAGGCGCGCGTCCGCCTGGTTGTCGCCGGCCGCCAGGCTGTTGACGTTGTACGACACGAGCAGCTTGCCAGGGCGCGCCAACTCGGGGTGCAGCCGGGCGTCGTACACGATGATCTCTCTGCCCGGCTGCGGTTCGGGCGCCCGGAAGAGGTGGACGGGCCCGCTGAAGGGCCCGGTCGGCGACGGCGCGGTGTAGGCGACGGTGTCCGCGTTGAACACGAGATTGCCGTCGACGGTGACCAGGACGTACTGGTTGCCGACCTTCTGCACGCCGAAGGCGGTGGTGGTGCCGGCCATCAGCCGGGCCGCCTCGGACTCCTGGGCCGACCAGCCGGTGCCGGTCCAGAACTGCCACGCCCCGGCCAGGCCGCCGGCCGGCACCTTGGCGAGGTAAGCCGGCTTCACCGGCCCCGAGTCGTTGACCAGCCTGGTGCCGTAGACGTAGGTGGTGTCGCCGTCCTCCAGGATGGCCGAGCCCCAGGCGATCCGGTCGGCCACCGGCAGCGGGGTGAGCGAGCGCAACGTCAGTCCGGGCAGGTCGAACGACGCGAGGGCGGTGCCGGTCAGCTTCAGATCGAGGGGGTTCGGCCCGGACCGCTGGTAGTGGTTGTAGAGCACCCGGAGGGTGGAGCCCTCGACGGTGCCGTCGCCGACCCAGTAGCCGGCGTCCGCGGGATCGCCGTCGCCGCCGGCCCCGACCAGCGACAGCGGTTCCTCGGCGGTGCCGCCGGTCAGCGTCCCGGTGAGCGTGGCGCCGTCCTGCACCACGATCGAGTTGTGGATCATCGGCTGGAAGTCGGGACGCGACCCGTCGGGGTTGACCGCACCGACGAACGTGTCCGAGAAGAGCCACGCCACCCGGCCGTCGGGCAGCGGCACCGAGGCCGTGCTGTCGCCGCCGTTCCACCTGCCGCTGGTGTCGCCGTAACCGCGGAACGCGTCGTTGAGCTGGGTCGCCGACATCCCGCCCGCGGGGACCTCCGCCCTCGCCACGGCGCCCGGCGCGACCAGGAGCGCCACCGCCACGACGATCGCGACGGCGGCACGCCAGGCCGCCGCCGGGGCCAACGGCGCCGGATCGGGCAACGTACCCGGAGAGTATCCACTGTGGTCGGTCGTCACGCTCGCCATCCCTGCATCATGGGCCATCGATATGACGCCGGGGTGTAGGAATCCGGACACCGACCGCAAGGATGTGGACAGCCGCCTCAGCCGACGTCGATCCACGGCCGGGTCAGGTGGGCGGTCGCCAGCACGGCGCCGCGGGCGCGCGCCTGGGCCAGCAACCACTGACGGCTCCGCCGGGCCGCCTCCGGATCCGCCTCGAACCGGTAACCCACCCCGGGGTCGACCAGCTGCACCGCGTGCACCAGCACGTCGCCGGTGACGATGAGCTGGCGACCGCCCCCGTCCACGACCACCGACTGGTGACCCGGCGTGTGGCCGGGCGTCGGCACCACACCGATCCAGCCACCGGCTCCCCGGCCCACGGTGGCCAGGCGGGCGGCGCCGTCCGCCTCGTCGAGCTGGCCGGTCGCGCGCAGCGGATCGACCACGTACGTCATCGCGGCCTCGTCGGCGGTCAGGGCGGCCACCTCCCGCCGCTGCACCACGTAGCGCGCGTTGGGGAACATCGGCGTTCCGTCTGGCGCGACCGACCAACCGAAGTGGTCCTCGTGCAGATGGGTCAGGACGACGGTGTCGACGTCCGCCGGGTCGATGCCGGCCAGGTCGAGTTCGGCGGGCAGCCGGCCCGGCACCGGCGCCCAGCCCGAGGCCGGGCTGTCGGCGGGGCCGACCCCGGCGTCGACCAGCGTCAGCCGGTCCCGCGGTCCCCGGATGGCGAAGCACCGGAAGTCCAGGTGCCACGTCTCCCCCGGACCGAACGCGCCGGGGTCGACCGCCCGGGCCGACTCCCAGTCCTGCGGCGTCGCCTCGGGAAACGCCTGCTGGCGGTCGAGGAAGAACGGCCCCGACGCGTCCAGCAGGGGCGTCACCCGGAACGGGCCGACCGGCCGGGATCCGAGCATCGGTCGGCCGGCGCGGCGTACCTCCCGGGCCCGGGTGGCGGCCCGACCCGCGTCCACCGCGCCCGCCGGGCTGGCGACGCTCAGCGACCCGGCCACCGTCACGGCCGTCGCGGCGAGCAGGAACCGTCTGCGCCCGAACTCTGCGGATGTCTCACTCACTGGTGACTCCCTTCCTCGCAGGTCGCCGGGAGACCGGACCGGTCCGCTCCGGCGGGATCGGCGACGACGCTAGAGCCGGTTTCCGCCAGGTGGGCCCGGCCGGGACGGCGGTGACCCGATCCTGGCGACGGCTGTCCCGATCGCGCCGCCGGTGCGGCCGGACCCGTTTCTAGAATCGGATCGGCGTCGCGCGGCGGGTCCGGGTGGTCCTGGCGCCGGCGCTCGTGCACCACCTGGCGCTCGCACCGGACGCCGGCCTGGTGGGTCGCGCGGCGAACGAGGCGGGGAGGTCTGCGATGCCGGTCGAGGCGCCGAGCGTGGCGATGCTGGCGTACCCGGGCGCGGGCAGCTTCGACTACGTCACGGTCAACGAGATCTTCGGGGTGGACTACTCGCACCGGTTCGGCTCGTGGTACCGGACCAGGACCTGCGCCGCCGCACCCGGACAGGTCGAGCTGGACGGCGGGGTCACCGTGTCCGCCCCGTACGGGCTGGCCGAGGCGGAGACCACCGACCTGCTCGTCGTACCGGGCTGGACGAGGGAACACGAGGTGCCACCCCAGCCGCTGCTGGCCACGCTGCGGCGGGCGCACCGGCGCGGGGCCCGGATCATGTCGATCTGCACCGGGGCGTTCATCCTCGGCCACGCCGGTCTCCTCGACCACCGGCGGGTCACCACCCACTGGGCGACCGCACCGCTGCTGGCCTCGCTCTTCCCCGCCGCGACCGTGGACCCGCGGGCGCTGTTCATCGACGACCGCGGCGTCCTCACCGCCGCCGGCATGTCCGCCGGCATGGACCTCGCCCTGCACGTGGTACGCGGGGACTACGGCGCGGACGCGGCCGCCGCGCTCGCCCGCCGGCTGGTCCTCGCCGGCTACCGCAGCGGCGGGCAGGCCCAGTTCGTCGAAGCGCCGCTCAGCCCCGAACCCGGCGATCCGCTGCCCGAGCTGCTGGACTGGATCCGCGGACACCTGGACCAACCGTTGTCGCTGCGGTCGCTGGGCGAACGGGTGCACATGAGCCCGCGGACCCTGGCGCGGCACTTCCACCGCCTCACCGGGATGAGCGCGCACCAGTGGCTCACCCGGGAGCGGGTGCTCGCCGCCCAACGCATGCTGGAGGCCGGCGACGAGCCGATCGGCCGGATCGCCACCCGGACCGGGATCGGGTCGACCGCCAACCTGCGGCACACCTTCCGCCGAGAACTCGGGATCTCGCCCCAGGCGTACCGCGCCCGCTTCCGGGCTCGCCGGGCGCCGGCCGCCACCTCGTGAGCGCCGGCCCGACGCCGGTGTGCACGCGTCCCGCTCGTCGGACCGGTCCCCTCCGTACCCGGCGGCGGGTGGCGCCGCAGGTCAAGGTGGAGCAGCGTAGAAACTGTCAAGTTGGCGACACTTCGCCGATGGCCACGGTCACGGCCTCGGCTAATACCATAGGCCCATGTCACCAAAGGTCTCGATTGTCGTCACGGACCGCCACCGTGACCCGGGCCCGAGAGCCGGCGCCGACGTGACCTTTCTGCCGCTCGCCGAGGACGATGGCGTCCCGGTCTACCCCGAGTCGACCCCGGCGCTGATCCGGGAACTGGTAGCCGCGGGCCTGGTGGTGGACACCTGGCATCCCGCCGCGGAATGCGATTTCGTTTCGTCGCGCGGCCTGGTGACCGACACCCTGCTTCAGATCGGCGTCGGGATCGGCTCCTCCGCGGGGTGGTACGCCCTGCAGTCGATGCTGCGCCGACGCACCGGTCAGGTCACCGTGCGCGCCGTCGTCGACGACGGTGTCCAGCGGCGGCGGGTGGAGGTGACCGGCGATGCGGCTGACGTCGTCGAGACGCTGGAGACGCTCGACCCGTTCAGGTCGGAGCCCTCCTGATGGCGCTGGCCACGGTGTCCCGCCGAGGCCCCGCCCGCGAGCGATGACATGAGGCCCGTTCGTGAGGCATCGCGGCGCTACTCGCCAGCTGTCGCGGAGGAACGCCGCCGGCTCGTCGGGCAGATCGCGACCGTGATGGAGGCGTCGTCGGTCATCCGTGACCCGAGCAGCCGACAGTTGCTGCTCCAGGAGCTGAGCCACGCGTTGGCCGGCGCCCTGGGCTATCGGGAGCTGAGCCTGCTACGGCCCCAGATCGTCGAGCTGGTGACGGTGTGCGTGGATCGCCCGGGCGGGCTGCGCTGCCTCGTCGAATGCATGGAGCTGCTCGAACCCGGCAGCGACCACACCGTCGCGCTCCTGCGACTGGCCGACGAGTGGCACGCGATCGAGCTGCTCACCGACTACGACATTCCCTGGCTACGGAGCGTGCTGTCCACGGTCGACGTGACCGGGGAACTGCGGCGGTTCGTCGCCGAGACCCGCGCGGCCCCGGCCCCACCCTGGTGCCGGACCGCCTGGGATCTCTTCACGCACCTCGCGTCGGCGAACTCCCATGGTTCGGTGCCGCCGTGGCTGCCGCTGCTGGAGAGGCTGTTGACCGCCGTACCGGAGGCGTCCCTGGACCGGATGCGCGAGTTCGTCGCGCAGTTGGCCCAGGACTGGGGAGTCACCGATCAGGTCGAAGCGTCCCAACCGGATCCTCCGGCGCCCGTCGGCACGGCGTACCTGGTCATCCAGTTCGAGAAATATGGCGGCGACGACGAGACCTACATCGTCTCGCACTGGTACCAGTGGGCGTCCCCGGTGTGGCAGCCGATCCGCGGCGAGGACCGGCACGTCCCGTACGGCGAACTCGAGGCCGCCGTCGACCAGGTCATCAACGAGACCGAACGCCGTTGGGCGGATCAGGCCGGTGCGGTGACCATCGAGTTCGTGCTGCCCTGGCAGCTGATCAACGAACCGGTCGACACCTGGCGCAAGGAACTTCAATCGCTGCTGCCGAGTCCCCTGACGACGGAGTATCCCCTGGTGATCAGGAGCCTGGAGCGCATCCGGGCCAGCCAGTGGCACCGGGTCTGGCGCAGCCGCTGGCAGGGCCTCGCCAGCAACGACAGCGACCGGCAGCTGCTCCACTGCGCGTCGCGGCACCAGGTCGATGTCCAACTCAAGGCGACCCTCAACCGCAAGAGCAGCGTCGCGGTCCTGGTGCTCAGCGAATCCCCGACCGCGAACAGCGACGGTGAACGCCAACTGCTCGTCGGGCTGCGGTCGGGAGTTCCGGCAATCGTCTGGCATCGCAACTCACCATCCACTGAGGACTTGTGCGAGACTGTCGCGTCGATGATCGGCGATCAGACGTCGGGCCGAGGGGTGGTCGAGCTTCCGCACCGTGCCGCGCGTCTCCGGCAGCTGGCGTGGAGTGAGGACCCCAAAGGGCTCGGCCGGCACATGGGACACGGCTTGGTGATTTTGTTCGACGACCCGGATCGGCAGCCAGGAGGAGCAGCCTCCGCGGACGGCGACAGGCGAAAGGTCTTGGCATGAGCGGCACCGACCACGGGACGTGGTTCGCCGCCGGCGGGGCCCGCTGCGGCCGGCGCTCACTGCGGCGCATCTCGAGATCGGCGGGTCCGCGATGAGCCGGCCGGCGCCGGCGGCCACCGCCCCTGGGAGCCGGCAGGCCGAGGGCCTCGGGCTCGAGCCGGCGCACCACGGCCGGGAGCTCATCGTGGTCCTCGACCACGACCCGGTGCTGGATTTCTGGGCCGACGAGGTCTCGACGTTCATCGCGGTGCTGCGGGCCCAACGCGCCTTCGCCTCGGTTGAGGTCAAGCGCCTGGCCGTCGAAGACGGCGTGGTGTGGGTGACCGGCGAGCCCGACGCGGTCAACGCCCCGCCCGCGAGCCTGGTCGGTGCCGCCGGCCAGCGGGTCATCTTCCTGGTGACGCACGGCGGTTCCGACGCCTGGCGGGCCGGGCTCGTCCACCCCGTGCTCGTCTCGTGGGCCGACCGCGCGACCGTTGCCGTGGTCAATCTGCTACCCCAGCAGCGCTGGCGCGAGCGGGGCATGGAAACGACCGAGGTGAAGTGGCGCCTGGACGGCGCGGGATCGGCCACTGCCCGGTCGTCGTGGCAGGTGAGCGGCCCGGACCTGCGTCTCCCGGACGAACGGGACGACGACCCGCTGACGGCGGTGCCGGTCATCGAACGTGGCATGGACTGGTTGCAGCGATGGAGCCGCCTGCTGGCTGAGCCGGCGACGGGCGAGCTGCGGATGCCGGCGCTGCTCCTGCCGCCCGACGGGCCGCCCACCCGCCGTCCGGGCCGGTCGCTCACCGCTCACGACCTCGTCGCCCGATTCCGGGCCGCCGTGTCGCCGGCCGCGTTCACGCTGGCGACCCGACTGGCGGCCGCTCCACTCAACGTCCGCGTGGTTCGCGCCGTGGCGAGGACCATGGTCCGCTCGGGACCGGAGCAGTTGACCGAGGTGCTGACGAGCGACCTGGTGCGGCCGGTTCCGCGGGCGGCGGCGAGCGGCGACACCAGCATCAGGTACGAATTCGTGCACGGCGTACGCGAGCGGCTCCTCACGCTCGGGTACCGCGACCGCACCGTCGAGGTGCAGCACCTGGTGGAGTACGAACTCGCACACGACGTGGAGGCGGTGCGCAACCTGACCCTACGCGTCAAGGATCCGCGGAACGCGTCGTACGAGCGGGTCACGCCGGCCGCCGAGCCGTACCTGCGGGTCGAACTGGCTGTCCACCTCTCACTGGGCGGGCCGAACCTCGTCGCAGCCGCGCGGCTGGGTCAGTCGCTCGGCTCGCCCATCCCACGGCAGGTACGTCGAGTACTGCAGCCACCTTCCGTTATCGCTCACAGGACCATGGAGTCCGGAATGTCTGACAGAGTGAACTCGCCGGACCCGGGGGGCTCGTTCGGCACCGCACCCCAGATCACGCTGGACGCCGAGCGGGGCATCTTCCCGAGCAGGCGACCGACCAACGACCTGCAGCCGGTACAACGGCTCGACGGGCAGTTGCCGGCCATCGTCGGCAACCTGCCGCTGAGAAACACGAACTTCACCGGCCGGCGGGAACTGCTCGACTCCCTGCACCAGCGCCTGAGCGCCGGCACCACCGCGGTGCTGCCGGAGGCGCTGCACGGTGCCGGTGGGGTGGGCAAGTCTCAGCTCGTCATCGAGTACGTCTACCTCCATCAGCAGGACTTCGACCTCATCTGGTGGATCCCGGCCGAGCGACCGGCGCAGATCCAGTCCGCGCTGGTGGAGCTGGCGGCACGCCTGGAGCTGCCGGTCCCGTCCACCGCCAACACGGCGGTGCCGGCGGCGCTGGAGGCACTACGGATCGGCCGCCCGTACTCCAACTGGTTGCTCGTCTTCGACAATGCCGAGGACCCCGACAGCGTCGAGCAGTTCTTCCCCAAGGGCGGTCCGGGCAGCATCGTCGTCACCTCGCGCAACGGGGCGTGGCGGGAGGTCGCGAACAGTCTCCCGGTCGACGTGTTCGAACGGCAGGAGAGCATCGATCTGCTCCGCCGTCGCGGGCCGGACCTGGCCGTCGACGACGCCGACCGACTCGCCGCGGCCCTGGGCGACCTTCCCCTGGCCATCGAGCAGGCAGCGGCCTGGCGCGCCGAGACGCGCATGCCGGCCGACGAATACCTGGAACTCCTCGACGCCAGCCGGCCGGTCCTCGACGAGGAGAGCACCCAGCAGGACTACCCGGAACTCGTCGCCGCGGCGTGGAACGTGTCGCTCAACTGGCTACGCGGCCAGGACCTGCCGGCGCTCCGGCTGCTGCAGATGTGTTCGTTCTTCGCGCCCGAGCCGATCGGCAAGGTACTCCTGTCGAAGCCACGCGCGCTTCGCATCCATCCCGATCTCGATCTCCTCGTCCGCAACCCGGTCCGCCTCAACCGGGCGATCCGCACGATCGGCCGCCTCTCGCTGGCGCGGATCGACCACCGGACGAACTCCTTCCAGATGCACCGCCTGGTCCAACGCGTACTGATCAACCAGATGGATCCGCAGGACCGGGAGGCCCTGCGGCACGGCGCCCACATGCTGCTGGCCGGCAACGACCCCGACCAGCCCGACGACGCTGACCACTGGCCGCGGTACGCCCAGCTGTACCCGCACATCGTCGCCTCCGGAGCGGAGCGGTGCTCGAACGAACTCGTGCGGGACATGGTGCTGAACGAGGCGAGGTATCTCTGGCGTTGGGGCGACCACCTCGCCGCCCGGGAGCTTTCGCAGCGAGCGTGGACGGCCTGGAGAGCGGACGGCGACGAGGCCGACCCCGACAGCCTGCGCATGGCCAGCTGGCTCGGGTTCATGCATTTCGTCGTCGGTGATTACGCCGCCGCCGCCAGCCTGAACGCCCAGACGCTCGAGCTCTACCGGCAGACCCTCGGCGAGGACCAGGAGGAGACCCTGAACGCGCTGGGCGCGGTGGCCGCCGACCACCGGGTGGCCGGTGACTTCGCCGGCGCGCTGGACCGTTCCCTCGTCGTCTACGAACAGGCGAAGCAGATTTTCGGTGAGGAGGAGCCGTTCACGCTGCGCGCCGCGCACAATCTCGCGGTCAGCATGCGGCTGTCCGGCCTGTTCGGTCGGGCGCTCCAGCTCGACGAGCAGTCCTACCAGCGCCGGGTGCAGATCTACGGCACCGACCACCTGGACAGTCTGAGCACCTTCGGCGGCATCAACCTCGACCGGCGGGAACTGGGTGACTACGTCGCGGCGCACGCGAACCAGGAGACCGTCGTCGCCACGGCCCGCCGGATGTTGCGGTACGACGACCACCCGGAAGTCCTGCGGCAGAGCCACATGCTGGCGAGTTTCCGGCGCAAAGCCGGTCACCACCACGACGCCCTCGACCTGTCCAGCGATGTGCTGCGCCGCTTCCGCACCCGTTACGGCGACGACCACCCGGACACGGTGCTCGCCACGCTGACGTTCGCCATCGACCAGCGGCTGACCGGCGACCTCCGCGCCGCCAGGGAGGCGGCGGAGGTGGCGGTGGAAGGGCTGCGCCGGCTGTACGGCGAGGACCACCCGCACACGGCGGGCGCGCAGGTCGACCTGGCGGTGACGCTCCGGCTGCTGGGCGAGTGCGAACAGGCCCGGGAGCTGGACCAGGCGGCGGTGGAGCGGCTGACCAGCCGGCTCGGCGATTCCCATTCGCTGGTGCTGGCCGCCCGGATCAACCTGGCGAGCGACCATTACGACCTCGGCGACGTCGCCGCGGCCCGCGCCCTCGACGCCGACAGCCTCGAGCAGGGTCGTCGGGTGCTCGGTGGCGCTCACCCCACCACGCTCGTGTGCGCGCTGAACCTCGCCATGGATCTACGCGACCTCGGGCGCGACGTGGAGGCGAGCGAACTGTTCGACACGAGCCTCGAGCAACTCCGCCAGACCCTCGGCGCCCGGCACCCAGCGGTCGCGGCCGTCGGCGCCGGCGTACGGGCCAATTGCGACATCGACCCGCTCCCGCTGTAGCGGCAGGCGTTCGATCCGGCGGGTCAGATAGCCGGCCAACCCGCCGGATCGGCGCTGTCGAGCTGCCGATCCCGTAACCCCGCACCAACCCAGCCGGCCAACGCCAGCGGATCGGGGGCAACCGTGGCGGATCCGCGCGACCGCAGGCCCTGGACCACGGCCAGGACGAGTTCCGGGCGGCGCAGCAGCGCCCGCGTCGCCGGATCGGCGGGCTGGTCGACCTGGGCGAGGCCGAGACCGACCCAGCCGTGCACGCTGAGTGGGTCCCGTGTCAGCTCGCCGAGATAACCGGCACGTGCCCGCTCGACATCGCCGGCCACGAGGGCCAGATCGGCCGCGGTTGCGCCGGCCACCCTCTCCCCCACCTCGTCGGGCGTGGCGCCCAACCGGTTGAAGGCATCCGGGTCGAACAGCAAATGTCGGCGCAGGATGGCCCGCGCGTCGAGCAGGCCCACCGGCGGCTCCGCCCGCACCTTCGCGGCGCCGACGGCGAGGAGCGCGTCCGCCGGCGGGGCGCCCTGCTGCCAGGCGGCCGCGAGCGCGTCGTGGTCGGCGGGGTTCAGTTGGATGTTGTGACCCCGCCACATCGCGTGGTGGTCGAGCGCAGTGGCGTGCGCCGCGTCGCGCTCGGCGGCCGGCACGTCGTCGTCCTGGCACGCGTTGAGTTCCGCGTGCAGGGTGTCGACGAACCGCTGACCATGCCCGGTCAGCCGGCCCGACGTTGCGAGCACCCGTAGGACGCCGAGGGCCTGCCGCCGCCACAGCGTGAACTCGAAGTCCGTGGCCGCCCGCTCGCCTGGCGGCGCCTGCTGGCGGTGGACCCGCCAGAACTGGGTGATGCCGGCGAACGCGTACGCACCCTGAAGAAGGCCGGGGAGCGGCCTGGGATCGTCCCGCCAGGGGGCGTAGTAGCGGAGACGGTCGTCTGCCTCGCAGAGGGTGAGCAGGTGGGACAGGGCACCAAGCTTCTGGTGCTGGGACTCGTGCACCAGGGTCACCGCCAGTTGCAGCGGGCCGTCCGGTTGGGAGAGCAGGATGCCGCCGAACGCCTCGGTGCCCGACGCCGACAGCGGTCGGAACCGCTCACGGCGCGGCACCGGCGTCAGGGTCCGTACGATGCCGGAGATCGCCTGGGCGGGACCGGGCTGCTCGCGGACCAGCAGTGCCCAGGCCCGCGCGAGATCCGCACGCCAGTCGGTGATCTCGGACTCCGACAGCGGATGCGGCGGCGAGGGGCCCCGCAGATCGCGGTACAGGTCGCGATCGAGCAGCTCGACCCGGAGGTCGGCGCCGTCCGCGCGGACCTCGATGACGATGGGTTCGTGCCAGTCCCGGTCGCCGGGTCGGCACCGCACGGTCCGGGTGCCGGTCTCCAGCTCGGCCTGCCCACCGCCAGCCCGAACCCGGACGACCTCGACATTCGGCGGGACCGACGCGGCGCCCACGGTAGGCAGCACCGCGGTGCGGTGGCGCGCCGGAATGTCCAGCTCGAAGGAGACGCCGGCCCGAACGGCGCTTGCCGCCGCGAGGGCGTGCAGGTAGCCGACGTCCAGCCACAACGGCACCGGGTCGGGGCGGTCGTTACGCAGCCGACGCAGGGTGTGCGCGGCCCAGCTGCCGACCTGCGGACGGGCCAGAATGTCCTCGGTGATCCCTGGTGCGGCGTCGTATGCCCGGACCAGGAGCTCCCAGGCCTCGCTGACGGGCGCGAGCGGACCGGAAGCGTCGGATCTGGTGGCGCAGCTGTCCAACAGAGCGCGCAGCACGATCAGCCGCCAGCTGCGCTCGGACCGCCAGAGTGCCGCGATGCTCTGTTCGTCTCCGGCCCCGGTGGCCAGGGCCTGGAAGTGTGCGTGTTCGAGGTGGGTCGGACCTAACGGGAGGGAATCAGACGACATGCTCCTCCGAATCCGGTCCGGCGGACCGTATCCGGCTCGGGAAGGAGCCGCTGTAGCCGCTGATGCTGCCCCCCGAATCGGCGATTCTTTCCGATACTCGCGAGATCGCCGCAGTCATGCCGGTGGGGTCAACGGATCGCAGCGTCGCCACGGTCACCGCCGACAAGTCAAGCAACTCAGACTCGATACCGGCGAGGCGTTCCTCCATGTACGGCAACCCCCCAAATGATGACAGTCGATAGCGCCATTATTACTTACCGGTGCAGGCGGCGAAAGCGCCGAGCGACGGGCGCCACAGGCCGAATCCCGCTGACGCCTTCCGATGTGGACGCTCACGGAAACCAGCGTCGTGCGGTCAGGAATACGGCACCAGCCGCGCGGCGGCGTCCTCGACCCGGGTCATCGCGGCGTCGTCGGTGGCGAAGAAACGAACCGCCTCGACGAGTTCGGACAGGGCTCCCGGATACCGCAGACACGTTCGCACAACGCTGATGGCATCGTGCCGCGCCGCGCTGCTGCGCCGGATGGCCGCGTACACCTGGCCACGCAACAGGGTCAGGATCTCCTCGCGGTCGTTCGGTCGCAGGAACTCCGGCACCTCGAGCAGCGCGTCCACCAGGGGGCCCAGCATTGCCGGAGACGGTGACGGGGGCGCCGGCGCCGCGGGCGCCACGGTCCCGGCTTCGGATCGGTGCAGAAGCAGACCCTCGTCCCCGAGGGCGTTGCGGTGCCAGAGATAGGTCGGGGTCTGCGCGGTCAGACCGCTCGCCCGCAGCACGGCGAACCGTTCCCGCAGGGTGGACATGAGCCGCTCGGGTTGGGCGAGCCGACCGGCCTCGCCGTTGTCGAGCAGCCGCAGGACCTCCCGGCTGAACAGTCCGGTGCGCCGCACCCCCAGGTTGGCCGCGACCTGGCCGAGGCCGGCGGCGAACAGGACGTCCTGTCGCCGGCCGGCGATCGGCGTTCCGACGGGGAAGGTCTCGCTGCCGGGCACGGACACGCCCTGCGGTCGATCGTGCAGCTGGCACGCATCGATGATCCACACCTGCTGATCGAATGCCGGCACGAGGTCGGAGGCGAACGTGGCAAGCATCGAGTCGAGGTCGAGGGAAGCGGCGTCGGTGGCGGTGGCATCGGCGTAGTAGAGCCGCCGGCGACGGCCGGTGTCGACATAGCCGTGGCCGCCCCAGATCACGTAGAGGGTCGATGCCTGCCGCGCCGGCAGTTCCCGCAACAGCACCTCACGTACGGTCGCCCGGTCGGCTGGCCGCAGGACGACTCCCGGCGGGACGGCGTCCCGGCCGGGATAGGGCGACGACAGCACGGTCACCTGCCCGGGCGGCACGTCCCGAGCCACAAACCAGCGGGCGAACCGGAGGGCGTCATCGGCCGGCCCGACCAGGCTCCACTCGCGGCCCGCCGCATACTGGTCGATGCCGACCGCAACCACGTGCACATCACGCGGATCGTGGTCGGGGCCCATCGTCCACTCCTCATCCACGTGTGCCTACCCGGGGGCCTACCGGGCCGTTCGCAGGAGCATGTCCGGGATCCCGCGCCCGGCCCCGCCGGCCGTGTTCTCGTCCCAGAGGACGGTGGCGGTTCCGCCTGAGGCTCCCGCAACAGTAGTGAGCGGTGGCCATACCGGCCATCCGCATCGCGTGACCTGCGGCCGCAGTTCGCTCGGCGGCCGCGTTGGCGGCTCCCGCGAGGTCAGCCGACGCCGGGCAGGGCGCAAAACCGCCTTGCGCCGGCATCGCCTCGCGGGCCATAGTCGCTCCATGATCTCCTACCGGAAGGGCGGCGACGCCCTGGCGCGTTGAGCGCCCCCACGCGGCGCGACGACGCCGCGAATCCGCCACAGGCCGTTCGCAGCGGCAACCCGCACGACCTGTGGCAGCAGGCCGTCCGGATCCGCCAGGAATGGCTCGACCACGCCCTGTCCACCGAGCCGGCTGACCGGTCGACCGCCGAGCATTGTCTGACCGCCATCTACGCCCGGGCCTCACGGCCGCGACCCCGGTTCGAATGGGTCGACTCGCCGGACAAGGCGCGCCCCCTGATCACCGGCTGGCCCACCCTCGATCAACTCTCCGAACGCATCCGAACCCCCCGTCCGCGCGGAACACCGCCGCTGGCGAGCGACATCGCCATGGTCGCCGCCCAGCTACGCGGCGCGCTGAGCGCGGGCGTCACGCACCCCGATCCGGAGCTGTCGCCCGTACGCACGGGCAAGACCAAGCAACCATGGCCCGAACTGGCGCCGGTAGCGGCGCTCGACCGCGGCGTGCCGCTCGCTGTCGTGCTGCACCAGGGCGTACGCACGGCCCTGCACCGGAGCCTCGCGCACGGGTACTACCTGCCGGTGCGGGCGGCGCTGGCGGGCGACGGCCCGGTGCCCGTCTGCTGGTACGGGCAGCAGGACGCGTACTGGATCGCCTACTACGACGTGCTGCACCGGCTCGGCCTCGCCCGGTACGGGCCGGACGAGGCGGAACACCTCGACGCCTGGGCTGGCCTGGCCCGCTCCTGTGGCTGGTGGTGGCCCGGCGAGGACGTCTGCGTGGTGGTCGACCGGCCCCGAGAGGTACGCACCGAGCCGGTCCCCGGGGCGGTGCACGACCAGGTCCGGCTCCAACCTCGTGGCGTGCGCTACCGCGACGGCTGGCAACCACTCCTGAGCAGGTGAGCCGAGTCGCCGGACGGGTGCCGCCGTAGCTGTCCGACCGGCACCGCGGTCGGACAGTACGGTGGTGCGGTGCCTTCCACCGCGAGAATGCCGATCACGACCCGTACGGTGCGGCTGCTCATGCCGGTGGCCGCGCTGCTGTTCCTGGGCCTCGCGCTGCTGATCCGCGCTCTCGACGACGGGGCGCTGCGGCAGTACTCGGGCACCGCGCTGTACGCGTCGATGGTCTGGGCCGGGGTGCTGTTCCTGTGGCCGCGGCTGGCGCCGGTGCCGGCCGGGGTGGTCGCCACCGCGTTCTGCTGGATGGTGGAGTGCGCGCAGCTGACCGGAGTGCCGGCCGAGTTGTCGGCACGGAGCCTGGCGGCGAGGCTGGCGCTGGGGGTGCGGTTCGATCCGGTCGACCTGGCCTGGTACCCGGTCGGCGTGGTTCCGCTGCTGCTGCTGCACCACCTGGTGCGCGTCCGGGCCCGTCCCGAGCGGCGGCCGCCGCGGCCCGACGTCGTGCCCGCACCAGCGTCCGTCCCGTCCGACACCCGCCGGTAGCGGCCTGCGGAGCGGGCCGGTCAGACCCGGCGGGTGAGCCGGTTCACGGCCCTGCCTGGTCGGCGAAACCGGGGGCGGCGCCCTCGGCCAGCTTGAGTCGGGTCCAGACGTTCATGTTGATGACGATCCCGATGATCTCGAGGATCTCGTCGGCCGAGAAGTGCTCGGCGAGCGCGGCGTGCCGGGCGCCGACACCGTTGGCGACGGTCGCGTCCGCGACGCGAGTGAGCGCCTCGGTGTAGGCGAGGGCGGCGCGGGCCGCGTCGTCGTGGAAGTCGGTCTCCCACCAGGCGGTCAGGGTATCGATCACCGGTCGGGGGATGCCGGCGTCCCGGGCCGCCTCGTAGTGGAGGTTGAGGCAGTAGGTGCAGTTGTTGATCTGCGACACCCGCAGCCGCAGGAGCTGAGCGAGCCGGCGGTCGACGCGCAGGTCGGCCTGGTAGCCGAAGGCGTCGGCGCCCTGGCGGGCGAGCCGGGTCAGGTCCTCGTTGGCGGAGCTGTCGGCCCGCCGGTTGGTGATGGTCACCTCGCTCACCTCGTTGCTCCCGTCCGCATCGGCAATCCACCAGGGAAAATACCTGGCCCGCGCGCCACTGGCACGGCGCCGGGCCGAGGCGGGCTGCCAGCACCTCGATCAGGCCGCGGCTGGCCAGGCTCCCTCGTTGCACGCCGGCCCGGGAACCTGGTGAGCGGCTCGCTCGATTGAGGATGTTATCGATAACATGCTATCTTTTGCCGCGCGGGCGAAGGGCACGCTCGCGCTCACCGATCCAGCCGGCAAGGCGCGCCGAGGGGCAGGCCACCCACACCGCCTCGCCGGTGGGTGACCAGTCCGGGCGCTCCGCGGGGCCAGCCGACCACACGTGGTCGCCGGTCGACGCCGGTCCGGTCACCTGCCCCTCCTCCATGCCGTCGCGGACGATCCCGGCGCCGACGCACGGCCGCACCGCGCGGGTACGCCGGGCCCGGACCACGAGCACGCCGATCGAAGCGGAACGGGCGTCGCCATGCCCACCGGGCGTCGCCGGGAAAAGCCGCCCGCACCTCGCTGACCCGCCGGTCGACGGAGCGCGTCCCGCCGTCACCGGGGTCGGCCTCGCACCACACCACCGGTACCCCCCGACCAATGGCAAGGAGTCAAGCAGAAATGAAACGGAGACATCTTCTCTCATCCATCTCGGCCGCGGCGGTTCTGCTCGCCGCGACCGCCGGTGGCGCGTGGAGCGCGGGCTTCGGCAGCGCGGCGGAGGCCGCGACGAACGGCACTCTCGCCGCGACCGCGGGCTGCGGCAAGGCGCCGACGCTCACCAGCGGTACGCGCACGATCCAGAGCGGCGGGCAGAACCGGAGCTACATCCTGCGGATCCCGGACGGGTACGACCGGAACAACCCCTACCGGCTGGTCGTGGGCTTCCACTGGCTGAACGGCTCGGCGAACAACGTCGCCTCGGCCGGCTACTACGGGCTCGCGCCGCTGGCGAACAACAGCACGATCTTCGTCGCGCCCCAGGGCATCGACGCCGGCTGGGCCAACACCAACGGGCGGGACCTGACCCTCTTCGACGACATCCTGCGGCAGGTCGAGGGCGACCTCTGCGTCGACACCACCCAGCGCTTCGTGCTCGGCTGGAGCTACGGCGGCGCGATGAGCTATGCCGTGGCGTGCGCCCGGCCCACCGTGGTCCGGGCGGTCGCGGTCCTGTCCGGCGCCAACCTGAGTGGATGCAACGGCGGCACCTCGCCGGTGCCGTACTTCGGCATCCACGGCACCCACGACAGCGTGCTGAACATCTCCATGGGCCGGTCGCTGCGCGACACGTTCGTGCGGAACAACGGCTGCACCGCGCAGAACCCGCCCGAGCCGGGCCTGAACACGCTGCGCCACATCACCACCGTCTACTCGGGCTGCCGGGCCGGCTACCCCGTGCAGTGGGCCGCGTTCGACGGGGACCACACCCCCAGCCCGGTCGACGGATCGTCCAGCCCCAACGACTCCCGGACCTGGACCTCGGGGGAGATCTGGCGATTCTTCACCCAGTTCACCTCCACCCCGCCGCCCACCACCGCTCCCCCGACCACCGCGCCGCCCACCACCGCGCCCCCGACGACCGCGCCGCCGACCACCGCTCCGCCCACCACCGCGCCCCCGACGACCGCACCGCCGGGCAACTGCGCCGCCACCTACCGCACGATCAACACCTGGCCCGGCGGCTACCAGGCTGAGGTCACCGTGGCCAACAACACCGCCAGCACGATCAACGGCTGGACCGTACGGTTGACCCTGGCCAGTGGCCAGGCCATCAGCAGCCTCTGGAACGGCACCAACACGGGCACCACCGGCAACGTCACCGTGCGAAATGCCGACTACAACGGCACGCTGGGCGCGAACACCTCGACCACCTTCGGGTTCACCGCGACCGGGGATGGCGCCACCCCGGCCAGCAACATCACCTGCACCAGTCCCTGACCGGGGCACTACCCAGGGCCCGGTGCCGGCTGGCACCGGGCCCGCAGGGCAGCTGGGCCGGGATAGCCGCGGGACACCGCGCACCGCGCCGACGCCACGCCCGGGTCGCGGCCGCCGGTCCACCGCCGCGACCGTCCGTGCGGCACCGCCCGGGTGGCCTGCGTGCGGCTCAGCACCCGCCCGGCACCGTGCCGGATCAGGCGCCGCGCTCCGCCGGACCCCGGGAAGACCTACGTGACGCGGTAGGCGGTGTAGCGGACCCGGTCGGCCTCGCGGATCGCCGACGCCACGAAGAGGGACTGCTCCAGGACGGCAAGCGCGGGCACCGAGGTCTCCAGCCGTACGCCCAGCCGGAAGTAGTACTCGGCGGGGTCGACCGGGTCGCCGCGGAGCAGCGCTTCGAGGATCTCCGGGCGGCCGCTGCGGACGCCGAAGGTACGGATGTAGACGTGGCCGCCGTCGGCGGTGCGCGCCGAGTAGCGCGTGTCGATCTCGATCCCGCCGTCGGGTCGGACCAGTTGCCAGTCGGCGCCGCCGGGGAGGATGTCCGCCGTGAAGAGGCCGGTGACCTGGCCGCCGACGATCGGCACGACGCGGCGGTGACCGGCCCGGGTCACCCCGTGGTCCTCCAACGCGCCGAGCCGGGCCTCCACGTCGAACGCGGCCTCCAGACCGGGAACCGCCGGCGCCCTCACGGGGTGCCGACCGGGAGGTCGGCGCGGCGGGGGCGGGGATCGGGGTGGCGGCTGTCCCGGTCGGCGCGGTGCGCCGGCCGCCGTGGCGGCGTACTCATGGAGCCTCCTTGGTCCGTGTGAGGGCGTCGCGCAGGCGTTCCAACGCGGGCACCGCGGCGGCGAGGGCCGCCCGGTCCGCCGCGGACAGGGTCGCCGCGGCGCGGGCGATCAGGTCTCCGCTGGCGAGGTCGAAGCGGTCGAACAGGTCGAGGGCCTTCTCGGTGGCGAGGACGTCGACGTGCCGGTGGTTGCCGGGACGGGGGCGGCGCTCGACGAGGCCGTTGCCCTCCATGGCGGTGAGCAGGTTGCTGACCGTCGAGCGGCTCAGGCGGAGTCGTTCGGCGAGCTCGCCGGGACCGGCCACCGTGCCCCGGGGCAGCGCCCGCACGATCTCGATCTGCGCGTCCGGGATCTCCGGCAGGTGCTCGGCGGCCCGGGCGGCGGCGAGCAGCGTACGGCGCAGCGGCGAGATCACCGAGGCCAGTCGCGCCGCGTCCAGCTCGGTCGGGTCCGGGCGGGTCACGGCAGGATGCCCGAGAAGGCCGCCGGCGTCAGGGAGGCCCGTTCGTTGAGGGCGGAGGGCAGGAAGCCGGCCGCCTTCTTGTACCCGGTGGCGATCTCGGTGAGCTCGTCCGGCGGGATGACGTCGTGGATGTGCGCGAACCCGTCCGGCGCGCGCTCGTGGGCGAGCACCATCACCTGTTCCGGGCCCTGCCGCCGGTTGCTCAGCACGAGCGCGGTGGTCGCCGGCCGCCGGTCCGCCTCGTAGGCGTCGAGCGCCTGCCGGAGCGTCGGCGCGCCGGCCAGGTGGAAGGCGAGGGTACGCGCGTCCAGGATCGCCTGCGACGCGCCGTTGGATCCGTTCGGGTACATCGGGTGTGCGGCGTCCCCGAGCAGCGTCGTGTTCCCGTGGGTCCAGCTGTCGATCGGGTCCCGGTCCACCATCGGGTATTCGAGGATCTCGTCGGCGGCGGCCAGCAGTTCCGGCACGTCGAGCCACGGGAACCGCCAGTCCGCGAAGAGCGAGACGACCGGCGCGGGGTCGACCGCCCGGTTCCAGTCCGCGTTCGGCCCGGCGAAACCGGGACCGCGCCGCTCGGCGACCACATTGATCAGGTCGGGACCGATCGGGTACGCGACGAACTTCTGTTCCGCGTCACCTGCCATGATCATGGTGCGTCCGTCCAGGAATCCGGGCGCCCGCGCCGTGCCCCGCCACAGCGTCAGCCCGTTCCAGAGCGGCGCTCCCTCGCCGGGCTGGTACTGCCGCCGCAGCGCGGAATGGATGCCGTCCGCGCCGACGATCAGGTCGGCCGCGACGCCGACCTCCCCCGCCGCCGTCTCGAAGCGCGCGACACCGTCCCGGACGCCGACGAGTCGGTGCCCGGTACGCACCGCGTCGGCCCCCAGCCGTTCCCGCACCACGGTGAGGAGTTCCAGCTGGAACCGGCCGCGGTGCACGGAGAGCTGCGGCCAGCAATATCCGGCGTCGAGCCCGCGCGGCTCGCTCCAGATCAGCTGTCCGTGCCGGTTGTAGTAGGCCAGCGTGCCGGGTGCGGCGCCCAGGCTTTCCACGCGTTCGCCGAGGCCCAGTTCGGTCAGCTCACGGACGGCGTGCGGGAGCAGGTTGATCCCGACGCCGAGCGGGCGCAGCGCGGCGGCACGCTCGTAGACGGCGATCTCGCGGAACCCGGCCCGGTGCAGGCTGAGCGCGGTGGTGAGGCCACCGATACCGGCACCCACGATCACGATCGCCACGCCGTCGCTCCCCTCCGCCGCCGCACAACCAACCGCACAGTTTGGTCACAAAATCGTCGTGCGTCAAGACGTTTCTCAATGGAAAGTACGACGGACCGGCGCCCTCGAATAGCAATGCCACTGGCGATATCTGAATTCTTGACAATCAATCTGTTCTGCCTGACGCTGATCGACGCGGCCGGACGGTCCACGTCACCTCGCCGGCCCCAACTCGTCGGGATGCACCAGCGCTGCGCACGGAAGGGCCCGTCCATGAAGAAGGTCACCGCCCTCGCTGTTCTCGCCAGCATCGCGATCGCCCTGACGGGTTGTACGGATTCCGATGCCACCTCCCCGGCTCCCGGAGCAAGCGGCGACCTGCGGAAGGTCCGGGTGGCGGCGCTGCCCATCAGCGAGACCGCGGCGCTGTGGGGCGGCATCAAGGCGGGCATCTTCCGGGAGCAGGGACTCGACGTGGAGGTGCTGCCCGCGCAGGGCGGCGCACAGGCCATCCCGGCCCTGATCAACGGCGACATCGATTTCGCCATCGGTCAGCCGTTCGGCCCGTTCCGCGCCGATCTGCAGAACCTCGGCGTGGTGATCGTCGGAAACTACGCGTCGTCCTACCCGGACGGTGACGACATCAACGCCGTGGTGGCATCGGCGAAATCCGGCATCACCCGGCCGGCCCAGCTCGCCGGGCGCAAGGTGTCGGTCAACAGCCTGGGCGCCGCCGGCGATGTCACCATCATGGCCGCGGTCGAGAAGGACGGCGGCGACCCGACCAAGGTCAAGTTCGTCGAGGTCGCCTTCCCGGACGCCCCGGCCCAGCTCGCGGCCGGCAACATCGACGCCGCCTGGGTGACCGAGCCGTTCATCACCCAACTGCGCAAGCGCGGCGACGTGCTCGTGGTCGCGCCGTATCAGGCCACGGTCCCGGGACTGGCCACCCTCACCACGATCACGTCGGCCAAGCTGACGAAGTCGGACGCCGCGCTGGTCGCGGATTTCTCGGCGGCGATGAAGAAGACGCTGGCCTGGGCCAAGGATCCGGCCAACGAGGCGAACCTCCGGCAGGCCATCAAGGACAATCTCGAGCTGCCGGATGCGGTCGCGGACTCCGTGCGGCTGCCGGCGTTCGGGTGGGAACTCGACCGGGCGAGCCTGGAGCAACTGGCGGCGCTCGCCCAGAAGTACCACGTGCTCGACCGGCGGCCCGACCTCGACCGCCTCATCCAGCAGCAGTAGCCGGCCGTGCGCAAGGTTCTGCTGGGTGCCGTCGGCCTGCTGGGGTTCCTCGTCGGCTGGCAACTGATCCCGACGCTGGGACTGGTCGACCCGCAGTACCTGCCGTACGTCACGGACGTGATCGGGTGGCTCTTCCATGAGCTGCGGGACCTGGCGTTCTGGCGGCGGCTCTCGTACACCATGACGTCGTGGGCGATCGGCCTGGCGATGGCGACGCTGGCCGCGGTCGTGCTGGGCGCGGCGGTCGGGATGGTGCCGTTCCTGCGGCGGGCGACGCACACGATGGTCGAGTTCCTGCGGCCGGTGCCGTCGGTCGCGCTGATCCCGCTCGCCGTGCTGATGTTCGGCCTGCACCTGCGCGCCGCCCTCGTCATCATCGTCTATGCCGCGTTCTGGCAGGTGTTCGTGCAGGTCATCTACGGTGTCGCCGACATCGACACGGTGGCCCGGGACACCGCGCGCAGTTTCCGCCTCACCCGCCGGGAGCGCCTGCGGTACCTGGTCCTCCCGGCCGCGCTGCCGTACCTGCTGACCGGTCTGCGCCTCGCCGCGGCGGTCGCACTCATCCTGGCCGTCACCGCGGAGATGGTGATCGGCAACCCCGGCCTCGGGCGCATGATCGAGCTCTCCCGCTCCGCCGGGGACGCCGTCGGCCTGTACGGCCTCGTCGTGGTCACCGGGATGCTCGGTCTGCTGGTGAACGTCGTGTTCCGCTTCGTCGAACGCCGCTCGTTGGCCTGGCACCAGTCGATACTCGCGGAGGAGGCCGCCCGATGACCGCCCTCCGCGCAGGAAAGGCCCGGCTGCCCGGCCCGGTCCTGCGGGCCGTCGAGAACGTCCTGTTCGCGCTCGGCCTGCCCGTGCTGACCGTGGTGCTCTGGGGCATCTGGTCGGCCGGATCGACGAACCGGTTCTTCGTCGGCCCGCTCACCATCCTCGACGCGTTCCGGCGGACCTGGATCGGCCCGGCGTTCGTCGACGACGTCCTGCCGAGTTTGTACCGGCTCGCCCTCGGCCTCGTCGCGTCGATCCTCCTCGGCGTCGCCGCCGGCGTCGTCATCGGGCGGCTCCGCCCGCTACGCGAACTCCTCGAGCCGCTGCTGGAGTTCTTCCGGGCGCTGCCGCCGCCGGTGCTGATCCCGGTCATGATGCTGCTGCTCGGCATCACCGACACGATGCGGGTCGTCGTCATCGTGTCCGGCGCGGTCTGGCCGATCCTGTTGAACACGATCGACGGCGTCCGGGCGACCGACAGCGTGATGCTGGAAACCGCCGACTCGTTCCGGATCCCCCGCTGGGAACGGCTGTGGATGCTGGTGCTCCCGGCGGCGAGTCCGCGCATCATGACCGGCGTACGGCAGGCGCTCTCGGTGGCGCTGATCCTCATGGTGATCTCGGAGATGTTCGCCTCGTCCGCCGGCCTCGGATACCGGATCGCCTACTTCCAACGGAACTACCTGGTCGCCGAGATGTGGAGCGGCATCCTCCTGCTCGGCCTCATCGGCGTCCTCCTCGCCGTGGCCTTCGGTCTCGTCGAACGCCGCGTCCTGCGCTGGTACCACGGAATGAAGGAGATCACCCGTGCCTGACGGGAGCCCGCTGCTGAGGGTCGAGCACCTGCGGAAGGTCTACGCCTCCGCCCAGGGCGAGGTCGAGGCGATCGGGGATCTCAGTTTCACCATGGCTCGCGGCGAACTGGTGTGCGTCGTCGGTCCCTCCGGCTGCGGAAAGACCACCCTGCTGAAATGCCTGGCCGGGCTGCTCCGGCCCACCAGCGGCCTGGTCGAGATGGAGGGCTCGCCGGTGACCGGCCCGAGCCCGGCGATGGCCGTGGTCTTCCAGGAGTACGGCCGCAGCCTCTACCCGTGGCTGACGGTCCAGGGCAACGTGGAGCTGCCGCTGCGCCACAAGAAGCTTCCCCGCGCCGAACGCCGCCGGATGGTGGCCGACGCGATCGAGGCGGTCGGCCTGCCCCGGTCCGCGGACAGCCATCCCTGGCAGCTCTCCGGCGGGATGCAGCAACGGGTGGCGATCGCCCGCGCCATCGCGTACCAACCCGAAGTGCTGATCATGGACGAGCCGTTCGCCGCGGTGGACGCGCAGACCCGCGCGGACCTGGAGGACCTCGTACGCGAGCTGCACCTGACCCGGGGGATCTCCACGATCTTCGTGACGCACGACATCGACGAGTCGGTGTACCTGGGCCAGCGGGTCCTGGTGCTGTCCAACTCCCCGACCCGGGTGCAGGAGGACCTGGTGATCGACCTCCCGGCGGAGCGCGATCAGCTCACCAGCCGGGCCCTGCCCCGCTTCACCGAGCTGCGGACCCACGTCTACGCGCAGATCCAGCGGGCCAAGCGCGGGGCGGTTACGGCGCCACCGTCGGCGCCGTGACCGTACGGCCCGGGCGGGGCCGTGCTCAGAAGACGCGCGTCCGGCTCGCCCCGGACCGAAGGCCCGCGATCGGGCCGGCGGCGCCCTCCCGTCCCGGTTGCCGGCGTTCACCCGTGAGGTCGAGGTGCATCCGGGCGGGGCTGCCGTCCGCCTCCTCGAACTCCGCGTCGGCGCACCGCACCCGTTCCAGGTCCCGACCGGTGACCACACCGACGCGCGCCTCGTCGAACGCTTCGGGGAGGTCGGCGACGAGCCAGACCGCGTCGCCCTCGTCGACAACGGCCACTGTCGCGGCGCCCACCATCCGTGGTTCCCGTTCCCCCTCGAACGGCCGGGCCCCGGCGGCGTAGGCGTTCGCGCGGGCGTACACCGGTTGTTTCACGTCGAGGTACTTCTGCTGGTCGCTGGGCGGCTGGTCGTCGAGGCGGGCCAGGTACTCCGCGAACGACGCGGGATGGCCGTCGTATCCGGCGGTGCCGGCCAGCGCCGGTCCCTCGCCCTCCGCGCCCGGCCCGTAGGCCGCGGCCTGGTCACCGCCCAGGAAGAGGTTCCCCACGTACCGGTCGTCGCCGCCGTAGATCACCGCGTACCCGGCGACCTGGGTGCTGTGCGGCCGGTGGTACGGCGTGGCGCGGTCCAGCACCGGCTCCAGCCGCAGCGTGCCGCAGATCAGGTTGTTGACGAAGGCGCCGGGTCGTCGACCTCGGCCCGGCTGGCCACCTCGTAGCCGCTCAACCCGTTCAGGTAGACGTCACCGAGGTGCCGGCGGGGCGCACCCTTCGGGTAGACGATCCAGTCGCCGGTCAGCTCCTCGGCGAACGGGTTGAACGAGCCGAACAGCGAGTTGTCGACCACCGCCCGCCACACCGTGCCGCCGAGTGGCTCCCAGCCGGTGATCCGTTCCGATCCCTTGATCACCACGTGTTCGCCGGGCGCCGCCTGGTAGGTGATGCGGCGGGCGTCGCTGAGACCGCCGTAGCGTGGCTTCACCCACTCGCGGTACTGCCCCGCGTGCACCAGCACGGTGTCACCGGGCTGGGCGACGCCGGCCGCCCGGTTGATCGTCCGGAACGGCCGTTCGGCGCTGCCGTCGGCGCGATCCGAACCGCTGGTCGCCACATGGAATACGGATGCCATCCGGTGGGCCCTTCCTGGCCGAGGGGTCCGATGTCAGGGGTCGATGCCGGGACGGGGCGCCACGGGTCGCCGCGCATAATCATGGACCTGCCGATGTCGTCGAGCCCAGCCCGATCCCGAGCACCGGAGCGTGTCCGTGGTAACCCCGTACGAAATGGAGGACGTGGTCCCCGATCTCGCCGGCTCGGTGCGGCTTCCCCGCCGCCAGGCCGGCAGCTCGCCGCAGGGCCTGGCGATGACCTTGATCGCGGACTACACCGCGCGTACGCGCGCCTGGCTGCCCTCGGCGTCGATCGTCGCGCTGCTCGCGGAGACCGGGGTCAGCACCGCCGGTGCCCGTACGGCCATCAGCCGGCTGGCCCGCCGGGGAGTCCTGGAGAACTGCCGGGACGGGCGGCACAGCTCGTACCGGCTGACCCGGGCGGCAGCCGACGAGCTGCTCAGCGGCGGGGCGTGGATCGCCGGATTCGCCGCCGGCGCCGACTCGTGGGACGGGTGCTGGACGCTGGTCGCCTTCTCCCTGCCCCAGGAGGCGAACGGTCACCGGCGCGCGCTGCGCGACCAGCTGCGCTGGCTGGGCTTCGCGTCGCTCTTCGACGGGCTGTGGGTCTCCCCCGACGCGCTGAACCCGACCGTCGAGACCCGCCTGCGGACCTTCGGCGTCGGTGCGATGAGCATCTTCCGGGCGCGTCACGTGGACCTGGCGAGCCCGAGCAACCGGTCCCCGCTCGAGGCCTGGGACGTGGCCGCCATCGCCCACCAGTACGAGACCTTCATCCAGCGGTGGCAGCCGCTGCTCCCGCGGGTGCGGGCCGGGCGGATCACCGGCGCCCAGGCGGTCGCGACCCGCACCGCGGTGATGGACACCTACCGGCGCTTCCCCGTCCTCGACCCGCAGCTGCCGATCCAGCTCATGCCCCCCGGTTGGCCCCGGGCCCGCGCCCGGGAACTGTTCGTCGCGGTCTACGACGGCCTCGCCGCGCCCGCTCAGGAGCATGTCCGCGCGGTCGTCGCCCGGTTCGCCGACGCACCTGATCCGGGCATCCGCGCGCACACCACCCGGGATCTCAGCGCGACCGCCGGGTAGTGGCCGTTCCGGTCCAGATCGGCAGGTCGATCCGGGACGGGTGGGCGCCGTCGTGGGAGATCTCCTGCTCCGCCCGTACGGTGGTGGTCGCGGTGGCGGCGGGTTCGCCGGTGCCGGGATTGCGGGCGTAGCGCGGGTGCGCTCCGGAGCTGACCTGCACGGCGACGCGGTGGCCGGCGGCGAAGCGGTGGAACGCCGGCCACAGCGGCACGTCCAGCGTCACGAAACCGTCCTCGTCGGGCCGCGGGTCGGTGGCCGCGGTGCCGATGCCGCCGATCCGGCGGATGCCGTCGCACACGCTCATCGAGCGGCCGTCGGGGTGCACGTCGCAGATCCGGATGAACAGGTCCGCGCTGGCGGCCGTCGAGCGGAACCGGACCCGGGCGATCGGCTCCCCGGCGAGGACGACCGCGTGCTCCAGCGGTGGGCTGCGGAAGACGACCACGTCCGGGCGGCGTTCGTGGGCGCTGTTGTCGACCGGCCCGGGGTTCGGGCCCATGCTGGGGCCGCCGAGGGCGGGGGTGGGCCGGTCGGGGTCGTAGCTGTAGCGGGTGACGCCCGCGTCGGGGACGGCCGGGTCGAGCAGCCCGGACGGGTGCAGGTGCCACCGCTGCGCGGCGGTGCCCGGCGGTGGCCACGCGGGCAGGTCGTGCCACTGCTCCGCGCCGGTGAGAAAGGCGCGCACGGGCGCCGGCCGGGTCGCGGGCGCGCCGGCGAAGTGTTCCTTGAGGAACGCGATCGACTCGGCGAGGAACGGGCTCTGCTCGCCGCGGTGGCCCCACGGGCCGACGGTCAGCCGCGGCGGGCGACCGGCCGCGACGAGTTGGGCGTAGTTCCGCAGCTGCCAGGGCAGGAAGATGTCGTACCAGCCGGTGGCCAGGTACACGGGCGCGGTGACGTCGGGCACCGACGCGGTGTGCGACTGCTGGGTCCAGTAGTCGTCGGTGAGCGCCTCGTGGGCCACCCAGTCCTGGTACCAGCGGATCGGGTGGCCGGCCACGGCGGTGTCGCCGCGGGACAGCGGCAGCACGTCGAAAGCCTCGGCCAGCTTCCGGTCCGGCCGCCGCGCGAGCCGCGCCCGGACCAGGGCGCCGCGCACGCCCCGCAGGTCCATCAGGCGTGACCAGCCGAGCGAGCCGCCCAGTGAGAAGGCGCCGTTGGTCCAGGTGATCGGGCCGAAGTCGGCCATCGTAACGTTCAGGCACAGCGCGTCCGGGGCGTTCGCGGGGTCCTCGCGGCACATCCGTCCCGCCACGGCCCACTGGGTGTAGCCGAGGTAGCTCTCCCCGTACGTCGCGACGGTGCCGGTGCACCAGGGCTGGCGGCGTACCCACCGGTGGGTGGCCATGCCGTCGCGCTGCTCGTCGAGCTGGGGTCGGAACCTGCCGCCGGAGCCGCCCGTGCCCCGGCAGCTCTGCACCAGCACGGTGAACCCCTCGCCGGCCAGCGCCTGCGCGTGGGTGAGCGAGCCGTGCCGGCCGTACGGCGAGCGGACCACGATCGTGGGCAGCGGCGGTTCCACCGGGCCGACCGGCAGGTAGAGGTCGGCGATCAGCTCGACGCCGTCGTCCATCGGCACGCGCAGCCTGCGCCGCACGGTGACGGCGTACGGGGGTTCCGTGGCCGGGTCGCGACGGGCACGCCGGAGCCGGCCGGACAGTCGGCGGCGGAGATTTGTCATCACTCATCCTTGGTCCCGGAGATGATCAACGATACGACCGGTCCCTGAACCCGGGTCGCGGCAGGGAATCCGTGCCGGGCGGGCTATGCAGACGCGCGCCCTTGTCGCATGCTGACTCAGCGCCGGCCGCCGAGCCGCGCACGCGCGTCGTGCCCGTACCAGGGAAGGGGTGGAGCGATGGAACCGGTGCCGGCGGAGGGTGACGCCCTCAGCTACCGCAACCCGATTCTCCCGGGCTTCTGGCCCGATCCGAGCATCTGCCGGGCCGGTGACGACTACTACCTGGTGTGTTCCAGCTTCGAGTACACGCCCGGCGTGCCGATCTTCCACAGCCGTGACCTGTGCCGCTGGCGCCAGATCGGCAACGTGCTCGACCGCCCCGGCCAACTCGAGTTGCCCGCCGACACGCCGGCCTCGCGGGGCATCTACGCGCCCACCATCCGCTACCACGACGGCCGGTTCTGGATGGTCACCACGAATGTCACGCTCGGTCGGCACCTGATCGTGACGGCGACCGACCCGGCCGGCCCCTGGTCGGATCCGGTCTACCTGGACCTGCCCCACGTGGACCCGTCCCTGGCCTGGGACGAGGACGGCAACTGCTGGCTGACGGTGTCCGGGGTGGAGTCGTACCGGATCGACCCGCGCACCGGAGAGGTCTTCGAAGGGCCGGTGACGATGTGGTCGGGAACGGGTGGCCAGTATCCCGAGGCACCGCATCTGTACCGGGTCGGCGACTGGTGGTACCTGCTGGTCTCGGAGGGCGGCACGCACACCGGCCACGCGGTGAGCGTCGCCCGCGCCCGCTCGCCGCGCGGGCCGTTCCAGCCCGGGCCGGCCAACCCGATCCTGACGCATCGCGGTACCGACCGGCCGGTGCAGGCGACCGGACATGCCGACCTGGTCGAGGCCGCCGACGGCAGGTGGTGGATGGTGCTGCTGGGCATCCGGCCCAGGGGCCAGTGGCCGCCGTACCACGTCCTGGGGCGGGAGACCTTCCTGGTGCCGGTGCGCTGGGTCGACGGGTGGCCGGTGGTCGACCCGGTCTCGACCGACACCGGCCCGGCGGGGACGAGCGGGTGGGACGACCGGGATGACTTCGACGGCGACCGGCTGGGGGCGCAGTGGATCTCTCCCCGGAACCGGTCGGCCTCGGCGTGGTCGCTGACCGACCGGCCCAGCTGGCTGACCCTGCACGCGACCGGTGCGAGCCTCGACCGGAGCGGCGCCACCATCGTCGGCCGCCGCCAACAGCACCATGACTGCCGGGTCAGCGCCCGCATCGATCCCGGCACCGGCCGATCGGGCCTGACCATCAGGATCGACGAGGCGCATCACTACGAGCTGGAGATCGCGCGCGGGCAGGCCCGGGTCGTCGGCCGGGTCGGGCCGTTTCGTCAGGTGTTCGGGGAGTGCCCGGTGCCCGCCGGGGCGGTGACCGTGGCATTGAGCATCCGGACCGACAACGTGCTGCCCCCGACGGTCACCTCGTCCGACGCCCTGGCGCAGGCGGGCCACGTGGGCGTCCTCGCCGCCGGGAGCGACACGATCAGCTTCGAGGTCGAGACCGAGGCCGGCTGGGCGTGCCTGGCGGAGCTCGACGGGCGCTACCTGTCCACCGAGGTCGCCTCCGGGTTCACCGGCCGGGTCATCGGCATGTACGTCACCGAGGGAACCGCCCGGTTCGACTGGTTCGATTACCGGTCGGCACGTTGACCGGCCGGCGCCTCCGCCCGCCCGCTCACCGGCACGGCGGAGGGCCGGCCACGGTGTCGTCCGCTGACTGGCCGCGGCCCCGCGCGGACAGCGACCCCGCATCGCCGCCGCAGCCGTAGTAGTTGTCAGGGCAGTCGCACCACGCCGGCCTGGATGGGTCCGTTCTCGGCGTAGTACGGACCGGTCACCACGAAGACGAGGCCGGGCTCGCGCCACGATCCGGTGCTCGCCAGCGGCATGGTGTACCGGCTGTAGCCGCCCGGGATCGCGCAGGGCACCCGCTCCCAGCTGTCCGGGTCGCCGAGGTCGCGGTTGAGGAACAGGTCCTGGTCGCTGTTGGCGGTGACCACGATCGTTCCCTTCGGGCCGCCGGAGTCCGACCACGAGACGACCGGGGCGGCCGACGGGACGTAGCCGTCCTGGTCGTGCAGCACGAGGGCGGGTGCCGGGCCGAACGCCTCCGGGTCCTTCGCCAGCTTGTAGTGGACGGCGTAGAAGTTGTCGCCGGTGTTGCCGCCGCCCTCATACGTCATGATCCACAAGCTGTGGTGCACCTGCGCGACGGTGGTCATGCCGGGGCGCTGGCTGTAGTCCGTACCGACGGCGTCGTTGACCACCGGACCCCAGGTGCGCAGGTCCCGGCTGCTCTGATGGGCCAACTTCTGCCCGTACTTCGGGTCCCGCTGATCGGAGTAGTAACAGATGAGCCGGTCCCGGTACAGCAGCAGGAACGGCTCCCATACCGGCGTGTAGCCGTTCTCCGGTACCGGCGCGCCACCCTCGGCGACCGTGCTGAGGAACGTCCAGGTGGCCCCACCGTCGACGCTCGCGTACAGCTGGATCGTCGTGCTGGAGAAGTTGTCCAGCGAGTTGCCGGCACACAGCACCGCACCCTTCGGGAGGCCGGCGAAGGCACGCGGCAGCACGTACAGGAACGGCTGCAGCCACCACCCCGCGGCCTCGTCGGTGCCCGGCACGTTGCTGTGCCGGTGCCAGCTGTGACCGCCGTCGTCGCTGCGGAAGATCGGGAACCCGGGCGCACCGAACTGCTGGAAGGTCGCCAGCAGGGTGTTCGATCCCTCGAGCCGCACGGCGCGGGCGTACGACGCCCCGTTGCCGGGATCCGCCACCACCACCGGCCCGAACGGGCCCGCCCCGCCCGGCCCGCCGGGCGGCCCCGGCGCCGCGAACGCCGGCTCCGACAGGCCCAGCGACAACCCGGCGAGCGCGAGCGCGCCCTGCCCCAGCAGCGCCCGGCGCGACAGGTGAGGGCCCCGGACCGGCCCTCCCGGTCCAGCGGCGGACGGGCTCAGGTGGGCTCGGATGTCATCGCGCACAGTTACCTCCCAGTGGGCGACACGACGTACTGGAGCGAACTGACCGGCGGTGCCGGACCCGGAAACGGCGGTGACACCTCATCCCTTGAACGCGCCCTCCATGATTCCCTGCACCAGCCGCCGCCCGACGAAGACGAACAGCACCAGCAGGGGAATGGTGGCCAGGAATGAGCCGGACATGGCCAGGCCCAGGTCGATGTCCCGGTTCTGCTGCAGCGCCTTGATGGCGATCTGGACGGTGTAGTTCTCCGGCGACTTCAACACGATGAACGGCCACAGGAAGTCGTTCCACGCGTAGACGAAGGTGAACAGCCCCAGCACGAATGCCGCCGGGCGGACCAGCGGGAAGGCGATCCGCCAGAAGATCTGCCAGGTGGTCGCGCCGTCCACGCGCGCCGCGTGCATCAGCTCGTCGTCGATGCTGCTGCCGATGTGCTGGCGCATCCAGAAGATGCCGAACGCGCTGACCAACCCCGGCACGATCACCGCCTGCAGGGTGTCCACCCAGTTGAACTCGGAGATGATCAGGTACTGCGGGACGATGGCCAACTGCGCCGGCACCGTCATGGTCAGCACGACGATGAGGAACAGCGTGTTGCGGCCCGGGAAGGACAGCTTGGCGAAGGCGAAGCCGGCCAACGCGCAGAGCACCGCCTGGCCCACGGCGACCGTGCTGGCGACGATGAGGCTGTTCAGCAGGGACTGCACGAACGGCACGATGGTGAAGACCAGCTTCGCCAGGTGCAGGAAGTTGCCGCCGGGTGTGAGGTGCGGCGGCAGAGTCGTCGCGGTGGCGGTGTCCGTTGTCGCCACCACGAACATCCAGTAGAGCGGAAAGACACTGACGAGTGCCATGAGGGTGAGCAGTGCGTACACCGCCATCGGGACGCGGTTGGCGTGGCGCCGCCGGACCCGCGCGGGTGTGGCGGTCGAGGGTGCGGGCTTCATGGGCGCTCCGAGCGGATGCGGGTGGCCAGCAGGTAGTTGAACGCGGAGAAGGCCACCACGATGACGAAGAGTGCGACCCCGACCGCCGCGCCGTAGCCGAAGTGGAACTGCCCGAAGGACTGCTCGTACAGGTACAGCGTGACGGTCTGGCACTGCCGGGCCGCCCCGCAGGTCAGTCCACCCACCGGGTTGACCAGCAGCGGCTCGGTGAACACCTGCAGCCCACCGATGGTCGACGTCACCACGGTGAACGCGATGATCGGCCGCAGCGAGGGGATGCTGACGTGCAGGAACTGCTTCCAGCCGTTCGCGCCGTCGGCTGCGGCGGCCTCGTACAACTCCCGGGGCACCGACTGGAGCGAGGCGAGGTACAGCAGGGTGTTGTACCCGGTCCAGCGCCAGGCGATCATCGTGGCGATCATGATGTGGCTGCCCCACAGCGACGCGGTGAAGTCGATGTGGTCGAAGCCCAGCAGCTCGAGGAACCAGTTGATCATGCCGTAGTCCCGGTCGAACATCTGCGCGAAGACGATGGTCGTGGCCGCCACCGAGGTGACGTAGGGAACGAGCACCGACATCCGGAACAACGTGGCCAGCCGCAGCCGCGCATGGTTGAGCAGGTGCGCCAGGCCGAGCGCCAGGAGCAACTGCGGCACCGTCGACAGCACCCAGATGCTGAACGTGTTGCGCAGCGCGCCCCAGAAGCGCGGGTCGTGCACGAGTTCGGTGAAGTTCTCCAGCCCCACGAAGCGGTGCTCGCCGATGGGATTCCAGTCGAACAGCGAGATGTAGAAGGTGAACAGCAACGGGAAGAGGCCGAAGATCAGGAAGAGCACGAAGAACGGCGAGATGTACGCGTACGGCGCCAGCCGCTCCCGTACGCTCTGTTGGACCCGCCGCTTTCGGCCGGGTGTCCGGAGGTCCGGTGCGGCGGCGGCCGGGCTGAGCATGGTGGTCAAGGCGTCACCTTCCCGAGACGCCGCAGCCGGGCGACACCCGGCTGCGGCATCAGTCGTCCGTCAGCCGCGTACCGCGTTCTTGACATTGGTCAGCGCGGTGTCCCAGGCCTTGGCCGGGTCCACCTTGCCCTGTTCGACGCTGGTGAGCGTGTTGAGGAACTCGGTGCCGACCGGGCCGTCCTGCGGACCGAAGTAGAACGGCTTGATCCCCAGCACCGACTGCGTGTAGATCTTGCCGATCGGCGCGTTGCTGAAGAACGGGTCGGTCTTGCCGACCAGCTGCGGGTCGGTGTAGACCGACGGCGTGGTGGGCAACGATCCCTGCATCAGGAAGTGACCAAGCTGACCCTTCGGCGACTGCATCTCGGAGATGTAGTTCCACGCCGCCTTCGCGTTCTTGGCCCGCTTGGGGATGGCGAGGAAGCTGCCACCCCAGTTCCCCGAACCACCCGGGATGGTGGCGATGTCCCACTTGCCGTTGGTCTCGGGCGCGTTCGTCTTCATCTGGCTGAGCATCCAGGACGGCGAGCACACCACCGCGTAGTCACCCTTCTTCATGGCCGCGGTCCAGCCGGTCGAGAACGACCCCTGCTTGGCGGAGATGCCCGCGCCGAAGGCCTTCAGCGTTATGTCGAACGCCGCCTTGACCTGCTCGTTGTCGTAGTCCAGCTGGCGGTCGGCGCTGTAGTAGCGCTGGCTGCCCTGGTTGACCGCCTGGAAAAAGACGCTGGTCGGGGTGTTGTCCACGAACGGCTTGCCGGTCTTCTGGACGTACTGCTTGCCGACGTTGATGAACTCGTCCCAGGTCGGCCAGAGCTTGGCGACCTCTTCCCGGTCGGTGGGCAGGCCGGCCGCCTTGAACAGGTCGGTACGGTAGGCGACCGCCAGGCCACCGACGTCGGTCGGCACGCCGATGATCTTGCCGTCCTTGGTCGTCGACTGTGCCATCACCCAGTCGAGGTAGTTGCCCTTGATGTCGTTGGCGCCCAGCGTGGTGAGGTCGACGAAGTTGTCCGGAGACTGCATGAACTTCGGCAGGTCGTCAGCCTGGATCAGCACCAGGTCGGGCACCTTGCCACCGGCCAGCGCGGTGGTGAGCGCCTGGGCGGTCTCGGTCGTGCTGCCCACCTCGGTGAGCTTGATGTGCACATCCGGGTGCGCCTTGGTGTAGACGTCGACGTCGTCCTTCTGGTGGATGTTGGCAAACGACCAGAACTCGAAGGTCTTCGAATCGGACGAGTTGGAGTCGCCGCCCGATCCCCCGCAACCGGCGACGAGGAGCGCGACGGTGGCGAAGATGGTTGCGGTAATCCGGACGCGTTTCAACGGCCCTCCATACGGTGGTCGTGAGCCGCCGCGGTCCGGGTGACCACGGCGGATCAGGGTGGCGGTCCTACCCGCGGTGGGCACCGCGGACAGGCGCTGACGAGTCGCCGCGGCGGCGGGTCAGCGGTGGCCCCATCGTTGGCGGGATCGCCGATCGGCGCTGTGGAAATTATCGAGACTTTTACATGCCACGATTTCGTGCGCTGAGGCTACTAAGTGCCACGTCATCCGTCAACGATCCTGCTGCCAGCGGGACCACGGGCCGACAGCGCAGCTTCCTTACCGGACGGTGCCGAAAGTTTCGGCCTCCACTGCCCGGGCGGAGGGGGTCGCCGCGGTACGTTCCGGGCTGGCATGCTCGGCCTCGCCGCCGTCCCGGGCGGCCCATCGGGCAGGAGCGCGAGATGCGGGTGCTGCGGGAGCTGAGGTTCCAGGCCGCGGCCCAATGCTGGCAGGAGGCGCTGCCGGTGGGCAACGGCCGGCTGGGCGCCATGGTGCACGGCCGATTCCCGGACGAACGGATCAGCCTCAACGAGGACACCTTCTGGTCCGGCCCGGGTGAGACGGCACCGCCCGACGTGCCGCCCGGACTGCTCGAGGAGGTACGCGACCTGGTCCGGGCCGGACGGTCGGTGGCGGCGGGAGCGCTGCTGCGCGGCACGCAGGGTGCCGACGCCGAGGCGTACCAACCGGTCGGTGACCTGCGGATCAGCCACCTGGGTCCGGACGGCCCGGCCGGCGCGACCTACGCGCGCTGGCTGGACCTGCGCGACGGCGTCGCGGTGGTCGAGCGCGGCCCGGTCCGGCAGGAGGTGTTCGCGAGCGTCGGGCACCAGGTCCTGGCCGTGCGGCTGTCCACCACGGACCCGGACGGCCTCCGGCTGGACCTGCGGTGGGCCACGCCGCAGCCCCGGGCGGAGATGCGGGGGTACGGGTCGGCTGGGCTGGCACTGGTGCTGACCGCACCGCGCCACGTGGTGCCCTGGCCGCGCACCGACGGGGTGGTGCCGGGCGACGCCGACAGCCCGGCGATGCGTGCCGCCGCCCTGTGTACGGCCACGGTCGAGGGCGACGCGGCTGCCGTGCGGATCGAGGAGCGGCCCGACGGGCCGGTGCTCGCGGTACGGGCGGCCACCGCGGTGACGGTGTTCGTCGCGATCCGCACCGGCTTCACGACCTGGGACACCCCACCCGGCCGCGACGTCGAGGCGTGCCTCGCCCGCTGCGCCACGGAGGTGCGGGCGGCGGGCGCGGCCGGGTGGGCGGCGCTGCGCGCGGCCCACGTGGCCGAGCACCGGACGCTGATGGACCGGGTGCGCCTGGTCCTCGACGCCACCGCGCCGGAGCTGCCCACCGACGTCCGGCTGGCCCGCCGCGCCGCCGGCGACCCGGACGAGCAGCTGTGCGTGCTGGCCTTCGCCTTCGGCCGGTACCTGCTCGCCGCCGCGTCCCGCCCGGGAAGCCAGCCCGCCACCCTGCAGGGCATCTGGAACGACCAGGTGGCGCCGCCGTGGAACTGCCAGTACACGGTGAACATCAACACCCAGATGAACTACTGGCCGGCGGAGACCACGGCGTTGGCCGAGTGCCACCAGCCACTGCTGCGCCTGGTCACCGACCTCGCGGTGGCCGGCCGCGGCACCGCCCGCGAGATCTACCGGGCACGCGGCTGGACCTGCCACCACAACACCGACCTGTGGCGCATCACCGTGCCGGTGGGCAAGGGGCACGGCGACCCGAAGTGGGCGCAGTGGCCGTTGGCCGGGGCCTGGCTGTCCCTGCACCTGGCCGAGCACTGGCGCTTCGGCCGGGACCTCGGCTTCCTGGCCGAGGTGGTGCTGCCGGTCGCGCTGGACGCGGCACGCTTCGTACGGGACCTGCTCGTCGATGCCCCGGACGGTCACCTGGTGACCTCACCGTCGACCAGCCCGGAGAACGAGTTCGGCACCGGCGACGGCCCGGCCAGCGTCGACGCGGGTACGGCGATGGACCTGACGCTGGCCCGCGAGCTGTTCGAGTTCGTCCTGGAGGCCCAGGCGGCGCTGGAGGCCGCCGGGCTGCCGCTCGGCGACGCGGCGGTGGCCGGCCGGCACGAGGTACGCGCCGCGCTGGCCCGGCTCGCGCCGCTGCGGGTCGGCTCGCGCGGACAGCTCCTGGAGTGGTCGGCCGAGTACCCGGAGGTCGAGCCGCACCACCGGCACCTGTCCCACCTGGTCGGCCTCTACCCGGGGCAGACGGTCGCCCGCGACCCCCGGCTGCGGGCGGCGGCGCGCAGGTCGCTCACCGAACGCGGTGACGCCGGCACCGGATGGTCGATCGCCTGGAAGATCGGCCTGTGGGCCCGGCTCGGTGACGGCGACGCCGCGCACCGGCTGCTCGGCGCGTACCTGACCCCGGCCGGCGGCGAGCACCAGGGCGGGGTGTACCCCTCGCTGCTCTGCGCCCACCCGCCGTTCCAGATCGACGGGAACTTCGGCGTCACCGCGGCGATCGCGGAACTGCTCGTGCAGAGCCACCTCGTGCAGGACGGCGCCCCCGTCATCGAGCTGCTGCCGGCCCTGCCCACCGCGTGGGCCACCGGCTCGGTGGCCGGCCTGCGGGCCCGGGGCGCGGTCACCGTCGCGGAACTCGCCTGGGTGGACGGGGCCGTGGTGGCCGCGACGCTGGTGGCCACCGCGGACACCACCGTCGAAGCCCGGTGGCGCGACCGGGCCGGGAGCCGGCACACCCGCCGGCTCACCCTCGCCGCCGGGGAACGCACGACCCTCGCCTAGTGCCGTCGTCCGAGGTGCGGGTGGGTGACGGTCAGGCCAGGTCCAGCGCCACCGTCAGGTACGCGTGCGCGGGCAGCTCGACCGCCAGGCCGCGCGGGTGCTCGGTGATCCCGGCGGGCTCGCGGCCGGTGGCCGCGCCCTTCGCCGACCAGCCCCGGGTCATCGTGTAGTAGTGCAGCGAGACGGCCTGGAACGGCCAGGCGCGGGAGTCGGGCGCCGCCAGGTCGTCGAAGGAGCGCAGCAGCGTCTCGGTCCAGTGGTAGTCGTCGCCGTTCGCGCCCGCGGCGATCCGGTAGACCGTGTTGTCGCCGTGGTCTCGGACGTAGGTGGCGTACTGGCGGGCCAGCGAGGCGAACTGCTCGACGCGCAGGTTGCCGCCGCAGCCCCACGCCTCGTTGCCCAGCCCCCAGAACGGAACCCGCCAGGGCTCGTCGCGCCCGTTCGCCCGGCGCAGGGCGGCCATCGGCGAGTCGTCACCGCGGGTCAGGTACTCGATCCACTCGGACATCTCCCGCACGCTGCCCGAGCCGACATTGCCGGAGACGTACGGCTCCGCGCCCAGCAGCTCGCACAGCGCCATGAACTCGTGCGTGCCGAAGGAGCTGTCCTCGACCACGTCGTCCCAGTGAGAGTTCACCATCCGGGGGCGCCGCTCGCGCGAGCCGATCCCGTCGCGCCAGTGGTAGTCGTCGGCGAAGCCATACATCGATGGCCTTGATTCCATGCGGCGTAGCTGCTACCGTCCGGCGCCATGACGGTGTCGAGACGGATGGCTCTGGCCGGAGTGGCCGTCAGCGCGACGGTACTCGCGGTGCTGACCCCGGTACTGGCCGGCAGCGCAGCAACCATTCCCTGGTCGGCGGGCGGATGCAGCGCTACGGCACACATCGACTCGGCGTGGGGCAGCGGGACGACCGGCGGCGAGATCGTCACCGTCACCGTCGTCAACACGTCGGCGACGGCCGCCACGACCTGGACGGTGAGCTGGACGCTCGGGAGCGGGCAGCGAATCGTGTCGGCGTGGGGCGCGACGGCCTCCACGTCGGGCAGCACGGCGACCGCGGTCAACGCGGGGTACAACGGGGCGCTGGGACCGGGCGCGTCGACGACGTTCGGCATGCAGCTCGCGGGCACCGGTCCGGCGCCGACACTCAGCTGCGGCAACGACGCCGCGCCGCCGGCATCCGGGTCGCCGAGCGTGACGCCGCCGGCCGGTGCCGACGTGACGATCACGACCGCCGACAACGGGACCACCGTCACCGTCTTCGCCGGACAGGCACTCGGCGTCGTGCTGCCCGCCGACTACCGGCCGCCCACCGTCTCCGGCGTGGCGCTGGCGCAGCAGTCCAGCACCGGCGGGTACCCGACCGGGCAGCCGGTTTCCGCGTTGTACCGCGCGGTCGCGCCCGGCGACTCGGACCTGAGCTCGCAGACCGACAACGCGTGTCACCACACCACGCCGCCGTGCGGCGCACCGGTGGCGCTGTGGCTGGTGCACGTCAAGGTCCTCCCGGCCCCGAGCGGCACCGGGCAGACCGTCACCGTCACGCAGATCGACAACGCGCGCACCGTCGCCCTGCGCATCGGCGACACCCTCAAGGTGAGCCTGCCGAGCATGTACCGGCCACCCACCGTCGCACCGAGCGGCCCCCTGGTCCGCAGCGACCTCACCGGCGGCTACCCGACCGGCCAACCTCTGCTCGTCCGCTACGTCGCCGTCGCGGCCGGCCAGGCCGACGTGTCGACGATCAGCGACGGGGACTGCCTTCACCTGCCGACACCGTGCCCGTCGCCGCAGGTGAAGTGGGTCGTCCACGTGACGGTCACGGCCTGACCCCGCTCGTCGCACCGGGCCCGGCCGAGGGTAGCCAACCTGTCACCGGGCGAGGGCTGCGTGGTGCGGAGGTGGCGCGACCGTGCGCGGCGCCGCGTCCGCTCGCTACCTGAAAATGCCACGGCCGTTTCTGATACGAGATTTTCGATAAAAGCCCACTGCCACTCGGGGCCAAGATTCCGCATTGATGTTGATTCGTATTCATCGGCGGCAACGGGTCAGCGGGGCACGAATCTTGCGGGTACGGTCTCGTCATTCGCCGCTCCGTGGCGGCCGTGGCGGGGGAAAGGCGCGCGCTATGAGATGGCTGAGAACAGGCTTGCTCGCCGCGACACTGGTCGCTGCCACCGCCGTCATCTATTCGCCTTCCGAGCGGGCCCACGCCGCGGTTTCGCTGGTCTCCGATCCGGCGGCGCTGGTCAATCCCCTGATCGGCACGCGATCATCGGCGGGGAAGGACGCCGGCAACACCTCGCCCGGACCGAGCCTGCCGTTCGGCATGCTGCAATGGGCGCCGGACACCGCGCCACGGGCGCCCGGCGGAGGCTACGACCACGCCGCGACCGCCACCTCCGGTTTCAGCGTCAACCGGATGAGCGGGGCGGGTTGTTTCGCCTACAGCAATCTGCCCTTTCTGCCCGTCACCGGCGCACTTCCCACCGACAAGGACAACGCCACGGTCGGCTTCTCGCACACCGGTGAGTCGGCGTCGGCGGGCTATTACTCGGTGAACCTGGCGAACAATGTCCGCACCGAGCTGACCACGTCGGTCCGCTCGGCGCTCGGCCGGTTCACCTTCCCGGCCGGCCCGGCCGCCTCCTTGCTGGTCAAGGCCAGCGCGGGGGCCGCCGCGTCGAGCGCCAGCGTGACGGTCGCCAGCTCGACGGAGATCACCGGATCGGTGGCCGACGGCAGGTTCTGCACGAAGGACAACCACTACACGGTGTACTTCGCGGTGAGTTTCGACCGGGCGTTCACCAGCAGCCAGAAGTGGGCGCCGAGGCCGTTCGTCACCGGTGACGGTGGAATCGCGCTGACGTTCCCGACCGGCTCCGTCGTCCAGGCGAAGGTGGGCATCTCCTACGTCAGCGTGGCGAACGCACGAGCGAACCGTGACACCCTCAGCGGTTGGGATTTCGCCGCGTGCCAGACGGCGGCGCGGAGCGCCTGGAACCAACTGCTGGGCCGGGTGCGGATCGGCGGCGGCACCACCGACGAGCAGAAGACCTTCTACACCGCGTTGTACCACTCGCTGCTGCACCCGAACGTGTTCAGCGACGCGAACCGGCAGTACCGGGGCTTCGACGGGCAGGTCCGCACGCTGCCGACCGGCCAGGACGACCAGTACGCCAACTTCTCCGGCTGGGACGTGTACCGGTCCCAGGTGCAACTCGTCGCGTTGCTGGCGCCGAAGCGGGCCAGCGATCTGGTGCGGTCGATGTTGAACGACTACGACCAGAGCGGGCGGCTGCCGAAGTGGTCCGTGGCCAACGACGAGTCGTACATGATGGTCGGTGACCCGGCCGTGCCGGCCATCGCCTCCATGTACGCCTTCGGGGCGCGCGACTTCGACACCGCCAAGGCGCTCGCCGCGATGATCGCGCAGTCCGAGCGGCCCGGCAACGCCCGGCCCGGCACCGTCTACCTGGACGACCCCGGCTACCTGCCGGACGACGGAGGGTACGGCTGCTGCAACCACAACGCCACCACCGCGACGTCCCTGGAGTACCACAGCGCCGACTTCGCCCTCGCGGCCTTCGCCAAGCAGGTGGGTGACACCGCGACGCACGCCCGGTTCGCGTCCCGGGCGCAGGGCTGGCGGTCCCTGCTGAGCCCCGCCAGCGGCTTCGTCCAGCCCCGCCGCCAGTCGGGCGAGTGGCGGCCCGGCTTCGACCCCACGGACATCTCCTACGACGACTGGGCCGAGGGCAACTCCTGGCGGTACACGCTCATGGTGCCGTTCAACGTGCGGGGCCTGTCCGCCGCCAAGGGCGGCAGCGCGGCGCTGAACCAGTACCTGGACACCCACTTCGTCACGCTGAACGACACCCTCGGCTCCGGGGCCTGGATGGGCAACGAGCCAAGCTTCGGCGCGCCCTGGTTGTACGCCTACACCGGTCAGCCCCACAAGACCCAGCAGGTGGTCCGGCGAGTCCAGACTCAGCTGTTCCGCAACTCCCCCGACGGCCTGCCCGGCAACGACGACCTCGGCTCGATGTCGTCGTGGTACGTGTGGGCGGCCCTCGGCATGTACCCGGCCGTGCCCGGCACCGCCGATCTCGTCCTGGGCAGCCCGCTGTTTCCGCAGGCCGTGCTGACGCTGCCCGGGGGTGCGACGTTGACGGTCAACGCACCCGCCGCGCAGGCATCGGCCCCGTTCGTCCAGTCGATGCAGTACAACGGGGCCACCTGGAACAGGGCCTACCTGCCGACGACGGCACTGACCGCCGGGGGCACCCTCGACGTCGCCCTCGGCACCACCGCGAACCCGACCTGGGCGGCGGACGCCGCCGCCGCGCCGCCCTCCTACGACACCAATGCGGTGGCCGCGGCGGACAACGCCGGCAGCAGCGCCGACGGCGCCCCGGGCGGAAGCAACTACGACCAGTGGACGTCGAGCTACTCCGCCGAGGCGCTCGCCGCCGCGGGCGTCGTACCGGGAAGCCGGCTGGTCCGGGACGGCGTCAGCTACACCTGGCCGAACGTCAAACCCGGCCAGCCGGACAACGTCATCGCCCAGGGCCAACGGCTCACGCTGCACAGCCCGCCCGGGGCCACCACGATCGGGGTGCTCGGCAGCGCCGAGGGGCACGTCGACGGCGCCGCCGGCACCGCGACGATCCACTTCGCGGACGGCACGAACCAACAGGTGCTCCTCGGTTTCAGCGACTGGACCCTCGCCGCGGGCCAGGGAAGCGTCCGACCCGGCACCACCGTCGCGGCCACCATGCCGTACCGCAACCAGGCCCTGGCCGGCGGCAAGGAGCCCATCACCACCTACCTCTACGCGGCGTCGTTCGCCGTCAACCCGGCGAAGACCGTCGTCGGGATGACGCTGCCGGCCACGGCTCCGGGGCGGCTGCACGTGTTCGACGTCGGCTTCGGCGGCCACCGGAACAACGCGGGCATCAGCGACGACGCGTACCCGGGCGGCGCCGACGTCGACGGCGCGACCTACAGCTACTCCCGTCAGGCCCTCGCCGCCGCCGGGCTGAGTGCCGGCGCCACCGTCACCCGCAACGGGGTGACCTACGTCTGGCCCAACCTCGCCGCCGGAAAACGCGACAACTACCGCGCGGACGGTCAGCGGCTGGCCGTGACACCGGTGGCCGGAGCCACGAAGATCGGCTTTCTCGGCGCCGCCACCGGCTGGCCCGACGGTACGGCCGGCCAGGCGACCATCACCTACACCGACGGGACCTCGCAACAGGTCACCCTCGGCTTCAGTGACTGGACCCTCGGCGGTGGCACCCGCACCGTCGGCCACGGCAACACCGTGGCGGCCCAGACCTCCTACCGCAACAGCGCCCGCTACGGCCGGCAGACCCTCACCACGTACGTCTTCGCCAGCACCTTTCCGCTCAGCGCGGGCAAGACGGTGGCCGCGGTGACGTTGCCCAGCAACACCCTGGGACAGCAGCACGTCTTCGCGGTCGGCACCGGCTGAGCCGGTGTCGGGCCTCGCCCGGCGGACGTCGGATCACACGCCTGCTCCACCCGGTTCGTCCTGACAGCGCCGGGCGATGATCCGGTCGGTCTATCGCCAGACTGTTCTGGCCGTGTCACCGTGGGTCAACGACAGGACAGCGACGGCTTTCCCT
Source organism: Micromonospora sp. NPDC050495 (assembly GCF_040655175.1). Taxonomy (NCBI): domain Bacteria; kingdom Bacillati; phylum Actinomycetota; class Actinomycetes; order Micromonosporales; family Micromonosporaceae; genus Micromonospora; species Micromonospora sp. NPDC050495. Next base: position 168,275 of record NZ_JBFAJK010000002.1, on the reverse strand, counting down.
TTCTCCGAGTCGATTGCCACGCCGCGCGCGAAGGCCGTTTCGCATCCGGACGACGAGAGGACGCCGATGGTCGAAGCCAACCAGGACCTGCATGAGGTGATCCGGCCGCTGGATGAGCGGATCGTCGAGGTGCGGGCGAGGGTGCTGCACGAGTCGGCGGAGGGCGGGTCCCCGGCTCCGGTAACCGAACGGTCCGCGCTGATCGCGGCGATGTCCGCGGCGGCGCTGGCGGCGGCCAATGCCGACACGGCCCAGGTTCCCGTCGCGCTCGGCAAGACCAGGGTCGACGGGGCGGCCACGGCGGCCGCCGAGGCCGTCTTCCGGCGATCCGCACTGCAGATCCGGGTGACCGCCGGCGAAGGGGAGCGCGACGGCAGCCCCGGTGCCAGCAGCGGGCAGACCCTGGGCCGGCAGGCGGGTGGCGACGGCGTCCTCGACGGCGTCTTCGACTACGTCGACGGCACCACGCTGGCGGTGCTGGGCGAGCCAGGTGCGCTCGCGTTGGGTGGCCTGGGCAGTGGCCTGCGGCCGGTGCCCGACCTCTCCGCGTACGCCGTACTCGCGCCGCACCTGATCCTGCCCGAGCTGGACGTGCTGACCACGCCGGAGGCGCACGCGCTGCCGATCCTCCGGCGGATCGCGGACGCGGCCGGGAAGCCCCTGGACACGTTGACCGTCTTCACCCACTCGATCGCCGAGAAGCCGCTGCACCGCACGCTCGTGGACCTCATGCGGCCCGCCGTGGGTCGGGTGATCGTGCCGTCGCTGGTGACGATCGAGCCGCCGTACCTCCTCAGCCTCGCCGGTCTCGCCGAACCGCGAATCGACGCCATGATCGGCAGCATCGGACTGTCCGAGTTGGCCTTCGCCGCCCTCCTGCTCGATCTCGTCGCACCCGAGCACGGTTTCGTCTTCCGGGTCGCTTCGGTGGCAGGGCCGCGACGACACCCGGCGTCGGTGACGCTCGACCCCCTCTTCGCCTTCACCACCGAGGAGGAGCAGCAGTTCGCGGCCTACGGGTGGGGTACGGACCGGCAGTACACCAGCGCCGACCTCGTGCCGGCGGGTAGCGCCCGGCTGGCGGCGATCTTCGCCGTGACGGACGAGCCGATGCTGGGACTCACCGGAGCGAGCCAGGCGAGCGGCGGCCGTACCCAAGGGCTGCTCCTGGAGCCGGGCGGGCAGGTGACACGGATCGACATCCGTTACCGCTGACCGCCCGGACGATCAGGCCCCCTCGGCGCTCTCCCGCCGCGTCGCCATCGAAGGTAGGTACCAGTGAGCTACGACACGACCATCCTCGCCTCGCCGAATGACGTGCCGGCGCCCCCGACCACCGACCGGCTCTCGATCAGTGGCTGCACGGTCATCTGCTATCACGCCCACCGCCTGGCGTCCCCGTCGCACCTGTCGGCGGCATTTGAGCGCGGCGCCCTCCAGGCGATCGACGACGACAGGTCGTACGCGAGCAAGCTGCGACCAGGGGCGGGCCTGGAGTACTCCAACCTCATCGATGCGGGACCGATCCCGGCCGCGCTGGCCCGCATCGTGCACAGCAGCCACGCGTCGCGATTGCAACAGTCCGTGCTGTGGCTCGGCGAGGAGTACGTGGTGTCGGCCATTCCGATCCTGTTGTCCATGCCGCGTCCCGAGCGGGTCGGGGTGGAGCTGAACGCGCCGCTCACGGTGGACCGCCTGTTGGGGTTCCTGTCACTGCTCGCCGATCCGGGAGTCGCCGGGACGCTCAGGCAGCAGTCCGCGGCGGCCATCGTGGCGCAGATCGGCATCACCGCCGACGAGATCGAGCGCAGTTGGTCGGTTCCTGGGTCGTTCGCGATCCAGATCTGGAACCTCGACGGCACCCAGGGACGGGAAACCACCAGCCTGTACGAGGGCATCCGCGAGTCGGCCGAGTACGCGTGGGAGATTTCCGCGATCCTGTCCTACAGCTCCGACCACTTCAATGAGGACGGACTGTGGTTGCGTCGGAGCCGACAGCAGATCTACGGGCTGGTTCGATCCGGTTTCGGCTTCTTCGACGACCACATGGTCTTCGTCAACGCAGACTGCTGCCTGGAGATGGCCCATCTGCCGGCCTGGCTGCGGGACCGCTCCGACTTCCGGTTGCGGCAGTACGGGTACGACTCCTCCTCGATCTTCGTCTGGTGCAGTGGGGTGCTGCGGGCCGCGATCGCCGAGGACCTCAGCGAGCGTTACCGGGATGCGCTCGGCGAACTCACCACCCGTCAGGACGTCACGGCCGGCGAGCAGGTCGACATGATCCGTCTGCACATCCGGCACACCCGGCTGTTGGACCGGATCGTCAACTTCCGGGAGCAACTCGTTGAGGCCCGCAACCGGGCGCTGGACGAGCAGATCATCAGCAACCGGTCCAGCAATCGCGCCTTGAACGCGCTGACGAGGCACATGGACAAGTACGGCGCGCTGGCGGTCAGCCTGCACCGCGTACACGAGGAGCGAGAACGCTCGCGCCGGGACTCGCTCATCGCCGTGCTCGCGGTCGTCCTCGCCGTCGTCCAGATTCCCAGCTTCGTGGAACAGATAGGAGACTGGGCGGACGAGCACGCCTGGAGCCGACTGAGCGTTTCCGGCGTGCTCATCGTGGCACCGCTGGTCCTGGTGTGGCTGGCGCTAAGGCGCGCCACGCGGTGAGGCGTCCTGTTCGGAGCCCAGCAGCACCACCGGTCCGGCCCGACGCAGTCGACCGAGGTCGTCGCGGTGCCGCAGCACCAGCTCGCCGAGGCGTCGCACCGCAGGTGCCAACGCGCTGTCGTCGTGGGTGACGATCTGCGCCTCCGCCAGTTCGGCGACGAGCCGGCTCAGCAGGCGCTCCCGGAAGGCGTTGTCGGTGCTGGCCAACGAGCCGGACAGGATCAGCGTCGGCTGCGCGCCGTCGGCGCCGACGGCGCGCAGCACGGTACGGACCCCGACAAGCACCTCGCCTACGGCGCTGTCGACGAGGGCGGTCGCCACCGGATCCCCGTGCGCGGCGACGGCGAGAACGCTGCGTGCAAACGACGCCACCGTGGGCCGGGCCGGTGTTTGATGAACCTTTCGGAACAGGTCCTCGCGCAGCGAACCGGATGGCGACCTGCCGCACCAGTCCCCGGCCGACGCGGTCAGCGCCGTCGCCGGGCCGCGTCCGTCCAGCGCCCGGGCCACCGCCCGCAGCCCCTGCAGGCCGAGGTCGAACCCACCGCCCTCGTCGGTCAGCAGATAGTCCAGTCCGCTGGCCACCGCGAACCGGTCGGTGCCGTGACGGGCCAGGTACTCCGTGCCGGTCCCGACGATCACGGCCACGGTCAGCGTCGCCTCGACGCTGAAGAGCAGCGGCAGGATGTCGCCCGTGACCGCGACCGGAGCCGCGACGCCGGCCTGCCGCAGCGCGCCGTCGAGGAGGTGAGCGAACTCGTACGCCGCCTCTGTGGTCGAGGCGGCGCCGTGCGACGCCACCGCGAACGTCACGGCGTCCGGCCGGGTGTTGGCGGCCGCGAGCGCCGCGGCGACGAGGTCGCGGAGGGTCCGTGCCGCCTGCGCCGGGCCGACGCTACGCGGGTTGGTGCTGTCTCCATCGGCCCGACCGGGACCCGGGCCAGTCACCACCACCGTGGTGCGGCTGCCACCACCCTCGACGATGATCCAACAGTCCGCGTCGGCGTTTCCCGGCTGCCGGATCGCCTCCATCGCCGAATAATATCCGGATGCGCAGCCTGCTCCTGACTCAGTGTCCGGACGACGCGGCGGCACCACCGGTCGCGCCGGGTCGGAAGGGCACGGGTCAGCGGCCGTTCCGGCTCAGGATCGACGGCTGAGGTAGCCATGGACAGCGGACCGGACAGCCGTCTCCCCGTACCGTGGCAGGAGATTCGCCGCCGCACGGCCTACGAGCGCTTCGGCCGGGCCATCGTCGAGGTGGACTACCGCCTCCCCTCCGGCCGGGAGGAGACCTTCAGCATCCGCACCGAGCGAGACACCGTTGCCGTGCTCGCCCTCACTCCCACGAACGAGGTGATCCTCACCCGACAATTCCGGCCCGGACCGGGACGGTTCGTCTACGAGTTGCCCGGCGGCTATCTGGAAGATGGTGAGGATCCTTCCGACGCCGGCGCGCGCGAACTGTTGGAGGAGACTGGCTACGCGGGCCGGGTGGAAATCGTCGGGCAGTGCTACGGCGACTCGTACTGCGCGGCCCGCAAATACTGCGGGGTCGCCCGCGACTGCCGTCCGGAGCGCGCGCAGCAGTTGGACGCGGAGGAGTTCGTCGACGTCGTACTCGTGCCACCGGTCCGGTTCCGTGAGCTACTGCGGGTCGGCGAGACCATCGACGTCGACCTGGCTTATCTGGCCCTCGACGCGCTGGCCATGCTGTAGCGTTTCTTGCCGGCCACCGGTAAACGACCGGTACGCGAGGAGGACACATGCCGCCCAGTGGCAGGCCGCCGCGGGCACTCGGTGTCATGTTCGACCGTTCCCACCGGCCGACGGCACTCCCCGACTTCGTACGCACCCTCGACGCGATGCGGGTCGACGATCTGTGGCTGGTCGAGGACATCGGCTGGGCCGGCTCCGTTGCGCTCACCGCGACGGCACTGGCCGTCAGCTCCCGGTTGCGGGTCGGCATGGGCATCTGCCCCGTTCCGCTCCGCAATCCTGTCGTGCACGCCATGGAGCTCGCCGCGCTCGCCGAGCTGTACCCCGATCGCCTGGTGGCCGGGCTCGGACACGGCACGGCGGCTCGCCTGCGCCGCATCACCCGCCCGGCCCGGAGCCGGCTCACGCTGCTCGACGCCACGTTCACCGCCGTACGAGGACTGCTCGCCGGCGAACACGTCACGCTCACCACCGAGACCATCGCGCTGACCGATGCCTGCCTGGAACACGTGCCTCCGGTGCCGCCTCCGCTGTACGCCGGAGTCGTCGGGCCGCGTTCCCTCGCCCTGTCCGGGCGGATCGCCGACGGCACCATCCTCGCCGAGGGCACCACACCGGAGATCCTCGGCCGTGACCTGGCGCACGTCAGGGCCGGCGGAGCGGGTCGCCCGCACGAGATCGTCGTCTACCTTCACCTGCTCGTACACCCCGACCCGGATCATGTCGCCGCGGTGGCCGCGCCGATCGTGAGCAAGTTCGCCGACCTGCACCGGGCCGCGCCCAGCCCGGCGATGGTCGCCGCGGGGACACCGGAAGCAGCGGCACAGCGCATCGCGGCGCTGTGGGAGGCCGGCGCCGACACCGTCGTTCTCCGCCCCGTCGGCGACGACCACCTCGGCCAGGTGTGCCAGGTCCTCGACGCGCTCGGGCGCTGAGCACCCGCCGTTCTAATACCTGAGGTCGGGGCCGACGACCGGGTCGCCGGACGCGGCCGGCCGCAGCACCGCCCGCACGACCCGGTCGATCTCCTCATCGGTCAGGTCCGCGGAGGTGGGCAACCAGGCGCACGACCGGGAGACCGCTGCCGCGACCGGCCACGGCCGGGGTGCCCGGTCGCGGTACAACGCCAGCTCCGGCAGGGCCGGCCAGATGCCCCGGACATCGACACCGCTGGCCCGGCCCAACCGCACCAGCCGCTCCCGGGTGGCCGGATCAGTCGCCACGGTGTGCAGCCAGCAGGACGCCCGCACCCCCGGCCGTACCGGCCGGCCGCCGAACCCGAGTCCGTCGGCGTGGGCGGTGTACCGCTCACCGACCCGGCGGCGGGCCGCCACCAGTTCCTCCCACCGTTCCACCTGGGCCAGCCCGAGCGCGGCGGTCAGGTTCGTCATGCGCCCGTTGCGGCCGGCGACCTCGTGGACGTAAGGCCGCTGCGGGGTCATCCCGTGATGAGCCAGCAGGCGCACCCGGGCCGCAAGCTCGGCGTCGTCGGTGGCAACGCAGCCACCCTCGCCGGAGGTGACGGCCTTGTTCACATGGAAGCTGAACACCGACGCGAGGCCGAAGCTGCCCGCCGGGGCGTCACCGACCGCGGCCCCGTGCGCCTGCGCCGCGTCCTCGATCACTGGCAGGCCGAGCCGCGCCAGCGCCGCGTAGTCGCACGGATGTCCCAGCACGTCGACGGCGATCACCGCTCGGGTGTGCGCCGTGATCAGGTCCCCCGCCGCCACCGGGTCAAGTGTCCAGTCCGCTGGCGAAACGTCACACAGCACCGGCGTCGCGCCGACGGTCAGCACGGCCGCCGCCGGCGCCGCGAAGGTGAGCGCGGGCACGATCACCTCGTCCCCAGGGCCGATGCCCAGGGCCGCGAGCGTCAACTCGAGGGCGGTCGTGCCGCTGGATACCGCGACGACGTGCGACCGCCACAGCCGCTCGGCGAGGGCCGCCTCGAACCGCTCCACGTACGGCCCGGTGCCGGACACCCAGCCGGAGGCCAGCGCATCCTGGACGTACGCCTGCTCACGCGGCCCGAGGCTCGGACGGGACAGCGGAACCAGGGTGGTCACTTCCGCACGTCCAGCTGCAGCGCCTTCGCGCCGCCGGATTGGCTTTCGTCGCCGGTCGCCGCCGTCATGGCGAGCACGTCGGAAAGCGTGCGGGTCAGCGGCCGGCGCGCCTGCCAGCCGATCTCACGGTTGATGCGGGTCGGGTCGCCGACCAGTGACCTGGCGTCGATCCGGCGTTGCAGCGCCGGGTCGGGAAGGACGCTCAACTCCGTGCCGGCCAGGGCGCACAGCTGGCGCGCGAGATCGGCGATGGTGGTTCCGACACCGGTACAGATGTTGTACGTACCGCCCGGGGCGCCCAGCTGCGCGATCCGGGTGAGGGCGACCACCGCATCTCGCACGTCGACGAAGTCACGCTCCGCGTCCCAGTTGCCGATGGTGATGCTGGACAGGCCGGCGGCCCGCGCACCGAGGATCCGCCGGGACAGCGCGGGCACCACGTAGGACGAATGCTGCCCGGGTCCGATGACATTCGTCGGTCGGACGACCAGCACGGGCATTCCGTAGGCAGCCGAATAGTGCCGCGCGAGCGTCTCGGCCATGGCCTTGCTCGTCCCATACGGTGAGAGCGGCTGCACCGGTCGGGACTCGTCGACGGGGCCGTCGAGGGCCGCGCCGTCGTAGACACTGGCCGTGCTCATCACCAGCACCCGCGCGGTCGGCGCCGCCAGCCGCGTCGCCTCGAGCACGGCGGCCGTGCCAAGCACGTTGGTGGACCAGGTCTCGGACGGTCGTGCCCACGACTCGGTCACGCTGGCGACCGCGGCCAGGTGGTAGACGGTTTCCGGGCGCACCCGGGCAATGATCGAACGTAGCCCCTCGGTGTCCCGGACATCGCAGTCGACCAGGTCGATCGGTGTGACGTCGGCCCCGAGCTGGTCGAGGAGGCGGCAGAGGTGCGTGCCGATGAACCCGGAAGCTCCCGCCACGAGCACCTTCATCGACGCCCATCCCCGCTGCTCGTGCTGACCGTGCGATCGAGCATAGCGATCTACCGGGGCCGGGACGAGTCTGTCACTGTGCCGGATGGACAGAGCCGCTCGACGCCCGGTACCCGTACCGGCCCGGGCGGCGTCGCCTACCGGACGTCGAACACGCCGTGGGCGCCGCGCTCGGCGTCGACCATCGCGTGGTTGACGAAGGGGTAGTGCCCGGCAGCGGGGAACGTCAGCTCGACGAACCCCCCGGCCGCCGGGCCGAGCTGGAGCACCTGCGCGCCGCCCGGGTCGGTCGCCCGGTTCTCCCAGTGCCCCTCCCGGTAGACGGTGTCGAACTGGGCGCCGACGACGTGGAACGAGGTGTCCCGGTTGGGTCCGGCGTCGAGCAGCCAGACGCGGACCCGCTCCCCGGGGCGGGCGGTCAACGGGCGGTGGTCGTACTGGGCGGCGTAGCCGTTGAAGACCACCGCGTCGGGGCGCTCCGCCTGCATCTTGGCCAGGTCACCGGGCTGGCCGTCCGGCCCGAGGTAGAGCTCCGACTGGACGAGCACGTACTCCCGGTCCACCCGGGGCAGGTCGGGCGGGTCGATGATCACGGTGCCGTACATGCCGTTGCCGATGTGGTGCAGCATCGGCATGGTCGAGCAGTGGTACATCCAGATGCCGGCCCGGGTGGCGGTGAAGCGGTAGGTCAGCCGCTGCCCGGGGTCGATCGGGCGCATCACCTCGTCCGGGGCGACCGCGCCGGCGTGGAAGTCGATGCCGTGGTCCAGGGTGCCGTCGTTGACCAGGGTGATCTCGAACGTGTCGCCGACCCGGCCGCGCAGCACGGGCCCCGGGACGGTGCCGTCGAAGGTCCAGAGCCGCTGGCGCACGCCCGGGGCGACCTCGCGCACCACCTCCCGTACGTGCAGTTCCCGACGGTGCAATCGGCCCGGCGGGGTGGGCGGCGCGACGGCGTCCCGGGCGGTGAAGGCCGGCCCGGGGTCGGCCATCACGTCGAGGCTCGGCTGCGGCGCCGCCGACCCGGACGGGGCGTGCGGCGCGGCCGCGCCGGTCGGGACGATCCGCAGGGCCATGCCCGCCTGCCGGTGTCCCGGCAGCGAGCACCAGCCCTCGGTCGGGTCACCGATGATGCCGGCGTCGAGGCGGGCCGACCCGCCCTGGCCCAGCAGGGCCGTGCGGGCGCCGTTCTCCAGGACCAGGTCGTGCCGGCGGTGGTCCCGGTTGCGGAACTCGACCACCAGGCGGTCGCCCGGCGGCACCTCGATCCGGGCCGGGTGGAAACGCATGCCCTCGGCCACCACCTCGACGGTGGTGGTGCGCCCGGTCGGGGTGACCGCCGTGGCGGCGCCGGTCGCGGACGGGCCGGCCGTCATCCGCTGCGCGGCCACGCCGACCAGCACGGCGACCAGGACGAGGGCGAGGCCGGTGGCCACGCCGCCGAGCGGGCGGGCCGGGGTGGGCGCGGTGGTCACGGGGTCATCTCCGGGCGGTGAGCAGGACCCGGGCGGCCGGTACCAGGAACTGCACCAGCGCGGCGAGGATCAGCAGGGACGTGGTGATGCGGACGTACGGCGGGCTGGGCAGCACGAAGACCACCAGCGCGGCGTTGGTCATGGCCACCCGCTGCGGACCGTGCCGGTCCAGCAGCGCGGCACGGGCCCGGACGGCAGCCGGTCCACCGCCGAGGACCACCGGCAGCAGGTACGTCAGCGCGCCGACCAGCACCTGCCCGACGAAGCCCACCAGCAGCGGGACCAGCACCCGGCCGAAGCGGTCGGCGGCGGCGCCGGGCTCGGCGGCGGCCAGCAGGGTGACCGCGTCGACGGCCAGGGCGACCAGAAGCCAGCCGGCCGCCGCGGTCAGCGACCAGGTGGCGAAGGCGTACGGCGGGCGCGCCCGCGCGACGGCCAGCGCGGGCCGCAACGCCACCAGGACGCCGAGCACGAACAGGCCCAGTCCGACCGCGGCGACGGCTCGCCACCAGGCGAGCAGCCCCAGGCCGAGCAGGACCAGCCCGACCGAGGCCAGCGGAAGGGCGACGGCGGCGAGCCGGGCCGCCCCGTCGGCCATCCGGGTGCGCAGCATGGTCGGCCAGAGGGTGAGCAACGTGCCCAGCACGGTCAGGGTGACCCAGCCGAGCAGGTTGACGTGCGCGTGGAACAGCAGCAGCCGGGGCCGGTGGGCGTCGCCGGCCACGAGCATGCCGGCGCCCACCGGTACCCCCGCGAGCAGCGCCAGGCTGGCGGCCAGGTAGTAGTGGACGGTCACCCGGAACCGGGCCGGCAGGGCGCGGCGCAGCCGCCGTGCGAGCCACGCCAGGTGGGCGGCCACCGCGGCGAAGACGAGGGCCGCGCCACCGACCCCGATCCAGGGCCGGTCGGCCGTCCCGCCGACGAGGACGGCGCACACCCCTAGGTTCAGCCCGGCCAGGCGTACCGCCTCCGACCGGCGCCGCTGTGGCACCGGGGCGCGCAGCACCGCGGCGGTGAAGTGCGCGGACCAGACGAGGATGGCGTTGGTGACCGCGCCGAGCAGCAGCAGGTGGATGGCCAGCCAGCGCCAGGACGGCAGGAACGGATGGACGAGGCCCAGCACGACGAGCCCGCCCAGGTAGGCGACGGGCAGCAGGCCGGCCCGGCGGTGCCAGCCGGCCCGGCCGGTGCTCCCCGCCGGCCCGGTGCCCGCCGCCGGCCCGATGGGCGGGGGCGACGGGACGGCGGTGGTGGATGCGGTCGGGCCGGCGGCGGCGGCCGTGGGACCGGCCGCCGGGGTGTGATCGGCCGTCGGCGCGGGGTCGACCCGCGCAGCGGCGGCTCGGGGGCGGCTCATCCGCGCACCGCCGGCACGGGCGCGGCGGTGGGCCGCCGCCGGACGCCGGTCAGGATGGCGGCCGACGCGCAGCCCAGGAAGGTGAGCACGGCGAGGACGTTGACCACGCCCGCCCAGCGCCAGACCGGCTCCACGGCCAGCCCGTCGCCGAGCACGAGCCGCGCCAGCAGGCTGCCGTGCAGCAGGGCGAGCGGCACGTAGAGCCAGGGCCGGTAGGGCAGCGGGCGGCGGAGCACCGCGGGCAGGATGACCGGGGCGTGCACGAAGATCATCGACATGGCGAAGCCGAGGAAGGTGGCGTGCAGGGTGGCGTCGTAGCGGGAGCCGGCGGTGACCGGGCCGGCACCGGCCCAGAGCAGGCCGGCGACCGCCAGCCAGGCGTACCCGGTGAGCAGGCCGACCGCGACGAAGCGGGGCAGGCCGCGCCCGCGCACGGTGCGCCGGGCGACGTCGTACGCCGCCAGCCAGCCGACCACGGCGAGCAGGCCCAGGCCGAACAGGTGCGCCCCGGCGTCCGGCCAGAGGGCGGTGGCGGTGACTCCGGCGGTGAGCGCGCCGAGCGCGGCCAGGAACCAGCGGACCCCGTGCGGCGGCAGCGCGAGGTGGGCCAGTTCGAGGCGCTCGCCGGCGATGGTGGCGACCACGAAGGTGGCCAGCCACGGCACGATCTCCGGCACGGCGGCGCCGGCCAGCCAGAGCAGGGTGGCGGCGTACCAGGCGAACGCGCCCAGCCCCTGCGCCAACAGGGACGGGCCGGGCTGCCGGCGCCAGAGCCGCCGGTAGACCAGCAGGAGCAGCACGGCGGCGAGCATCAGCAGCAGCCGGGCGGCCAGGCTCGGGCCGGTGAGCAGCAGGGCCACCCCACCGGCGCCCGAGCACGCCGGGGCGGACAGGGCCCACCGGGTGCCCAGCGCCACCGCCCGTTCCAGGGCGATCAGCGTGCCGACGAAGCCGAGCACCATCAGCGGGCCGTGCACCTGCGCCAGCGACGCCCGCGGGGTGGGCAGCGGCAGGCCGAGCAGCAGCAGCGCGGCGTACAGGCCGCTGAGCAGGGCGAGGCCGCCGGCCGCGAGGAGCGGGAGCCGCGGACCCGTCCGGACGGTCATCGGGGTGTCGGCGCGGCGGCGGGCCGGTGACGGCGCCGGGCCGGCCCGGGCTCCGGCACGGCCAGGCGCACCACGCAGGCGTCGGGCGCCCCGAACGGCTCGACCACGGCGCCGGCCGGCGGCGCCCCGGCGTGCTCCAGGGCACCCCGGACCACGCCGACGTGCAGATTGCAGATCGCGTCGGGGTTGCGCTTGACCAGTTCCAGGAAGGGACAGGTGTGCAGGTGGATCTCGGTCCGGCCGTCGCCGGTGTGGTGCAGCCGAGGGCTGAAGCCCAGGCCGCGCAGCACCTCGAAGAGCGTGTCGAGCGGGTCCGCGCCGGGCGGGGTGGCGGCGGCCAGGTGGCGGCCCCAGTCCTGGCCGGCCCGGGTGGCCTCGGCGCGGACGTCCCCGCCGGTGCGCCGGGACAGGTGGTCCAGCAGAGCGGCGGCCAGGGCCCGGTACGGCGCCGGCGCGGGGGCCTCGTTCCCGGCGGCGAGCCGGTAGCGCCACGCCGGCCGGCCGGGTTGCCCTCCGCTGGCCCGGGCCTTGACCAGCAGACCGGCGCCGACCAGCCGGTCGAGGTGGGCGCGGGCGGTGGACGGGTGCAGCCCGGTCCGCTCCCCCACCTCGGCGATGGTCACGCCGCCCTCGGCCGCCCGGACGATGCCCAGGATCGAGACCCGGCTCTCGGTGCCCAGTGCGCGGTGCCGGTGTGAGTCGATCGTCTCCCCGACCGGCCCTGTTCTCAGGGTTTCCACGGTAGATAACGTTACAACGTCGTCCGACGTCAAAACCACGGGAGTCACCATGTCCCACGAACGCTCCACCGCCGACCGCGCCGCCGCCCGGGCGGTGGTCGGCCACCACGGCCAGCTCGCCGCGGCGCTCGACCGGTACGTCCAGGACCTGCTGACGGCGGCGGTCCAGGGCGACACCGGCCGGGCCGACCAGGTCCGCGACGACCTGACCGGCTGGCTGCGCGACGAGCTGCTGCCGCACGCGCACGCCGAGGAGACCGCCCTCTACCCGGTGGCCGCGGCCCGGCCGGAGGCGACCCTGCTGATCCGTGGCATGCAGGCCGAACACCAGGCCATCACCGACCTCGTGGTCGCGCTCGAGGCGGCCGAGGAGCCGGTCCGGGCCGCCGCCACCGCGCAGGCCCTCGCCGGTGTCCTCGCCGTCCACCTGATCAAGGAGAACGAGCTGGTGGTACCGCTGCTGGTGGACGCGGCGGACGTGTCGCTGGCGGCGCTGCTGGACGGCATGCACGACCTGCTCGGCTCCGCCGAACCGTCGGCCGGCGGGTGCGGCGGGACCTGCGGGTGCGGCGGGGACCGGGGGGCGGCGGACGCCCCGGCCCCGACCTTGACCATCGACCCCCGGCTCGACGTCCGGACGCTGCCGCACGACCGGCGGCACGCCACCGTGCTCGCGGCGCTGGACGCGCTGCCGGACGGCGGGGCGCTGGTCCTGGTCGCGCCGCACGCGCCCCGGCCGTTGCTGGCCGAGATCGAGTCGCGCTACCGGGGTGGCATGGCCACCGAGTGGCTCCAGGACGGACCGGAGACCTGGCAGATCCGGCTGTCCCGCCAGCCGGCCGCCGTCTGAGCCGACTGCCGCCGCCGGGACGGCCGGGTCAGGGCCCGCCGTCCCGGCGCGCCGGGCCGTTCGGCCCTGTCCGCCGCGATTACCGGCGGGCAGCCTGGACAGGGACCGGGACGGCGTACGGCCACCCGGAGGGGGAGGCGATGTTCGGTGTGCAACTACTGCGGATGCCGGGACTTTCCCCTGATCGGCCAGCTCTCGACCGAGCACGAGTCGATCTCCGACGCGGCCGGCCGGTTGCGGTCCGCCATCCACCGCGCTGACCCGGACGCCCTGCGCGCGCTCGACGACCTGCTGGCCCTGCTCACCCCGCACACCACCGTCGAGGAGGGCGGCCTCTTCGCCGAGCTGCGCGCCGAGGGCAGCCTCGCCGAGGCGGTGGCCCGGCTCTGCGCCGAGCACCGCGACATCCACGGTGTCCTCGGCGCGGTCGACCGCGCCGCGCCGGACTGGCCGACGGTGCTCGCCGCCCTCGACCGGTTGCACCGGCACATCGACAACGAGGAGCACGGCCTCTTCCCCGCCGCGGTGATCGCCCTGCCGATCCCGGCCTGGGACCGGATCACCCCGACCGCCACCCCGGCCACCGGGCGCGCCCGGTGAGCTGCCGTCCCCGCGCCGGCCGGGCCACCTCGGCCGTCGGCCGGCGCCGGTTGGCGGGTCGCCGCTTCGCCGTGCCGATGGCCGGCGCCCACGTCCGGCGGGACTTCGACGAACGGTGTCGCCCGGCCTGAGCCGGCCTCCCCCTCCCGGTCCACGGCAGCGACCGGTCCCGGGACGCCGGCACGCCGGTCCTGTCCTGCGGGCCGGTCGCTCCCGCGCCGGCCCCCTCTCCCGGGGAAACGACACCCATGCTCGACGACATCCGCGCGGCGATCCGCCGCGACCCCGCCCTGCACGGCATCCGGATCGTGGGCCCTGCTCTACCCCGGCCTGTGGGCACTGTGGAGCCACCGGCTCGGCCACCGCCTGCACCGCTGCGGGCTGCCCCTGCTGCCCCGGGCGCTCAGCCAGCTCACCCGGCTGCTGACCGGGATCGAGATCCACCCCGGCGCGGTGATCGGGCGCCGCCTCTTCATCGACCACGGCGCCGCCGTGGTGATCGGGGAGACCACCCGCATCGGTGACGACGTGACCGTCTACCACCGGGTGACGCTCGGCGGCCGCGGCTGGTGGTGCGACGGCAAGGGCAGCCGCCGGCACCCCACGATCGGCGACCGGGTGGTGCTCGGCGTCGGCGCCTCGGTGCTCGGCCCGGTACGGATCGGCGACGACGCCCGGATCGGCGCGCACTGCCTGGTCCTGCACGACGTGCCACCCGGCGCCCGGCTGCGCGCACCGGCCGCCGTCCCCCTGACGATGGTCGGACCCCGGCCCTGAGCGAGGAGCGACAGAATGATCCACCAGGACGTGACCGCGCTGATCGGGCGTACCCCGCTGGTGCGCCTGGACCGGGTGGCCGCGGGGCTGCCGGCCACCCTGCTCGGCAAGCTGGAGTCGGCGAACCCGGGCGGCAGCGTCAAGGACCGGCTGGCCCTCGCGCTGATCGAGGCGGCCGAGGAGAGCGGCGAGCTGGGACCCGGCGGCGCGATCGTCGAGGCGACCAGCGGCAACACCGGCGTCGGGCTGGCCATGGTGGCCGCCGCCCGCGGGTACCGGGTCACCCTCACCATGCCGGAGAGCATGAGCGTGGAGCGGCGGGCGCTGCTGGCCGCGTACGGCGCGCGGATCGTGCTCACCCCGGCCGCCGAGGGCATGGCGGGCGCGGTCCGCCGCGCCTGGCAGCTCGCCGACGCCGAGCGCGCCTACCTGCCCCGGCAGTTCGACAACCCGGCCAACCCGGAGATCCACCGGCGCACCACCGCCGAGGAGATCTGGACCGACACCGGGGGCGCGGTGGACGTCCTGGTGGCCGGGGTCGGCACCGGCGGCACGCTGACCGGCGTCGGCCAGGTGCTCCGGTCGAAGAACCCCGACCTGCGGGTGGTGGCGGTGGAGCCGGCCGAGTCACCGGTCCTGTCCGGAGGCCCGCCGGGGCCGCACGGGATCCAGGGCATCGGCGCGGGTTTCGTCCCCGAGGTGCTCGACCCGACCGTCCACGACGAGGTGTTCCGGGTCGACACCGAACAGGCCCGGGCCGCGGCCCGCCGGCTCGCCCGCACCGAGGGACTGCTGGCCGGGGTGTCCAGCGGCGCCGCCGTACACGCCGCCCTCGCGGTGGCCGCCCGACCCGAGCACGCCGGGGCGACGATCGTGGTGGTGCTGCCGGACACCGGCGAGCGGTACCTGAGCACGCCGCTGTTCGCCCCGCCGGGCGAGGACTGAGCGCCGTCCGGCGCGCGGCCACCGGTCCGGTCAGAACCGCCACCGGCCGCGCGCCGGACCGGTCACAGCCGCAGGCCGAGCAGGAGCAGGGCCGCCCCGATCAGCAGCACCAGGCCACCGAGCCCGATGACCAGGGCGGTCACCTGCCACGCCTGGTACGCCCCGAGCAACGCGCCGCGCAGGGTCTCCCCCATGAACGCGGTCTGCCGCAGCCGGTCGAGCCGTTCGTCGCCGCGGCCGGCGCCCAGGCACTCCTGGGCGATCTCCGCGTAGGTGCGGCCGCCGGTGGCCTGGGCGACATGTCCGGCGATCAGGTCGGAGTAGGCGCGCGCCTGCGGGCCGGTGCGTACCGGGGCACCGGCGAACGGGGTGAGCGCGCCGGACAGACCGGTGGCGGGGAAGGCGATCCGCTGTCGGGTCAGCTCCCGGACGACGCCGCGCCGGCCGAGGACACCCTGGGCGATCATGACCGGGCCGGCTGCCAGCAGCAGCACACCCGCCACGGTGAGCACAAATGTGGTCATGCGCTCACCCTGCCCGGTGAGTTCACCCGTTCGGGAGGGCAGCAGGTCCCGAACCGGAGCGGGACTCAGGTCCCGCCTCGGCAGGTTCCGCGACGCCGGCCCCGGTCGGGGACCGCCGCCGTGGTAGGGCCGGGGTCCGGGATGCAACTACTGCGGATTTACGGCGTATCCGGCGCGGCCGACCGGCGCCCCACCCGATACGGACCCCACCCTCCACCTCGGAGGGGTAAGCTCCCGCGCCTGGCCGAGAAACGCCGCGCTGCAAGGGAGCCACTCAGGGATGAGAGTCTGCGTCGTCGGAACGGGCTATGTCGGCTTGACCACGGGCGCCAGTCTGGCGTTCCTCGGACACGAGGTGACGTGCCTGGACATCGATGAGGCGAAGGTGGAACTGCTGAGCGCCGGCAGGTCACCCATCTACGAGCCCTTCCTCGACGACCTGCTCGCCGAGGCGGCGCCGAACCTGCGGTTCACCTCCCACTACGACGAGGCGATCTCGGCTGCGGATGTCGTCTTCGTCGCCGTACAGACACCGCAGCGGCGCGACGGCGGGTCGGACCTGCGCTTCCTGCGCTCGGCGGCAGAGAGCATCGGCGAGCACCTCGGCGATGGGTTCACGGTGGTGGTCAACAAGTCGACGGTGCCGATCGGTAGTGGCAACTGGGTGGATCTGATCCTGCGTGAATCGTTCGAACGGGCGCACGGGCGGCGGGTCGACGGCGAGTTCTCCGTGGCCTCCAACCCGGAATTCCTGCGCGAGGGATCGGCCATCCACGACACGCTTTATCCGGACCGGATCGTCATCGGTTCGGACAACGAGCGCGGCCTCGAGGTGCTCAACCGGCTCTACCGGCCGATCCTCGACCAGTCGTTCACCGCGCCCGCCTTCGCGCCACGCCCGGCGGAGACGGGTGCGGTGCCGCTGGTCTCGACCGACCTGGCGTCGGCCGAGCTGATCAAATACGCGGCGAACGCCTTCCTCGCCCTGAAGATCAGCTATGTCAATGAGATCGGGCAGCTCGCCGAACGGGTCGGCGCGGACATCCTTGAGGTGGCCCGTGGTGCTGGCTTGGATGCTCGGATCGGCCGGCAGTTCCTGCAGCCGGGCGTCGGTTGGGGTGGTTCCTGCTTCGCCAAGGACACCGCGGCCCTGATCTCCACCGCAGCCGAGTACAACCAGGACATGCCCATCGTCAGGGCGGCCCGCAAGGTCAACCAGCGCCAGCGCGACGCCGTGGTCGAACGCCTGCAGGCCGAGTTGCGCATCCTCAAGGGCCGCAAGGTGGGCCTGCTCGGTCTGGCGTTCAAGCCGCAGACCGACGACCTGCGTGATGCTCCCGCGATCGACATCGCCCGGCAGCTCGTGGAGCGGGGGGCCCGAGTGAAGCTGCACGACCCGGTCGCCGCCGAGCGGTTCCGCCGCCAGCAGCCGGACCTTGCCGAGTTCCTGTGCGAGTCGGTTGAGGAGGTCTTCGACGATAGCGACGCCGTGGTGCTCGTGACCGAGTGGAACCACTACCGGGAGCTGGATTGGGCCAAGCTGTTCGGGCTCACGCGCTCCCCGTACCTGCTCGACGGCCGGCACGCGCTCGACCGCAAGCGGCTGACCGCCCTCGGCTACCGCTATCTCACGCTCGCCGGATAAGAGCCGGGCCGGTAGCCGCAGGACGGGTCCTCGGCCCAGACGTCGCCGGTCACCGCGTACGCCCGGGCCCGCGACCCGCCGCAGACGGTGCGGTACTCGCACGCGCCGCAGCGGCCGGCGAGCCGGCCCGGGTCCCGCAGGCCGGTGAACAACTCCGAGTCGCGGTAGATCTCCACCAGCGACCGTCGCCGCACGTTGCCGGCGGGCAGCGGCAGGAAGCCGCTGGGGTGCACGTCGCCCCGGTGCGAGACGAAGGCGAAGCCGTTGCCGGCGCTGACCCGCAGCGGCGGCCGGCGGACCCGGCCGGGGCGCCCCAGCAGGCCGAGCGCCACCGACCGCTCGCGCAGGTCCCGGTAGAGCGGACCGAGGCCCAGCGCGGCCACGGGGTCGGCGCCGCGCGCGGCCAGCGCGTCGCGTTGCAGGCAGACCCGCCGGAAGTGGTGCGCCTCGGTGGTCTTGACCGGGACGGTCTCGCCGAGGTCGTAGAGCAGATGCAGGACGTCCTCGGTCTGCGCCGCGTCGAGGCTCGCCAGGGACCGTCCACGGCCGGTCGGGACCAGGAAGAAGACACTCCACAGCAGCACGCCACGGTCGCGGACCTGAGCGGCGATGGCGGGCAGGTCGCGCACCGTGTCCCGGGTGACGGTCGTGTTGATCTGGACCTTCAGCCCCAGCTCGGTGGCGTCCCGCCAGGCCCGCGCGGTGAGGTCCCAGACGCCGGGTACGCCACGGAAGCCGTCGTGCGCGGCGGCGGTGGCGGCGTCCACGCTCAACGAGATCGCCCGCGCGCCGGCCGCCCGGATCCCGCCGAGGGCGGCGCGGGTGAGGCTGGGGGTCCCGGAGGGCGACACCGACACGGGCAGGCCCAATTCGGTGCCCCGGCGAACCAGCGTCTCCAGGTCCGGTCGCTGGAACGGGTCACCGCCGGTGATCACGAAGAGCGGCGCCGGCCGGCCGAACGCGGCGACCTGCGCCATCAGGGCCACCGCCTCGCCGGTGTCCAGCTCGGCCCGGTCCCGCAGCGGCTGGGCCGAGGCCCGGCAGTGCAGGCAGGCCAGCGGGCAGGCCCGGGTGGCCTCCCAGATGACGATGAACGGGGCATCCCCCGCGTCCCGCCTCGGCACCCGCACCGAGGTGCCCGCCGGCCGGTGCGGGCCGTCCTGCTGTCGTGTCCTGGTCAGCGCTGTCATGGCACCGAGGCTGGCCGGTGACAACGGCCGCGACCAGGGACGCTGGTCCCGAGGCGGGGGCCGGTCAGCGGTCCGCCGGGGCGGCGACGACCTCCTCGATCCAACCGAGCGCGGCGATGGTGGTGGGGAAGCCGCAGGTGGTGATGGCAGCGAGGGCGACCGCGCGAACCTCGTCCACGGTCGCCCCGTGGTGCAGCGCCTTGCGCACGTTGGAGCGCACCGCGCCCTGCGCCTCGGCGCCGACGGCCAGCGCCAGCTTGATCAGCCGGTCGGTGCGCTCGTCGAACGGGTTGGTCTCGCGCACCGTTCGCGCCAGCGTCCCCTGCGCCTCGGCGATCTCCGGGAAGCGCTCCAGAAACCGCAGGTAGACGTTCGGCAGGTGGTCCTGGTCCATCTTTCCTCCGCTGCTGGCCCGACCCTGGCAGCCTAGCCAGGGCGCCGCGGCGACGGCGCCCTGGTCGCGGAATCGTCAGCGCCCGAGGCGGACCGGGGCGTCCCGCACCGCGGCCGGGGCGGGCGGCGGGGTGGGCGGGGCGCCGCGCCGCACGCGGTAGACCACGTACGGCCGCCAGAGGTAGGCCAGCGGCGCCGACCAGACGTGCACCAGCCGGGTGAACGGCCAGAGCGCCAGCAGCAGGAAGCCGCCGATCGCGTGCAGCTGGTAGACCAGCGGAGCGCCGCTCATCAGGGCGGGATCGGGCTGGAACCAGAAGATGCCCCGGAACCAGACGGCGATCGTCTCCCGGTAGTCGTAGCCCGCGCCGAGCAGGTTCGTGCCGACGGTCGCGGTCATGCCGAGCGCCGCCATGGCGGCCAGCGCGGCGTAGAGCACCCGGTCCATGGCGGTGGTGACCCGGCGGACCCGGCCGTTGACCAGGCGCCGGGCGATCAGCAGCAGCAGCCCGGCCACCAGCATCGCGCCGGTCACCGTGCCGCCCCAGACCGCGGTGAGGTGGTAGACGTGCTCGCTGACGCCGACCTTCGCGGTCACCGAGGCGGGCACCAGCAGCCCCATGGCGTGCCCGCCGATGACCCCGAAGGCGCCCAGGTGGAACAGCGGCGAGCCGAGCCGCAGCAGCCGGTTCTCCAGCAACTGGCTGGTCCGGGTGGTCCAGCCGAACTGGTCGTGCCGCCAGCGCCACACGTGCCCGGCGACGAAGACCGCGAGGCACAGGTACGGCAGGACGATCCAGACGAGCGTGGTCATCGTGGTGCCTCCGAAGGGGAGCAGGCGGGGTAGGGGGCGAGGGCGTGCAGGTCCGGGCCGAGGCCGAGAGAATCCAGGCCGACCGTCTCCACCGGCGGGCCGTCGACGGCGAGCGCCGCGACCGCCGCCCGGTCGGCGTCGGTGAGTTCCGGCAGCACCGCGCAGACGGCCTCCAGCAGCAGCCGGTACGGGCTGCCGGACTCGGCCAGCGCGGAGCGCAGCAGTTCGACGCCCTTGCGGTGCTGGCGCAGCGGCGCCTCCCCGTCACCGGGGCCGACGGCCGCGGCGAACTCCAGCACCACCGGCAGCAGGTCGGGCAGTTCGCCGCCGGCCAGGCGCAGCCCGTGCGCCCGGTACCGCTGCTTGAGCATCAGCAGCGCCATCCCCCGCTTGCGGGTGTCGCCGTGCAGGTAGTAGGTGAGGTAGAGGCCGGAGCGGCGGCGCAGGTCGAAGGTCCGCACGTAGTGCCGCTGCGCCTCGATCGGGCTGACGGTCAGCAACCAGTCGAGGAACTCCCCGAGCTGTCCCCGTACCGTCTCGTCGGTGACCCGGGCGGCGGCCGCGCGCAGCTCGCCGGCCGCGCCCAGCAGTTCGTCGTCCGGGTAGGTGAGCAGCAGCGCGGCCAGTTCGAAGATCCGGGCCCGGTCCGTGGCGGCGGTCATGACCGCCCCCGCAGCGGGTTGATGGTCAGGCCGCGCCGGCCGTCGGCGCGCCGGGAGAGCAGCCCGGGCCGGCCGGGCCGTACCTCGTCGCCGTCGACCAGGTGGAAGCTCTGCACGGTGGCCTCGGTGGTCATCCCCGGACCGCCGGCGCAGTCGAGCGAGCAGTCGGGGTGGGCGGCGGCCTGGGCCTCCAGGGCGGCGGCGTCCTTGGTGTGCGCGGCGGGGATCACGTAGCGCTCGTCGTACTTGGCGACGGCGAGCAGCCGGTACATGGCCTCCACCTGCTCGGCGGTCATGCCGATGCCGTCGAGCAGGTCCGTGGCGACGGTGCCGTCGAGGGTGCGGGCGCGCATGTAGGAGCGCATGGCGGCCAGCTTCATCAGCACCCCGGCGACCGCGTCGACGTCCCCGGCGGTGAACAGCTCGGCCAGGTACTCGACGGGGATGCGCAGCTCCCGGATGGTGTGGAAGACGTCGTCCGCGTCGACGTCGTCGCGGCCGGCGGCGCCGACCGCGTCGAGCACCGGCGACAGCGGGGGGATGTACCAGACCATGGGCAGCGTCCGGTACTCCGGGTGCAGCGGCAGCGCCACCCGGTACTCGCTGATCAGCCGCCACACCGGGGACCGCTGCGCGGCGTCCAGCCACTCCTGCGGCAGCCCGGCCTCCCGGGCGGCCCGCCGCACGGCCGGGTCGGCCGGGTCGAGGAACACCGCGCGCTGGGCGTCGAGCAGGTCGCGCTCGTCGGCGACGGAGGCGGCGGCGAGCACGGCGTCCTCGTCGTAGAGGACGATGCCCAGGTAGCGCAGCCGGCCCACGCACGTCTCCGAGCAGATGGTCGGCTGGCCGGCCTCGATGCGCGGGAAGCAGAAGGTGCACTTCTCGGCCTTGCCGGTGGCGTGGTTGACGTACACCTTCTTGTACGGGCAGGCGGAGACGCACATCCGCCAGCCCCGGCAGCGGTCCTGGTCGACGAGCACGATGCCGTCCTCCGCGCGCTTGTACATCGCGCCGGAGGGGCAGGCCGACACGCACGCCGGGTTGAGGCAGTGCTCGCAGATCCGCGGCAGGTGGAACATGAAGGTCTTCTCGAACTCGAACTTCACCTTCGCGGCCGCCTCGCCGGGCATCCGGGCGAGGTTCGGGTCGCCGCCGGCGTGCTCGTGCGCCCCGCCCAGGCTGTCCTCCCAGTTGGCGCCCCAGGTGACGGCCATCGGTTCGCCGGTGAGCGCGGAGCGGGGCCGCTTGACCGGGGTGTCCGTGAGCCCGGCGGGTGCGTTGACCAGGATGTCCTTGTCGAAGGTGGCCGGCTCGTAGTAGTCGTCGATCGAGGGCAGGTCCGGGTTGGCGAAGAGCCGGCCGAGCCGCTTGAGCCGGCCCCCGGAGCGCAGCCGCAGCCGGCCCTTGCCGTCGAGCTGCCAGCCGCCGTGCCAGCGGTCCTGGTCCTCGTAGTGCTTCGGGTAGCCGATGCCCGGCTTGGTCTCGACGTTGTTGAACCAGACGTACTCGGTGCCCTCCCGGTTGGTCCAGGTCTGCTTGCAGGTCACCGAGCAGGTGTGGCAGCCGATGCACTTGTCCAGGTTCATCACCATGGCCACCTGCGCACGGATCCTCATTAGACTCGCGGCATGGATGCCCCTGCCGTCAGGCCGGGGAGGACACGCCGCTCCCTCCCCTCAGGGATTGATTCACTTACGGGACTGGCAAAATAGGACGCATGGCTGCGGCGGTGAAGAGGGCGTACAAGTACCGCTTCTATCCGTCCAGAGAGCAGGCGGAGCAGTTGAATCGGACATTCGGCTGCGTGCGTCTGGTCTACAACCGGGCCCTCGAGGCCCGTACCCGTGCGTGGGCTGTTGACCGCCAGCGCACCAACTAGGTGCAGATGTCGGCGTGGCTGACCGAGTGGAAAAGCGAAGAGTTGACGTTCCTCAACGAGGTCTCGTCGGTTCCCCTTCAGCAGACGCTGCGCCACCTGCAGGCCGCATTTGTGGCGTTTTGGGACAAGCGGGCCGGCTATCCCCGCTTCAAGTCCAAGCGCAAGTCGCGGGCGTCGGCGGAGTACACCCGATCGGCATTCCGCTGGCGGGACGGTCAAATCACTCTCGCGAAGATGGACGCGCCGCTGGACATTGTGTGGTCCCGGCCACTGCCCGAAGGAGCGAGGCCGTCCACAGTAACGGTGTCCCGGGATGCGGCTGGCCGCTGGTTCGCATCCCTCCTGGTCGAGGACTCCACCATCGGACCGCTTCCGCCCGCTGACGCTAAGGTCGGCATCGACGTGGGTATCACCGCCTTGATCGCCCTGTCGACCGGGGAGAAAATCATTAACCCCTGTCACGAGCGCGCCGACCGGCGAAAGCTCGCGAAGACGCAGCGGAACCTGCTCCGCAAACACAGAAACTCCAACAATTGGGCCAAGGTCCGGCTCAAGGTCGCCCGTATTCATGCGCGTATCGCCGATCGGCGGCGGGACCATCTGCACAAGCTGTCCACTCGACTCGTCCGTGAGAACCAAACGGTCGTGATCGAAGACATTGCCGTGCGAAACATGCTGCGCAACCATCATCTGGCACGCGCGATCTCCGACGCAGCGTGGTCGAATCTGCGTGCCATGCTGGAGTACAAGGCCGCCTGGTATGGACGGACGGTCATCACCGTTGACCGGTGGTTTCCATCGTCCAAGACCTGTTCGGCGTGCGGCTGGCTCAACACAACTATGCCGCTGTCGGTCCGGTCGTGGATGTGCCCCAGTTGTGGTGCCATTCATGACCGGGACGTTAACGCCGCCCGCAATATCCTCGCCGCCGGGCTGGCGGAGAGGTGAAACGCCTGTGGAGGGACGGTAAGACCCAACCCGCCAATGCGGTAAGGGCACGGCTCGATGAAGCAGGAACACACTCGGGTGACCGAGGGAATCCCCGCCCTTGAGGGCGGCGGAGGATGTCAACAGTACTCCACCTCCTGCGTGCGGCGGCGGATCACGGTGATCTCGTCGCGCTGGCTGCCGATCGGGCCGTAGTAGTTGAAGGCGTAGGTGAGCTGGGCGTGCCCGCCGGCCAGGTGGGTGGGCTTGATCAGCAGCCGGGTCAGCGAGTTGTGGTAGCCGCCCCGCCGGCCGCTCCGCTCCGCCTTCGGCACGTTCACGGTGCGTTCCGGCGAGTGGTACTGGAACACCGTGCCCTCGGGCATCCGGTGGCTGACCACTGCGCGGGCCACCACGACACCGTTGCGGTTGTGCGCCTCGATCCAGTCGTTGTCGCGTACGCCGATGTTGGCGGCGTCCTCGACGCTCAGCCAGATCACCGGGCCGCCCCGGGACAGCGCCAGCATCAACTCGTTGTCGTGGTACATCGAGTGCACCGACCACTTGGCGTGCGGGGTGAGGAACCGTACGGTCACGCCACCGTCGACCAGCTCGCCCGGCCTGCCGAAGTGCCGCGCCATGTTCAGCGGTGGCCGGAAGGCCGGCAGCTGCTCCCCCAGCTCCGCCACCCAGTCGTGTTCGACGAAGAAGTGCTGCCGGCCGGTCAGGGTGTGCCAGGGCTTGTGCCGTTCCACGTTGAGGGTGAACGGCGAGTAGCGGCGGCCGCCCTTCTCCGAGCCGGACCATTCCGGGCTGGTGAAGACCGGCTGCGGCGCCCGCTGGGTGTCCGGGTAGGTGATCCGGTCCTGCTCGTGGCCGGCGACCAGGTCCGCGAACGGCTGCCCGGTCCGCTGCTCCAGGGCGGCGAAGCCGGCCGCGGCCACCCGGCCGTTGGTGGTGCCGGACAGCGCCAGGATCGCCTCGCACATCCGGTCGGCGGTGGCCAGCGACGGTCGCCCGGCGTACGGCCCGTCGGTGACGACCCCGTTCTGGTGCCGCAGGTACTCCAGCTCCGGGGTGACGTCGACGGTGAGCGCCTTCGTGGTGGTGCCGAGCGTGTCGAGCAGCGGCCCGACGGCGCGCATCTTCGCGCCGATCCGCGGGTAGTCCCGCTCGATCTCGACGAGCTTCGGCATGGTCGACCCGGGCACCGGCGGGCACTCGCCGGCCTTCCAGTCCCGTACCCGGCCGCCCGGCGTGGCCAGCTCGTCCGGGGTGTCGTGCTGCAGCGGCACGGCCAGCACGTCGCGGCGCACCCCCAGGTGGGTGACGGCCAGCTCGCCGACCTTGTCGGCCAGGGCGAGGAAGGTGTCGTAGTCGGTGTGCGCGTCGTTGGGCGGGTCGACCGCCGGGCTGAACGCGTGCACGAACGGGTGCATGTCGGTGGTGGAGATGTCGTGCTTCTCGTACCAGGTGGCGGCGGGCAGGACCACGTCGGAGTGCAGGCCGGTGTTGGTCATCCGGAAGTCGAGCGCGGTGAGCAGGTCGAGCTTGCCGATCGGCGCCTCGTCCCGCCAGACGACGTCGCGCGGCCGCTGGCCCGGCTCGCATTCCGTGGCGGTGGCCGACGCGTCCACCCCGAGCAGGTGGCGCATGAAGTACTCGTTGCCCTTGCCGGAGGAGCCGAGCAGGTTGGCCCGCCACAGGGTCAGGCAGCGGGGGAAGTTCGCCGGGTCGTCGGGGTCCTCGGCCACGCTGCGCAGCCGACCAGCCGTCAGCTCGGCGACGATGTGCTCCTGCACGCTGACCCCGGCCGCCGCCGCCTCGTCGGTCAGCTCCAAGGGGTTGCGGTTGAACGCCGGGTGGCCCGGGCTCCAGCCCATCCGCTGCGCGGCGGCCACCGTGTCGGCGAAGCTCATGCCGGCGAACCGGCCGGTGCCCAGCGGTGAGGACAGCTCGTCGGCCGGCACCCGCTCGTAGCGCCACTGGTCGGTGTGCAGGTACCAGAACGGGGTGCTGGCCTGGTGCCGCATCGGCCGCTGCCAGTCGAACGCGAAGGACAGGTGCTGCTGGCCGGTGACCGGGCGAGCCTTCTCCTGCCCGACGTAGTGCGCCCAGCCACCGCCGTTGACGCCCTGGCAGCCGGTCAGCGTCACCAGCGAGATGAACGCCCGGTAGGTCATGTCGGAGTGGAACCACTGGTTGGCGCCGGCACCGAGGACGATCAGGGAGCGGCCCCGGCTGCGCTCGGCGTTGCGGGCGAACTCCCGGCCGATCCGGGCCGCCAGGGCGGCCGGTACGCCGGTGATGCGCTCCTGCCAGGCCGGGGTGTTCGGGGCGTCCGCGTCGTCGTACCCGGTGGGCCACTCGCCCGGCAGGTCGCCGCGGCGCACCCCGTACTGGGCCAGCACCAGGTCGTAGACGGAGGTGAC
This sequence comes from Micromonospora sp. NPDC050495, assembly GCF_040655175.1. NCBI lineage: Bacteria > Bacillati > Actinomycetota > Actinomycetes > Micromonosporales > Micromonosporaceae > Micromonospora > Micromonospora sp. NPDC050495. Next base: position 142,560 of record NZ_JBFAJK010000002.1, on the reverse strand, counting down.
CAGGTGCTCGCCGACGCGCCGCACCGGCACGCCGCGGCGCATCGTGCTGCCGCCCTCGGTGTCGCCGACGTCGAAGCGGGCCAGGTCGACCGGCACCGCCTCGTCGGCGAGTTCGAGCAGCCCCAGCGCCGGCACGACGTCGCCGAGGTCGAGGTTCCAGCGGCCGGCGCCGGCCTCGCCGTACCGGAAGCCCAGCGACCCGTTCGGCGCGACCAGTTCGCCGGTGCGCTCGTCGACCAGGACCGTCTTGTGCGCGCCGTCCGCCTCGCCCAGGTCGGCGGCGGTCAGGAAGCGGTCCGCGGTCCAGGCGCCGTCGGTGGTCGGCCGGAGGGTGACCAGGAACGGCAGGTCGGTGTAGCGGCGTACGTAGTCGACGAAGTAGGGCACCGTACGGTCCCGGAAGAACTCGGTGAGCACGACGTGGCCCATCGCCATCGCCAGCGCGCCGTCGGTGCCCGGGTGGGGGGCGAGCCAGTCGTCGGCGAACTTCACGTTGTCGGCGTAGTCGGGGCTGACCGCGACGACCTTGGTGCCCCGGTAGCGGGCCTCGGCCAGGAAGTGGGCGTCCGGGGTGCGGGTCACCGGGATGTTCGAGCCCCACATCATCAGGTACGTGGCGTTCCACCAGTCGCCGGCCTCGGGCACGTCGGTCTGGTCACCCCAGATCTGCGGCGAGGCGACCGGCAGGTCGGCGTACCAGTCGTAGAAGCTGAGCAGGGTGCCGCCGAGCAGCGCGTGGTAGCGGGTGCCCGCGGCGAACGAGGCCATCGACATCGCCGGGATGGGCGAGAACCCGACGACGCGGTCCGGGCCGTACGTCCTGGTGGTGTAGACGTGCGCGGCGGCGACCATCGTGATCACCTCGTCCCAGCCAGCGCGCACGAAACCGCCGCGGCCCCGCTGGCTCTTGTAGGCGCGCGCCTTGAGCGGGGTCTCCACGATGTCGGCCCAGGCCAGCACCGGGTCGCCCAGGCGGCGCAACCCGTCGCGGAACATCTCCGCCAGCACGCCGCGGACGTAGGGATGGCGCACCCGCGACGGCGAGTACTCGTACCAGGAGAAGGACGCGCCGCGGGGGCAGCCCCGGGGCTCGTAGTCCGGCGAGTCGGGCCCGGTGCTCGGGTAGTCGGTGGCCTGGTGCTCCCAGGTGATCAGGCCGTCGGTGACGAAGACGTTCCACGAGCAGGATCCGGTGCAGTTGACGCCGTGGGTGGAGCGGACCACCCGGTCGTAGCGCCACCGGTCCCGGTAGAAGCGGTCCCAGTCGTTGTCGTCGACCTGGTGCAGCGTACGGCCGTGGTCGCCGACCGTCTCCCGGGTCAGGAAACGGCGGGCGGCCAGCAGCGGCGCCGTACCCGGCACGTGGTCCGTCGTGGGGATCGGGGCGGGGTCGGGCGAGCGGCGCGATGGCACGGTGGTTGCTCCTCAGCGGCGGGCGACGGCGGCGGCCCGGTGTCGCGGTGACCCGGGCGGGTCACGCCGACCAGCCTGCGCGATCAAGAACCGGTGATCGGGAGGCGCGGGTCCCGAAAGCCCGGGACCAAGGTCCGCAGCTGGACAGAAGGGCGGAGCGGCGCGTTTCGGACACGGCGGGATTCCGCGACGCCCGCGTCCCGTGTCCGGTCCGGGACCATGGTCCACCCCGGACGGGCCTGAGGTCCCGGTTTACGGCCGGCCGGTGAGGTTAGCCTCGCCTCAGGGTCGGCCGGTCGGCCGGCCAGCGGGGAGGATCGATGAACGGGAGCGCGGCGAGTAGCCGGCCGACCGGGCCGCGGGGCCTCGACGGCGTGGAGGTGCCCCTGGCCGACCTGCGTCCCGGGGCGGAGGCGATGGTGGTCGGGGTGGCCTCGGCCGTCTCCCCCGCCGTTGCCCGGCGTCTCGCCGATCTGGGCTTCACCCCGGGCACCCGGGTCCGGGTGGAGCGGCGGGCGCCGCTGCGGGATCCGGTCCTGTACCGCCTGCGGGACTACGCCGTCTGCCTGCGCCGGGCGCAGGCCGCCTGCGTACGGGTGGTCGGGGTGGGCGGGTGACCGGGCGCTGCCACGGCGGCGGTGTCGCCGCGCCCGCGCCGCCCGACACGGTCCGGGTCGCCCTGCTGGGCAGCCCGAACGCCGGCAAGACGAGCGTGTTCAACGCGCTGACCGGGCTCACCGCGAAGACCGGCAACTATCCGGGCGTGACCGTCGCCCGGTACGTCGGCACCTGCCGGCACGGCGACGCCCGCTACACCGTCGAGGACCTGCCCGGCCTGTACAGCCTGGTGCCGATCAGCCCGGACGAGCAGGTGGCGGTGGACGTCCTGGACGGGCGGCGGGACGGCACCGACCGCCCGGACGCGCTGCTGACGGTCGTCGACGCCACCACCCTGCGCCGCTCGCTGGGGCTGCTGGCGCAGGTCCTCGCCCGGGGACTGCCGACCTGCGTGGTGCTCACCTTCACCGACGAGTTGGCCCGCGGGCAGGGGCACCTGGACGTGGCGGCGTTCGCCGCGGCGCTCGGCGTGCCGGTGGTGCCGGTGCTGGGCCATCGCGGGCGGGGCGTGCCGGCGCTGCGCGACCGCCTCGCCGGCTGGCGGGAGTGGTCGGTCCCGGTGGTGCCGCCGCCGGTCGAGCCGGCCGAGCGGGACGCCTGGGTCGACTCGGTGCTCGACTTCGCCGGCTACCGGGCGCCGCAGCCGCACCGGGCCACCCGGCGGATCGACGCGGTGCTGCTGCACCCGTTCTGGGGCACGCTCGTCTTTCTCGCCGTGATGACGCTGTTCTTCCAGACCGTCTTCACCCTCGCCGCGCCGCTGCAGGACGCCGTGGAGTCCTTCTTCGCGCTGCTCGGCCGGCTGGTGGACCGGCACGTGGACACTCCGTGGCTGGCCGGGTTCCTCGGTGACGCGCTGATCGGCGGGGTCGGCGGGGTGCTGGTCTTCGTGCCCCAGATCGCCCTGCTCTTCCTCCTGCTCGCCCTCCTCGAAGGGGTGGGCTACCTGCCCCGGGCCGCGTTCCTGATGGACCGGGTGATGGCCCGGGTAGGGCTGGAGGGGCGGGCCTTCGTCGCGCTGCTCTCCTCGTTCGCCTGCGCCATCCCCGGGATCATGGCGACCCGCACCCTGCCGTCGGCCCGCGACCGGCTGGCCACCATGCTCGCCGCGCCGCTGATGACCTGCTCGGCCCGGCTGCCGGTGTACGTGCTGCTGATCAGCCTGCTGGTCGACCCGTCGGCACGGTGGGGGCCGTTCGGCGCGCAGGGCCTGGTCATGTTCGGCATGTACCTGCTCGGCGCGGTGTCGGCGATGCTCGCCGCCGGGTTCGTCCAGCGCGTCGTGCACCGGCGGGGCACGGCGATGCCGTTCTACCTGGAGCTGCCGCCCTACCGGCTGCCGTCGGCCCGGTCCGTGCTGGTGGCGATGTGGGACGCCGCGAAGTCGTTCGTCCGCAAGTGCGCCACCATCATCCTGGTCACCACGGCGGCGCTGTGGCTGCTGCTCAACCTCCCGCAGCACTCCGGCGCGGAGCTGCGGGCCGCCGGGGTGGACACCGGCAGTCCGGCCGCGGTGTCGGCGTACGTGGTGGACCACAGCTACGCCGCCGGCCTGGGCCGGCTGGTGGAGCCTGCCTTCGCCCCGCTGGGCTTCGACTGGCGGGTCAGCGTCGGGGTGCTGTCGGCCCAGTCGGCCCGGGAGACGTTCGTCGCCACCCTCGGCCAGGTGGCCGCCGCCGAGGACCCCGAGCACCCGACGCGGGCGCTACGGCACCTCACCTACCCGGACGGTCCGCACGCCGGCCAGCCGGTCCTCACCCCGCCCACCGTGGTGGCGCTGCTGGTCTGGTTCGCGTACGCCCTGCAGTGCATGGCCACGGTCGGCGCGATCCGCCGCGAGACCGGCAGCTGGAAGTGGCCCCTCGCCGCGTTCGGCTGTCTCACCGGCCTCGCCTGGGTGCTGGCCCTCCTGGCCCGGACCCTCACCACCGTGTTCCTGTCCTGATCGAGCGAGTCATCGGCACGGCGCCGCGGTGCCTGATCGCGGCGCGGAACGGAGGGCCGGCATGAGCGTCGTACCCCTGCACCCCCAGGCGGACCCGGCCCGGCCGGAGCGGGTCCGGTGGATCGTGCCCACCGGCGCCGTGCCGGTGACCGGCGCGGTGGCCGCGGCACCGGCGGCGCTGGCCGGGTTGCTGGCCGACGGTGTGCTCACCGCCGTGCTGGTGGAGGCCGGCGCGGTGGTGACCGATCTCGCTCCGGGCCGCCGCTGGGCCGCCGACGGCGCGCGGGTCCGCACGGCGCTGCACGCGGCCCTCGCCGAACCCGCCGGCTGGGTCACCCGCTCCGGCCCGGCCCCGGACGACGACGCGACGCTCCGGGAGTCGGTCCGGCGGCTGCTGGACGGGCCGGTCGGTGACGTGGCCCGGTCCCACGGCGGGCGCATCGACCTGGTCGACGTCCACGACGGGCAGGTGCGGGTCCGGCTGGCCGGCGCCTGCCAGGGCTGCCCGGCGGCCCGGCACACCCTGCGGCACCGGCTGGAGGCCGAGCTGCGCCGCCACCACCCGCGGCTGCGCGGCGTGGTCGACCTCGCGCCCGCGCCCTGGACGGGACGACACCGCGACACCGTTCAGCGCCGGCTCGACCACGACTAGCTGAGAACATCCGGCCCCAGGTCCCGCCCGGGCTGGGACTTCCGACCCTGACCGGCCCGGTTCAGGGGCCGCAGGATCGACGAGACAGCAGGCGGCCCCTGCTCCTGCGGTTCCTGGGCCGACGGCGCCCGCCACGAGGGAGATGAGCGATGACAATGACCCGTGACAGACAGCAGGTGGCGGGCCGACCGGCGGCGCAGCCCGTCCGGAGCACCGCGGCTCCGCTCCAGCTCGCCGTCGCCACGCTCGGCTTCCTGGTCAACTTCTGGGCGTGGGCGCTGCTCGGGCCGCTCGGTCCCGGCATCAAGGAGCGGCTGGGGTTGAGCTTCACGGCCCAGTCCCTGCTGGTGGCCGTCCCGGTGGTGGTGGGGTCGCTCGGCCGCGTGCCGGTCGGCGCGCTCACCGACCGGTACGGGGCACGGCTGGTGTTCCCGCTGGTCACCCTGGCCACCATCGTTCCGGTGCTGACGCTGACCACGGTCTCCTCGTACGCCGCCCTGATCGTGACCGGCTTCTTCCTCGGCATCGGCGGCACCGCCTTCGCCGTGGGCGTCCCGCACGTCTCCGCGTGGTATCCGCCGGCCCGGCGGGGCTTCGCCATCGGGCTGTTCGGCGTCGGGATGGGCGGCACGGCGATCGCGAACTTCACCACCGTCCGGCTGGCCGACGCCTACGGTGAGCGGGCGCCGTTCCTGCTCGTCGCCGCCATCCTCGCCGGGTACGCGGTCCTGGCGTTCCTGCTGCTGCGGGACGCCCCGGGCCGGGTCCGACCGATCGGCTCGGCCTGGCAGCGGCTGGCCGGCGTCGGCCGGCTCACCGTCACCTGGCAGCTGTGCTTCCTGTACGCGGTCGGCTTCGGCGGCTTCGTGGCCTTCAGCGTCTACCTCCCCGCCTACCTGCGCACCACGTACGAGCTGAGCCCCGCCGACGGGGCGCTGCGAACCGCCGGGTTCGTGGTGCTGGCGGTGGCCGCCCGGCCCGTCGGGGGCTGGCTGTCCGACCGGCTGCACCCGGTGCCGGTGCTGGTCTGGTGCTTCGCCCTGGTGGCCACCCTGGCCGTGGTGCAGGCCTTCGAGCCGCCGCTGATGCCGGTGGGCACCGTGGCCCTCCTCGGCATGGCGGCCCTGCTCGGCGCCGCCAGCGGAGCCGTCTTCGCCCTGGTCGGCAAGGTGGCCCCCGCCGCGCAGGTGGGCGCGGTCACCGGGCTGGTCGGCGCGGCCGGCGGCCTCGGCGGGTTCGTGCCGCCGCTGGTCATGGGCTGGGTGTACGGCGTGCAGGGTTCGTACGCGATCGGGCTCATGCTGTTGTCGGACGTGGCCCTGGCCGCCGCGGTCTTCACCGCCGTCAAGATGAGCGGACTCGCCCACCGCCCGCAATAGCCGGGCGTGCGTGGCCACCGCACGTCGGCGTGCACCGCGACCGTCGCGTCCACCCCGCGGACGCCGCATCACCGGGACCGCACCCCGGGTGCTGCCATACCCACGCTTGTCGACCCGTGCTCCATGACGGCTTGAACCGGGTTCGAAACGCTGGTCCGCGACCGCACGGCGGCAGCGGGCCAGACGTGATGAAGGGGGCTGCGATGAGCGCCGACTCGACAGGTGCCGACCAGGTCAGCGGGGAGAAGGCTCAGATCCTTGCCCTGGTCAGGAAGTGCCACCACGAAGGGGTCCGGCATGGCTTCGTCCCCGGGGTGACGCCCATCCTCTCCTCGGGTGCGACGTTCGACGAGGACGACCGGGCGGCCCTGGTCGAGGCGGCACTGGAGATGCGGGTGGCCGCGGGGTCAGCGCCCGCCGGTTCGAGCGGGAGTTCGCCGCGCTGTTCGGCCTCCGCAAAGCGCACCTGACCAATTCGGGTTCCTCGGCGAACCTCCTGGCGTTGACCGCGCTCACCACGCGTGAGCACGGCGAGCGCCGGCTACGGCCGGGAGACGAGGTGGTCACCGTCGCAGCGGGCTTCCCCACCACCGTCAACCCGATCCTGCAGAACGGTCTGGTGCCGGTCTTCATCGACGTCGAACTCGGTACCTACAACACCACGCCGGAGCGGATCGCGGCGGCCATCGGGCCGCGCACGAAGGCGATCATGGTGGCCCACGCGCTGGGCAATCCGTTCGCCGTCGCCGAGGTCGCCGACCTGGCGAAGGAACGTGGCCTCTTCCTGATCGAGGACAACTGCGACGCGGTGGGATCGACGTACCAGGGCCAGCTGACCGGGACGTTCGGCGACATGGCGACCGTGAGCTTCTATCCCGCGCACCACCTGACGATGGGCGAGGGGGGATCGAGGTCGATCGCGTAGACCGTACCGCCGTAGAGGGCGGAGACCTCCCATACGCCGTTGCCGATCAGGTGCGGTCCGGTCGGGGTGGCCTGCAACCAGCGACGGCCCGGCTGGAATCCCTCGGTCACGAACGACCAACGCCGCCAGGCTCCGCGGTGATGCAGCATCCGGGGGGTGTAGAAAACCCGGCACGGATCGCCGGTGGTGCCACCGGACTCCCAGATCCGGCCCCGCAACGGCCGGCGCACGTCGGCGGGCACCAGGTCATCCGGGTCAAGGCCGCGCAGGACCTCCAGCGGGAACGGGCCGAACACGGCGTCCCGGTAGCGGGTGATGTCGCGGGGGTCGAAGTCGAACTCCGTCGCCCGGGCCAGCCAGTAGCGGCTGCCGGTGGCCGGGTCGAAGTGTCGGCGCACCACCCGGCGCGTCCACGCGTCCAGGTCCGTACCGAGCCAGCGTTCGATGTGCCGGTCCGAAGCGGGCGGGGCGGTGACCGGGGCGGCGGTCAGCACGGCGCCGTCCCGGTCGGCGCGATGCCGTGGTCGTACACGGCTGACAGCGCCTCCGGAAGGTCATCGGGCAGCTCGACCCGTACGGTCGGAAAAGGCGCCCGGTCGACCCGGTCGAAGCGGGACGGGCCCAGTGCCAGCCCGAGGCGCACCCCTTCGGCCGCCATGGCGCTCATCAGGTTCCCGTTGCTGACCGGATGGGTGAAGTTGTCGAGAAACAACTGGCGCACCTCCTTCGCGGTACGCAGCGCCTGGTCGCTCGTACCCGTGCAGATGGGGATGGCGGGGTCGCGCAGCGGCATGCCCGCGATGTACGGCTCGAGGAAGTCGCGCAACGGTTGTTGCAGCGGCGAGTGGAAGGCCACCGGGTGGTCGGGCAGCACGGTGACCATCTCGCCCGGCGCCTCGGCCGCCAGTTCCTCCAGCGCCGCCCGGTAACCGGCGAGGATCAGCAGCCGCAGGTCGCTGCCGCGGACCTGGCCGAGGTCCGCGGCGATGTGGACGCCGGGCCGGGCCGGCCCTTCCAGGAGCGCCTCGTCGAACTCCCGCGGAAAGAACACCGTGGCGATGGCCTCGGCCGGCGCGCCCGGTGCGGGCGGGGGCGCGTTCCGGACCCGGTCCAGCAGGGCGAAGAGCGCCGCCCGGTCCAGCGCGCCGGCCAGGCAGCAGCCGATCAGGCTGCCGAGGCTGATCCCGCCCACCACGGACGGGCTCACCCCGCTCTCCGCCAGCAGGTCCGCCACCGCGAACACGAACGCCGCCTGCCGGATGGCGCCGACGCCGGTACGGAACTCCCGCTCGGGCGGGCTGGGCGCGTCGAGGATCCACTCCGGCGACAGCCCGGTCCACTCCCCCACCTGCGCATACCACCGGCGGACCGAGGAGTGCCGTTCGTACATCTCCCGGCCCATGCCGGGCCGCTCGTTCAGTCCGCCACCGAGAAAATAGGCGAGTGCCACGACCGGACCTCCCGTCGAGCGTCGGCGTCACCGAGGTAAAGGCAGCTCGGGAGGCCGAGACTTCCCGCGGACGCTCGACGGTCGGTCGAGGTTCAGCCGAGCAGGCCGGCCACCGCCCGACCTACCCTTGAGCACGCACCCCTAGCCTGGCGCCTCGCCCGTCACCGAGGTGCCGCCGAGGAGGGAGGCCGTTGTGCCGGAGGACGACCTTGGGGTCCTGGAGTCGGTAATGGAGCGGGCCGTCTGGCTCCTCGACGAGCTCGTGGGCGAGGGCAGGAGACCGCTCACGTTCCAGCTGCCGGATCCGGCCGAACCCGCCGGGCCGTCCCGTTCCGGCATGCCCGGTAGGCCTCCAGGCGACAACGAGCCGGACCCGACCCCAGGTCGGTAGCGTCCCCGGACCGTGAGAATTCTTGTGACCGGCGGCGCCGGCTTCATCGGTTCGCAATACGTACGCATGCTCCTCACCGGGACCGGGCCGGTGCCCGATCCGGTTGGCGTGACCTTTCTGGACAAGCTGACGTACTCGGGTAACGAGAGCAACCTGGCCCCGGTCCGGGACGATCCCCGACTACGCTTCGTGCACGGCGACATCTGCGACTCCGCCCTGGTCGAGAAGGTGCTGCCCGGCCACGACGTGGTGGTCCACTTCGCCGCGGAATCCCACGTGGACCGGCCCATCGACGGCTCCGGCCCGTTCGTGGTCACCAACGTGCTGGGCACCCAGACCCTGCTGGACGCGGCGCTGCGCCACGGCGTACGACGGGTTCCTGCACATCTCCACCGACGAGGTGTACGGGTCGATCGAGGTGGGGTCGTGGACGGAGGACTGGCCGCTGGCACCCCGATCACCGTACTCGGCCACGAAGGCCGCCTCGGACCTGCTGGCGCTGGCCTACCATCGCACCCACGGGCTCGACGTGGTGGTCACCCGTTGCTCCAACAACTACGGTCCGTACCAGTTCCCGGAGAAGGTGATCCCGCGCTTCGTGACCGGGCTGCTCGCCGGCGGCTCGGTGCCCCTGTACGGCGATGGCGGCAACGTCCGTGACTGGCTGCACGTGTATGACCACTGCGTGGGCGTCGCGCTGGCCGTGGCGAAGGGGCGGGCCGGCGAGATCTACCACATCGGCGGCGGCACGGAGCTGACCAACCGGGAGCTGACCGGCCGGCTGCTGGCGGCCTGCGGGGCCGGCTGGGACCGGGTGGTGTCGGTGGCCGACCGCAAGGGCCGTGACCGCCGCTACTCCCTCTGCGTGTACAAGGCCCGGGACGAACTGGGCTACGCCCCGAGCATCGATCTCGACCAGGGCCTCACCGACACGGTGGCCTGGTATCGGGCGAACGAATCGTGGTGGCGGCCGCTGGCCGTCGGCACGCGCACCGGTGCAGCTCAGTAGCCGCCGTACAGCCACCGCGGCGCCGCGCCGCCGGTGGCCCGCCCGACGCGGACCGGGCCACCGGCGCCTCGGGCCTTGGCGGGTGGGCGCCCGGCCGGTGGTGGTGCCGGCCGGGCGGCGGTCAACCGGCCGTCACCTGGTCGGGGGCGACAAGGCCCAGCGCCGCGCCGAGCCCCCGGGCCACCGCCCGCGAGTCGGCGAGCCGGGAGCCGCGGATGAGCAGCGCGGTGGAAACCGGCCAGGCGCTGTTCTGCTCCCGCATCAGTTCGGCGGTCGCCAGGCCGGCCGGCTCACTGGCACCGAGGATTCGGTCGGCGCTCGGGTCGTCGAGGACGTACACCCAGATCCGAAAGGCGCTCGGGGTGTCGGTCACCCCGGGACCCGCCAGGGCCGCCCGCCCGGCCCGCTGGGGCAGGCGCGGGGCCGGGCATCCGAACTGCACCGCGCGCGCCGGATCGACCACGGCCCGACCGTACGCCCCGGCCCAGTCCGGCTCGGCGCGTACCAGGGCGAGGCCGGCCAGCAGATCGGTCCGGACATCCGGGGCACCGGCCCGGCCAGCGTTCTCGACACACATCCGCAACGTCGAACGGGTCGTCACCAGCAGCCCGCTCGTGGTGTCGACATGGGCGTGGTCGTGGTGGTCGTGTTCCCGGTCGGGGCCGGGCACGGCCATCGCCACCACCGCCGCCACGGCCGCTGAGGCGAGGCAGGCCGTCAGGATGGTCAGCACCCGGTTGCGGGCAGACGCGTGGCCCACGGGGTCCCTCCTCCCCGCTCAGGCCAGCACATTTGCGACCGACTGGAAGTCGGCCGGGCTGGGATACCAGTAGGGCCAGTTGCCGCAGCTGTAGCCGACGACCGTGCTGTGCATCAGGCTCGGCGGGTTGCAGACGCCGTTGTCGTCGGCCAGGCCGAACACGTGGCCGAACTCGTGATTGATGAAGCCCCGCCCGACGGTGTCCAGCCGCCCGCCGGAGCTGAACACCAGATAGACGTACGCCCACCGGCTGTCGTAGTGGCCGTGGGCCGCGTCCCATACCGGGTTGTCGTGCACCACGCAGTTGTAGTAGCCGGTCGGGCCGCCGCAGGTGCCGCTCCAGTCCCAGCCGTAATGCACCTCGATCTCGATCGTGGCGCGCGTCGAGGTCGGATACGAGGTGCAGTTGGCGCTGGTCGGCCAGAGGTCGATCCGCCAGCCGCCGACGCCGTCCCAGACGCGCCCGCTACCCATCTCCGTGAGTGTCTGGTTGACGAACGCCCGGCCGGCGCTGTTGCTGACCTTGGAGGTGTCATGCGACTCGATGCAGAACTGCTCGTCGTTCGCGCCAGCGGACGATCCGCTGGTGGCGTAGTGGATGTTGTGCAGGTGACGGCTGGGGGACGGGTTGGGGTGCGAGGCCGAGGCGGGCTCGGCTGGCACCAGCAGCGCGGCGAGGAGCACGGCGACCCAGGTCACCGGCACCCACACCGGCAGCCGCGTCCCGCGATTCGGTTCGGACACGGCACTCTCCTTTCGCGTGGGGGGCGCCGAGCTTTTCAGCCATCGATCTATTCCTGGTATATGCCGATCGGTATCGTTCGATGACATGGAGGCGGGCCTGAGGTTCGGGCTGCTCGGCCCGGTGCAGATCGGCGTCGACGGCGAGCCGGTGCCGCTCGGGCCGCCACGGCAGCGCGCGGTGCTCGCCGCGCTGCTGCTGCACATCAACCGGGTCACCCCGGTGGAGTCCATCATCGACCTGGTCTGGGGCGACGACCCGCCCCGCACCGCCCGCAAGAATGTCCAGCTGCACGTGTGGCGGCTGCGGCAGCTACTCACCGACCGGATACAGTCGGCTCCACCGGGCTATCGGATCACCGCCGCGCCGGCCGAACTGGACCTGTCACGTTTCGAGGCCGAACTGTCCGCCGGGCGCGCCGCGGCGCACGCCGGTGACCTCGACCGAGCCGCCACGTTGTACCAGGCCGCGCTCAAGTTGTGGCGCGGTGCCCCACTGGCCGACATCGCAAATCTCGGTGGCTTGGCCACCAGCGCCGCTCGGCTGGAACGACGGCGGCTCCTGGCGTACGAGGAGTACCTCGACCTCGAGCTGAACCTGGGCCGGCACCAGGAGATCGCCCCGATCCTCGACGACCTGGTCACCCGGTATCCCCTGCACGAACGCTTCGCTGAACAACAGGTCGCGACCTTGCACCGGCTGGGTCGCCGCGGCGAGGCGATCGCGGCGTACCAGCGCTGCCGGCAGGCCCTGGCCGACGGGCTCAACGTGGCGCCGGGGCCGGTCCTGAGCCGGCTCGCCGAACTGGCCCGGCAGCCCCCTTCGGCTGGGGCGGCGGCACCGGGAACGCTGTGCGTACCGCGGCAGTTGCCGCACCCCGGCCCGCGCCTGGTCGGGCGCCAGCGGTCACTGGCCGCGGTTCGGCAGGCGCTCACCGCCGCGCCGGACGGCCGACCCTCGATCTGCGTCGTCACGGGGCCGGCAGGTGTTGGCAAGTCGGCGCTCGCCACCTGGGCCGCACACCAGGTCGCCGGGAATTTTCCCGACGGGCAGCTCTACGCCGACCTGCGCGGCGCCACGGCCGGGCCGCCGCCGCTGGCCCCCCGCGAGGTGCTGGCGCGGTTTCTGCGAGCGCTCAGCGGTCCCGAGGTGGCCGTCGCCGCCGATCCGGACGAGGCGGCGGCCATGCTTTGCTCGCTGCTGGCCGATCGACGGTTGCTGGTGGTGCTCGACAACGCCCGCGACGCCGCGCAGATCCGCCCGCTGCTGCCCGCCGGACGACACTGCGCGGTCCTCGTGACGTCCCGCCGGCACCTCACCGAACTGGACGCCGTGCGGCACCTCGAACTCGGCGTGCTCGACGACCGCGACGCCGTGGAGTTGCTGCGCCAACTCGCCGGCGCCGCGCGGATCGATCGCCAGCCCGCCACCGCGATCCGGCTGGCCCGCCGGCTGGGCGGCCTGCCGCTGGCACTGCGGATCGCCGGTGCGCGGCTGGCTGCCCGGCCGCACTGGAGCCTGGCGATGCTGGACGACCGGCTGGGCGACCGGCGCCGCCGGCTGCCGGAGCTGCGGCTGGGTGACATCGCCGTACGGACGAGCTTCCTGGTCAGCTACCAGCACCTCACCCACCCGCTGGCGCCCCGGCTGTTCCGGCTCGTCGGCGCCGTTGACATGCCGGAACTCACCCCCGCGACAGCGGCGGCCCTGCTCGACGTCGAACCAGCCCATGCCGGCGAGGCGCTGGACGAGCTCATCGACGCGCGCCTGATCGAGGAGACCGCCGAACACCGGTACGTCCTGCACGACCTGATCCGGCTCTTCGCCCGGGAACTGGCCACCGAGGAGACCGAGGCGGGCCGGACGGCTGCCGTGACCCGGGTGCTCGAGCAGCACCTGACGGCCGTCCGCCACGCCGTCGGGCTGCTCCGGCCGGGCACGCGGGCCGCGACCGCCGACGAGCCGGCCCGCTTCGCCGGCCCCGACGACGCCCTGGCCTGGCTGCACGCCGAACGGCCCAACCTGGTCGCGGCCGTGCGTCAGGCCGCCGCCGCGCCGGCCACCGCCCGGTACGCCGTCGAACTGGCCGACAGCCTCTTCCTCTTCTTCGAGATGTGCGGCCACGTCGAGGACTGGATGACCGTGGACCAGGCCGGCCTCGCCGCCGCCGAACGGCTCGGCGACGACATCGCCCGGGCCCGACTGCTGCACGACCTGGCGGTGGCCCGCTTCCACCTGCACGACACGGGCGAGGCGCACCGGCTGCTGCGGGACAGCCTGGCGGTCAGCCGCGCCGCCGGGGACGACGACGGGCAGTCCCGGGCACTGAACCAGCTCGGTGTCCTACACGGGACGGCCGGCAGGTACGACGAAGCGGTGGCCAGCTTCGAGCACGCCCTGCGACTGCGCCGACGCCTCGGCAACCTGCGCTCCTGCGCGGCGACCATGGGCAACATCGGGATGGTCCACCGGCTGGCCGGACGGCACGAGGAGTCGATCCGATGCTGTCGCTCGGCCGCCCGCCTCGCCCGCCGCAGCGCGGCTCCGGAGATCGAGGCAAACGCCTTGGGCAACATCGGCGAAGTGCAGTGCCGGCTCGGCCGCTACCGCGCGGCGTTGGACTACCTGCGGGCGAGCCTGGCCGTTGCCGGAGTGCCGGTCAACGAACGTAACCGGGGCAGCATGATGGGCACCCTCGCCGACGCCTGCCTGGGTGACGGGCAGGCCGGCCCGGCGATCAGGTACGCCGAGCTGGCTGTCGAGGCGATGCGCCGCGCGGACTTCCGGCAGGGTGAGGCGACCGCGCTGCGCCGCCTCGGCACGATGCTCTGCGACCACGGCGACACCGAGCGGGGCGTTCAGCAGCTCCGACTGTCGCTGGCGCTCTTCACGGATCTCGGCGCCGGCGAGGCGGATGACGTTCGGGCGCAACTACGTCTGCGGACCGGGGGCTGGTGTTCTGACGAGTAGTTGCCGATGTCACGAGCCGATGTCCGGGCGGGAGAACTCGATCATCAGGTGGTGATGCAAGACCTTTCGCTCGGCCGCGTCGCGCGGGGTGCTCGCGGGTCCATGAGTAGTTCGGCCAGGTATGCCAGCCCTCGGGTGCCCCGCAGCGCGGTGCCCTCGGGATCCACCACAACGGGTACGACGGGCCCGGCGGCGTCCAGCCAGTCGGTGCGCCATCGCCGCGAGCGGCGCCAGCCGGTCGTGGTCAGTGGTATTCCGTTGGGGGCCGTCGTCGCGCCGAGGATCCGGGTGGTGTGCAACGGCGCGGGGTTGCCGAACCCGGGCGGGGGCAACTCCGGCGAGCTGAGGTAGGGCCCGATGGGGTAGGGCGGATAGGTGAGGCTGGCGACGAGGGCGCGCACGTCGTAGGCGTTACTGAGGTGCTGGCCACGCACCCAGATGGCGTCGAACAGCAGACGACGCAGGTCGTGCTCGACACCGTCGGTGACCGCCTCGGCGTATGCGGAGACGGCTGCTAGCGTGTTGCTGACCAGGGTGAGGGCCGCCTCGGGCGGGTGCTCGCCGGGCAGGGCGAGCAGTTGGCTCTCGACCAACTCGCGTTTCCACCCGTCCGGGTCGGCGGCGACCGGGGTACCGGTCATCGACAGCCTGGGGTTGTGCTCGACCGCCCGCCAGGCGACCTCCGCGCGGCGCTGTCGCAGCAGCGCGTCGACGCGTTGGCTGGCCAGGTAGGAGTAGGGACAGTTGAAGTCGCCGTAGACGATCAGACGCATCGGTGCCTCCCGGGGGACCGGGTCGTGGCGGTGGCTACGTGCCCTCGCCGGTCAGGGTTGTCGGGCGGGGATGTCCGGCGACCAGTGGAGTGTCCACTGCCAGCCGGCCCAGTTTGGCGGCCCCGCCCGGAGATCCGAGCGGGGCGTCGGCTCCCGGCAGCGGCTCAGCGAAGAACCGGGCGTTGTCGTCGGTGAACACCGACCACCGCTCGGGAAGGTCGTCTTCGTAGAAGATCGCCTCGACGGGGCAGACCGGTTCGCAGGCGCCGCAGTCGACGCATTCGTCCGGGTGGATGTATAGCGCCCGGTCGCCTTCGTAGATGCAGTCAACCGGGCATTCCTCCACGCAGGCCCGGTCAAGCACGTCGATGCACGGCTCGGCGATCACGTAGGTCATGGCGCCTCCTGGAGTTTTTACTATCAGCATCGTATAAAACGATGGGGGTGCAGGGCGAGGTGATGTACAGCGCACTTGGCCATTTGCTGCCCGGCACCCGTTCCGCGACGAGCAGTCAGGCGGCGGCACCGACCACGCACCCGTCGATTTCGGCGACGACCGGCAGCGTCGCCAGGTCACGGCTGACGGCCGGCGGGGCGGGTCGGACGGCCCGCCCCGCCGGGCCTTCCGCATCTACCCGCCGGTCCGCCGGTGCCGTGCAATGAGGGCATGGCTGATGGGATGAGCCTTCGTCTCCTCGCCGGCACCGGCCGGGAACGCCCCTGGACAACCGCGGTCACCTCCCGCCTGGAGGCCTGACCATGAGAGCCCGTGCGGTACCGACGTCGCCGCTCTCCGCCGAGGCCGTCGCCGACTGTATCGGCGCCGCCACGCGGGCGCCGTCGATCCACAACACCCAGCCCTGGCGGTTCCGGGTGGGCCGGCGGGACATCGAGGTCTCGGTGGACCGTGACCGGCAGCTGGCCGTCCTCGACCCCACCGGCCGGCAGATGTTCATGAGTGTCGGCGCCGCGGTGTTCAACCTCCGCCTCGCCCTGCTCACCCACGGCAGGGTTCCGGTGCAACGGCTGCTGCCCGACCCGACGCGCCCCGATCTCGTGGCCCGCATCCAGACCTGCCCCACGACCGTACCGACCGCCACGGCCGCCGTCCTGGCGGCGGAGATCGACCGGCGACACACCAACCGGCTCCCGTTCCGTCCCACCGCCATCCCGCGGCCGGTCCTCGACGACCTGATCGGCGCCGCCGCCGCGGAGGGCGCCCGCCTCGCCCTGGCCGAACCGGTCGTCCGCGACGCCATCCTCGCCCTGACCTGGACGGCCGACGAGCGGCTGTTGAAGCAGGCGGCGTACCGGGACGAGCTGGCAACGTGGACCGGTGGCCGCGGGTTGCGGCGGGACGGCGTGCCGGCGTACGCGTACGGCCCGCGGGACCTCGCCCAACGCCTGCCGCTACGCCAGTTCGGCCGTTGCCGCGGCGCGGCCGCCTTCGAGCGGCCGACCCTCGTCGTGCTGCTGACCTGCGGCGACACGCCGTACCACTGGGTGCGCGCCGGGCAGGCGTTGCAGCGGGTCCTGCTCACCGCCACGGCGCGTGGGCTCGCCGCCTCGCCGGTGAACCAGGCCCTGGAGATCCCCGACCTGCGGCGGCTGGTCATCGACCAGGAGGCGGGTTGCTACGCCCAGGCGATCCTGCGGCTCGGGTACGGCGAGCCGGTCCGACCCACCCCACGCCGCGAGGTGCACGACGTCCTGGCGGCGGAGACACCCCGGCCGCCGGGCGATCCCGCCACCGGCGGGCGTCCACGGGAAGACCAGGAACCGAGAGCGGAAGGGGAGGATTGCCATGGCGAGGGTAGGCCTTGACAACGTGACGAAGGTGTTCCCGGGCGGGACCCGGGTGCTCGAGGGCGTGGACCTGACCGTGCCCGAGGGCGAGTTCCTCGTGCTGGTGGGACCGTCCGGCTGCGGCAAGTCCACCCTGCTGCGCGTCATCGCGGGCCTGGAGGAGGCCACCTCCGGGACGGTCTCGTTCGACGACGAGGTCGTCGACGACCTCTCCCCGAAGCAACGCGACGTCGCGATGGTGTTCCAGAACTACGCCCTGTACCCCCACCTGTCGGTGCGGGACAACCTCGCGTTCGGTATGCGTCTGCGGCACGTCCCCGCCCCCGTCCGCGAGCAGCGGGTCCGCGACGTGGCGCAGCTGCTGAGCATCGACGAGCTGCTCGACCGCAAGCCCAAGGCGCTCTCCGGCGGGCAGCGGCAGCGGGTGGCCGCCGGTCGCGCCATCGTCCGCAATCCCCGCGTCCTGCTCATGGACGAGCCGCTGTCCAACCTGGACGCGCTGCTGCGCGTCACGATGCGCGCCGAGCTTCGGCGCCTGCACGCCGAGCACCGCACCACCACCATCTACGTCACCCACGACCAGGTCGAGGCGATGACGCTCGGCGACCGCATCGCGGTGCTCGAAGGCGGCCGGGTGCAGCAGGTCGGCACGCCACACGACCTGTACCACCGGCCGGTCAACGCGTTCGTCGCCGGGTTCATCGGCTCGCCGAGCATGAACCTCGCCGTGGTGCCGGTGCACGCGGGTGCCCCGCCGACCATGGGGGTGGGCGGGCAGCTCTGGCCCGTGCCGGGCCTGGGGGAAGCGGGCCTCGCCGCGCTCGCCGGGGGCCCGGTTCTGCTCGGCCTGCGGCCGGACGCGTTCACCTGGCCGGCTCCGGACGGTGCGCCGGCACTGGACGTCACCGTGACCGCCGTCGAGTTCCTCGGCAACGCCACGCTCGTGCTCTTCGAGCCGCCCGGCCGGGTGTGGCACCCGGCGGACGACACCGATCCGACGGTCGACCACTGGACCGCCCGGCTGGACGGCGACGTCCCGGTCCAGGTCGGCGGCCGCCTGACGGTGGGGGTCGACGTCGACTCCGGGTACCTCTTCGCGCCGGACACCGGCCTGGCGCTGCCGTACGAGGAGGCGATGGTCGCGGTGCCGGCCTAACCGCCGGCACCGGTCACGCCCGGCGTCCGGCACCCGGCGCTGGTCGCCCGGCCGGCGCGCGCCTCGGTGCCGCGAGCGGTGACGGCCTGACCCGATCGACAGGTCGAATGGCCTGCCGCGGCGGGTCCTCCGCGGCTACCCGCACCGCCGACGACGGGTGTGCGATGAGGTCAAAGGACATGGAGGGAGTGCGGGAGATGACCGACAACTATCTGATCGTCGTCGGCGTGGACGGCTCCGATGGCGGGCGGCGCGCCCTCGACTGGGCGACCCGCGAAGCGGCGAGTCGCGGTGGCACAGTGCAGGCGGTGATCGCCTGGCGGTGGGACGGGGCCGAGTCCGGCCCGGTGACCGCTGCCAACCCCGCCGACGAGAAGCAGCACGCCCGCGCCGTCCTCGACCGCGAGATCCAGGCACTCGCGGCCCGTCGAGGCTCGGTGTCACCGGTCGCGGCCGAGGTCGTGGAGGGCAGGGCCGCCGACGTGCTGACACATGCCGCTCGCGGCGCGGACCTGCTCGTTCTCGGCAGCCACGGTCACAGCCGGTTCCGGCACACCGTGCTCGGATCGGTGAGCGAGGAATGCGTACGCAAGGCGGGCTGCCCGGTCGTGGTCATTCCCGTACCCGTGCCGGCGCCGCCCGTCCTGGCGGAGTTGGCCGTGCCGAGCTGACCGCCACGTTCGGCCACCCCTGGTGCGCGGCCGTTGTCGCGGTACCGGGTGGCGCCACCAGGAGGCCGACACGGCGTTCTTCATTCAGGAGTACGGCGCGCTCGGCCGGTTGCGGCAGGTGCTCGACCGGCTCACCACGGCCTGCGCGGGCGCTCTCCACCCGGCCGGCACCTCCCACGAACAGGAGCGAACGATGGGCAAGAAATGGAGTGAGCTGCCCCGCTGGCAGCGCAGGGCGACGGCGGTGCTCGCACCGGTCGAGGTGGTGCTGACGGTCGTGGCCGCGATCGACCTGGCCCGGCGTACGGAGCAACAGGTGCGCGGCCCCAAGGCGGTCTGGTGGCCCGTGCTGTTCGTGCAGCCGGTCGGGCCGGTGGCCTACCTCGGCTGGGGGCGGCGCCGGCCCGGCAAGTGACCGGCACGGCTTCGAGACGAAGCCCATGCCCGAATGGCGCGGTCGGCGCGGATGGCCGGTGCGCTGGACCGCGTGCGAAGGCGGCGACGCGGGTCGGCCGGTCGCAGCGGGCGCCGGGACGACGGTCCCGGCGCCCGCTGCGGCGAAACGTCCGTCCTCAGCTCACTCCGCCCGGGCGAACCGCTCGGTGAGATCGACGAGCCGGTTGAGGTAGCCCCACTCGTTGTCGTACCAGCCGAAGACCTTGACGAACGTGCCGGCGGCCTGCGTCAGGCTCGCGTCGAACACGCACGAGGACGGATCGCCGACGATGTCGCGGGACACCAGGGGCGCCTCGGTGTAGCGCAGGATCCCCCGCATCGGCCCGGCCGCGGCGCCGGCCATCGCGGCGTTGATCTCGTCCCGCGTGGCGGCGCGGATCAGCTCGCAGGTGAGGTCACTGATCGAGCCGTCCTCGACGGGAACGCGCAGCGCGACGCCGTCGAGCCGCCCGGCCAGCTCGGGCAGCACCAGGCCGACGGCCTTCGCGGCTCCGGTGCTGGTCGGGATGATGTTCACGGCCGCGGCGCGGGCCCGGCGCGGGTCCTTGTGCGGCGCGTCGAGCACCAGTTGGTCGTTGGTGTACGCGTGCACGGTGGTCAGGTAGCCGCGCTCCAGCCCGAACGTCTCGTGCAGCACCTTCACCATCGGCGCCACGCAGTTGGTGGTGCACGAGGCGGCGGAGAGGATCCGGTGCGCGACCGGGTCGTACTGATCGGCGTTGACGCCGGGCACCAGCGTCGCGTCGGCGCCCTTGCCCGGAGCGGAGATCAGCACCCGCTTCGCCCCCGCCTTGAGGTGCAGCGCGGCGTCGTCGCGGGCGCGCAGCTTGCCGGTCGACTCGATGACCAGGTCGACGCCGAGGTCACCCCACGGGAGGTCCTCCGGGCTGCGCTGCCGGAAGGTCGGGATGGTCGCACCGGCCACGGTCAGCGCGGCGTCGCCGACGCCGACCTCGTGCGCGAGCCGGCCGAACGTGGAGTCGTGCACCAGCAGGTGGGCCAGCATGCCGGTGTCCCACAGGTCGTTGATCGCCACCACCTCGTAACCGGCGCCGAACATGCCCTTGTCGAGCAGGCAGCGCAGGTAGTTGCGACCGATCCGGCCGAACCCGTTGATCGCGATGCGGTAGGTCATGGTGGTCCCTCCTCGTGGTGGAAAGGTCCGTCACCGGCCGAGGCGTCGTGCGTCCTGTGCACGGGCCGACCGCTAAGCCGTGTCCCGGCCGGCGGCGGGCCTCCACCATCCAGCCTCGCGGCTGGTGCGCTTCCGAGGCAGAGTCCGCGGGCACTCGGGCCAGGGACCTATGGCCCGGCTCCAGCACAACGGGCAGGTCGGCCCGTCTTCCGGGGACCGGAACCGCACGCCGAGCCGTCCGACCGGCGGCAGCCCGCATGACCACCGGCCGCCGGCTGTCAGCAGACGTCCGCCGGGCGGACGTCTGCTGAGCACCGCCCCGTCGTCCGACCGGCACACGCGTCGGTCCCGGCACCCAGAAACCGTCCGGCGGTCAGCCGGGCACGCCGGCCGACTCGCCGGGGGTGGGTTGCTGTGCGGCCAACTTCTCGGCGCGCGCCTTGATGCCGAGCAGCATCCTGCGCTCCATGACCCAACTGCCGGGCTCCATCACCGTGCGGTCGAACGCGGTCCGCAGCAGCGACGGCTTCGCCGTGACGATACGGTTGCGGCTGACCAGCCGGGTGCCGCCGTCGCGCTCCGGCGTCAGCCGGAAGCTCCACAGCCAGCGGTGGTCGTCGGAAAGGAACGCCAGGGCGCGCTCCGGCTCCAGGAGGGCGCAGCGCAGCACCGGGCCGCCGACGCCGACCGGCAGACCGTCGCCGACCTTCAGGTCCTGGAACTGCGGCAGGATCGTGTCGGCGCTGTGCATGTCGAGGCCGAGCAGGTTCTCGATCCAGTCGTAGGTGTACGCACCGCCGCGGCCGCTGCCCATCTGCACCAGCCACGGCCAGACCGCGGCGGGCGGTGCGGCGACGGTCACCGCGCGGGTGGTTTCCAGGTCCGGCCCTTCGATCAGCTCGTCACCGGGCATCTCACCGACGATCTCCATGTTGGTGGCGCCCCAGAAGCGGATCCAGCGTCGCACCGGCACCGGGTAGGCGGCCGCCGCGACCGCGGCGATCAGTGCCGCGCCGCCGACGACCCGCGCTGCGTGCCTGTTCATCACGGCCTCCGTCCGTCGTCGTTCCAGCCGATCGTCACGCCGCCCGCCCAGGGACGGCAGGGCCGGAGGTCGCCCGGCGCGGGGCCGGAGGACCCGACAGCTAGGGGTTGCCCGCCGCGTGGCGCAGTGGGGCGAACGCCTGGTCGGCGTCGGCGACCGCCTCGGGGTGCACGTCGCGTGCGGTCCGCCCGTCGGCGATCTTCTGCCAGTTGGTCCGGGCCAGTACGCGGTGCACCGCGATCACCTGGGCGGCTTGCAGCCGGCCCCGGACACCCGGGTCGAGGGCGGCGGCCAGTGCCTCCTCATCCTCGAGCATGTACTGCAGGAGCCGTCCCGCCAGGCTCGGCGTCATGAACACCAGCCGATGAAACGCCACCACCTCGGGATGATCGTTGAGGCCGGTGACCGGCTCGAAGCGGTCGAGACCGTCCCGGAAGTGCTGGTGCAGCGCCGCGATCGGCGCGACACCGGGGCGCCGGTCGCGGACCACCCGGGCGGCCTCACCGTTGTGGTCCGCGAAGCGGTGCAGGATCAGGTCTTCCTTGCTGGCGAAGTAGCGGAACAGCGTCGGTTTCGACACCTCAGCCGTCGCCGCGATGTCGGACACCGATACCTGGTCGAACCCGCGCGCCAGGAACAGCGAGATCGCCGCGTCAGCGATCGCGTCCCGGGTTCGTACCTTCTTGCGGGCCCGCAGCCCGACCGGCTCGCTCACCTTGCCACGGTAACATCCGTTACCGGGTTGCTTATTTAACTCGGTAACGGTTCAATGGGGGCATGGACCAGACCGACCCTCGCTGCGCCCCACCGACGACCGGGCGGCTGCTATGACACCCACCGGAGAGCCGCCCGTGCTCGTCACCGGGGCGACCGGACGCATCGGCCGGGCGGTGGTCGACCTGCTGACCAACGCGGGCGTGCCGGTCCGTGCCCTCGTGCGCCGCGCCGACTCGGCTGCGACGCTGCCCACCGACGTCGAGATCGTCACGGGCGATCTCACCGTGCCCGAATCTCTCGACGCCGCGCTGCACGCCGTCGGTACGGTATTTCTGGTCTGGACCGCCCCGCCGCAGACCGCGGCGGCCGTCGTCGACCGGCTGGCCGCCCACACACAGCGGGTCGTCTACCTGTCCGCACCGCACCGGACCCCGCACCCGTTCTTCCAGCAACCGAACCCGATGGCGGCGCTGCACGCCGAGATCGAGCGGCTCATCGCGGCCACCGGAGTGGACTCGACGATCATCCGGCCCGGGATGTTCGCGTCGAACGCCCTGCTCTGGTGGGCCGCCGCGATCCGTGGCGACGGCGTGGTCCGGTGGCCGTACGGCGCGGCCGAGACAGCACCGGTCGACGATCGTGACGTGGCCGCGGTCGTCGCGCGGACCCTGCACGAGAGCGGACACGCCGGCGGCGACTACGTCCTGACCGGCCCCGAGTCCCTCACCCAGGCCGAACAGGTACGCATCATCGGCGACGCCCTGGGCCGCCGGTTGACGTTCGAGGAGATGCCGCCCGACGAGTTCCGACGCGCGACCCCGGAAGCCTCCCGCCCGGCCGTGGACATGCTCCTGGCCGCCTGGAATGCCGCGACGGGACGCCCGGCACACGTCACCTCGACGGTGTCCGACCTTCTCGGAAGGCCGGCGCGAACCTTCCGCCAGTGGGCCACCGACCACACCATCTCGTTCACCGGGAACCGCCACCCGACGAGCTGACGGGTCGGCCACAGACCGCAGACGCCTGTCCCACTCCCTGCCGACAGGCCGGGGCGGCACCACACCGCACATGTTTCGCACACGCCGAGCCGCAGCCCGTCGTACCGCCGGTCGCCGAACGCAGCGGCGTGACCAGCGAAAAGACCTGGACCGACCGCCGCCCGCCCGGTGCCGTGGCGGCTATCGCGGGTGGTCGTCGCTGGCGGGCGGGGAGGCGCCTGCCGCACACTCGCCCGCAGCACCGGCGGCCGCAGGGCGCGGTTCCGCCTCCCCTCATCCCGCCGAAGGGAGCACGCCATGCGCCGGCTCATCCTGGCATTCGCACTGGTGATCCTCGTGGCGACGCCGGCCGCGGCGGCCACCGTGACCGTCACCAGCGACTCGGTGAAGGTCCTGTTCCTGCGTCCGAACCTGGACCCGGTGCCCGACGTCGACTACGCCGCTCCTGATTCCGACCGGGCCGGGCGGTTGGCCCGCTACCAGACCACCGGCCTGCGCGACGAGATCGACACGCTGATCCAGGCCAGTGAGCCGGGGTCCACGCTGTACGGATCGGTGTACACCTTCAGCGACCGGGCCATCGCCGGCCACCTGCTGGCCGCGCACGATCGGGGAGTGAAGGTACGCCTGCTCATCGAGATGTGCACCGGTGGCGACCCGGCCGCGTGCCACCAGTCCGCCGAGGTCGACCAGCTGGTCGCCGGCCTGCCGGCGTGGGCGGCCGGCGCCACCGGCTCGTGGGTCAAGCGTTGCTTCGCCTCCTGCGCGGGCGGCGGCGTGGGCGTCAACCACAACAAGTTCTGGGTGTTCAGCGCCCTCGCCGACGAACGCACGGACGTCACCGTCGTGGCGTCCAACAACCCGACCCTCCCGCAGCAGCAGATGTTCCAGAACCTCGTGGTCGTCTCCGGAAACGCCGCGCTCGCCACCGCCTACCGCCGCTACGTGGACCGGAAGCTCGCGGTGACCGGCACCGGCAAGAGCTACGAGACCGGCCACTCCGACGCCGGGCCGTTCCGGCTCTGGTTCTCTCCCCGGAACTCCCCCAGCACCGCCGAGGACAACGAGATCGCCGCTTCGTTCAACCCGCAGAGCGCCCGCCACGACATCTTCGCCGCCGCCATCGACGACGTGCAGTGCTCCGCCAACGCCACGGACGACGTGATCCGCCTCGCCATGTGGGGATTCCAGCAGACCCGCGCGGAGGTCGTCGACGCGCTCGGCGACAAGGTCGCCGCCGGCTGCACCGTCGAGGTGGCCACCGGCGAACACGAGGACGCCGTGGACGACGTCACCGCGCGCGGTATCGGCGTCTACGCGATGGATCCGGGCGGTTGCCGCCAGTCGTTCTTCGATGTCGGCACCACCGTCAACACCGAGTGCCCCGAGGGCAGCATCCACTCCAAGTATCTGCTCGTGCAGGGCGTCTCCCGCAAGGACAACACACCGCACCGGTACGTCTACACCGGCTCGCACAACCTCACCAACGGCGCACTGAAGAAGAACGACGAGACGCTGATGCGCATCGACGACGCCACCGTCTACGACGGCTACGTCGCCGACTTCGCCGCCATCCGCCGAGCCGCCGTGACGATCGCCCCGTCGCGCTACCCGGAGGCCACCTACGCCACCGCCAACCAGCTCGCTACCGGCGACCAGCACCAGCCCGCCGTCGCCGCCCACCGGGACGCCGCCGGTCGCCACGTCAGCGTCGTCGCCTTCAGCTCCGGCTCGGTGGCGGGCACCGGCAACGAGATCCGGCTCGGCCGCTTCGTCGACGGGGTACGCCAGTCCGAGGTCGTCGTGCGCACCGGCGGCGCCACCAACTGGAACTACCGCACCCCGGACGTCGGCCTCGCGGCCAACGGCGACGCGGTCGTCGTCTGGGCGGACGACGGCAACGGCAACGGCGGTTACGAGATCCGCTCCCGCCGCGTCCACCCGGACGGCACGGTGTCGCCGGTCGTCGCCGTCAACGCCCGGGCCGACGGGGACCAGAGCAGCCCGTCGATCGCCGTGCTGCCCGACGGCCGGTTCGGCGTCGCCTGGCAGGACCGGACCACCGCGGGCGTCAGTTCGATCCGGTACGCGTCGTTCAGCGCCACCGACACCCGGCTGTCGCCGCTCAGCGACGGGTTCGACGTGCCGGTCCAGGCCACGGCCGGGGGCACCTACCGCAAGCCGGACCTCGCGATCAACGCCGCCGGGGACGCCGCGGTCGCCTGGGAGGACGACGCCGACGGCAACGGCGGCTACAGCATCCGCGCCCGGACCGGGGAGTTCCCCGCGGCGTTCGGCACGCTCGTCGCCGTCCACACCGGCGCGCTCTCCGACGGCCAACAGCTCGATCCGGCGGTCGCCGTCGGCGAGTCCGGCACCTGGTATGCCGCCTGGACCGACAGCTACCCGGGCCGTACCGGTTACGACGGCAACCCGCAGTCGCTGATCTACCTTCGTGGCTTCACCGGCGCAACCGCAGCGTTCGCCGCCCGTACCGTCAGTGGGCCGATCTACCGGTGGGCGCACACCGCGTCCGGCGGGTACGGCCTCACCACCCAGACGGCCTACCAGTCGGACCGCGTCGGCCGCCAGGCACACCCCGACCTCGCCGTTGACGGCTCCGGCAACGCGGTCGTCACCTGGCAGGAGAGCGGCCAGTCGGCCGGGCTCAGCAGCGCCAGCAGCGGCACCGAGGTCTGGGCCCGCGGCGTCGGACCCACCGGTACGACGGAGAACCTGTTCCCTGACTATCGGCTCAGCGTGTTCACCGCCAACCGCCAGGAGGCGCCCGCCGTCGGTGTCGACCAGGCCGGCTACCTGAGCGTCTGCTACGTCGACGACTGGGACGGCAACGGCGGCACCCAACTGAAGATCCGCTACGGCCTGCGCAACTGCGCGCAGACCTGTTGAGCCGGCGCACCGCCGCCGGCCTGCCCGTCAAGGGCAGGCCGGCGGGCTGATCGTGCAGACCATGGGGCGGCTAGCTGACCGGCACGGCCGCGGCCCGCAGCGCCCAGAAATTCGACCGGTACTGATCGTGGATGGTCGTCGACTGGACCCGCACCAGCGCCTCGTCGTTCTCGCGCAGCGCCGCGTTGGAGTAGTTGTGGCTACCGGTCATCACCCACTTGGTGTCCTTCAGGCCGGCGTAGGTCCCCTCGATCAGCAGGTACTTGGAATGCACGATGTAGGTGCCGTTGATCCGGTACAGCCTGATCCGGTCATGGCCGGAGAGGATGGTGGGCACGTCGGCGTCGGAGTCGGTGTACACGACCTCTACCCAGCATTTCTGGTCGGCCAGCTCGCGCAGCTTGCGCGCGATCGGGTTGCGGCTGAAGTACCACATGCCGATCCGGATGATCGTGCGGCCGGTCTCGGTACCCGTCGAGCTGTTGCCCGTGCAGGTCACGTTCTCATTGAGCATGTTGTAGATCGTGTCGGTGTCCTGGGTGGTACCGGCGCGGGGGAAGAAGTAGGACTTGACGGTGCCGCTGGACTCGGTCCGGTAGTAGTTGCTGGTCTTGCGCTGGTCCGCCAGGTCACGGTGGTAGGTGAGGTAGGCGTTGTAGACGGCGGTGTTGCCCACCAGGGTCACCGCGTTGTTCCAGTAGCGCTCGGCGTTGTCGACGGTCAGGTTCGCCGAGCTCTGCACCAGCACGTTCGCCGCGCCGAGGGTGTCGGAGAACAGGAAGAACTTGTTGTGCATGATCGGCGTGCCGAGGTTGCCGATGCAGGCCCCACCGGTGGTGCAGATCGTCACCCAGGATCCGTTGGCCCGGTTCGTTCCGAGCTTGCCGACCAGGCCGGTCACCGCGGGATAGGCGCGGGACTGTCCGTCGAGCACGATCTGCACGCGCACTCCGCGGTCGTACGCCGCGGCCAGCTGGTCCGCGGTGCGGGCCAGCGAGAAGTGGTACATGGCGACCCGGATCGTGGACCCGGCGGCAGCGCCCTCGATGAGCCGCTGGAGATGGTCGACGATGGCGTACTGCTGACCGACGACGGTGGGATTGTTGAATACCGCGCCGGATGTCACTGCCGCCGAGGCGGGGGCGGCCGGGGTCAGGATCGCCACAGCGGCAAGGCCGCCGGCGACGACCAGCCCGGCGATTCGACGTAGGAGCATGGGGTTCCCTTCGGTGCTGTTCGGCGGGCACCCGGGTCCGGGCGACCGGCGCGTCCAGGATGGCGAACCTCCGCATATGTTCCGTATGCGCGGATGGGGTGACGGCGAGGCCGCACGGATACCGGCGCGGTCATCCGTCGCGCAGCCCCTCCCGCAGCCGCGCCGCCTCCGCCCGCTGCCGATCCGCCACGTCGCGACGGCCGAGCGCGTCGAGCGCGTCGCCCAGCGTCTCGAGCCCGTGCGCCAGCCAGTACGGCGAGCCGATGTCTCGCCAGATCCGGACCGCGGCCGTGGCGCGGCCGGCGGCGGCCCGCGGCCGGCCGACCGCGAGCTGCGCCTCCGCCAGCGTCCGGAGGGTCGCGGCCTCACCCCAGCGGTTCGCGAACTGGCGGTGCCGGTGCAGGCACCGGGCGAGGATCCACCGCGACTCGACGTGTCGGCCCTGGCGGAACCGCGCCTCGCCCAGCCAGCAGGCGGCATGTGCCGCGGATGCCCGGTCACCCAGTCGCTCGCTGATCGCCAGCGCGTGCCCGAAGTAGGCGGCGGCCGCGTGGTAACGGTGGCCGGCGCGCTGCACCTGCCCGAGGCTGCGCAGCGCCTGCGCCACGCCGGGCAGGTACTCGATCCTGCGGCTGACGCGGAGACACTCGTTGAAGCAGTCGGTGGCCTCGGCCAGCCGTCCCTGTTCGAGGTTCACCACGCCGATGCCGCTCGTGGCGTACACCGATCCGTGTTCGTTCCCGGCCGCCTCGGCCAGCTCGCGGGCCCGGACGAACTCCCGCCGGGCGCTGGCGTACTGCCCCCGCAACCGGTGCAGGTAGCCGAGACCGGCCGCGACCGCGGCGTCGTGGGCGGTCTCGGGCGCGGCGGCGACCCCGCCGGAGACCAGACGGGCCGCCCGGAAGTGCGCGACCGCCTCGGCGTACCGGTCCTGGATCGTGTCCAGCTCGCCGAGCCCCCGGTGCAGCCGGGCCGCGGTCCGCCGGTCGTCGGCCCGGTTGGCGGCGCTCAGCGCTCGCTGCTGCACCTGACGCCAGAGCTCGAAGTGGCCCCCGACCTGGAGCAGTGCCGTCATGGCAGCCGCCAGTTCGCCGGCCAGCGCGGTGGCGCCGGCGGCCAGCGCGCTGTCCACGACCGCGGCGAGGAACCGGTGCTCCCGCTCGAACCAGGGCGCGGGCTCGTCGGTCAGCCGTCGCAGGTCGGCCTGGGGCAGGCTCCAGCGGGCCACCCGACGCTGCGGCGAGCCGAGGAAATCCGCGCCGAGCCGGGTGTCGGCCTGCTCGGTGAGTGCCACCGCGGTGCCGACCAGCCGGCGCACCGCCGCGGCACGGACCCGCGGCTGATCCGTCACGGCGACCTGGTCGGCGGCGAACAACCGGATCAGGTCGTGCATCCGGTACGTGCCGGGAAGCCCGCCCGGTCCCGGTGCCGCCACCGGCTCCACAAGCCGCGCCGTGACCAGCGCCTCCAGCACCCGCTCCCCCTCGGTGAGCGGCACCCCGAGCAACGCGGCCAACGCCCACGCGGAGAAGTCCCGAGCGGGCAGCAGTCCCAGCCGCCGGAAGGCGCGAAGCCCGGTCGGATCGAGACTCTTGTAGGTCAGCTCGATGCTGGACCGCACCGCGATGTCGCCCACGGCGAGCTCGTCGAGACGCCGCCGGGCGGCCGCCAGCCGGTCAGCCAGATGCGCGACCGGCCAGTCCGGCCGGGCGGCCAGCCGTGCGCCCGCCACCTGGAGTGCGAGTGGGAGGTGACCGCACAGCTCCGCCAGCCGACGAGCCGCGTCGGCGTCGGCCGCCACCCGGTCGGGGCCAGCGAACTGCCGCAGTACGGCCACCGACGCGTCCGGCGGGAGAGTCGCCAGCCGGATCCGGTCCGCCACCGCCATCTCCGGCAGCCCTCGCCGGCTGGTCACCACCGCTGCGCAGCCACGCCCGCCCGGTAGGAGGGAACGCACCTGGGCCGGCGACACCGCGTTGTCGAGAACCACCACCACCCGCCGCCGGGCCACTGTCGAGCGGAACAGGGCCGCCGCCTCCGCCTCCTCGTCGGGTACCCGGGCCGCCGGCACACCGAGCGCCCGCAGGAACCGGCCGAGCACGTCGACGGGACGCAACGGTTCCAGGCCGGGCGTCGCCCCCTGGAGGTCCACGTACAGCTGCCCGTCGGGAAAGCCCGGGGCCGCCGCCGCAGCGGCCACCGCCAGCGCCGACTTGCCCACCCCGGCCACCCCGTCGATGGTGACGACGACGGGCCCACGGTCGACGACCTCGGCGAGCAGCCGGCGCAGTTGCGCCAGTTCGCGGTCCCGGCCGTGCAGTTCGCCGCGCGCCCCGGGAAGCTGTCGCGGCCGGGACACGGCGGGCGCGCGGCCCCGGGCACCGCCGGCCGGCGTGGCCCGGAGCGGCCGCTCGTCGTATCCGGTGTGCCCCTGTGCTTCCGACCGCAGGATCCGCTGGTGCAGGACCCGAAGGTCCGGTGCCGGCTCCACGCCCAGCTCGGTGGCGAGCACCTTCCGCAGTTCGGCGTACGCGGCCAGGGCGGCACCGGGCTCACCGGCCTGGTGCAGGGCGGTGATCAGCCGCATCCACAGGCGCTCGCGGACGGGGTTCTCGGCCACCAGAGCCCGCAGTTCGGGCACCGTCTCCTCGGGTCGGCCCAGGTCGAGCTGAATCCTGGCCCACTTCTCGGCCACCCGGAGCCGGGCCTCGTCGAGCGCCCGCACGTTCGCCTCGATCGCCGGGCCGTAGGTCATGCCGTCGAGGGTGCGTCCCCGCCACAGCCGCAACGCCCGACCGAGCTGCTCGGCCGCGACCGGCAGCCGGCCGTCGCGTAACGCCTGGTCACCCGCGTCGGTCAGGGTGGCCAGCCGGTGCACGTCCAACTCGCCCGGTTCGATCCGCAACCGGTAGCCGCCGGCACGCTCGGTACGCAGCCGGGATTCCGATTCGCCCGGCAGGTGCAGGGCACGACGCAGGCCGGCGAGGTACAGCCGTACGTTCGGCACCGCCGCCGACGGCGGGTGCCACCAGATCGACTCCACCAGTTGCGCGGTGCTGAGCGGCCGGTGCGGGTTGAGCAGTAGTGCCGCCAGGACCACCCGTTGCTTGGGAGTGCCCAGCTCGAGCGCCGCGCCGTCCCGGCACACGCGCGGCCGCCCGAGCACCTCGAAGGTCAGGCCCGATCCGCCTCCCGACCGCTCGAAAGCAGAACCCGTCCCCGCCACCCTCGCGCTCCCCCCATTCGCCGACAAGCGTGAACCTAGGTCCGTCGGCGGCGGGGTGCGTCAAACCGCCGATTGAGATTGCGGCTACCGCACCGGTAGCAGCGAGTGCGCGGGTGTGCGCTTTCTGTGCGCTCCCACCGCCAGACTGCGGGCGCCGGATCCGACGGCTTCCACACCGCGGGAGACACTCATGTTCACCTCAAGCACACCGAGCCGACGGTGGTGCCGAGCCGCCGTGCTCAGCGCCGCGACCCTGCTCTCCGTGGCCGTACCCGGTGCGGTCGCCGCCTCCGGGACGTCCACGCCGGCCGGCGCGGGCGCCCCCGCCGGCACCACCGAGGTCCGCATCCCGGTCGCCGCGGACACCTACGTCGTTCAGGAGATGCCGACCATCGGCTACGGCTCCGCGACGAAGCTGGCCGCGTCCAACTGGTCCACTCCCTGGCATTCCGAGATCTACCTGCGGTTCCCGCTGCCCGCCACACCCGCTGGTCGACGGGTGGTGAGCGCCCGGTTGGAGCTGGCCTTCCAGAAGCTCACCGAACAGCCGGCCGCGCTGCGGCTGCACCCGGTGGCCAGCACCAGTTGGTCGGAGTCGATCACCTACGCCAACCGTCCGGCCATGGGTCCGGCGATGACGACCGTCGACCTGACCGGGCAGGGCACCACCTCGGTGTCGTTCGACGTGACCGACGTGGTCGGCCAGGCCGCCGGCGCCCGATCGTTCGCCGTGACCAATCCGAGCGCCGAGTCAGCCGCCGTCGTGAACTCCCGCGAGCGCGGCACCGACGTGCCGACCATCGTCATCTCCTACGTCACGACCACCCTCTGCGGTACGTCGTACGCGCGGGAGAACGGCGAGAGCTGGCCCGAGGGCCTGGCCCGGGAGGAGGCTCTGTTCGGCCCGCTCGGTGCCGTCCGGTTCTTCCACGGTGGTCCGCCGCCGGCCTGGCCCGGCCCGCTGGACGTCGGCAGCCGCGCGCTGGTGGTCTCGTTCAAGGGCAACGCGCGCGACTATCTGGCCGGCCGCTACGACGACCAGATGCGTCAGTGGTTCGCCGGCGCCCCGCGAGACCGGGACGTCTACTGGGTGTACTACCACGAGCCGGAGGACAACATCCGCGACGGCGAGTTCACCGCGGCCGATTACCGGGCCGCGTGGCGGCGATTGAGCGCGCTCGCCGACGAGGCGGGCAACCCGCGGCTGTTCGCCACCCAGGTGCTGATGCAGTGGACGGTGGTCCCGGCCTCCGGCCGCGACTGGCGCGACTACTACCCCGGTGACGGCGTGCTCGACGTTCTGGCCTGGGACATCTACAACTACGACGCGGCCAAGGGGCGGTACCTGGCCCCGGCCACTCTGGTCGACCCGGCCGTCGCGGTGAACACCACGGTGGGCCTGCCGATCGCCGTGGCCGAGTTGGGCAGTCACATCGCGACCGGCGACGACGGCACCGCACGGGCGGTCTGGGTACGGGCGATCAACCAGTACCTCGGCCAGCGGGGCTCGCGGTGGAACCTCTGGTTCGATCTCTCCTGGCCGACCGGGGACTACCGGTTGCGGGATCCTGCCGGAGTCTCCGCGTGGCGGGACTTCTGCCAGGGCGCCTGACCTCGGACTGCCGCGCCACCCGAGCGCCGTCCGGGTGGCGCGGTGGCGCGGCTGCCGTTCCGGCCGCCCCCGTGAGCCCGGCCCTCCGGGCGGTGCCGGGGGCGCGCCACGCGGCGGACGTACAACCGGCGTGGTAGGCACGTTCACCGCCGGGATGATGACCGCGACGACCGTAGGGGCTACGGTGCGCTGATGCGGCACGGCCAGGGCGGACCGTCGGGTGGGCCGCCGAGCGGCGGACCGGCGCGGCCAAGCTCGGCCCCCCGTCGCCGGTGGCGGCCCCGTCCGGCGGGGCCGGACGGCCTCGGGCGCCTGCGCGGGCTGGACAACCGGCATCCGTGGCTGCTGGACGGCGCGCTCGCGGCGGCGGTCGGCGTCGTGAGCCTCGGTATCGGCGTCGGCGACGCCACCGGCCTGTACCGGGACTTCGACGCCCTCGGGTGGGTGCTGACCGGCCTGGCTACCCTGACCCTGGTGGCCCGGCGGCGGGCTCCGACGACCGTGCTGCTGCTCTTCTGCGCGATCTGGACGGCACACATCACGCTGGGCTATCACCCGGTGGTGAACAGCGCGGGTTCGCTATTGGCGCTCTACACGGTCGCGGCGGCCCGGCCGATCGGTCCGACCGTCGCCGCGGCGTCGGTGCCGGCGCTGGTCTGGCTCTACGGTGGCGTACTGGACCGGCAGGGCTCGCTCGTCGCCGCGGCCACCCAGGCCCTGCTGTGGCCGGCGGTCGTGTCCTACCTGGGTAGCGCCGCCCGCCGCCTGCACGAGCGTGGCGAGCAGCTCACGACGCTGACCGAGGAGCTACGCCGAGACCGGCAGGAGCTGGCCCGCCGGGCGGTCAGCGACGAACGGCTCCGCATCGCCCGGGACCTGCACGACGTGGTCGCCCACCACCTGTCGGTGGTCTCGATCCAGGCGGGACTGGCCTGGTACGTCCTGGAGACCGATCCGCCGACCGCACGCTCGGCGCTGCGCACCGCGCGGGACACCGTCGGCGAGGCGCTCACCGAGATGCGCGCCATGCTCGGGGTTCTGCGGCCGGGCCTACCCGATCCCGCCGAGCTGGACGCGCCACCCGCGCCGGGGCTGGCGCGGGTCGATGACCTGCTGTGCCGGATCCGGGCCACCGGTGTACCGGTCCGCACCGTGGTGACCGGTCTCCCCCGGGCCCTGCCACCCGGGCCGGATCTGTGCGCCTACCGGTTCCTTCAGGAAGCCCTGACCAACGTGCTGAAGCACGCCGGCAGCGCGGCCACGGTCACGCTCGACTACCAGCCCGACCGGTTCACCGCCGCCGTGGCCGACGGCGGGCCGGCGCACCCGGTCCGAGGACTGCCGCAGCCGAGAACCGGTGGCGGGCGCGGCCTGACCGGAATGGCCGAACGCGCCCGACAGTACGGCGGCACGGTCACGGTGGAGGGCGGCGACGACGGCTTCACCGTGACGCTCACCCTACCGGCGTCGCCACCGGAGCAGCCGAGGCCTGTTCTCTGACCCCACGCACCCGTTCCCGGGTGGTGGCGGGCCGGCAGGCCGGGCGGGACGGCCGCCGGTTGCGCGGAACATCCACAATGGTGAGATGACGCGCGTGCTCGTGGTGGACGACCATGTCCTCATCCGCAGCGGGCTCGCGGCCATGCTGCGGGCGACACCGGGGATCGACGTGGTGGGCGAGGCCGACAGCGGCGAGCAGGCCGTGGAGTTGGCCGCCATCGCGCGACCCGACGTCGTCCTGATGGACGTCCGCATGCCCGGCATCGACGGGATCGCCGCCACGGAGCGGATCGTCGCGACGGGGGACCCGGCGCCGAAGGTCATCATCCTGACGACCTTCGACCTCGACGAATACGTCTACGGCGCGTTACGGGCCGGGGCGTCCGGCTTCCTGCTGAAGGACACCCCACCGGAGCAGTTGCTCCAGGCCGTGGGCACGGTCGCGGCCGGGATAGCGCTGTTCGCGCCCAGCGTCCTCAAACGTCTTGTCGAGTCGTACGCGACCCGGCCGCGCTCCGGGGCCGGGGCGGCACCCGTCACGCCGGCGGACCTGCACGCCCTGACCACCCGGGAACGGGAGGTGCTGCGCCTGGTCGGGCAGGGCATGTCGAACCTGGAGCTCGCCGAACACCTCGTCATCTCCGAGGCCACGGTGAAGACCCACCTGAACCGGATCATGGCGAAGCTCCACCTGGCCAGCCGGGCGCAGGCCGTCGTGCTCGCCTACGAGAGCGGGCTCGTGACACCCCGACACCGGCCCGCCTGACCGGCCGGTCCACCGACGTTCGCCGGAGTTCCTGGCGAACGTCGGTGGACGGCGCACTACACGGAGCCCAGGACACCCCACCCGACGCCGTGAATCTCCAGCATCTTGCCGTAACCCTGCAGGAACCTGCCTCCGGCGATCGTCGCCCGACCACCCAGGTTGCGTACCGGATGGGAGATGAACCGGTTGGCCCGGACGGTGACTCCGCCGTAGTAGGCGACCTTCGAGCCGTACTGCCCCAGCGTGCTGCCGGCCCCGCCGAGGACCAACGACGCGACCCCCATGGCGCACGTCTGATCTCGCTTCTGATCGCAGGAGCTGGCCGTGCCCATGGCCGCCATCGCGAATCCGGCGTATCCGATCAAGGCGCAGACGGTACAGGCGAAGAGGCCCACCACCCCCGCCGCCACGGTGGCCCACTGGAACCACTTGCTGTTGGTCACCGAGTGGACTTTCTCCCTGACCTTCTGCCACCACGGCTTCTTCTTCGCCGGTTCCGGCCGCGGTTGCTGCTGTTCGGCGACCATCTTGGCCATCATCATCGCGGACGCGGCCATCTGGGCCAGGCGGGTGCCGATCTGACTGAGCCGGTCCAGCTCGCCGGCGAGACTTCGCAGGCGCTTGGCGGTCTTACGGGACGGGTTCTTCACCCAGACCCGGATCAATCTGTTGATCTTGACGACGCGTTTCACCACCTCCTTGATGTACCGGACGATGTACTTGGTGACGTAGTAGGTGTACGGGTGCCACGGTGCCGTGAGCCAGAGGAAGATGAGGAAGACCCACACCGTGACGAGCACCCGGATCGCCTCCACCACCTTGCGGATGATCGTGTGGTAGACCGTCTTCCAGGTGGTGACGGTACGGGTGACGTAGTACGTGCCATCGGGATCGGTGAAGGTGACCGGGCTGTTGTTCGCGTAGGCGAACCCGTTCATCTGCTGCGGATCCTCGTAGTCGATGTCCGGGTCCACCGAGATGAACCGACCGGTCGTCGGGTCGTAGTCCCGGGCGCCCAGGTGGGTCAGCCCGGTCGTCGTGTCGTTGTCACCGCCGACGAAGCCGCGGTTGCCGGCCACCGGCGCGACCTGTGGGCCACGCGTGTTGCCGTACGGGTCGTGCCGCTGGCGGCGCACCTCCTGGGTGCCCTCCTCTACGGCGATCTCCGCGGTGCCGTGCTGGTCGGAGACCAGCCAGGTGAGCCGGCCGTCGCGGCCGTTCCGCATGGCGATCGTCTGCCCGTTGTGGCTGTAGTAGCGGGTGCCCACCCGGCCACCGCCGGAGTCGACGGTCACCTCGGTGTCCCCGAGGTGGAGCGTCGCGGAACCGTCGGGATGGCGGCTGATCAACCGGTTGCCGTCGGCGTCGTAGCGGTAGCTCGTGGTCGCGCCCTTCTCCGTGACCGCGCTGACGTTGCCCTCGGCGTCCCACTCGAAGGTCTGCCCCACCCCCGCCCGGGTCCGGTTGACCAGGTCGCCCGACGCGTCGTAGTCGTAGCTGTTGGTGGTGGTGCCGCCGCCGCTCGTGGTGGTGGTGACGCCGCGCACCGCGTGCGGCTGGGCGGTCCCCGGTGCGTTGTACGAATAGCTGCTGGTGGTGGTGGACCCGCCGGCCGTGACCCGGGTCTCCCTGGTGCGGTTGCCGGTCACGTCGAAGGCCCAGGTGTGCCAGTAGGACGCCGGGCCGCCGAGCCCGGTGGCCGTGGGCGCGACGCCGCAGTCGCCGTTGCCGGGCGTCCACGCCTGGGTGAGCCGGCGCAGGTAGTCGTAGTCGAAGCACTGCGTGTCGGTGGTGGATCCGGTGGCCGGGTCGGGCGCGTCGCTGATGCGGCGGATGTTGCCCGCGTCGTCGTACCGGTAGCTGACGTCGGAGACCAGCGCCGCACCGGCCTCCCGCCGGGTCGCGGCCCCGCTGAGCCGCCGGCTGCCGACCTCGTAGCTGAAGTCCCGGTACACCTTCCTGCCGCCGGCCGACAGGGTGAGCTGGTTCTGCTCGCCGTACTCGGTGTAGCCGGTGGCCGTCACGTAGCTCGTGACGCCGGTCAGCGTCGTCGCCATGCCCAGGGAGTCGACGCCGTAGGTCAGCGTCTCCTGCGGCAGTCCGCCCACGGCCGGCGACGTGGTGCTGCTCACCTCGCCGTCGATCGCGTACGACTCGGCGGAGGTGTACGTGCCGGCCAGCTTCCCCTCCGCGGCGGGGATGGTGGTCGCCTGCTCCGTGGGGCGGCCGGCGGCGTCGTACTTGGTGAACGCCCTCGTGTACGGCTGACCGTCGACGTAACGGGTAGCGGTGGCCGGCAGGCCCGGCACCGCCGTGCCGTCCGGCAGCCGGTCGTACGTCCATTCGGCGAGCGTCGGTCCCGTCGCCGAATCCTGACGCATCGCGATCTTGCGGCCCAGGGCGTCGTACTCGTAGGCGAGGGTGACGCCGCGGGCGTCCGTCGTGGTGAGCAGTTCGTCGCTGTCTCCGTAGGTGTAGCGGATGGTGCCCTGGTCGGGGTCG
Organism: Micromonospora sp. NPDC050495; assembly: GCF_040655175.1. Lineage (NCBI taxonomy): Bacteria > Bacillati > Actinomycetota > Actinomycetes > Micromonosporales > Micromonosporaceae > Micromonospora > Micromonospora sp. NPDC050495. The sequence goes on along the minus strand of NZ_JBFAJK010000002.1, from coordinate 105,817 downwards.
TCAACGCGCGACTTGCGCCCACGGGCGTCGTAGGCGAACCGCCAGGCGTTGCCGGCCGGGTCGGTGACCGAGGCCAGCTCGCCGCGCGGCGTGTAGGCGTAGCTGGTCGAGTCGTACGGCCCGGACGCGGTGCCGCCCCGGTACTGCCGAAGCTCGGTCAGCCGGCCCTGACCGTCCAGGACACGGGTGGTCGGCGTGTCACCCGCCGGCGGGATGACGTCCTGCCGGTCGAGATGATGGACGTAACTGGTCCGCCACTTCTCCACGCCGAGCGACTTGACGATCTCGTTGGTGACCCGGCCGGCGTCGTCGTAGGTGGTCAACGTCTGCGCCGGCAGCAGATCCTCCTGCGGGAGCAGCAGGTCGGTGCCCGGTGGCGCGTCGTTGTGGTAGGGACCGTTCTCCTTGACCTTCCGCCCCTGCGAGTCGTACACGATGTCGGTGACCACCCGACCTCCGGCCGGTGACGGGTCCTGGGTCTGCCGGACCCGCATCTTGCCGTCCAGCAACTGGTACTCGGTGCGGTAGCCGCCGTTGGCCTCCAGGGTGGCGGTGGTCAGCACGTTGGGCCCGTCGTTGCGCACCAGGTACTGGTACTGGCGGGTGGGGCTCTGACTCTTGTCCCGGCCGGCCTCCCAGGTCTTCACCACCCGGCCCAGCGGGTCGTGTTCGGTGGCGGTACGGGCGCCGCTGGCCGTGGTGGTGCCCGTCGTGGCCCCCCGCGCGGGTTCGATGTCGCTGATCGCCTGCTGACCCAGTTGGTTGCTCACCGTGGCCCTCGTGGTCGGGCCGTTCGTGGCCGGGGTGTAGCCGAACTTCTGCACCCGGTCGTGGACGTCGCGGATCTCGGTGGGCCGGCCGTGCACGTCGTAGCTGCCGCGCATCGCGGTCCGGAACGTCGGCGCACCGTCCGACCAGCCGGTGAACTCCTCCCGGCGGGTGATGTCCCCACGGGTGGGCGCTCCGCCCAGCGTGTCACTGCCGTCGTAGTAGAACCGCTGGTCGTCGAGCACGTCCTGGGCTCCGGCGGGCTGCCGCCCGCAGTCACCCACGGTGACCCGCTTCTCGGCGGGCGCGTCGAGGATCCACGCCGACGCGTTGCGCGCGTAGCTGTAGGTCGTGCAGGTGTCGTCCTTCGGGTCGGCCAGATCGCCCTGGTCGTACTCCTGCGTCAGGGTCCCGTCGGCGTCGTAGCTGTGCACCGTGGCGGTCTGCCGCCACTGCCCGCTCTCGGTCTCACCCTGGCTCATCTTCTTCTGCTGGACCTGGTAGGCGCGGGTGGTGCCCCAGGACCGGGCCCGGGTGGCCGTCGCCGTCGAGATCCACGGGTCGGTGATCGTGCGGGACAGGATCCCGCCGCCGGTGCCGGCGTAGATGATCGTCTCGCGCGGCATGCCGGCGAACTGGTCGGTGTCCGGCCATGAGGCGTTGGTGGAGTCCACCACCGCCACGTCCTTGGTCACGCCCGAGACGGCGGTCCGGTCACCGTCCATGCCCCGGAAGTACAGCATCTCCGTCATCGATCGCGACTGGTCGACGCGGCCCTTGCGGATCCGTACCCGGCCGTAGCCGCGCCACTGGCTCCACGTCTTGCGGTCCTCGGGAACCAGTCCGTCCTCCTCGTCGTGCCGCCACGCCGCTGGCCCGACGTACTCCACCTCGGACACCTCGGGCTCGAAGCCGTTGGTGCGGTCGGACTCGGTCACCTGCGTCACCACGTACTTGTTGAACCAGTCGGTCCGCTCGCTGAGCCCGTCCGGCGTCCACCGCAGCGGGTAGCAGCGCAGGCCGTTGGTGTCCGGCGCCGGCAGCCTGGTGCCGTAGTTGCACTCCTGCGGCGAGTAGTTCACCCGGATCTCGTCGCCGCTCTCGCTGCGGATCGCCTTCATCCGCCACCAGTTCATCGCCGGGATGTGATCGGTGCCGTCCACCCGGTTGGGCAACTGCTGGCCCTCGAAGGTCACCGGCGGCAACGCTGCCGAGCCGTTCACCAGGCCGGTCTGCCGCACCGCGTTCAGCCACAGCCGGGCCTTCGTGCCGTCTCCCGGGTCGGGGAACAGCGGGGTGAAGTCCCAGCGGTCGACGTCACGCGGGGCGCTGCCGCCCCACACCTGGGTTGTCACCGAGGCCAGCCGCTTCTGGGTCCAGAAGGTCGGTGCGTACCTGTCCTTGCAGCTCGTGGTGGACGAGCAGGACTGGTCCCAGGGCACGTCGGGCCAGTTGGCGGGGTGCGCCGTGTCGCAGGTCGTGCCCGGTATGCAGCGGTCCGCCACCGTGAACAGCACCCGACCCACGTACGGAGTGGTGTTGACCGCCCCGGCCCGCTGCCCGTACTCGATGCGGTCCAGCCAGCCGCCGCGCACGTAGCTGGACACCTTGCTGGCGGTGAGGTTGCGCGCGTAGTTGTTCTTCTCCTGCTGGTAGAAGAAGCTCATCGTGTTGCCGTGCGGGTCGACGACATAGTCCAGGTTCCACCGCCACCCCTGCGCGCAGTAGGAGGTGTCGAACGCCGTCTGATGGCACGGTTCGCCGGGGTGGTTGCCGAAGATCGGCATGGTCCACACCGACCGGGTCTGCGGGTTTCCGGACGCCCACACCGGCAGCTTGTTGAGCCCGAAGTAGTACTGCACGCCCTGCCGGTTGGTGAACCGCCAGTACTCCCCCGTCTTGGTGCCGTTGCCCAGGTTGACGTCGTACAGGCGCTCCACCTTGGAGCCGTCGTCGACGCGCGGGTGCCACGTCTTCGTGGCGTCGTCGAGCACCAGCTCGCCGCCCGCGCCGTTCAGCGAGAAGAACAGGTTGTCGTTGCCCCAGCACAGGTCGCCGGTCTTCGTGGTGTTGTTCGGCTTATGGCCGTTGACCGCCTTCATGTCCGAGGCGCACGGCGTGTACCGACGCTCCACGTAGCCGCCCGGGGACAGGTCCATCCCCTCGCCGACCCAGGACGGCTGGTTGTTCGTCCCCGACGTCCGCCCGTCGACGTTGCCGGAGTTGTAGGTGAGGGCGAGCTCCGGGGCCGGTCCGTTGAGGGCGGGCGGGACGGCCATGGAGTAGGTCCAGGTGAAGTCACCGGACGGCCCACCGGCCTGCCAGGTGGCCGAGGGCGACATCGACGAGGCACCGAAGTCGCCGGCGCCGCCCGACGGTGCCGCCAGCACCGCGAACAGTCCCGACCCCGCGGCGGACGCGGCGTCCGCGCCCGGCACCCGCACCGGCACGTCCCCGCTCAACCGGCCCGAGCCGTTGTTGGCCGTGGCCACCGGCACGCCACGGCAGTCCGGCCGGTCCGGCGTACTGGTCGCGCACTCGGGCAGGGACACCAGCCGCAACCGGGTCGCCCAGTCTCCCCCGAAGGTGTCCCGGAACGCCGTGTAGTCGACCTCCAGCGACACCCGACCGGCCCGGGGCACACCGTCCGCCCGCTCGACCCGCAACAGGAGCGCGTCGCCGCGGCGTCCCCACAGGTCCACCCGGACCCGGCCGGGCGCCGCGTCGGCGGTTCCCGCCGACTTCGGCTGCCCGCCCGGCGCGGCGGCCGCCGCCGCGCCGACCGCCACCGGTAGCGCGCCCGCCTTCGCCCGGCCGGCCGGCCGGCCGGTCGGCGACGAAAGGGGCACATCCACCGTCGCGGTGCCGGCGCCAGGCCACGCCGTGGCGGTCGGGGCCCGTCGGACCGCCTTCTGTTCGGCGGGATCCGGCGCTACCGGGCGGGTGCCCGCGCGTACGGCCGGCACGGACCTGTCCCGTGCCGGCGTCGGCCGCACCGCCGCCGCTGCCGCGGTGGCCGGCAGCACGGCCGCTAATGAGTCAATGAGGACGAATACCAGTACGAACGCGATGGCCCGGGACCATCCGGGCCGTCTTGGATAGGACACAGGCACCATCGGCGACGCCTCCCCGCGCGCGGCATACGGCCACTCTTGGCCGACCGCAGCATCGCAATGCGTGTGCACACGATCCGCACAAGCGGCGCACACGGCCGACCGAGCCGGCCGTCGCCGGCCCCGGCGGGGTGCCGACCCGACCCTACGATGCTCGCGACCAACCCGGTTTCAGGTGAATGAGGTGGTGGACGTGGCGTCATCCACGGCGGCGGTGCTCCTGGCGACTCTGCTGGTCGGCGCGGCTCCCGCGCTCGCCACGCCGTCCGGGCCGGGACCGTCGGACGCGCGCGCCGTCGCCGGGGCGGGTGGCGCGTCCGGCGCCGCGACGGCCACCGAAGCCTCCACCGCGACCGCCGCGACCGCGCTGGCCCGGCGGACCGGGCGACGCATCGAGATCACCGGCGAACGCACCGAGACGACGCAGGTGTTCGCCAATCCGTCCGGTACGCGGACCATGGAGCAGCACGTGGTACCCGTGCGGACCCGCCGCGACGGCCGTTGGGTGCCGATAGACACCCGGCTGGTCCGCGCCGCCGACGGCTCGGTGGCGCCCGGCGCCACCGTCACCGACCTGCGCCTGTCGGGCGGTGGCCGGGCTCCGCTGGTGACCGCCACGCAGGACGGCCGACAGGTGTCGTTGTCCTGGCCGCACGCGCTGCCCGTGCCGGTCCTCGACGGCGACACCGCCACGTATCCGGCGGTGCTGCCCGGGGTGGACCTGCGCGTCACGGTGCACCCGGTGGGCTTCTCCGAGGTGCTCGTGGTGCACGACGCCACGGCCGCGCGCAATCCGGCGCTGCGCCGGATCCGCTTCACCACCGGCACCCGAGGGCTGACCCTGCGAACCGAACCGGACGGTGGGAGCAGCGCGGTGGACCCGCAGGGGCGGGCGGTGTTCACCTCCGGTACGCCGATGATGTGGGACACTCCCCCCGCCGCCCCGGCCGCCGGCGGCGTCTCCGGCGCCGCCCTCCGGGAGCCCCGCCGCTGGGCGATGCGTACCGAACTGGGCCGCGGCGAACTGGCGGTGCTGCCCGACCCGGCCCGGCTCGCGAGCCCCGATCTCCACTACCCGCTGTACCTCGACCCGTCCTTCAGCGCCACCCAGTACCAGTGGACGCTCGTCAACAAGGCCAGTCCCGGCACGTCCTACTGGACCGACGACTTCTACCGCAAGGACGTCCGCGTCGGCAAGGTGTACGGCAGCAGTGACGGACCATGGCGCAGCTTCTTCGAGATGAACGTCGCGCGGCTGGCCCGGGCCACCATCTCGCGGGCCTGGTTCTCGATAACCATGACCCACACCGGGAGTTGCGCGGCGACCAGCGTCGAGCTGTGGCACACCAGGACGATCGACCCCGCCGTGGCCCTGACCTGGACCAACAGCGGGACCGCCTGGCTGGACGGCAAGGCGCTGGACACCCGGAGCGGCAAGGCCAACAACTCGGCGTGCGGCCAGCCACCGCTGCTGATGGAGTTCGGTCTCGGCAACGGCAGCGTCAAGACCCTGGTCCAGCAGACGGTGGGCGGGACGGCCCCGCAGGAGGCGCTCGGTTTCGGGTTGCGTATTCCCAGCGCCAGCGAGGGCGACCAGAACTACTGGAAGCGGTTCGACAAGGCGACGGCCCGGCTCATCGTGGAGTACAACAACGCCCCGTCGGCACCCACCGGCGTCACCACCGTCCCGCCGAGCCCGTGCGGCACCGCCGCCGCCCCGACGCCGCTGAACACCACCACCCCGTCCCTCACCGGTGTCGGGTACGACCCCAACGGCGACAACGTCTCCAACGCCCTGGAGATCCTCTCCGGCGACACGGTGCTGACCGCCGTCGGCTCCGGCACGGTCGCGTCCGGCACCGCCGTTCCCTGGCCGCCGGTCCCGGCCGGGGTGCTGCCGGGCGACCAGCCGGACACCGTGTTCAGCTACCGGGCCCGCAGCTCGGACAGCAGCCTGCTGGCCGGAGCGTACTCGGCACGCTGCTATTTCACGGTGGACACCGCGCGACCAGGTGCGCCGACGACATCGTCGACCGACTTTCCAGCGGGCAGTGTGGGCCGCTCCGTCGGCGAGCTCGGCTCGGTGACCTTCACCAGGAATGCCGCCGACGCCGACGTCACCGGTTTCCGGTACGGATTCAGCCCCGACAGCACCACCATGTGGGTGGCCGTCGGGGCGGACGGCAGCGCGACCGTGCCGGTCACGCTGTGGCCGTCGATCGCGGGTGACACCGGGGATGTCCGCCGCACCTTGTACGCGCGTGCCGTCGACCGGGCCGGGAACTCCAGTGGCCTGACGGCCGGATGGAACCTGGTCGCCCGCGGCCGGGCCGTCAGCGCGCCGCCGGTGGACGGCGACACCAACGGCGACCGGCGTGCCGATGTCACCGCCGTCGTCGACCAGGGGTACGGCCGCACCACCGTGTGGAACGTGCTGAACGCGTCGCCGGGCGGTCGGCCCACCGGTTACCTCGGTTGGGACACCGACACCAACGGCGGGTTCCCGGTCGACCGGATCCAGAGCGCCAACGGTGACGTCAACGGGGACGGCCGCACCGACACGGCGGTCCTCCGCGAGGACCCCGACGGCTACCTCCGGCTGTTCCTGCTGCTGTCCGACGGCACCCGGTTCACCGCGGCCAGCCAGCCGGCCTGGTCGGGCACCGGGTTCCACGTCAGCCACCTCAAGATGGTGGCCGGCGACTTCGACGGGGACGGCGACGCCGACCTCGCCATGCTGCAAGGGCTGGCCGGCGACCAGAGCCGGCTGTGGGTTCAGTACTCGGCCCGCGGCGCGTTCGGCGCGCCGGTCCTGGTCTGGGACAGCGGCCCCGGGAACCTGCCCTTCGCCCAGGCCACCCCGGTGGCCGGTGACTTCACCGGGGACGGCTACGCCGACATCGCCGAGATCTACGACGCGGGCGGCAGCCGTACCAGGGTGTTGCTGCACGCCTCGACGCAGGCGGCCTTCGCCGCGCCCACCCAGATCTGGGACAGCGGCGCGGGCGTCTTCGCCGCGGGCCGCGCCCGCTTCGCGGCCGGCGATGTCGACGGCGCCGGGGGCGACGAGATCGTCGCGCTCTACGACGACGGTGCGGCCACGGCACGGTTGTTCACCATCGGCAACCGCGGCGGCGTCTGGTCCAGCGCGGTGTGGTGGAGCAGCGGGGCCGGCGCGTTCGACACCACGCGCACGACGCTCGTCGTCGGTGACTACACCGGCGACGGGTACGCCGACGTCGGGGTCCTGTACGACCTCGGCGGCGGGGTACGGCGGATCTACACCCTCGCCTCCACCGGTTCCGGTTTCGCCGACCAGCAGACGTGGTGGGAGGGCCACATCGGCAACGCCCAGCCCGAGGTGTACGTCGAGGGTGGCCGCAGGTACCGGCTGCGACCGGTGCACAGCGGCAAGTGCGTCGACGTGCCGGGCGGCCGCACGGCCGACAGCACCGCTCTCGACCAGTACGACTGCGTCGCCACCGCCACCTGGGAACAGTTCCGCCTCACCCGGGTGGGCGCGGCACCGTACTTCCGGATCGGCACCGACGCCGGCAAGTGCGTGGACATCGAGAAGTGGGGCATCCTCGACAACGCGCGGGCTCTCCAGTACACCTGCGACGGTGGCGGGCTGCCGCAACCGAACCAGCAGTTCAGCCTGACTCGCGTCGCCGGCAGCGGCCTGGACACCGTGGTCACCATCCGGAACCTGCACAGCGACAGGTGCCTGACCATCAGCGGCGCGAGCACCGCCAACAACGCCGCCCTCGTGCAAGCCGCCTGCGCCGCCACGCCCCCTGCCCACCAGCAGTTCTACCTCACCGTGGAGCCCTGATCGTCCGGGGCTCTGCGCGGTGGGGGCGTCGTCGAGCGAGGTCGGTCGAGGCACGCGTCCTGCCTGCCGTCGCCGCGTGAACGCGAGGTCGGTTGGGTCAGTGCCCGACCCGGGGCGGGACTTCCGGTTGCCGTAGCTGATCGACCCTCAGGCGTTCCATTGTGCGCGCGCGGCTACGACGGTCACGCGCATCGCGGTAATGGAAGAGTCGCGGCGCCCCATGATCCTTTCCCGGTAAATTCGTGCCTGGCGCCGTGACCAAGAAGCGACATGCTGGTCTCCTTGTGGGTCGTCGTCGAGTTGGGTCGAGCCGGGTGGCAGGGCGGTCGCCTCAGGCCAGGGCGGTGACCAGCAGGGTGAAGGCGGCGAGGATGACGGCGAGGCGGCCGTAGTGGTAGCGCAGCCACCGGTTCAGCTGCTGCTTCCAGTCGGCGGGCCGGGTCTCCGGCGTCCAGGTCCGGTTGCGGTTGTTGATCGGGACCAGTAGCAGCACCGACATGAGCACGCTGACGACCAGCAGCCCTGCGGCGGTGACAACGAGCGCGGCGCCGTCGTGCTGCCGGCCGGCCACCGCCCAGATCGCGATGAGCACGAGCGAGCCGATGTACCAGAACGGCATCAGGGTGCCGAGCATCCGGCCGCCGTGTGCGTGGCCGAGCTGGCCACTGTCCTCGGGGAGGGCGTCCAGGATCCGGTTCATGATGAAGGCGACGGAGAACTCCACCCCCACCATCAGGCCGACGACCACGGTGGTGACGACTTCCAGTGCGTTGAGCATGACGACTCCCCATCGATATAGCATTGCTAGCGGGCGAGGCAAAGCTAGCACTGCGGCCGCTTGAATGTCTAGCGATGCTAGGATCGGCCCATGTCGGTAACGGAACGCAAGCAGCGGGAACGGGCCGTGCGGGAGCGCCTCATCGTGGCGACCGCCCGGAAGCTCGCCGAGCAGCAGGGCTGGGACGCGGTCACCACCCGCCGGCTCGCCGAGTGCATCGAGTACAGCCAGCCCGTCCTCTACAGCCACTTCCGCGGCAAACGGGAGATCATCGGCGCGGTCGCCCTGGAAGGCGCCACTGAGATGGCCGCGGTGATGCGGGCCGCGACCGCCGAGGCGGGCAGCCCGCGAGCCCGGGTCGCCGCCCTGGCCCGCGCCTACCTCGACTTCGCCGCCGGCAACCCGGCGGTCTACGACGCGCTGTTCCAGCTCGACGGCGGCCTGGCGTATGCGCAGGAGGACACCCCGGCGCCGCTCAAGGATGCCTTCGCCGCGCTGATGGAGAGCCTGGGCGTGGTTGCCGGGGACGGCGTCGACAAGGGACTGTTCACCGAGGTGTTCTGGTCGTCGCTGCACGGCCTCGCGACGCTGACCCGCGCCGGCCGACTGCTGCCCGAATTCGCCGAGGCGAGAGTGGAGCTGCTGGTGGACCGGCTCGCCGTCCTCTGATCCCGGCCCCCTTCTGACGCTCCTACTGCGGCGTGCCCAGCAACTCCGATTTGATGCCGCGGCGGATCAGCCACATGGTTGGCGGCCACGCGGCGAAGAAGCCGATGATCAACCCGACCTGGATAACGAGCCAGAACACCGGACTACCCGGCCGCAGGGCTTCATGGAAAACCAGAAAATGCATTATCGCCAGCCAACCCAACAGGGCAATCTCGAAGACGGACACGGTCAGCAGGTCTGCCCTGAAAAATCTCCGCATCGCGGCCCACACTCTTCGACTGTTCCCAGGAGCCTCGGCAAAGTACCGAAATGCGATGCCTATGGCAACTGCGCCTACATAGTCGCCGACGACCTCGGGCCACACCGTGCTGCCGAATATCTCGAGGCCAACGCCGTAGGTGACAGGCGTGGCAATGATGACACCCAGGGTGCAGTGCGTCGCACAATGATAGGTCTGGATTATCGTAGGCGCGTGCCGCGACGCCCTCGGTGCGTTGCCGTGCCGGTCCAGCCACCGAGAAGACTGCGGCCTGCCCCACCTTCGGTAGCTCAGGACAGCAGCCGGGCCAAGGTAGAGGGCGGTTGCCGGCCAGACTAACTCCATGACCTTGACCGGCTGACGATATCCAAGAACAAATTGGTCACCAACGACAATGGCGGTGCTGATCAACCCCACAAAGAGCGAAGCCCACGCAAGCACAACAAGCCATGCCGGTTGCACAATAATCTCCGTTCGCTCCACCGCACCCAGTGCGATGGCGGCGGATGCGACGAACTCCGCCACCAGGCGCCGACATCGATACCGTCTCGATCATGAACACATCGGGCGCTGCGACATCGCTCAGCCCGCCCTGGGTCTGAACAATGCACCCGATGACGAGCAATGCTTCCCCGGGTCACCGGCCAGCAATGAGAATGCCCAATACCTCTCCTCGTCGGGTGAGACCAAGCGGCCCACGGTCGCGCCGGGGGAAGCGCGAAGCCTCAGTCGAGCAGGGCCCGACAGTGTGTTCAAAGAGTCACCACCCGTGCGGTAACGCGGGCCCGCGATCGCTAGGGTGCGACGGTGACCGCTGGTGCCGAGCGTCCCTTGCTCTTCCTCGACGTGGATGGACCACTTATCCCGATTGGTGGGGTGCCGCCGACGGGCTCCGACGGGCGTGCGGTCAGTGCCGAAGCCACAAACGCATGGGACGAGACGTCCAACCCGCTCCTGTCGAGGCTCAATCCCATGCACGGCGACCGGCTCGGCACGCTGGGGTGCGAGTTGGTCTGGGCCACCACTTGGATGGCCGATGCGAACGAGGAGGTAGCTCCGCGGATCGGCCTGCCGGAGCTACCGGTCGTCGACTGGCCGGAGGGCGACGAGGAGCCCTCGACCCGGCGGCTGCACTGGAAGACCAGGGCCCTGGTCGCCTGGGCGGCCGGACGATCCTTCGTGTGGATCGACGACGAGATCAGCGAGGCTGACCGGGCCTGGGTTGCCGCCAACCATCCCGGACGGGCACTTCTCCACCGCGTTGACCCACGCGTAGGCCTTTCCGATCCAGACTTCGTCGCCATCGAGCGATGGCTCGCCACGTGGTGCTACCAGCGCGGACAGGCCACGTGATGGCGGCGTACTAACCAGCGCCGGTGCGGCGCGTCGTGCTGAACCGGCGCTGGTAGGCGGCGGGGCTGATCGACAGCTTCCGGGCGAAGACCCGGCGCAAGCTCTCGTAGCTGGGGAACCCGGCGAGGGTCGCGGCCTGCGTCGCGCTGTGCCCCTGGTCGAGCAGCGCCCTGGCCATGTCGAACCGGATGTTCTCGACGTAGCGGGCCGGTGTCGTGGACAGTTCGTCGTGGAAGAGCCGGGTGAGGTGCCGGGTGCTCACGTTGAGGTGTTTGGCGAGTTCACCGAGCGAGTGGTCCCCGCGCGGGTTCGCCGTCACCAGGTCGGTGATCGTGCGGAGAGCCGGCGACCGGGGCGGCGGCCCCTGCAGCGGTGCCGAGAACTGGGACTGGCCGCCCGCACGCTGCATGTACACCACGAGGGCGCGGGCGACGTCGCGCGCCACGTCCGGCCCGTGATCCTCCTCCTCGACGAGGGCGAGCGCCAGATCGATCCCGGCCGTGACCCCTGCCGACGTGTACGTCGTGCCGTCCCGGACGTAGATCGCGTCGGGCTCGACGCGGGACGTCGGATACCGGGCGGCCAACTCGTGCGTGACCTTCCAGTGCGTGGTCGCGCGCTTGCCGTCGAGGAGGCCGGCGGCGGCGAGGACGAAGGCCCCGGTGCAGATCGACGCGACCCGACCGGCCGCCGTCGCCGGTGTCCGTACGGCGTCCGCCAGGTCGGCGGGGACCTGGGCGCGCGGAAACCGGTCGGACCCGGCCACCAGCAACGTGTCGACGGCCGGCGCCCGCGAGAGGGCGCCGTCGGCCGCCACCCGGACGCCGAGATTCGTCGTGACGTCCGCACCGGTCGGCGAGAGCAACACGATGCGGTAGTCGGCGCCGAACCGGTTCGCCTCCTTGAACACCTCCGCGGGACCGGCGACGTCCAGCAACGTCACCCCGTCGTAGACGAGGATTCCGACCCGGTGGGTGCCGGCGGTCACCGCCGCGGCCCTTTCGGAGCCGGATCCGCGTCGGGGCAGCCGGAAGCCGGCGGCACCGACCGCCGGCGGGCCGGCGCAGCGGGAGGCTCGGACACCGCTCATTGGTAGCACGCCGCCGGAGGCGGCGGCGGGCACTTCGTGGTCAAGATCGCTCACGGTACGACGTTCCGGCGACCGAGCGCTCCCTGATCTTGGGCCGATCGCGCCCTGTCCGGATATGAGGGATTCCTGGCTCGACGAAGGCGGCGCCGTACGACGATCGGTGGGCAGCATGGAGACCGGAGACAGCGAACGCGAACAGTTCCGGGGAAGGTCAGAGATCATGCCAGAGGTCATCGCGGGGTTGGAGATTCCGGAGACGGCGGCCGTCGCCGAGGCGACCAGGCGCATCCAGGAGACGACCAGCCCGCTCATCTACCACCATTCCCGGCGGGTCTTCCTCTTCGGCCTGATCCACGCACAGCGGCTCGGCGTGAAACCGGACCCGGAGTTGCTCTACCTGGCGGCCATGTTCCACGACACCGGTCTCCTGACGCCCTTCTCCGACGTCGAGCAGCGCTTCGAAGTCGACGGGGCCGACCACGCGCGCACGTTCCTCCTGGACCGGGGTTTCCCGGCGGCCGCCGTGGAGACCGTCTGGACGGCGATCGCGCTGCACACCACGCCGGGCATCCCCGACCGGATGGCCCCGGAGATCGCGACCACGTACCTCGGTGTCCTGACCGACGTGCTCGGCCTCGGCCTGGCCGAACTGGACCGCGATCAGCTGGACGAGATCCTCGGCGCCCACCCGCGAGGCGACTTCAAGAACGAGTTTCTGCGGACCTACGTCGAAGGGCTAAAGAACCGGCCCGAGACCACGAACGGCACCGTGAACGCCGACGTGCTCGAACACTTCATCCCCGGCTTCCGCCGGGTGACGACGGTCGAACGCATGCTCGGTTCGCCCTGGCCGAGCTGACCGGACCCACGACCACCCCGAACCGACGAACGCCCTGGAGAGGATTCGAGCATGCGAGCGATCACCGTACGCGACCGTGAGGCGGGTACCGGCGGACTCACCCTGACCGACATGCCCTACCCGCACGCCGCCGAGAACGACGTCATCGTGCGCGTACACGCCGCCGGCTTCACCCCCGGCGAGCTCGACTGGCCGGCGACCTGGACCGATCGCGCCGGTCGCGACCGGACGCCCAGCATCCCCGGGCACGAGCTGTCCGGAGTGGTCGTCGAACTCGGCTACGGGACCACCGGCCTCACCGTCGGCCAGCGGGTGTTCGGACTGACCGACTGGGCCCGCGACGGATCCCTGGCCGAATACACCGCGGTGGAGGCCCGCAATCTCGCTCCCCTCGCGGCCGACATCGACCACACCGTGGCCGCCGCGTTGCCCATCTCCGGACTGACCGCGTGGCAGGGACTGTTCGACCACGGCCACCTCACGACCGGCCAGACCGTCCTCATCCACGGCGCCGCGGGCGGTGTCGGCTCGCTCGCCGTCCAGCTCGCGCGGGAGGCGGGCGCCCGCGTGATCGGCACCGGCCGGGCCGGCGACCGGGACGTCGCGCTCGACCTCGGCGCGCACACCTTCCTCGACCTGGACGCCGACGAGCTGCGGCACGCCGGCGAGGTGGACCTGGTGCTCGACGTCATCGGCGGCGACATCCTCGCGCGAACGACCGAACTGGTACGGCCGGGCGGCACCGTCGTCACCATCGCCGCGCCGCCCACCGTGCAGCCGACGGGCGGGCGAGCCGTCTTCTTCGTCGTCGAGCCTGATCGCGTCCGGCTGGCCGACCTCGCCCAGCGGGTACGGACCGGACGGCTCAAGCCCATCGTCGGCGCGGTGCGCCCGCTGTCGGAGGCGACGTCCGCGTTCACCCGCGACCGCCGCACGCCCGGCAAGACGATCATCCAGGCCGCGGACGAGCAGGGTACGCCGCAGTCGTGATCAGCACGGGCACCGGCGGCCCGCGCACCGGCCCGGCGATCGCGGCGGCTGGACCGGGGCCGACCTGGTCGGACCCCTCGTTCCCCGATTCTCCCTAAACATCATCCTTTCGGGCAATACACCTCATCGGCCCGATACAGGCCCTTAGCCTCGAAAAGGAGCAGGATTCGTGTTTCCCATCTTTTCGAACAGAAGGGCCCATCATGAGACGGAGAATGACCGTTGCCGCGGTTCTCCTCGCCGGTCTGGCCGGTGTCGGAACGCTCCCAGCGCTTGCTCTCGCCGACGGCGGAGGCCCGGAATACCGGCACGACGATGGTGGTGGTCCGGGCCACCAGGAGGACGGTGACGACGCGGCCGTGTTTGTGCAGACGAACAAGGCCGAGGGCAACACGATCAAGGTCTACGAACGTGACGAGGACGGTCGGCTCGCCCCGGCGGGCGAGTACGAGACGGGTGGCCTGGGCGGGTTCACGGTGGGCGCGCCGGGCGACGCGCTGGCCTCGCAGGGGTCGCTGAGATACCACGACGGGCTGCTGTTCGCGGTGAACGCCGGCGACAACACGGTGACGGTCTTCCGGGTCGACGGCACCAAGCTCCACCGGCTGCAGGTGATCTGGTCGCACGGCCTGTCGCCGGTCAGCGTCGACGTACGCGACGACTTGGTCTACGTCCTCAACGCCGGCGGTGCCGGCTCGGTGCAGGGATTCCACCTGCACAAGGGACGCTTGTCGCCGATCGAGGGCGCACACCGGTCGCTCGGACTGCACAACGGCAACCCGCCCGGTTTCATGACCGCCCCCGCCCAGGTCGAGATCGACCCCGACGGCGACTTCGTGCTGGTCAGCACCAAGGGCGCCAACGTCATGTTCAGCTATGAGATCGGCCGCGACGGCGAACTGTCCCGACACCCGGTGATCAGCGACGCGGGCAACACCCCGTTCGGGTTCACCTTCGACACCGAGGACACGCTGCTGGTCACCGAGGCCGGCAGCAACGAGGTAAGCCGATTCGAGCTGGAGGACGACGGCCTGCTCGACCAGATCGGACCGTCGGTGCCCAACGGCCAGCAGGCGCCGTGCTGGATCCAGCGTGTCGGCGACTACTTCTTCGTCGCCAACGCCGGAAGCTCCACCATCAGCTCCTACAAGGTCGACGAGGACGGGAACCTGATTCTCGTCAGCGCCGTCGCCGCCGACACCGGCGGTGGCTCGATCGACATGACCGCCAGCGACGGCTTCCTCTACGTCCAGAACGCCGCCGCCGGCAACGTGCAGGGCTACCACGTCGGCCCGGACGGCTCCCTCGAACTCGTCACCGAGGTGACCGGGCTGCCGCAGTTCGAGAACGGCATCGGGATGGAAGGCATCGCCGCCTCCTGACCCACGTCCACCGCTGGTCCCGGTCGGTGACACGGCCGGGACCAGCGCTTGTGTCTGATACCGCTACCGAGTTCCCTCGGCACCGCCCCCCCGGCTCACGGAAGTGACGGACGACGTATTCGACGCCGGCCGGCTGGCGCCTTTCGGGAGTCGGCCGTCCCCGGTTGCGTCGGCCGTCCCGATTGCGGAACCGCGCCGCCGACGGGCGGGAGAGCCGGCGAATATGACAGTCCCATGACGGTAAATCACAAACTCATGACATTTCTCAATCAGCATTGTCATATTCGGGCGCGAACGGCGGCAGCGGACCTGAGCGCCGCCGGCGCCCGCGTCGGACCGCACGAAAACCCCCATATGACGACAAACCAACCAGGGTACCTGGGTACCGGCGCGTCCGCAGTGCGTACGGACGACCGAATTTGACCCCGGCATCGCGTCGCGCCTTGTGGTCATATCCACAATCTCCGTAGTCCCGGCTGGCATTTCCCGGATGACGTCGGTAGGTTTCCGTGCCAGCCCTTGTGGCCACCTGAATTTGACCGATGTCGATATCGACGGACGAGACGCGAAGATTGCCACCGATGGCGCGATCCGCCAGCGGTTGTCATCGGAGAGGGGCGACCGTGCCCGCACTCACAGTGAAGTCGCTCTACAAAATCTTCGGCAGTCGGGCTGACGAGGCGATGAGGCGGCTCGCCAGCGGTGCCCCGCGAGCCGAGGCGACGGCGGGCCTGTCGGCCACGGCCGCCGTGATCGACGCGAACTTCGAGGTGCGCGCCGGCGAGGTCTTCGTCGTGATGGGCCTCTCCGGCTCCGGCAAGTCCACCCTCATCCGGATGCTCAACGGCCTGGAGCGCCCCACCCGGGGCAGCGTGCAGGTCGACGGGGTGGAACTCACCACGCTCAAGCCCGCCGCGCTGCGCAAGCTGCGGCGGGAGAAGATCAGCATGGTCTTCCAGCACTTCGCGCTCATGCCACACCGGACGGTGCTGGAAAATGCCGGGTACGCCCTCGAGGTCGCCGGCCTGCCCAAGGCCGAACGGCGCGCGCGTGCCCTCGACGCCCTGCGCATGGTGGGCCTGGAGGAGTGGGCGGACAAGCTTCCCCACGACCTCTCCGGCGGCATGCGACAGCGGGTCGGGCTGGCCCGCGCCCTCGCGGCCGACACCGACATCGTGCTGATGGACGAGGCGTTCTCGGCGCTGGACCCGCTCATCCGCCGGGAGATCCAGGACCAGCTCCTGGAACTTCAGGGCGAGCTCGGCAAGACCATCATCTTCATCACCCACGACCTGAACGAGGCCATGCGGCTCGGCGACCGGATCGCGATGATGCGGGACGGCCGGATCGTCCAGATCGGCACCGCCGAGGAGATCCTCACCGACCCGGCCAACGACTACGTGGCGCAGTTCGTCGCCGACGTCGACCGGACCCGGATCCTGACCGCCTCGTCGGTGATGGAGAAGCCGCACCACGTGTTGGACGTCAACGCCGGTCCCCGGGTGGCCGCCCGCGCCCTGCGGGAGAGCCAGACCTCGGTGGTCTACGTGACCGGGCCGATGAAGCAGTTCCTCGGCACGGTCACCGAGGACGAGGTGCTGCGGGCACTGCGCGAGGGCCGGACCAGCCTCGACGGGTACGTCTCGACCGAGCAGGCACGCACGGTCACCGCCGACACGGCGGTCGCCGACCTGTTCGCCGACTGCGCGGAGAGTCAGCACCCGCTGGCCGTCCTGGACGACCGGGGCCGGCTGGTCGGGGTGATCCCCCGGATCACCCTGCTCAGCGCCCTGGCCAGCGCCACCCCGAACGACGTGTCCGCGACGGACGAGCCGGCTGACCAGCCGGCGCCGGCCGACGTCGAGCTGGTCAGCACGAAGGGAGAATCGGCATGACTGACACCTCGTCGCCACTCGACGCCGGGTTGCCCCGGGTGCCGCTGGGCACCTGGGTGGAGTCCGCCGTGGACTGGGCCACCGGGGCCCTCGACCCGGTCTTCGACGGGATCGCGGCCGTGGTCCAAGCCCTGGTCCAACCGCTCGACGACCTGCTCAACGGCGTACCGGCGGTGGTGGTCGTCCTGGTCCTGGCCGCGCTCGGCTGGTGGCTGCGCGGCTGGAAGTTCGGCCTCGGCAGCGCGGTCGGCCTCGGCCTGGTGGCCGGGATGCCGTACTGGGAGGAGACCATGAGCACCCTCGCGCAGGTGCTCGTGGCCAGCGTGCTCGCGCTGCTGCTGGCGATCCCGCTGGGCATCCTCGTCGCCGAGAACCGGCGGGCGTCCGCCCTGGCCCGGCCGGTACTGGACCTCATGCAGACCATGCCGGCTTTCGTCTACCTGATCCCGGCGATCTTCTTCTTCGGCATCGGCACCGTGCCCGGCGTGCTGGCCACGCTGGTGTTCAGCATGCCGCCCGGGGTACGCCTCACCGAACTCGGCCTGCGCCAGGTCGACAAGGAGATCGTCCAGGCGGCCGAGTCGTTCGGCGCGCCACCGTGGATGGTGCTGCTCCGGACCAAGCTGCCGCTGGCGCTGCCGACCATCATGACCGGGGTCAACCAGGTCATCATGCTGGCCCTGTCCATGGTGGTCATCGCCGGCATGGTCGGCGCCGGCGGTCTCGGCGACGTGATCATGTACGCGCTCTCCCAGGTCGAGGTGGGCAGCGGGTTCGAGGGCGGGATCGCCGTCGTGGTTCTCGCCGTGGTGCTCGACCGGCTCACCGACTCCGTGGGCGAACGGTTCCCCTCCGCGCGGGCGCAGCGCCTCGCGCGGCAGGCCGCCTGACCGTCGCCCTCCGCGCCGGCATTCCTGTTCCCGCGTACGCGGGCCTGCCGGCGGCTCCGAAAAAGGAAGGAAACCGCATGTTCACCACCATGAAGCGCGTCCTGGTGCTCGCGCTGACCGCCACCCTGGCGCTCGGCGCGGCCGCCTGCGGCGCGGAGTCGGACGACGCCTCCGGCGACAGCAAGAAGATCACCATTGGCTACATGGCCTGGGACGAGGCCATCGCCGCGTCCCACCTGTGGCAGCACATTCTCGAGGAGAAGGGCTACCAGGTCCAGCTCAAGAACCTGGAGGCCGGCCTGGTCTACGGCGGCATGGCCAACGGCGACATCGACCTCTTCCTGGACGGTTGGCTGCCCCAGACCCACGCCTCCTACCTGGAGAAGTACGGCGACAAGCTGGAGAAGCTCGGCGTCTGGTACGACGACGCCAGCCTGAGCATCGCCGTGCCGAAGTACGTCGAGGGCGTCGACTCGCTCGAGGACCTGGCCGCCAGGGCCGGCGACTTCGGCGGGCAGATCATCGGCATCGAGCCGGGCGCCGGCCTCACCAAGGCCACCCAGGAAAAGGTGCTGCCCGGCTACGGCCTGGACGGCGCCATGAAGCTGAAGACCTCCTCCACCCCGGCCATGCTGGCCGCGCTCGACGGGGCGATCGCCGACAAGAAGCCGATCGTGGTCACCCTCTGGCACCCCCACTGGGCGTACGCCAAGTACGAGCTGAAGGACCTGGCCGATCCGAAGGGCACTCTCGGCGCCGCCGAGCAGATCAACACCCTCGCCCGGCAGGGCTTCGGCAAGGACTTCCCCGAGGTGACGAAGATGCTGCAGCAGTTCAAGATGAACGGCGAGCAGCTCGCGTCCCTGGAGGACCTGATGTTCAACACGCACAAGGGTGACGAGAAGAAGGCCGTCGAGGAGTGGCTGAAGGCCAACGCCGACTATCTGAAGACGCTCGCCTGAGCCAACCCAACGACCCGGGGACTCGCCGCTGCCGGCGGGTCCCCGGTCGCGTCCGTACACCGCCGCGGGCGGTCCTGCCAACCCTGCGAGCTCATGCGGGCGGCGCACCGGCCCGCGCTGACCTGGCCGACGACTCGTACCCTCATGACCATGAAAATGCGACCGCCGCTGCCGGTGGCGATACTCGGCGCGTCGATTGCGATGCTGCTGGCGGTGGTCGGGTGCGTCGCGGCCGGATTCGTGCTCGTCGGCGACGATCCGGCGGAGACGCGCACGTGCCAGGAGTCCGTGCATGCCGCAGAGGCAAAGGTCCGCACCGTCCGCTGGGACCCTCCGGAGGACTTGCCGGGCCTCGGCGATTACCCGGAAATCCACTGGCAGCTGCGGGCCTCCGGCAACCCGTGTTCCAGGATGCCCGGCCCCACCGACTGGGCGTACCAGGGTGTCGTCAAGCTGCGCCCGGAGGACGCGCGGACCCTGGCGAAGCGGTACGACTTCGTGCCGTACGAATCTGTCGATCTGGAGGCACTTCCCCACGACAGCAGCCCCGCGGACGTGTGGCCCGCCCTGACGCCGTTCCTGCCCAGCAGGCCGCGGTGGCTGCACAGCAGGTCGTACAACGAAACAGACCCATCGACACGGTGGCGGGTCGCGTTCCTCGACGTCGAGCACCAGGCACTCGTTTTCATGCTCAACGATCACTAGGGCCGCGGCGATGACCTGCTGGCCGGTCGCGGGCCGCCTCTGGGGGTTGAGGTACGCCGGGGGCGGGACTCCTTCATATTGACGATCGCCTGACGACGGCCGGGTTGCGTCTTCGCCGGATGATGATCGCGTGATCATGCTGCGGCGCTCGTCGGCCTGGGTGGCCCTCGGCCGCGTGTTGCTGGTGGTGGCGGGCGGCGCGCTGCTGTGGCTGCCGTTCCATACCCAGTACGCGCTCGACGACTGGAAGACCGAACTGCGAGGCACCGGTGTACCGGCGCGAGCGGTTGTCTACGACCAGGTGACGAAGTCCGGCGGCAACCGGACCAGTCCGTCGACCACCATGTATTTCCGGTACGAGCTGGCCGGCCGGACGCACGAGCAGGAGGTCGGCTGCGTCGAGGTGTGCCGATCGATCGGCGAGGAGGTGTCGATCTGGGTGAACCCCGCCGATCCGAGCGATTTCGTCACCGACTTCGACCAGCTCAGCGGGCACCGGGGCCGCATTCAGGGCGGGCTGGGCGTCGCCGGGTTCGCGACCCTGGTCGTGGCGGTTCCCCTGCTGCTGTCCCACATCCCGTTCCGGCGCCGGCTTCCGCCGCGTAAGCCGCGGCGCCGGTCTGGTGCGCCCGGCCACGGAAGCGCCGCGTTCACGATCCGCACCAAGCACAAGCGGAGCGGTCGAACCTGAGCAGTCCACGGATGGGCTCTGCGGGCTCGCCGACCAAGGCGTGTTTCGTCAGTCAGGCCGGCGGCACCGGGGGCACGGAGTTCTGCGCGGTGGCTTCGTAGCGCACGGCGAGTTCGCCGAAGCGGGTGGCGACCGCTGAGTCGGCGCCGGCCTCGGGCACGGGGTCTGCCCGCTCGCCATGTGCAGGTGCTTGAGCCTGGTCCGGCCCTCACACGGCCCTTAGACGCGGTCGGGCGGACCGGTTGCGGTGCTCGTCCTCGTCGCTCCTGCCCTTCCCACGGCCCACATGCCGACGGCGGCGAGAAGACACGCAGTGGTCACCGCGACCAGCAGGACGTGGTACCCGCCATGCGACAAGAGCGCGGCGGCGAGCAGGGGCGCGGCGGCTTTGGCCGCGGTAACCGGTGCGGTGAGGCGTCCGGCGATGGTGGCGTAGGCGGTGGTGCCGTAGCGATCGGCGAGGAGTGCGGGGGTGGCGAGGCTGGCGATGCCGAAGCCGAGCCCGAATCCGGTGACGGCGACCACGGCACCCACCCTGCTGCCCGCGGTGAGGGGCATGGCGAGGACGGCGGCGGCCTGGATGGCGAACACCGCGGCGACGATGGTGGTGACCGGGAGCCGGCGGCGGGCGCCGGTGAGAACGAGCCTGCCGGTGACGGACAGGACGCCGAGCAGGCCGGCTGCGGTGGCGGCGAAGGTGGCCGGGTGGCCGCGGCTGATGAGGTAACCGACGAGATGAACGCCGATGGTGCTGGTGGCGGCGCCGTGGGCGATGAGGGCGGCGGCGAGGATCCAGAATTGGGGGTCTCGCGTCGCGGCGCGCACCGCGCCGCGACGCGAGGTCTGGTCCGGTCGCGTCGCGGGGATGGGTGCTCGGACACGCGGCGGTTTACGGATGGTGAGTGCGTGCAGCGGCACGGTCACGACGCCGTGGATGGCGGCGAGCGTGAGCAGCGCGCCGCGCCAGCCGAACTGCGCGACCAGCAGGCCGGTGAGCGGCATGAAGATGGTGCTGGCGAACCCGGCGACGACGGTGACCGCGAGCAGCGCGGTGGGCCGTCGGTCAGGGGTGAACCAGGAGACGATGACGGCGAAGGCGGGTTCGTAGAGGACCATCGCGCCGGTTATCCCGATGCCGATCATGACGGCGTACAACTGCCAGATGGCCTGGATTTGAGACCAGGCGATCAGGAGTGCGGTGGCGGCGATCGACCCGGTGGTCATGAGGGCGCGTCCGCCGTGCCGGTCGAGCCACCGGCCGACGGGGATGGCCATCAGCGCGCCGGCGAGGACGCTGGCGGTCAGCGCCCCGGTGACCGCCGTGGTGGAGGCGTCGAGGCTGGCGGCCATCGGGCTGAGCAGGACGGCGTAGGCGTAGTAGAGGGTGCCGTAGCCGACGGTCGAGGTGATGGCAAGGGCAGCGACGATGCGCCATCCGTGGCGCCCGCCGACCGTCGTGTCGGCGGGCGCCATCGTGGTGGTCATCAGCTGGCGCAGCAGCCGCCGGTCTGGCCGCTGGTCGGGGTGTCGAGGCTGATGAGGTTCAGCGGCGTGGACAGCAGGCCACCGGAGATGCCGGTGGCGAGCCCCTTGCCGGCCGGCTGGGCTGCCGGGGTGGGGCCGCAGCAGCTGTCGGTGCCGGTGGAGTCGGCGGGGTTGCTGTTGCAGACACCGGTTTCGGGCAGGTCGAGCTGGACGTCCCGGGCCGCCTGCCAGTCGCCGGCGAGGGCGGCGATGACGGAGCGGACCTGCTCGTAGCCGGTGGCCATGAGGAAGGTCGGCGCGCGGCCGTAGCTCTTCATGCCGACGGCGTAGTAGCCGGCCTCGGGGTGGGCGAGTTCGTCGACGCCGTGCGGGGGCACCGTGCCGCAGGAGTGCTCGTTCGGGTCGATCAGCGGGGCGAGCGCGCGCGTGGCGCCCATGACGGGGTCGAGGTCGAGGCGCAGCTCGGCGGCGATGGAGTGGTCGGGGCGGAAGCCGGTGGCGGCGACGATCCGGTCCACCACGACCTGCTCGTCACCGCCGTCGGCGTGCCGCACGACCACCGCGACGCGGCCCGCTGCCGGGGTGAGTGCGTGCACGGAGAAGCCGGTGAGCAGCCGGATCCGGCCGGCGTCGACGTGTTCGCGCAGCCGGGAGCCGAGCGCGCCGCGGGCGGGCAGGGCGTCGGCGTCGCCGCCGCCGTAGGTGCGGGCGGGGCTGGCCGAGCGGATCGCCCAGGTCACCTCCGTGCCCGGCTCCGCGGCCGCCAGCTCGGCCAGGGAGAGCAGCGTGTTGGCCGCGGAATGGCCGGCGCCGACGACGAGGGTGTGCCGGCCGGCGAAGCGGTCCCGGTCGGCGCCGAGCACGTCGGGCAGGGCGTGCTCCAGGAACGCGGTCACGTTCTCCTCGCCCCGCGCGGGCAGGCCGGAGGCGCCGAGGACGTTGGGCGTGCCCCAGGTGCCGGAGGCGTCGATGACGGCGCGGGCCAGCAGTTCGTCCCCGTCGGTGAGGCGGATCAGGAACGGTGTCTGGTCGCGGCCGGCGGTGCGCAGCCGGTCCAGGCCGAGCCGGCTGATGGCCGCCACCCGCGCGCCGTAGCGCAGGTGGGGCTTGAGCTGCGGCAGCTCCGCGAAGGGCTGGAGGTAGTCGGTGACCAGTTCCGCGCCGGTGGGCAGGGCGTCCTCGGCCGGGGCGACCCAGCCGGCGTCGTCGAGCAGGCGGCGGGCGGCCGGGTCGACGTTGTACCGCCACGGGGAGAACACCCGCACGTGCCCCCACTGCCGCACCGCCGCGCCGGCGTGGTCATCGGCCTCCAGGACAAGGAAGGGCAGGCCACGCTCGTGCAGGTGGGCGGCGGCGGCCAGACCCACCGGGCCCGCGCCGATCACCACGACGGGCAGCTCGTTCGGGACTGTCATCGGAGAACTCCTCTATGTTGAAAATTGTCGAATCAAGAACGTGCGGTTGGGTTGGGGCGGCGGAGCCGATGAGGTTCAGGTGATGACGGGGCTGCGCCGCTCGATCAGGACGACATCGCGCCACCGGCCGTGATGCCGGCCGACCCGCTCGCGGGTGCCGATGACGCGAAAACCGGCCCGCTGGTGCAGAGCGAGGCTGGCGATGTTCTCCGGAAAGACTCCGGACTGGATGGTCCAGATGCCGGCGGCCTCGGTGGCGGCGATCAGCGCGTCCAGCAGCAGCCGAGCCACGCCACGCCCCTGGGCGGCGGGGTCGACGTAGATCGAGTGCTCGACCACGCCGGCGTAGACCGCCCGGCTCGATGTCGGCGACACCGCCACCCATCCGACAACTGCGTGGTCCGCGTCGACGGCCACCAGGCGGTGCTCAGTCAGCTTGGCCTGGTCAAATGCAGTCCAGGTCGGTGCGGTGGTCTCGAAGCTGGCGTTGCCGCCGT
The DNA here is from genome assembly GCF_040655175.1 of Micromonospora sp. NPDC050495. Lineage (NCBI taxonomy): Bacteria > Bacillati > Actinomycetota > Actinomycetes > Micromonosporales > Micromonosporaceae > Micromonospora > Micromonospora sp. NPDC050495. The sequence continues at coordinate 82,181 of NZ_JBFAJK010000002.1, read as the reverse complement.
CGAGGCCGGCCTGGTAGATGGCGAGGACACGATCGGCGTCGTCCGAGGTCATCGGGCGGACGGTGATGTCGGCCATCAGCAGGCTCCGATCAGGTTGGGGGCCGGGCGGCCCATGACGACGTCGGCAGCCGACGGGAAGCAGCCGACGCAGGCGTCGTTGATCCGGTAGTGGCGGGCGGTGCCGACCGGCTCGACGAGCACGAACCGCACCTCGGTGAGGATCTTCAGGTGTTGGGAGACGGTGGACTGGGCGAGCCCGACGGCGGCGACGATCTCGCCCACGCTCATCGGGCGGGCATGCCGGGCCAGGTACTCCACGATCTGCACCCGGGTCGGGTCCGCCAGGGCCCGGAACCACGAGGCGTACGTCTGCGCGGTCGCCCGGTCGAGGAGGTCGCCCACCAGCACTCCTTCTATCGTTGATCGCCGATTGGCGATGAAAGTGTAGCGGGTGCGGTGGCGGCGAGGTGGGCGGTGGCGACAACGAGTCGGGCGATCGCGGCCAGGGTGGCGGGGTCGACCTTGTCGGGGGTGTCGGCGGGGCTGTGATAGCCGCCCATCCCGGCACCGATCCCGACCGCGGCGAACCCGGCGCCGCCGTAGCGGCGGTTGTCCGAGGCCACCGGACCAGCCGTCAGGGATACGCCGGTGTGCCGGCCGGCCTGGTCGAGCAGCGCCAGGAGGCGGTGCGCGGGGCCGCCGGCCTCGACCGCCGCCGCCCCGTCCAGGCGACCGGCGCCGTCCACGTTGATGACCAGTGGTGCGGCGCCTTCGGCGCGGAGTTGCGTGGCGTGGTGGGCGGAGCCGAGCGCGCCGATCTCCTCGCCGTCGAGCAGTGCGACGGACAACCCGACACCCGTGGGGAGTCCTGCGGCGAGGACGCGGGCGGTTTCGAGGACCGCAGCGACGCCGGTGGCGTTGTCCGAGGCTGCGGGCAGGCGCAGCCCGGGATGGTCGCCGACGCCGTCGTAGTGGGCGGTCAACAGCAGGTCGACGCCGCCGGCACGGGGCTGCCGGACTCGGGCGTGGATGTTGGTGCCGGTGACGTCGTCGCGGCGAAGCGGCGTCGCCCCGTCCAGCCAGCCGTCGCCGGCGGTCGCGGCGGCGAGGACGGCGTGGTGGGTGTCGGGGTCGAGAGTCAGTGCCGGCAGCGGCCCGGGATCCGGGCCGGCGAGCATGGTGAACTGCCAGCCCTCGGCATCGACCGGGCGGCGGATCAACAGCCCGGCCGCGCCCTGGGTGTCGCGGTAGGCGTCGAACAGGCTCATCTCGGCGGGCACCACAAGCCACCGCCTGGCCGGGTCGTCCGTGCCGGCGACACCGAGCGCACCGCGGCGCGGGTGGGTGGTGTCGGCGGAGGCGGGGTGGATCGCGACCTGCCGGCCGAACACCAGCTCCTGGGAGCCGGTCCCGTCAGCCCAGGTGACCCTGGGCGCCTCGTACACCTGCGGCACCGCGCGAACCGGGAAGTCCTCGGTACGCACCTCCGCGCCCAGGGCGGTGAGCTGGTCGACAAGCCAGGCGCGGGCCGCCGCCCCGCCGGCCGAGCCGACGCGCCGACCCGCCAGGGGGCCCGAGGCGAGGATCGCGATGGTGGCGGCCATCCGGTCGGCGCTGACCTGATCGAGCAAGTCCGTGAGAGCAGTGCGGGTGGTCATGAGCAGCAGCCCTGCCCGGCGGCGACGGCATCGGCCTTCGCCTGGGTGCCGCAGCAGGAGTCGGCCGCCTGGGCGGCCTGGCGGGTACCGCAGCACGGGTCGCCGGCGGCGGTGGCGCCGGCCGGCGGGAGGATGCCACCGACGGCCTGGGCGGGGCTGCCGCAGCAGGCGCCGGAGCCGGTGACCTGCAGCGCGGCGGCGGGGTCGCCGGTGAAACCGCCGGTGGTCGGGGTGTTCTCGGTCATGTCGCGTCCTCTCCTCAGCGAGGGCTGATCAGCGGGTAGACGATGGTGCGGGCGCGGTCGTAGCGGCGGCCGGCCCGCTCGGCCGCGGTGGACACCCGGGCGCAGGAGTCGCAGAACCGGACACCAGCCAGCGGTGTTGACCGGCGGCGCAGAGAGCCGAACATGGTGAGCCTCATTTCCACGGGACGCTTGTCTTGACATCCGTCTAAGCAGAGACTTGCACGCTGATTAGAGAGATGTCAACCTAGAGGCATGTCGAAGCAACAGGCGTCGCTTCCCGTCGTCGATCTCAACGCCGACGCGCCGTGCTGCCCACCGCTGGCGCAGCGCCGAGTCCCGGCCGAGACGGCCGCGGTGCTCGCGCCCGCGTTCAAGGCCCTCGGCGACCCGGTACGGCTGCAGCTGATGTCCATGATCGCCTCCGCCGAGGGCGGGGAAGCCTGCGTGTGCGACCTGACCCCCGCGTTCGACCTGACCGGGCCAACGATCTCGCACCACCTCAGGACCCTGCGCGAAGCGGGCCTGGTGGACGCCGACCGGCGGGGCACCTGGGTCTACTACCGGGCCCGGCCGCAGATCCTGCGCCAGCTCGCCGCCCTGCTGTCGATCGAGGCGGCACCCGCGCACCGAGCCTGACCCCGCTCCCCCATCACCGCCGCCCGCCGCCTGCGGCTCGACCCCTCCGCAGCAGCGAGGCCGACCGCGGGTGACCGGGGTACGCGTGACGCTTCTCGTGGAGAACGCGGGTACGGCGTGCGGCGAGCGCGGCCACGACGTGCCCGGCGTCGCGTCCCACGCCGCGCAGGGTGTTCGAGGCGAAGGATCGCTGGAACTCCAGCCCCAGGTAGACCAGGCCGGGATGGGTGGCGGAGATCCCGCCGACCTGCTGCGGCAGGCCGCGGTCGAGGGTGGTCAGGGGTGCGAGGTAGTCGAGGTCCGGCCGGTAGCCGGTGGCGAAGATGACCGCGTCGACGGCTTCGTGCGTACCGTCGCTCCAGACGACGCCGTCGGGCCTGAAGCGGATGAACATGTCTCGCCGGGCAAGTTCGCCTGAGGTGATGGCGTCGCGATAGCGGCCGGCATCGAGCACGGTGGCATGCCGGACGAGCCGGGTGATCACCGCGCGCGGCAGGCGGTCGACGCCGGTGACACTCAGCCAGTGATGCAGGTCCCGGCCCCGGATGCGCTGCGGCAGGAACCGGACCGGTTCCCGGGTCGCCAGGGTCACCCGGGCATGCGCGGCGAGTTCGTAGGCGACCTGAACAGCGGAGTTGCCGGCTCCCACGATCACGACCCGCTTGCCGGCATACGCGTCGGCGCGGCGGTAGTCGGCGACGTGCCGCAGGTCCCCGCCGTACTCGCCCTGCCCGGGCAGGGTCGGCCGGTACGGGTTGCCGAAGGATCCGGTGGCGGCGACGACCCCGATCCCGGCCAACTCGTCGCCGCTGTCAGTACGGACGAGATATCCGCCGCCGGGGCGGGGGTGCACGGCGACGGCCCGGCTGCGGGTGCGAACCTCGACGTCGAGGGCGGCGGCGTAGCGGCGGAGGTAGGCGACCACCTCGTCGCGGTGGGGGTAGCGGTCCGGGTCGCCGTCGAAGGGCACGCCGGGCAGGGCGCTGTAGCGGGCGGGCGAGAAGAGCGTGAGGCTGTCGTAGTAGTCAGGCCACGAACCGACCGGTTCGGCGCCGGCGTGCAGAACGACGGGTCGCAGACCGGCGTCCCGGGCGGCGCGGGCAGCGGCGAGGCCGGACTGCCCGCCGCCAATGATGATCAGGGGATCAGCTTCAGTCACGCCACGATTATATCGTCGTTTTGTTGAATGACAATATGACTACGGCGAGGAAAGGTGTGACCATGAGCCAGACCGCCGCCGACCAGCCGACCGGGCCACAGAGCGCCGTCCCGGGCCTCGCGCCGCAGACGCAGGAGTTCCTCAAGGCCCTCGGCAGTCCCACCCGGCAGCGGATCATGATGCTGTTCGCCCGCGGCGCCGAGATGTCCGTGGGTGAGGTGGCCGAGCGGGTCGGCGTCAGCCAGGCCACGGCGTCGCAGCAGTTGACCCTGCTGCGACGCGGCGGCGTGGTCACCTCGCGCCGGGACGGCAAGACGGTGTTCTACCGGGCCGACCGCGACGGCGCCCTCGCCGCCCTGGCCGACCTGCAGTCCTACCTGGCGACCTGCTGCTGACCAACTCGCAACGGTGGCAGCACTTCGCGCGAGCCCGCGGGCGCGGGAGCACGGCGAGGTGGAGGTGCAGCTGCCGGGAATCGCCGCGCCGACGCGGCCACCGGCAGCATCGGCTTGACGATCGAGCATTACTCAGCAACAGTTGAGTCAATGGACGCTGAGCTTACTTCCCTGGTTGAGCGGGCGCGGATCCACGCCGCGCTCGGCGATCCGGCGCGCCTGGCGATCGTGGACGCGCTCACCGTGGGCGACGCCTCCCCCGGGGAGATCGCCCACACCCTCGACCTGCCGACCAACCTGGTCGCCCACCACGTCAAGGTCCTCACCGACGCCGGCCTGGTCACCAAGGGCCGCTCTGAGGGAGATCGGCGCCGCACCTACCTGCGGCTGCTCCCGGAGGCGCTTGCCGCCCTCGCCACCCCCCGCCTGACCGGCGTCGGGCGGGTGGTGTTCGTGTGCACCCACAACTCGGCCCGCTCCCAGCTGGCCGCCGCGCTGTGGAAGCGGCGCACCAACAGCGCTGTCGCCTCCGCCGGCACCAAGCCGGCGCCACGGGTGCATCCCCGCGCGGTGGCCGTGGCTCACCGCCACCACCTCGACCTCGACCCGACCGGCACCGCCCACGTCACCGACGTCGTCCGCGCCGATGACCTGGTCGTCGCCGTGTGCGACAACGCCCACGAGGAACTGACCGGCGCGGCCCGGCCCCGCCTGCACTGGTCGGTGCCCGACCCGGTCCGCGTGGACACCGACGAGGCGTTCGAAGCCGCCTACGCCGACCTCGCCGACCGGGTCGACCGGCTCGCCCCCGCCGTCCTGCCCGGAGGTCCCCGATGACCGACACCAACGCCCACCCCCACCAGGAGACCACCCTCGACCAGCAGCTCAACCCGCACACCGCCGCGACCCGCCTCAGATCATGGGAGAGAACGAACTGATGACCATCGCACTTCGGCGGCGCCTGCTGGCCGAGTTCCTCGGCACCGCCCTGCTGGTCACCGCCGTGGTCGGCTCCGGCATCATGGCCACCACCCTCTCCCCCGGCGATGTCGGACTCCAACTGCTGGAGAACTCCACCGCCACCGCCTTCGCCCTCGGCGCGCTGATCCTGATCTTCGGATCGGTCTCTGGCGCCCACTTCAACCCTGTCGTGTCGGTTGCTGACTGGTTCCTCGGCCGACGTGCCGGCACCGGCCTCACCGGCCGCGACCTGGGCGGCTACCTCGTGGCACAGGTGTTGGGCGGGATCGCCGGGTCGGTGCTGGCGAACCTGATGTTCGACCTGGCCGCCGTCGACTTCTCCGGCAAGGACCGCGCCGCGGGCCACCTGTGGCTGGGTGAAGTTGTGGCCACGGCCGGGCTGATCCTGCTGATCTTCGCTCTCGCCCGCTCCGGCCGGGCCCCCGTCGCACCAGCCGCGGTCGGCGCGTACATCGGCGCGGCGTACTGGTTCACCTCGTCGACCTCGTTCGCCAACCCGGCGGTCACCATCGGCCGCGCGTTCACCGACACCTTCGCCGGCATCGCGCCCGCATCCGTGCCCGGGTTCGTCCTGGCCCAGATCGTCGGCCTCGCCGTCGGTGTCGGCCTGCTCGCCGCCCTCTATCCCGACGCGGGCGCCGCCGCCGACCAGGTCGTCGTCCCCACCGACGAGGACCTCAACGACGTGCCGGTCAACCCGCCCCGCAACTCGTACCGCATGGAAGGCACCTCATGAGCGACAAGCCCAGCGTCCTGTTCGTCTGCGTCCACAACGCCGGCCGTTCCCAGATGGCCGCCGGCTGGCTGCGCCACCTCGCCGGCGACACCGTCGAGGTCCGCTCCGCCGGCAGCGCACCCGCCGACCAGATCAACCCCGCCGCCGTCGAGGCCATGCGCGAGGTGGGCATCGACATCACCGACCAGACCCCGAAGCTCCTGGAGTACGAGACGGCGGAGTCCTCCGACGTCATTGTCACCATGGGCTGCGGCGACGCCTGCCCCGCCTTCCCCGGCAAGCGCTACGAGGACTGGCAGCTCGAAGACCCCGCCGGCAAGGGCGTCGACGCCGTCCGCCCGATCCGCGACGAGATCCGCGCCCGGGTGGAAAAGCTGCTCGCCGAGCTACGCCCGACCGCCTGACACCGCCCTCGTTGCCGCCCGCCGGGCCACCCACCCGGCGGGCGGCTCATCGCTGAGCAGGAGCCCTTTCATCCGGAGGTCCGGCCGGGCCGGCCGGACCCCCGGCCTACGGCTGTCCGCGCAGGCGGGAGACGATGTCGGCGACCGTCGCTTTCGCGGTACGGCCAGCACCCACCAGCGTGGCTGACGCCGGCCCCGTCCAATCGCCGTAGCCGAGCAGGTAGAGGCGCGCCTCGTCCACCGACCGGGTGCCCTCGGCGGCCACCTCCCCATGCCGCCATCCGGGCAGCAGTGCCGCGAGGTGAGTGAGGTTGGGCCGGAAACCCGTACACCAGATGACGACGTGGCAGGGCTGCTCGGCGCCGTCCGCCCACCGCACGCCGCGCTCGGTGAGCCGCACGAACATCGGACGGGGCCGCAGGACCCCACGATCCCGCGCGTCGCGGACGCTGGGCACCATCACGATGTCCCCAAGGTCGCTGACACCGCCACCGGCACCACCGGCGGCCTTGCGGGTGGCCACACCGAACAGCACCCGACCGTCGACGTCGTCCGGCATGAACCGCGCCGGACGCAGGGTGACCCAGGTGGCCGCGGCGACCCGGGACACCTCGGCCAGGATCTGCGCCGCCGAGTTACCTCCCCCGACGACCACGACCCGCTGCCCCCGGAACTCCTCCGGAGAGGTGTAGTCCACCGTGTGCAGCTGCCGACCGGCGAACTCCCCGCGGCCCGGGACGTCGGGCACGTACGGGCACTCCCACGTCCCGGTGGCGGAGATGACGTACCGGGCCGACCAGCTCCCGGCATCGGTCTCCACCGCCAGGCGCTCCCCGGCCGGCCGCACCTCGCGTACCCGGACCGGCCGGCGCACCCGCAGGTCGTACCGCTGCTCGTAGGCCCGTAGATAGTCCACGACGTGCCCGGCGGTCGGGAAGTCCTCGCCCTCCTGCCGCGGCATCCCCCACCCCGGCAGCGGGCTGTACTCCGCCGGCGAGAACAACCGCAACGAGTCCCAGCCGTGCCGCCACGCGCCACCCGGCCGCGGCTGGGCATCGAGGATGACGTGGTCCAGGCCGGCGCGGCGCAGGTAATAGCCCGCCGCCAGGGCCCGCCTGCCTGGTCGGGCGAGCCGTGCGGGCACGCCACGACCCGGTGTTTTCGTGGGGAACCTTCGCCGTCAACGTCGTCGGCTTCTTGGCCAATGTCGCCGCCAGCACCGCCGCCGGAGCCGGCGCGGCCTTCCTCGGCGTCATACTCGCCGAAGCGATCTGGCAGTGACACGACCGAATGCCGGATGCCGAACGAGTCTGAGGGAAAACGGCATGACTTCCGACCTGGCACCAACCCTCGGCGTGGCATCAGCGGCCGCGTTCTGCCTGGCGTGGCTGTCCGCCGTGGCGGGCTTCGGAGGCGGGGTGCTGCTTCTACCCGTGTTCACCGCGTTGTTCGGCCTCCGCGCGGCCGTACCCGTGCTCACTCTCACCCAACTGTCCAGCAACGGCAGCCGCGTCTGGCTGAATCGGCACGACCTCCGATGGCCGATCATCGGGCGCTTCGCTCTCGGCGCGGTCCCGTCGGCGCTCGCCGGCGGCCTGCTGCTCGCCGCCGCACCGCTGGCTCCGCTCAAGCGCCTCCTGGGCGTGTTCCTCCTCGTTGTGGTCGCCTGGCGGCGGCTCAACCCTCACCCACGCACACCTTCACCCCGCGCGTTCGTCGGCGTCGGAGCCGCCTCCGGCCTGGGCTCCGCCCTCCTCGGCTCCGTCGGCCCGCTCACCGCGCCGTTCTTCCTCGCCTACGGCCTGGTCCGCAACGCCTACATCGGCACCGAAGCAGCCTGCGCCATGACCATGCACCTCACCAAACTCGTCGCCTACGGAGCCGGCTCCCTCCTCAACCCCAACGTTGTGCTCCTCGGCGCAGCGCTCACCCCCGCCACCCTCGCCGGAGCGTGGGCCGGCAAGCGAACCGTCAACCGGATCAGCGACCGCCTCTTCGTCGGACTCGTCGAGGCCGGCCTGGTCGTCGCCGGCCTGCTGTTCCTCCTCGGCTGGTGAACCCCTGTCCGAGCCAACCAGATGCTGACCGGAACTCGGCGTCTTCACCGGCCGGTGCCAGCGGGAACAGCGCTTGACCCCTGCTCACAAGGGGCCTCCGGCTGCCACGAGTGCGCGCTGCTCGACGATGTTCACGGTGCCGGCCGCGGCAGCTCTGTAACGCCGACGCCAGCTACGGCGGGTACAGCGAGTCCGTCGCGAGCAGCATCGGGCTTGCATTTTGTACCTGGGTACAGGCTTACCGTCGAGGCATGAGTGACAACCACATCACCACCGATGATGCCTGGGTGCCGGATTCCTGCACGCTGCCGACGGCCGAACGGCCACTGCGTGTCGCCGAGTTTGATCAGTTCTTCGCCGAGGCTGTGCGAGGTGCCGACCGGGTGTCCGCGCAACATCTACGGTTGCGGCTCGACGGCGCGGCGCAGGTGGAGGAGACGGCGCGGGATCTGACCGCGCGGGAATCGTCCTGCTGCTCGTTCTTCGCCTTCCACCTGTCCCGGTCGGGCCCCGGCTCGCTGGCGTTGGACGTTCGCGTACCGGCCGGACACGTCGATGTGCTCGACGCCCTCGCCGCCCGAGCGGCCTCCGGACGGTGCGACAGATGACCGGATCCGGCCTGCGCAGCGGCGAACTGGCCGACGCGGCGGGGGTCAATCCGCAGACCCTGCGCTACTACGAGCGCCGCGGCCTGCTCGCCGCCCCGCAGCGGTCGCCGGGCGGGCACCGGCTCTACCCGGCGGAGACGGTCACCCTGCTGCGGGTGATCAAGGCCGCGCAACGGCTCGGCTTCACCCTCAACGAGGTCGCCGACCTGCTCGACGCCAGCCGACACCGGCACGACCGGCGACCGGACACAGGCCTGCCAGCCCGGGCCAGAGACAAGCTCGCTGAGGTCGAACAGAAGTTGGCCGACCTGGCCGTCATCCGCGACACCCTGCGGGCCGCCATCAGGGCCGGCTGCGACGACCTGGTCGCCTGCGCCGGCACCGCCTGCTGCCCCCTGCCGTTCGCGGAACTCGCCGAAGGAAACGACCGTGCCGACCATCGCTGACCGGCTGCGCCGCCTGCTGCGTACTGCCGGCGCTCCTGGCCGCCGAGGTCCCCGGTGGTGCCGGTGGTCGTGTCCCCCTTCGTCGCCTGATGCAGCCCCTGGTCGTGCGTGAGCGACGACGACCGAGCCGCGAACCGGTCCCGGCGCGGTCAGCGATGATGTTCCGCCCGAGCAGGGTCGGCCATGTTGCGGGGGCGGGGTCGGCGCGGTAACCGGTAGAGCGCGCAGGGACATACCGACTACGTCGATCGCGGTCGGTGCCGCGACGACTGCGACAGCGATCCTTGGGGGGTGGTGGGCAGGTCAGTTTCGGGTGGTCTGCGGCAGCTCGGTGTTCGCCGGGGCCGCGCCGACGTCCACGGAGTGCGGCTGAGGCTGGCGTACCGCAGGGCCGCCCCCGGTAACCGAGAGCAATCGCCGGCCGGCCTGCTCCGGCCGTACGTGCGGGCCGCCGGGCGCCGGCCCGTTTGCCTGGTACGCCGAGGCGACGGCACCTTCGTCGACCCGGATACCCAGACCGGGCGCGTCGCCCAGGACGAAGGCGCCGTCCTCCACGTGCAGGTCCACCGCGATGCCGACCGGCGGTTGGAGGTCCTGCAATTCGCTGGCCATGTGGTTGGGCACCGAGGTCGCGGCGTGCAGGAGTGCGACAGGGGTGTTGCCGATCGGGCTGACCGGCAGGTCGTAGGCGTGGGCCAGCGCCGCCACCCGCAGGAAATGGCTGACTCCCCACACGGCGGCCGTCTGGACGATGTCCACGCCTCCGGCGGCGATGAGCGGACGGAACTGCTCGAGCCCGGTCAGGTTCTCGCCGGTGGCGACCGCCGCGCGGACACCACGGCTGACGGCGGCGAGGCCTTCGGCGTCCCAGCGCCGGACGGGTTCCTCGATCCAGGTCAGGTCCAGGGTGCGTTCGAGCTCACCGACATGGCGGACCGCCTGCTTGCGGTTCCAGCACTCGTTCGCGTCCAGCATCAGGCCCGGCCGCATCCCCCGCGCCGCCTCGGTCAACACCTCGCGCACGAGCGTCAGCCGGTGCCGGTCCCGCTCGATGTCCAGGCCGCCCTTGAGCTTCGCCGCCCGCAGCCCTCGTTCGGCGTAGCTCTCGTAGGTGGCGACGAGCTCACCGTCGGTGAGGCCGATGTCCAGGCCGGAGGCGTAGGCGGGGACCCGGCGGTCACGGCCGCCGAGCAGCCGCCACAGGGGCTCGCCGGCGGCCTGCGCCTTGATGTCCCACAGCGCGGTGTCGAACGCTCCGATGGTGCCGAACACCGCGCCGGCGTGGCCGGCTTTGAAGGTCTGTCGCAGCATGCGGTCGTAGAGGGCGGTGACTGATCGCGGATCCTCGCCGTCGATCGCGGCGAAGATGGCCTCGGCCTCCAGATGCGGCCCCAGGCCGACGCCGGTGATCCCTTCGTCGGTGTCGACGAGGATGACAGGAACCGGCGAGATGCCGTCGGGGTAGACACCGTTGGCGTCGCCGACAGCACGGCCCCATCGCTGAACCGTCGTGAGGGTCCGGTATCCGGTGATGCGCATGTCAGCCCTTCGTCGCACCGGCGGTTATCCCGTCGGCAATCTGGCGTTGCAGGAACAGGTAGGTCACCAGCACAGGTACCGCGGCGATCAGCACGCCGGCGGCGAAGGTGGGAATGTTGTCGGAGTACTGGCCGCGCAGCGACGTGACGCCCACCATGAGGGTGCGATGGTCGGCGGACGGCATCAGGAGCAGGGAGATGAGCACGTCGTTCCAGCAGAACAGCGCGTTGAGGATGCCGACCGACAGCAGCGCCGGAGCGCCCATCGGCAGCATGATCCGCCGGTACACGCCGTACAGGCTGTTCCCGTCGATCCGCGCCGCGTCCATGATCTCGGCCGGCACGGCGCGGTAGTAGCTGGTCATCAGGAAGACGGTGAAGGGCAGGAACTGCGCGACGTAGGCGAGGATCAGGCCCGGGTAGGTGTCGATCAGACGGCCGTCGGCCATGATCCTGGCGAGCGGCACCATGATCACCTGGAACGGGATGAACAGCGCCGCGAGGCAGACCAGGAACAGCGCCGATGAGCCCCGGAACCGCAGCTGGCTCAGTGCGAAGCCGGCCATTGACCCGATGAGCAGCAGCAGCGCCACGGCGAAGGTCACCACGATGACCGAGTTGAGAAGGTATCGGGCCATGCCGGCGGTGTTCCAGGCGGCGGTGAGGTTGTCCCAGTGCAGCGTGCGCGTCGGGGAGAACCGATCCAGGATGTACTCGCGGCGGGTCTTCATCGCGACGTTGGTGGTGAACAGCAGCGGGTAGACCGTCGCCAGGGCGAGGGCCGCCATCGGCAGCGCGACAAGCCACCTGCCGAGCCGGATGCGGGACATCAGTCCTCCCTTCCCGCGCGGCGCAGCAGGCTGATCTGCAGCAGGCCGACCACCAGCATGATCACGAACAGCGCCGTGGAGGCGGCTGAGGCGAGTGCCGGGCGGTTCATCCGTCCCTGCTGGACCCAGATGTAGTACTCGGGCAGGTAGGTCGACCCTTCCGGGCCTCCACTGGTCATCACGTAGAGCAGGCCGAACATGGAGGTGAGCATCCCGATCATGGTGGTGACGACGACGAACTGGATGGTGCGGGACAGGCCGGGGATGATGACGTACCAGATGGTCTGCGGGAGGGAGGCGCCGTCGACGCGGGCAGCATCCAGCAGCGCGGAGTCCAGGGTCGCGAACCCGGCCAGGAACACCACCAGCGCCATCCCGAACGTCGCCCAGACGTGCACGCCGACGACCGCGAAGATGGCCACGTCGGGATTGCCGAGCCAGTCGACCGGGCCGATGCCGAGGCCGCCGAGAACGGCGTTGAGCGGGCCGTCGAAGGCCAGCAGCAGGTTGAAGATCGCGCCGACGATCACCGGCGAGAGCACCGCCGGGAAGAAGTAGACGCTGCGGAAGACCCGGTGACCAGGTACGCGCAGGTAGATGAACGTCGCCAGCAGCCCTGGGATCGCGACCGCGACCGGCAGCAGCAGGACCAGCAGTCCCACGTTGCGCAGGGCGGTCTGAAACAGCGGGTCGTCAAGCAGTTCGCGGTAGTTGTCCAGGCCGACCGCGGTGCCGTTGCGGTCACCGTCACCGGTGAACGAGAAGTTGAGGCCGAGCAGCAGCGGCCACAGCCGCAGCACCACGATGATCAGGACAGCGGGCGCGACCAGGACGTAGGGGGCGAGGCGTTCGGAGCGCCGGCCGTCCCGGACCCGACGGGAGCGGGTCGCCCGGACCGCTACCGGCTGACCGGGCCGCGTCCCGCCGGTCCGCCCCGATTCGACAGGGCGGACCGACGAGGAACCAGGCGGTGGCACGAGCTCAGCCCACCTGGTCGGACTTGGCCAGCTGGTCCACCGCCTTGTCGACCGTGACCGAGCCGCTGAGCAACTGCTGGGACAGCCGCCCCATCAGGTCCAGGGTTTTGGACGACAGGGCCACGTGCAGCGCCGGCTTGCCATCCTTGATCTCCGACACGATCGTCCCGACCGCGGGACCCGCGCCGGACACGTCGATCGTGGTGTCCGAGGCGATCGCCCCCGCGTCGGCGTAGAACGCCTTCAGCGCGTCGCTCGACGTCAGCGACCGCACCAGGTCGGCGGCGACCTTCGGGTCCTTGGTCCACTTCGCGACCGCGTAACCGATGCCGCCGTCGTACGCCAGGCCCGGGGTGGTCCCGGCCGTGACGACCGGCGCCTTCATCACGCCGACGTTGCCGGCGTCGAGGAATTCGGCGAAGTCCTTCCAGTGCCCGATGTCCGACATCAGTCCGATGACATGCGAGGCCTTGCCCGACTGGAACAACGCGAACGCGTCGTTGAACATCGCGGTGGAGTTGGGCCCGGCGTTGTTCAAGCCCTTGTCGTTGACCTCTTTCCAGAGCGCGAAGACCTGCTTGACGTTCGGCGAGGTCCAGTTGCGCTTGCCGGCGATCCAGTCGTCGTACTCCTGAGGGGTGAGGATGCCGGAGCCGAGGCCGGACAGGAAGAACTGGATGCCGTAGCCCTCCTTGTTGCCCTCCGCGAAGCATTTGACGCCGGTCGCCTTGGTGATGGTCTGGCAGTTGGCGATGAACTCGCTCCAGGTGGTGGCGGGGCGATCCGGGTCGAGCCCCGCCTTCTTGTAGAGCGACTTGTTGTAGTAGATGGGGTGGCCCTGGAGGGTCACCGGGGCGGCGTAGGTCTTGCCGTCCTTGGTGAAGGCATCCCAGCCCGCGAGGCGTTGCTTGTCCTCACCGACGTACTGGTCCAGCGGTAGGAGCGCGTCCACCCGGTCGCGGATCTGCCCGCCGCCATTGAAGAGCATGACGTCCGGTCCCTTGCCGGCCTGGATGGCGGCGCCCAGCAAGGTGTAGTACTGATCGAAGGGCTGCGCGACGAACTCGACCGTCACGTTGCGGTGCTTCTTGGCGAAGTCGGCCTTCGCCTTCTGGATGTATGAGGCCGCGGACGCGTCGCCCGACTTCCAGTCCCAGACGACCAGCTTGCCGTCCGATCCGCCGGACGAGGAGTCCGAGTCAGAGGCGCTTCCGCAGCCGGCCAAGGCCAGCCCGACGACCAGGACCGCCGACCACAGTGCTCGCTGCTTCATTGCTGCTCACTCTCCCGAGGTGGCCGGCGGGCCGGCAGTGGTGGAGGATTGGGCAGGAACATAACTCGTATGACGTATGATGTCAACGGAACGGCATATAGTACGTGGGCGGGTCCGTGCCCGCTCACGGGTCGCGGAGGGTGATATGACGGCATCAGCGCAGTCGGACGAGGGCGTCTCGACACCACCCCCGGCCTGGACTCGGCGACCGGCCAACCTCGCTGCGGCGGTCACGGCGGAACTGGTGGAACGGATCGTCCGCGGCCTCCACCCGTCGGGTTCGCCGCTACCGCCTGAGCCGGTGCTCTGCGAAACCTTCTCGGTCAGCCGCACCGTCGTCCGCGAGGCGGTGAAGATCCTCCAGGAGAAGGGGCTGGTGCAGGTCCGCCAGGGCGCCGGCACCATGGTCACCCCACCGGCGATGTGGAACATGCTCGACGAGCTCATCCTGGGCGCCACCATCGCCGGGGACGAGAGCCTTGCCGTCCTCGACGACCTGGTCGTGACCCGCCGCCTGTTGGAGTCCGACATGGCCAACGTCGCCGCCCGACTCGCCGACGATGCGGCCATCGACCAACTACGCATCCTGGTCGACCAGATGGACGAGCTGGTAGACGACCACGTCGCCTACCATCAGCACGACCGCGCCTTCCACGACACCGTCATGCAGGCATCGGGAAACCGCATCGCCCGGGCCGTCGTACGCGCCCTGGAGAGCCAGGTGGTCAACACCGCCCGCTACATGGGTCGCACCGAGCGCGCCCTGTGCGTGGCGTCCAACGCCGGCCACCGCCGCGTCTACGAGCGGATCGCGGCGCACGATCCGGACGGCGCGGCGGAGGCGATGTTCACCCACATCACCGAGGCATGGGTGGTGCGCCGCAGTGGACCGGGCGACCCGACTCGTCTGCGTCGCTAGGCGGCTGGTCACGACGGGGCCGGGCGCAGCCGCAGGTGCGTGACGCCGCCGTCCACGTCGAGCGCGGTGCCGGTCGTCGAGACCGCCAGCGGTCCGGCGAGATAGGCGATCGCAGCCGCGACCTCCGCCGGGTCGACCATGCGTCCGGTCGCCTGACGGCTGTCGAGCGCCGCCTTCTCGGCCACCGGGTCAGCGAACTTCTGAAGCATCCGGTCCACGAAGCCGGTGTGGACGGTGCCGGGGCACACGCAGTTGACCCGGATGCCCTCGCGGACGTGGTCGGTGGCCATGGCGAAGGTCAGCGCCAGCACCGCGCCCTTGCTGGCGCTGTAGAGCGCCCGCTGGGGCAGACCGTTGAGCGCGGCGATCGAGCAGACATTGACGACGGCGGCATGCGCGGACGCGCGGAGCATCGGCAGTGCCTCGGCGGTCGCTCGCGCCATTCCCACGACATTCACGTCGAGTACCCGGTGCCACTCTTCGTCACCGTTGTCCTCCACGGTGCCCACCGCGCTGACGCCCGCATTGTTGACGAGGACATCGAGGCCCCCATGGGTCTCCTGAATCCTCGCCATCGCCGCGCGTACGGACGCGCGGTCGGTGACATCACAGCCGATGCCCATCACTCCGGCCGGCGGTTCGCCAGGTGTGCGGTCCAGTGCCACCACCCGGGCACCCCGCGTGGCGAGCAGCTCGGCCGTCGCGCGGCCGATGCCAGCCGCTCCCCCGGTAACGGCGGCGACCAGGCCGCTGAACTCACCCATCACGCCTGCCTGAACGGCTGCCGAGCCGTGCCCAGGCCGGTGATCCCGAGTTCGACCACATCGCCTGCACGCAGGTAGGGCTGGTCGGGCAGACCCATCGCGACGCCTGCGGGCGTGCCGGTGTTGATCAGGTCGCCGGGTTCGAGGACCATGTACTGGCTGAGGTACCAGACCAGATGGTCGACGGGAAAGACCATGTCGGCAGTTGTGCCGTCCTGGCGCTTCACGCCGTTCACCGACAGGCTCAGCCGCAGATCCTGCGGATCGCCCACCTCGTCGGCGGTGACGAACTCGGGGCCCACCGGGTTGAAGGTCTCGCAGCTCTTGCCCTTGTCCCATTGGCCGCCGCGTTCGAGCTGAAACTCGCGCTCCGACACGTCGTGCGAGATCAGATAACCCGCGACGTACGCGAGGGCGTCGTCGGGTGTGTCGAGGTAGCGTGCCGTGCGGCCGATGAGGACGCCGAGTTCCACCTCCCAGTCGGTCTTGGTCGACCCGCGTGGAATCAGCACGGTGTCGAACGGGCCGACGACCGTGGCGGGGTCCTTCAGGAAGACGACTGGTTCGGTCGGGATCGCGGCGCCGGTCTCGGCGGCGTGGTCGCGGTAGTTGAGCCCGATACAGACGATCTTGCCAGGCCGGGAGATCGGCGCGCCGACACGGAGGTCCGCCGCGCCGTGGAGGGGTTGGAGCGAGCCGGCGGCCACGGCGTCGGCGGTCCGCTCGAGGCCACCTGAGGCGAGGAAGGCCGGGCCGATGTCGTCGGTGATCGGCCGCAGGTCCAAGGGAGTGCCGTCGAGGACGATGGTCGGGACTTCTCTGCTCGCCGGTCCGAGGCGTGCGAGCCGCATGGCATCTCCTTCAGGGGGCGTCAGGGGTGGGCCGGAGGGGCGCCGACGGTCGACGGTTGGCTCGGTCCGGTGCCAGGTGTCACGTTCGGCCCGGTGGGCGGTGTGGGCTCGGTGAGGTGCCACACCTGCTGCATCGGAGCCCACCACTGTCCGGAGTGAGGTTCGGCCAGTGACTGCTGGCAGGGATCGGTCAGTTTCCACCATTGCTGGGTGTGCGGGTCGGCCGCGATGCGGGCCTGATCGGCGTCATGGTCGTGACCGACGTACTCGTAGTATCCGAACAGCAGATCGCCGTGCAGGAAGATCGTGTAGTTGCGGATGTTGGCGGCCAGCAGCACCTGTTCGACCTCTGGCCATACCGCGGCGTGCAGCCGCAGGTAGGTGTCCCGATGTTCGGGGCGCAGCCGGATGACGGAGCCGTAGCGCTGCATACCATGGCCTTCCGGGTTGGTCTGTCGACACGTGCTCAAGGGCGCACTCCGCGGCTCACCGGGCGGCGGCGGGAAGTGGTTGGGTCACGATTGCGGCGGTGGGGGTGGCAGCCGATAGGTGCGGCGCGCGGTCTGGTGCCAGATCGCACGTCGCTCGATCTCGCTACAACCGGTGAGCAGCTCGGCGACCAGGTCGATCCAGCGCTGGTAGGTGGTGGCGAGGAGACAGACCGGCCAGTCGGAGCCGAACATCATCCGCTCGGGACCGAAGACCTCCAGGGCGTGCGCGACGGCGGGCTCGACGTCTCGGCGGGTCCAGGTGCGCCAGTCCGCCTCGGTGACCAGGCCGGAAAGCTTGGCCGTCACATTCGGCAGCCGGGCCATGGCCCGCAGGTCGCGGGCCCAGTCGTGCAGGTCCCCGTCGGCCAGTGGTGGTTTGCCGAGATGGTCCAGCACGAAGGACACCTGTGGCAGGTCGGCGGCGAGGCGGGTCGCTGCCGCAAGCTGGTGATGGCGGATCACCAGGTCGAACACGATTCCCGCGTCGGCGGTCGCGGCGATGGCTCGCCGGACGGCGGCTCTGTCGAGGAAGGCTGGGTCGGTTTCGCCCTGGACCAGGTGTCGGACGCCGACGAGTTTGCCGGTTGTCATCTTCTGGATGGCCTGGGGAGCGTCGTCCGCGGTGATGTCGAGCCAGCCGACGACACCGACGATGAGGTCACTGGCGGCGGCCGTGTCCAGCAGGTCGGCCGTCTCGGCCACGGAGTGGACCGCCTGTACCACCACCATCTGGGTGACGCCGGTTGCGCGGGTAGCCGCGGCGAGGTCGGCCGGGCCGAAATCGGCGTCGATGGCGCTCATCGCATGCGGGTCTATCCAGGGCTGCGGGTGGCGGCTCCGGTCCCACAGGTGGTGGTGGGCATCGACGATGTCGGTTTCCACGTCGCCTCCCTCGTCATCGGGATTCTGGCTTGGTGCGCGCACCGGGCCGGCTACTCATGGGCCTTGCCACCGGTTATGCGGGAAACGACCAGCGCGACCAGGATGATGGCGCCGTTGAGGGCGCCGATCCACTGCGCGGGCACGCCGGCGAGGGTCAGCACGTTTTGGATCATGAACAGCAGCAGGATGCCGGTGAAGGCGCCGAACATGGTGCCTTTGCCACCGTTGAGGCTGACGCCGCCGATGACCGCCGCGGCGAAGACGGTGAAGATGGCGCCGTTACCTTGGGATGCCGCGACGGAGGCGAGGCGGCCGGAGAGCAGGAGACCGCCCAGCGCGGCCAGGACGCTGGCGATGACCAGCGCGGCCCACAGCACGCGGTCGGTGCGGATACCGGCGGCCTTCGCGGCGTCGACGTTGCCGCCGATCGCGTACAGCGACCGACCGAAGCTGGTGTAGCCGAGCAGAACGATCCCGGCGGCGAAGAGGGCGAGGCAGATCCAGATGGACGCGGGAACGCCGAGCCAGACGGCAGTACCGAGATACATCATCGACTCGGGCAGGTTGAAGAAGGTCTGGCCGCCGGAGATCCCGGTGAGCAGGCCGCGTAGGACGATGAGCATGCCCAGGGTGACGATGAACCCGTGCAGTCCGAACCGGACGATCAGCGCGGCGTTGGCGATCCCGATGAGCGCGCCCACCAGCAGGGTGATCGGGATCGACCAGGCGCCGGACAACAGCCCGGTCCCATGGCCGGCTCCGACCGCGACGGTCATCCATGCTGCGACGCCTGGAGCCAGGCCGAATGTCGACTCCAGCGACAGGTCCATCTTGCCGGCCACCAGCACGATCGTCTGAGCCAGCACCAGCAGCGCGATCTCCGACATGGTCTGCGCGATGTTGATGAGGTTGTCCGGTTGCAGGAAGACCGAGTTGATGATCTGGCCGACGATCGCGATGAGCACGATCGCGGGGACCAGGGCGAGGTCTCGCAGCCGCGCTATGGCGAGCTTGCCGACCCGTCGACCGGGTGGTGGCCCGGCCGCGACGGCCCCGCCGGCAGCGGCCGCATTCGCGCTCGTCATGGTTTCAGGCATCGACGGTCAGTCCTTCCATGGCGGCTACGAGGTCGTGGTCACGCCAGCCCGTGGGCATCTCCGCGACGATGCGACCCTGGAACATCACCAGGACGCGGTCGCAGATCCGTAGGTCGTCGAGTTCGTCGGAGGCGACCAGGACACCGGTGCCGGCATCAGCCACCTCGTCGACCTTGTTGAGGAGGAACTCCTTGGAGCGCACGTCGACACCCGCCGTCGGCGTGACGAGCACCAGTACGCGAGGGTCGTTGGCCAGGGCACGAGCCATCACGACCTTCTGCTGGTTGCCGCCGGAGAGCCCGGACACCTGCAGGTCCGGGCCAGGGGTTTTGATGGCCAGATCGTCGACCAGGCGGCTGGCGATCGCGTCCCGGCGGTGGGCACTCAGGAAGCCGGCCCTGCCGAGCCTTTCCGGGATGGTCATGGTGGCGTTGTCTGCGATCGACATGCCGGGCACCAGGCCCTGATGGTGCCGGTCCTGCGGCACAAATCCGACGCCCGCTGCCAGGGCGGCGTTGACGTCACCGGGGCGGGGTCGGTGACCGCCGACGGTGACCGTGCCCGTGTCGGGGGTGCGAAGTCCGACGATGGATTCGGCGACCGCTGTCCTGCCACTGCCACCGGCGCCGGCCAGGCCGACGATCTCGCCCGACCGGACCCGGAACGACACGTCCTCGTAGCGGCCGGTTATCCGCAGGTCGGAAACCTCGAGGACCACCTCGACAGGTCCGGCCGGCGCGGTCCGGGTGGGTGCCGCCCGCAGCGCCGCGGCTTCGCCGGTCATCGCGGCAACCAGGTCGTTGCGGGGCAGGCCGGCGACCGGAGCGGTGATGATGTGCCGCGCGTCGCGGAAGACCGTCACCATGTCGCAGATCTCGTAGATCTCCTGCAGGTGATGGCTGATGAACAGGAACGTGACGCCCTGCTGCTGCAGGTCCCGGATGTGGTCGAACAGGCGGGCGATAGCGGCCGCGTCGAGTTGGGCGGTGGGCTCGTCCAGAACGATGAACCGGGCGCCGAACGACAACGCCCGGGCGATCTCCACGAACTGTCGCTGCTCGACGCTGAGGTCACCGGCTCTGCTGTCGACATCGACGTCAACGGACCACAGGGCCAGCAGGTCCCGGGCGCGCTGCCGCAGGGCACGCCAGTTGATCAACCCAGTGCGGCCGCGGTCGTACCGGTTCAGCAGGAGGTTCTCCGCCACGGTCAGCTCGGGAATGATGGTGGACTTCTGGTAGACGCAGGCGACCCGCTGCCGCCACGCGTCGCGGTCAGACAGCCGCGGTGCGTCCGCCCCGGCGAACCGGATCTGACCCGTGTCCGCTGCCTGCAGACCGGTCAGGATCGACACAAGGGTCGACTTTCCAGCCCCGTTTCGGCCCACCAGCGCGTGGGTCTCGCCGCTGAGCACGCTGATCCGCGCCTGGTCGAGCGCCACCGTCGAGCCGTACCGCTTGCTGATGTCGATCGCCTCCGCCACGGGCGGGCCCGACCGGGCCCGCCCGTCGCCATCCCGGGCCGGTGACGAGCGTTGGGAAGGCTGCCCGTTACCGTTCATGTGCGGATATCTCCTTCGGAGCCGAAGTCAGCCGATGTTGTTGCCCCAGAGGGATTTGTCGTCGGGCTTGAGGCTGGCCACGCCGCCGTACGTGCCGCCGTCGAGCGTGACCAGCGGCGCCGAGAGCTGGTCCTCCAGCAGGCCCGGGCGGACTTGGACGATCTTGCTGTCGTGGTCGGTGGGGCCGGCCTGGAAGGTTTTGCCGTCGATGGCCGCCTTGAGGTAGTACAGGGCGTACTTGGCGTACAGGTCCGCGGGCTGGGAGACGGTGGCGTCGATGTTCCCGGCGGTGATGTCCTGCAACTCCTTGGGAATGCCGTCATTGGAGACCACGAAGATGTGCTTGGGGTCATCCGGCGGGGTGAGCCGGTTGCGCTGCTTGAGCAGTTGCAGTGTCCCGGCCAGGGCGAAGCTGGACTGCATGTAGACGCCCTTGATGTCAGGGTGCTCGGTCAGCCGGATCTGCAGCTTCTGGGAGGCGAGCGCCCCGTCCCAGTTGGTGGCCTCGCCGAAGACGGTGATGCCGGGGTAGTTCTGCTTCATGCACTCGTTGAACGCCTCGGTGCGGTCCCGGCCGTTGATGGAGGCCAGGTCACCCTGCAACATGACCACCATGCCGGTGCCCTTGAGCTTGGTACCGAGGAAGTGGCACGCCTTCTCA
The DNA here is from genome assembly GCF_040655175.1 of Micromonospora sp. NPDC050495. NCBI lineage: Bacteria > Bacillati > Actinomycetota > Actinomycetes > Micromonosporales > Micromonosporaceae > Micromonospora > Micromonospora sp. NPDC050495. The sequence continues at coordinate 61,012 of NZ_JBFAJK010000002.1, read as the reverse complement.
CCGTAGGCTCGGTTGTCCGCCCGCACGACCATGAACACGTCTCCCTGGTCAGGGCGGGTGTCGACGGTGACGACCGGGATCTTCTTACTGGCGAGGCTCTGCAGGGTGGGCGCGATCGCGGCCGTGTCCTGGGGTGCCATGGCGATGCCCTTGACCCCCTGGCTGATCAACGTCTGGACATTGGAGGCCAGCTTCGCCACGTCGTTCTGGGAGTTGGTCGTCTTCAGCTCCAGGCCCAGTTCCTGACCGGACTGCGGTACGTACTTGATGTAGGAGTTCCAGAAGTCGGTGTCCGAACGCGGGTAGTCGACGCCGACGATTGCGGCGCCACCGCCGCCCCCGGTGGATGAGTTGTCGCCGCCGCACGCGGTCAGCAGCAGCGCCGCGGACATGACGAGGGCGGCGGCTGCGGCGGTCCTTCTCGGTTTCATCGCGGCTCCTGTTCGGACGGCGCTCAAAAGAGGGATTCAGAGGTGCTCGGTCGGTGTTCCCGCGAGGTTCCAGCGCGGGCCGTTCGGGTAGTGGTACGCGGTGACCGACTGGGAATGCATCTGGGCGCTCATGCCCGGCGCCTGCGGCGCGAGGTAACGGCCCTTTCGAACGGTCACCGGGTTGACGAAGTGCTGGTGCAGGTGGTCGACATACTCGATGAACCGGTCGTCGGTGCTGCCACTGACGGCGACATAGTCGAACATCGCCAGATGCTGAACCATCTCGCACAGGCCCACCCCACCGGCGTGCGGGCAGACGGGCACGCCGTACTTGGCCGCCAGCAGCAGGATCGCGATGTTCTCGTTGACGCCGGCCACTCGCGTCGCGTCCAGTTGCAGCACATCGATCGCCTGCGCCTGCAGCAACTGCTTGAACATGACCTGGTTGTGGCAGTGCTCGCCGGTGGCCACCTTGATCGGCGCCACCGCCCGCCGGATGGTGGCGTGGCCCAGGATGTCGTCGGGTGAGGTCGGTTCCTCGATCCAGTACGGCTCGTACGGCGCGAGGGATCTCAGCCAGTCGATCGCCTGCTCGACCCCCCACGCCTGATTGGCGTCCACGGCGATCCGCACCCCCGCGCCCACGGCGTCACGGGCCAGTCCCATCCGCCGGACGTCGGCGGCGTTGTCCGCTCCGACCTTCAGCTTGATCAGCTGGAACCCGTCGGCCACCGCTTCCTTGGCCAGCCGCACCAGCTTCTCGTCGGTGTAGCCGAGCCAGCCCGGGGTGGTGGTGTAGGCCGGATAGCCCTCGGCGATCAACTGCTGCTGCCGCTCGGCTCGACCGGGCTGGGCACGATGCAGGATGTCCAGCGCCTCGTCCGGGGTGAGCGCGTCGCGCAGGTACCTGAAGTCGATCATGCTCACCAACTGCGCCGGCGGCATCTCGGCCAGCAACCGCCACAGCGGTTTGCCCTCCCGGCGCGCGTACAGATCCCAGGCCGCGTTCACAATCGCCCCGGCGGCCATGTGGATGACACCCTTGTGCGGGCCGAGCCAGCGCATCTGGCTGTCCCCGGTCATCCTGGCCGAGAAGCCCCGCAGGTCGCCGAGGACATCGTCGACCGGCAGTCCGACCACCAGCGGCGCCAGCGCCTGGACGGCGGCCTGCTGGACGTCGTTGCCCCGCCCGACCGTGAAGGCCAGCGCGAACCCCTGTGCGCCGGCGCTGGTGCGGAGGGTCACGTACGTCGCCGAGTAGTCCGGCTCCGGGTTCATCGCGTCGGACCCGTCCAGCTCCTGGGAGGTGGGAAACCGGACGTCGACCGCCTCGATCGCGCTGATCACCTCGGTCACCGCACCCCACCCCGTCCATTCGCTGAGCCTGCCGGCGGCGGTCTCGTGATCCGCCGGTAACACGCATGCCGTGGGATGTCTTTATAAGCCCGTCCCATGGGCCGCGTCTATACGCCGACCGAAACATGGGGATCTATGGGTAATTCCACCGGCTCTGCCCGATACCCGTGACGCGTGGCGACGTCCCATCGGTTCCCAGACATGGGATCACCCTGCTAGGTTTGCCCCCGCCACCACCCGCTGTCCGCTGGGCGAGCGGAACCCGACCGAGGGGTCCCGACATGTCGCTGACCGAGAAGGCGATGACGCGCCTGCGTGAGCTGATCCAGTCCGGCGAGCTGCCGCCCGGCACCCGGCTCCCACCCGAGCAGCAGCTGGCCACGGAGCTCGGGGTAGGACGCAACATCATGCGGGAGGCGGTACGGGTCCTGGTTGCCGCCCGCGTGCTGGAGGTGCGCCGGGGCAACGGCACCTTCGTCACCAGCCTCGAGCCGCGGCTGCTGCTGGAGAGCATCGGCGGTGCGGTCGAGCTGTTGCAGGGTGACTCGATGCTCGAGCTGACCGAGGTGCGGCGGCTGTTCGAACCCGCCGCCACCGGCCTGGCCGCCACGCGCATCACGCCCCAGCAGCTCGCCGTGGTCCAGGCACACCTGGAGGCGATGCGTGCGGCCGCCGACGACGTGGAACTGCTCAACCAGCATGACGCCGCGTTCCACCGTGCGGTCGTCGCCGCCACCGGCAACGAGACGCTGTCCACGGTCCTGGAGGGCATCTCCAGCCGGACGGTGCGGGCCCGCGTCTGGCGCGGACTCGTCGACGCCGACGCGGCCGGCCAGACGCTGCGTGAGCACGAGGCGATCTACCTGGCGCTCGCCGCCGGTGACGCGATCCAGGCACAGGCAGCCGCCCTGATGCACGTCATCACGACGGAAAGCTGGCTGCGCCGCCACCTGGCCGAAGAGCGGTAAGGGCGTGACCGCGGCCGCCGCGGCCACCGGACAACAGGGAAGGACTAGCATGCGTTCAGCTCTGTACGCGGGCAACTCGACGATGGTGGTCGAGGACCGCCCCGCCATCCCTCCCGGCACCGGTCAGGTGCAGATCGACGTCGCCTACACCGGCATCTGCGGTACCGACCTGCACATCCTGCACGGCACGATGGACCACCGGGTACAGATCCCCCAGCCGATCGGACATGAGATGTCCGGCCGCGTCGCCGCCCTCGGCCCGGGAGTCGACGGCCTCAGTGTCGGCATGCCGGTCACCGTCATGCCACTGCGGTGGTGCGGCTCGTGCCCCGCCTGCCTCGCCGGGCATCAGCACATCTGTCACCGGCTCGAGTTCGTCGGCATCGACTCCCCGGGCGCCATGCAGCAGCAGTGGACCGTGCCGGCCGAGCTGGTCATCCCCCTACCCGAGGACCTTTCCCTGCTCCACGCGGCGTTGGTCGAACCCACCGCGGTCGCGGTGCACGACGTACGCCGCGCCGACCTGCGTCGCGGCGACAAGGCGCTGGTGGTCGGCGGCGGCCCGGTCGGCATCCTGATCGCCCGGGTGGCGGACGCGGCCGGTGCCGAGGTTGTCGTCCTGGAAGTGGACCCGCACCGTCGAGCGGTCGCCGAAAAGCTCGGCATCCGCGCCCTCGACCCTGCGCTCGGCGACGTGGCCGCCGAGGTGGATGCCTGGACCGCCGGCGCCGGACCGGCCGTCGCCTTCGAGGTCTCCGGCTCGGCGGCTGGCCTCACCACCGCCGTGGACCTGCTGGCCACCCGCGGCCGGCTGGTCGTGGTGGGCATCCACAACCAGCCACGCGAGCTGGACGTGTTCCGGTTCTTCTGGCGCGAGCTGTCCCTGGTCGGCGCCCGGGTGTACGAGCGCGCCGACTACCAAACGGCGATCGACCTGCTCACCGACGGCACCATCCCGGCCCGGACGCTCATCACCCACGTCGAGCCGCTCGCCAACGCCGCCGCCGCCTTTGCCGCCCTCGACGGCGGCGGCACCGTCATGAAGGTCCTGATCGACTGCCGGGAGGTCACCGCATGAATCCTTTTGACCTGTCCGGCCGGCTGGCCGTCGTCACCGGTGCCCGGCGCGGCATCGGCCTGGCCATCGCCGACGCCCTCGCTGCCGCCGGCGCCGACATCGTCGCCGTCAGCGCCCACCTCGAAGCCACCGGCAGCGAGGTCGAGAAGCGCGTCCGCGGCCACGGCCGCGCTTTCACCGGACGCCGGGTGGACTTCACCGACCGCGCCGCCGTCACCGACCTGGCCGACCGGCTCCAGCACGGCGACCGGCCGGTCGACATCCTGGTCAACAACGCCGGCACCATCAAACGCGCCCCGGCCGCGCAGCACGACGACGCCATCTGGGACGAAGTCCTGGCGGTGAACCTGTCCGCCCAGTTCATCCTGACCCGCCAGGTCGGGAACAGCATGCTGGCCCGCGGCCGGGGGAAGATCGTTTTTACCGCCTCGCTGCTCAGCTTCCAGGGCGGCATCAACGTGCCCGGCTACACCGCGGCCAAGTCCGGGCTGATCGGCCTCACCCGGGCGCTCGCCAACGAATGGGCGGGCCACGGCGTCAACGTCAATGCGATCGTTCCCGGCTACATCGCCACCGACAACACCGAAGCCCTGCGAGCGGACCAGGACCGCAACGCCGCGATCGTCGCCCGCATCCCGGCCGGCCGTTGGGGACGCCCCGACGACCTGGCCGGCACCGCCGTCTTCCTGGCCAGCACCGCGTCCGACTACGTGCACGGCGCCGCCATCCCGGTCGACGGCGGCTGGCTCGGACGCTGACCGAACACCGCCCGACGAGCCCGGCCAGAACGCCCGCGAACCGGGCTGACCCCACCGCTGGACCGCGGCCCGGAACGGTGCCGGCCGGCAGCACCGGCCCGACGAACGGGCCGACCCAGGAACAGCAACGAGCACCGGAGGTGATGTCGGTGATCCAGGATCAGCACCACACCCACGGCGGGGCGCCGGTGATCAGGCAGGTAGCGCTGCCACGCCGGCCCGCGGTAGCGGTGAGCACGCTGAGCTTCGGCGCCGCGCAGGCCGGCAACCTGTACAGCGCCAGAAGCGAGGAAGACATCGCGGCCGCGATCGACGCCGCCTGGGACGCGGGCATGCGCTACTTCGACACCGCGCCGCACTACGGGCTCGGCCTGTCGGAACGACGACTCGGTGCCGCCCTGCGCCGCCGGCCCCGGGACGAGTATGTCGTGTCGACCAAGGTCGGACGGCTCCTGACCCCGTCCCCGCACACCGCGCACCTCCGTGACGCGGAAGGCTTCGACGTTCCGGCCGATCTCCGGCGGGTGTGGGACTTCAGCCGCGACGGCGTACGTCGCAGCCTGGAAGCGAGCCTCACCCGCACCGGCCTGGACCGGATCGACATCGTCTACCTCCACGATCCCGACGACCACGCCGAGCAGGCCATCACCGAAGCGATACCCGCCCTCATCGAACTGCGCGAGCAGAAGGTCATCGGGGCGATCGGCGCAGGCATGAACCAGTCCCGGATGCTGACCCGCCTCGTCGAGCAGACGGACATCGACGTGGTCATGTGTGCCGGCAGGTTCACCCTGCTCGAACAGGGCGCCCTGAGGGACCTGCTGCCCGCCGCCCGACGACAGGACGTCGCGGTCGTCATCGCCGGCGTCTACAACTCCGGCCTGTTGGCCCGGGAACGCCCGCCGACCAACGCCAGCTACAACTACCAGCCGGTCCCCGCGGAACTTCTCGACCGAGCCACCCGGATCGCCGGAATCTGCGAGGACCACGGCACGACGCTGCCCGCGGCCGCCCTCGCGTACGCCGGCGCACACCCGGCCGTCGTGTCGACGACGATCGGGTTGGGCAGCGCCCGGCAGGTGCACGAAACCGTCCAGCGGGCATCAGCCGCGATACCCGCCGCGCTCTGGCCCGCCCTGCACGAAGCCGGACTTATCAGCTGGCTACCGCTGACCCCACCGCCAGGCGACCCGCTCACCTGATCGCCGACGCGGGTGCCTGACCCGCTCTCCGCAGGTCAGGCACCCGGCTAGCGTCGGCTCAGCTGCGGGTCCAACGCTGGTTGTCGCCGCCGTTGCAGGTCCAGATCGCGACCGGGCTGCCGTTGCCGGTCGCGGCGTTGCTCACGTCCAGGCACAGCCCCGACTCCACCCCGACCACGGTGCCATCGGCGTTGAGCCGCCATTGCTGGTTCGTTCCGCCGTTGCAGGTCCAGATCTGCACCCTGGTGCCGGCGGACGTCGCGTGTCCCGGCACGTCCAGGCACTTGTTGCCGTACACGATCAGCTGGTTGCCGGCCGTGGCCGTCCACTGCTGGTTGCTGCCACCGTTGCAGTCCCAGATGTTCAGCAGGGTGCCATCGGTCTGGCTGGCGTTCGGCACGTCCAGGCACCGGCCGGAGCCGACCCCCCGCAGCACGCCGCTGGACCCGCCGGTGCCGCCGCTGCCCGGCGTCACGGTCAGGTTGTCGAACTGGGCGGTGATGCCCTGCCCGGTGGCGTAGCCGACCTGCCCGGCACCCGACGTGTAGTCGGTGACGGTGCCGACGGTGGTGCCGTTGATGCTGGCCGTGATGGTCGCGCCGCTGAACTTGAGCGCCAGGGTGTGCCAGCGCCCGGTGCCCAGCGCCGCGACGGTGCCGCTGGCCAGGGTTCGCACCTGGCCGCTGGTGTTGTTGCTCAGGATCGACCACGACCCGCTGCTGTTGACCCGCAGGTAGTAGCCGTTGAGGTTGGCCGGCGACTGGAACTGGTACGCGGCGGCCCGGCCGATGAGCTGGGCGTAGCCGGTCTTCTCCAGCATCACGTCGGACGAGACGGTGTAGTTGGTCCAGCTCAGGTCGCCCAGCAGCGTGTACGGCTCGGCCAGCTGCGAGGTCCATTTGATCGGCGCCTGCTCCGACATCTGCCGTACGCACCGTCCGGACCGGCCACCGCCACACGCCACGATCTCGAACGAGCCCTGCGCGTCCATCAGGTACTTGGCCTCGCCGGCGACCGGGTAGCTGTCGAAGGTGTCGCTGTAGGGCAGCGGCAGCGTCCCCTGCGCCGGACTGGTCGCGCTGCCCTTCCCCTGCCCGCTCGTCGTGGTGATGCTGTAGACGTAGCCGGGCTGGACGGTCAGTGACATGGTGCCGCCGGACGGCGTGAGGTCGGCGCCGCGCACGAAGTGGTCCGCCGGGTTGTTGGACCGCACGTTGGTGGACCAGACGTGCACGGTGCCCTGGGACAGTCCCCCGGTGACGGTGAAGTTGAGGGTCTGCGCGCTGGTGGCGTCCATCGTCTCGATGATGGTGCTGTAGTCGCTTCCGGTGGGCGACCGGAGGGACACGTAGCTGCCGTTGTTGCGGTTGCCGCCCAGGTAGCCGCTGGAGGAGTCGAGATAGCGCCAGCCCGGGGTGGCGAACTGCGTGGTCTGCGCCATCACCCAGGCGTTCTTACCGATCGAGTAGTAGCCCGACCACGGCTGCGGGGCGACCGCGACGCCCATGGTGGCCCACGGGATGTTCGGCGTGATGGCCGCGATGATCGGCCAGTTGATGTACGCGGTCATCTTCCCGTCGAGGTAGCCGCGGTTGATGCCCCGGGCGAGCGCGTTCGCACCGGCGTTGTAGTCGTCGGACCCGTTCTCGCTGGCCCACAGCGGCTTGCCGCTGTTCACGGCGTTGCTGGAGCTCGGGCAGTTGGTCTGGGCGCTGCGGTACCCGCACACGTAGTGCGAGCCGAAGACCGCCACGGCCCGGCCGAAGGCCGGATCACGGAGGGCTTCGTCGGCGGCGCCCCAGCCGAAGTCGTCCGAGGCGACGATCTTCACGGCGGAGTACCCGCCGGCGTCGAGCGCGGCCCGCAGGTTCTTGTACCAGGTGGCGTTGAAGCCCTTCTCGTTCCACCCGCCGAGGTAGTCGACGGTCAGTCCGTGGGAGGTGGCACACCCGAGCCAGTGCAGCAGATAGTTGATCGAATCGGTGGTCCAGAAGTCGCTGCCGATCCAGCCGGGAGCACCCCAGGTCAGGCCCACCAGCCGGACGCCGGGGTTGCGGGCCCTGGCCTGTTCGGCGAGCCACCACTGGTACCCACGGTCGCAGTTCACCACGCCACGCGTGTGTTCGTGGCTCGGCTCGGCGCCGGACGTCGTGTTGGTGTCCCCGCCGATCTCAAGCTTGAGCAGCTGCACCCCCGCGCCGTAGCCGGGCTTGAACAAGTAGTCCAGCAGCTGGGTGCGCTGCGGTTCCGGATAGTCGATGAGCAGGCGGCTGTTGCCGCCGCCGCCGCTGATCGCGCCGACACCGTCGAACACCCGGCCCCCCGACGAGCCGTTGATGGTGATCGACGTGGCGGCCTGGGCCGGCGAAGCCGTCAGGAACGTCCCGGTGGTGGCGGCGACGACCACCATGGCCAGCGCCATGGTGATCGTTCGGGCGCGGGCCAGTTGGGCGGTGGCGAGGCGGCGCAGGGCGCCGCCGGGATGAGACCTCATGTGTCCGTCCTTACCTCAGGGTCCACTGCTGGTTGGTCTGGCCGTTGCAGGACCAGAGGATGACCTTCGTGCCGTTGGCCGTGGCCGCGCCGTTGGCGTCCATGCACAGCCCCGACTGCACACCGGTGATCGTGCCGTTGGAGTTGACGTTCCACTGCTGGTTGGTCTGCCCGTTGCAGTCCCAGATGATCACCTGGGTGCCGTTGGCCGTGCCCTGACCCGAGGCGTCGAGGCACTTGTTGCCGTACACCTGTAGTTGCTTGCCCGACGTGTACGTCCACGACTGGTTGGCCTGGCCGGTGCAGTCCCACAACTGCATCTGGGTGCCGTTGGCCGTCGTGGCGTTCGGCACGTCGACGCAGCGGCCCGACTGGCCACCCACGAGCTGACGACCGCCGGTCGGCGGGTCCGACGACTGGACCCCGGCCGACGTCATCACGGCCTGGGCCCCGGACGGCCAGTTGTTGTTGGTGACCGTCACGTTGCCGGAGACCACGTTGCCGCGGTCACCGTTGGTCACGTTGGTGCCGCTGCTGGTGCTCCAGTTGTTGGTGAGCGTGAAATTGCCCATGTTCTCCGCGAACCAGTAGTTGGCGGTGGCCCAGGTGCCGATGGACGAGAAGACGTTGTTGGTGGCGGTGTAGTAGCGGGAACCCTCGTCGAAGTAGAGCCCGAACCAGCCGTTGGTCCGCAGGCAGTAGTTGTCGCGGATCAATCCGCTCGGATTCGCCGAGAGGGTGTAGATGCACCCGCCGTCGGTCATCTGCTGCATGACGTCGTGGACGTAGTTGCCGATGAGCCGGTTGTTCGACGCGGTGGTCGGCGTGGAGTAGCGCGGCTGGTAGTTGTAGAGGCCGCGGTCGACGTAGTGGTTGCTGCCGCCGGCATCGTTCGCGCCCCAGCCGTACCCGATGGAGATGCCGGTGTACGGCATGTTGTAGACCTCGTTGTACGACAGGGTCGCGTTGGTGACGTAGGTGGTGAAGGCGGAGACGACGCCGCGGTATTCCAGGCCGAGGTCGTGGATCCGGTTGTTGCTGATGGTGATGTCCCGGTTGACCATCCGGGAGTCGCTGGGGTGGTGGGCGTCGGCCCGCACACCGCCCACCACGATGCCGCCGGCCGCGTTGCGGGCGATCTCCGAGCGGCTCACCGTGATGTTGCTGGCGCCCAGTCCGACCCCGCTGGCGTGGGCGTTGGCGTCGTTGCCGATGCCTATCGCGGTTTGGCCGAGGTTGACGAACTGGTCGTTGGTGAAGGTGATGTTGTTGGCGGCGGAGACCTGCACCGCGGCGGGCATCTGGCTCCAGTTGGGCCGGGCGGCTTCGAACTGCTGACACCCCTCGTTGCAGGATCCGAAGCTGGGCCACGACCAGTTACCGGCGATGTAGGAGCCGGTCTGCTGGTCGGCGTAGCCCTGGTTGCTGCTGGCGCCCAGCCAGCTCGTGCCGGTGAAGGTGATGCCGGAGAACGAGAGGTGGTGTGCCGGTGCGTCGTACGTGCCGCCCACGCCCACCAGCGACTGCAGGACCGGCAGTTCCACGCTGGCGGTGCTCATGTTCTGGCCGGACAGCGGGATGTAGTAGAGCGTCCCGGTGCCGGTGTTCAGGTACCACTCCCCCGGCGAGTCGAGGAATTCGTAGGCGTTCGTGAGATAGAGCGGTCCGGCCCGGTGCGGGCTGTTGAGGACGTCGTACCCGAAGTTGTTGTTGTTCCAGCCGGGTTGCTGCATCGTGATGGCGTTCCCGCTGATGCTCTGCACCGAGACGTACCGGTCGGTGAAGGAGTTGACGCTCTCCACCTGGATGCGGCTCTGGTTGGCCAGGTTGTTCAGGTAGGTCAGCGAGCTGTTGGAGAACCGCATCCCGGATCCGTTGAAAGTGAAGTCCGCGCGGTTGAGCGTGGTGCGTGCCCGTACGGCGAGGGCGCCGTTGACGTAGAGCTGCCGGGGATCGACGCCGGTGCCGACGTTGGCCCGCCAGATGTTCTTCCCGCTGTCGGCCACCGACCATCCGGTGACGGCGCGGGCACCGCTGATCACCGGCCGCGCCGACGGGGCGGCCTGCCAGCTCACCGTGTGACCGTTGGTCCCGGAGTCGGCCGCGGTGAACCGCAGCGGCGCCGACAGCCGGTACACGCCGTCGGCCACCTGGACGACAATGTCGTCGGTCATGTTGCTCGTGAGGGATCGCACCGCGGACTGGGCGGCGGACAGCGAGCACGGCTGCGCCGCGGTGCAGGCGGTGCCGGAGCCGGACGGCGCGGCATAGATCGTCGCCATGGCCGCGAACGCCGGCGGAGCGGGCGCCACCACGGCTCCCACGGCAAGCACGCTCGCCGCCGTGGCACCGGTCAGCACCGCCCTGCGCAGCGCGGGACGAATGGATCTGAACATCAGGTCTCCCGAGGTGTGCGAGGGGCTTCGACTAGCGGCGGCCCGCGGCCACGACGTTGGCCCGGACCGAGTTCTCGGTGGAGTCGGACGGGTAGCCGGCGACGATGGCGCCCTCGTGGAAGGTGCCGGCGGTGCGGCTCGCGCCACCCGCGAGCAGCCGTCGGCGGCTGATCCCTGAGCAGGATTCGGGCATCGCAGGTCCTCTCGAAGCAAGGTCGGTCGGTGGTGGGGCGGGTGGTGCACCCGGGTGGTGTTAGCGCTAACAACAGGCCGCCGGTGGCACCGGTTGCCGATCTCCGGTTGGGGGCGTCGACGTAAGACGTCTGATGGCTGTGGAGACTGCCAGAATGCTCGCGAGCATTCAAGAGGGTCGTTTTCTTATTTGGCCCGTCCCGGGTGCTGCGCCACTCGGCCGGGCCGCTGGCGACCGCCCGAACAAGGCGTTCATAACAGTTTTTCGGCGGTTTCTCTGAGGCCGGGACAGCCCTCGTGCGCCGACGGCGTGTTCCCGGCCGCTCGCCGAGACACACCCCCGTCACGCGGTGGCACCAGCCGGACCGGTGGGTCGGCTTCCACGAACCCTGATCAAGCAGGCGGAGTTGGTCCGCGTCCGGGAAATGCGCAACCGGCGGGCGCGCACCGCGATCCCGTCACCCCTATCTCCGCACCGGCCCGATCCACACCGGAATCCGCCGCCGAAACAGACAGGGCCGGCAATCCCCCGGGGTACGCCTGGCCGACAAGGGCGACCTGGTGAGCGCCCGGCGGATCATTCGGGGCGGCCGGCGGCCATCGTGGCGGCCAGACCGGCGACCGTGGGATCGGAGAACAACGTCCGGATCGGTAGGTCGATGCCGTAGTCGGCGCGGATCCGGGCCATCAACCGGGCCGCCGTCAGCGAGTGCCCGCCGAGGGCGAAGAAGTTGTCCCGCACGCCGACCGGCGCCGGCAGCAGCAGCAGCTCGGCCACGATCGCGGCCAGTCGGGCCTCGACCGGTGTGCGCGGGGCGACCCGCTCCGGGCTCGACGACGCGGTCCACTCCGGCTCGGGCAGGGCGCGGTAGTCGACCTTGCCGCTGCGCGTGAGCGGCAGCTCGGGCAGCACCATGTACGCGGCGGGGACCATGTAGTCGGGAAGCGTCTGCCGCAGGTGTTCACTCAGCCCGGCGGGCGGCTGTTCGGCGCCGTTCGCGGTGATGACGTAGCCGACGAGGCGCACGTCGTCACCGCCGCCGCGCACCGACACCACGGCCTCGGCGACGTCGGGGTGGCTTCGGAGGGCCGCCTCGACCTCGCCGCTCTCGATCCGGTACCCGCGAATCTTGATCTGCCGGTCGACCCGGCCGGCCAGCTCGATCCGGCCGGTCCGGCGCCACCGGCCGACGTCCCCGGTCCGGTACAGCCGGGCGCCCGGCCGCGGGTCGAACGGGTCCGGCCGGAAGCGGGCCGCGGTCATCCCGGGCGAGCCGTGGTAGCCGTGGGCCACCCCGGCTCCGCCGATGCAGACCTCCCCGAAGACGCCCGGCGGGACCGGTCGCTGCCGGCCGTCGAGCACGTACAGCCGGGTCCCGGCGATGATCGACCCGATCTCGATCGGGGCCGGCGATCCGGCGACGGCGTCTCCGCCGGAGTAGATCGTCGTCTCGGTCGGGCCGTACAGGTTCCACACGCGCGCTCCCGGACCGGCGCACAACACGTCGGCGAGGTCCCGGGGCAGCGGCTCCCCGGCGGTCATCCGCAGCGACACGGTGTCCGGGATGCCGCCGGCGTCGACGAGCATCCGCCAGCCGGCCGGTGTGGCCTGCAGGGCCGTCGCGCCGCTGTCGATCAACAGTTCGCGCAGTCGGGCCGGGTCCTTGACCTGGTCGGTGTCGGCGACCACGACGCGTCCGCCGGCCAGTACCGGCGCGAGCAGCTCGACCAGGGCGATGTCGAACGCGAACGTCGACACGGCGACGAACCGGTCCCGCGGGCCGAGGGCCAGCTTCGGCACGACCGCGTCGAGCAGCGCCGCGATGCCGCCCTGGGTCACGGTGACCGCCTTGGGCCGGCCGGTCGACCCGGAGGTGAAGATGGTCACGGCCGGGGCCGACGGCGGCCGGTCGAGTACCGGCTCGGGCTCCTCCAGGGTCGCGGGGAGCGCGGCCAGGTCGACGACCGGTATCGGCGCCGCCGCCGGTGGGAGGGCCGGTGCACCCGCGACCCCGCTGTCGACCACGATCGCGGCCGCCCCGGCATCGGCCAGCATCATGGCGATGCGCTGTTCCGGATAGATCGGGTCCAGCGGTATATAGGCCGCGCCGGTCGACCAGACACCGAGGATCGCGGGCAGGAGCCGGGCGCCGCGGGGCAGCAGGATCGCCACCCGGTCGGACGCGCCGACGCCCCGGTCGGCCAGCGCGGCGGCGATCCGCCGGGCCCCGTCGCGCACCTGCGCGCCGGTCAGTTCGCCGTCGCTGCCGGTGATGACGACCGAGTCACCGGCACACGCCGCGTGCAGCCGGGCCACCGCGGTCGCGTCCGGGTCGAGGTGCGGGCCGCCGTCCGGCCAGCGGTGAGTGACCAGGGCCGACAGGTCGGGAGACATGATCTCCGCGTCGGCGACGGCCCGGTCCGGGTGCTCGGCGAGGCAGCGCAGGATCGCCTGGAAGCCGTCGGTCACGAGTTCCCCGGTCGCGTCGTGGAACAGGTCGCGGTTGTAGGTGACCCGCACCTGGGGGCCGGCCGCCGTCTCGGTGACGGTCAGCTCGATCTCGAACTTCGTCGTGCCGTTCTCCACCAGCTCGGGTCGCCAGTGGAGCCCGCCGCGGTCGGGGACGGCCCAGGACTCCTCCATCGCGAACATCACCTGGGTCAGCGTGAACCGGGCCGGGTCGCGGTCGGGGCGCAGCAGCTCCACCATCCGCTCGAACGGCAACTCCTGGTGGGCGAGCGCCCGCGCGGTCGCGCGGTGGACCGATCGCACCAGGTCGCCGAGCGTGGCGTCCCGGTCGATCCGGACCCGGATCGGCACGGTGTTCATCAGCAGGCCGACCATCGTCTCCGTCTCCGGCCGGGTCCGAGCGGCCATCGGTACCGCGATCACCAGGTCGTCACTGTCGGTCAGCCGGGACAACACGACCGCGTAGGCGGCCAGCAGGACGGCGAACATCGTGGTGCCCTGCCGGGCCGCGAGCTGCCGGAGCGCGTCGGCCAGGCCGTTGTCCAGTGTGGTGTGGATGGACCGGCCGGCGAAGGTCTGGCGGACCGGGTACGGCTCGTCGTTCGGCAGCGACAACGCCGACGGCGCGTCGGCCAGTTCGTGCTGCCAGAACCGGTCGGCCGGCGCGTACCCGCCGTCCTCGGCGTGCCCGAGCTGCCAGATGGCGTAGTCGGCGTACTGGATCGCCGGCTCCGCGACGGTCGGGGCGCCGTCGCGGACGATCGCCTCGTAGTCGGTGGCCAGTTCGTCGAACAGGACGCGGAACGACCAGCCGTCGGCCACGATGTGGTGGGCCACGACCGCGAGGACGTGGGCCTCCGGCGACATCCGGACCAGGGTGGCCACGGCGAGCGGCCCGGTGGCCACATCCAAGGTGATGCCGGCCATGTCGCGGATCAGCGCCTGGGCGGCCGGTACCCGCTCGCCGTCGGGCAGGTCCTCGACCGAGGTGATCAGCAGCGGCCGCGGATCCGGCTCGTCGTCGACGATCTGCACCGGCACGCCGGCCTCGTGGCGGAACGTGGTGCGTAGGGATTCGTGCCGGGCCAGGGCCGCGTCCCAGGCTCCTCGCAGCGCGTCGACGTCGAGCGGGCCGTCCAGCCATACCGCCCAGGAGATGTTGTACGCGGGCAGGTCGGGGTCCATCTCGACCAGCAGCCACATCCGCCGCTGGGCGAACGACGTCGGAAGCTCGTATACAGTCACGCCTCAGCCTTCCTGACTCTGGTCAGCCGTCTTCTGGTCCACTGCGACCAGGCGCAGTTCGCTGGTGTAACGCTGGCCGTCGGCATCGACGAGCCAGGTCTGATCCGGTTCCGGCAGCATCTCGACGACGGTCACCGTCGCCTCGGCCCCGCCGTGGTGGCGACAGCGTCGGACCGACCGGGAGATCAGGTCGATTGACGCGAGGCTGGTCAGGTCCGCGTAGATCGGCTTGCGCTCGCCGGCGAACCGGAGGAACACGTGCCGAGGCAGTCCGTGGCCGGTCACCCAGGCCCGGGCCTGCAGGTAACGGCTGCTCTCGTCGGCCGTCGCGGCGAACGCGAGGTCGGTAGCGGCGAACGTCCACCGCTCCCGGCCGACCACGAGATCGTCGATGGTGACCCGGGGCGTGTGGGCGGCGGGTGGCACCGGGTCGAAGCTGTTGATGATCACGCTTATGATCAGGTCGCCGAGGACCGGGAGCAGGTCGCGCTCGAATGTGCCGTCGCGGTGCCGGACCCGCAGCCCGGTCGGCGAGTCGATCACGTCGCAGTCCCCCACGGCCAGGGTCGAGGACGGGTCGTAGCCGTTGGCGTCGTGCGACCAGACGAGCCACCGGTCGCCCGGGGACACCAGCGCACCGGCCTGCCGGGTGGCGCTGCCGCTGATCTCGGCCGTCTCGGCCTGCCAGACGACCGGTCCGGCGAGGTCGTGGCGCATGGCCGCGTGGTAGCCGCCCGGGTCGTCGTGCAGCTCCAGCCACGTGCCGTAGCGGGCGGTGATCTTGCTGGGGTGGACCTCGCCGAGCACCCAGGTGAGCCGGCCGCCGGCAGCGGCGTCGGCCCCGGCGATCATCAGGTCCGGGCTGTGGAACACGGCCGTCGGCCATGGCCGCGGCGGGGCCGGGAACCGGCCGGCCGCCCGGCGCCGCAGGTCGGCCGAGCGCAGCTGGACCCGCCGGGAACCTTCGGGCAGGTCGAGGATCGCCGACCAGTGCTCCTGCAGCGCCGCCACCGCAGGCTGGATGAGGGTCGGCGCCCGGTGGAACAGGGCGTCGTTGACGAGCAGCCAGAAGTCGGCGAACGGCACGACATCGGTGCCGAGCGCGGCGGCCCGCTTCCGGTAGGCCGCCTCGAACTGGCCGGTGTACACCTCGGCACAGGCGCCGACGAACCATCGGGCGCTGTCGAGCACCAGCGCCAGCGCCTCCCGGATCCCGTCCAACGTGTCGGCGCCGAAGCGCACGGTGTCGGCACGCCGGCACTCCTCGTAGGCGACCGTACGGCCGGCGTACAGTTCACCGGCCCGTCGGGTGGGCGGGACGCCGGCCAGGCGGGTGAACGTCGCCTCCAGGTCGGCCATGGCCGCGGCCAGCCCTTCCGGGTCGCCGGCCGCGCCGGCCAGCTCGTCCCGGGCGGCGGTCAGCTCGTCGAGCGCCCGGGTGGCCGCCGCCCGGACGTCGTCGTCGGTCACCCGGGCCAGCAGCGCCCGCATGGTCCGCTCCGGATGGATGTCGGGCGGGGAGATCTCGACCTGCCAGGCCAGCCGGCGCTGGTCGGCCAGCCGGGCCAGCACAGCGAAAACCTCGTCGACGTCCCGCAGCCCGGCCGACCCGTCGGCGAGCACCCGCTCGGCCACCGCGCCGGCGTCACGCCCACCGTCGACGGCCCGCAGGACCGCCGCCTCGGCCGGGGTCAGCGGCACTGGCGGCGCCAGCGGCACGCGGAGCTGGGTGCCGTCGAGACCGACGAACGGCATCCGCCGCGGCACGAGCCAAGGACGAAGGGCCATCGTGTGCTCGGCCAGGATCGCGGCCACCGCCCAGCCCTCCAGGTAGGTGATGCGATCCGCCAGAAACCGCCCCGCCGGGTCGTGGGTGATCCGGACGCCGGCGCCGTCGTCGATCCGCGACCAGCTCACCGGGCCGAAGAAGCCGATGGTGTCGTTCTTCGCGCAGTACCGCTGCAGGTAGCTGGCGATGAGCGCCTCGTGCTGGCGGGCCTTGGTGTCCCGCTTGGGCGGCTCCGGCCCGCGTCGGACCACCGGATCGAGGCCGGTCGTCAGCGCGTGCCGGTTCTGCCAGGCGACCGCTTCCCGCAGCGCCGGCCGGCTGGCCGCCTCGTGCAGGGTCGCGGACTGGCGGCGCATCGCCGCGGTGAACTCGGCGGAGTAGGCGGCCCTGGCCTGCTCGCCCACGGCGACGACGGCGTCGGCCGCCGCGGCCAGGTCGGCGGCCCCGAGGCCGGCCAGCAGGTGGGCCGGGAAGCCGGCCGCCCGCAGGCAGACCGTCCGCCACAGCGCCCAATCGCCGCCCAGGTGCACCAGATGCGGCGCTAGTTTCGGACCCGGCGGCGGCTGTGGGGCGCGAGTGCGGAAGGCACGGCGGTCCTGGCGGCCGATGGTGGCCGGTCGCGCCGGACCGGTCGCCGCCCGGTCGCGGGCGGCGTCGATCGCGGCGGCACAGTCGACGAGCGTGGGCTTCTCGTAGAAGGTGGCCATGCGCAGCTCGACGCCGAACACCTCACGGATCCGGAACATCAGGCGCGACGCCAGGAGCGAGTTGCCGCCGAGGGCGAAGAAGCTGTCCTCGCGGCCGATGTCGTCGCCGTACGGGCCGCCGGCGGGCAGCAGCCGCCGCCAGACGTCGGCCAACCGCTCCTCGGTGTCGCCCCGGGGCGGGGTGACCGGCCCGCGGGTCTGGACCTCCGGCGCGGGCAACGCGGCCCGGTCGATCTTGCCGTTGGCGTTGAGCGGGAACCGGTCGAGGACCTTGAACCCGGTGGGTACCAGGTATTCCGGCAGTCGACCGACCAGGAAGTCGCGCAGCGACGCCGGCCGCAGGGTGCCCAGGTCGGCGCCGTCGGCCGGCGTCACGTACGCGATCAGGTGCCGCTGCACGCCCTGACCGGCCACCAGGACGACCGCGTCGGCCACGTCCGGATGCGCGCGGAGGACCGACGCGACCTCGCCGGGCTCGACCCGGAAGCCACGGATCTTGATCTGGTCGTCGGCGCGGCCGACGAACTCGAGTGTCCCGTCGGCACGCCAGCGGGCCAGGTCCCCGGTCCGGTACAGGCGTGTGCCGCACCCGTGGGGATCGGGCACGAAGGCCCGCGCGGTGGCCGAGGCGTTGCCGACGTAGCCGCGGGCGAGGCCGTCCCCACCGGTGAACAGCTCGCCGGTCACACCGACCGGCACCGGCTGGCCGCTCTCGTCGAACAGGTGCACGGTGGTGCCCTGGATCGGCCGGCCGACGGGCACCGTCGACGCCACCTGGTCCGGGTCGGTCATGACGTGACACGTGGTGAACGTGGTGTTCTCGGTCGGGCCGTACCCGTTGACCAGCGGTCGGCGACCGCGGGCCGACAGCACGGCGCGCACCGTGGCCGGGTTGAGCGCGTCGCCGCCGGCCAGGAGGACGGGGACACCGGCGACGGCCTCGACATCCGCCTCGGCCAGCTGGTGGAACAGGCCGGCGGTGAGCCACGCGACCGTCACGTCGGCGGAGCGCAGCAGGGCGGCGATCTCCGGCAGCCCGAGCGGGCCGGGCGGCGCGATCACCGTCGTCGCGCCGGTCAGCAGCGCGCCCCACAGCTCCCACGTGGACGCGTCGAACGCGACCGGGGCGAGGTGGAGGAGCCGCTGGCCCGGGCCGAGCGGGGCGAACGACGGGTCGTGGACGAGCCGGACCACGCCGCGGTGTGGCACGGCGACACCCTTCGGCACGCCGGTCGAGCCCGAGGTGAAGCTGATGTAGGCCAGGCTGTCCGGGTGGGACAGGTCCGGTGGCGGCGTCCGCTCGTCGGCGGCGTCGATGGGCCCGGCGTCGACGCACACCGTGTCCACTCCGGGTATCCCGGTCAGGTCGGTGGCCCGCGTCGCCAGCAGGAGCCGGGCGCCCGCTGCGGCGACCATGGCCGCCACCCTGGGCGCGGGGCTGCCCGCGTCGATCGGCAGGTACGCGCCGCCGGCCTTCGACACGGCCAGCAGGGCCACCACGAGGTCGGGGCCCCGCTCGATCGCCACCGCGACCGGCACGTCAGCGACCACCCCGCGGCGGCGCAGCCGCATGGCCAGGGCGTTGCTGCGCCGATCCAGCTCCGCGTAGGTCATGGATTCGGTGCCGAAGAGCAGCGCCGTCGCGTCCGGCCGGATCGCGACCTGGGCCGCGAACAGGGCGGGGATCGTGCGGCCCGGCTCGGCGGCGGGCACCGCCGGCCCGCGGCTCCAGCGCTGCAGCCGTCGCGACTCGTCGTCCGGCATGAGCCGCAGCCCGCCGATCGCGGTGTCCGGTCGGGCCAGGGCGTCGGCGAGCAGGTTCAGGTAGTGCTCGACCATCCGGGACATGGTCGACGCGTCGAACAGGTCGGTCGAGTACTCCCAGATCAGGTTCAGATCGTCGTCCTCGGGCCGGGACTCCCGGCCCACCCGCTGCGCCCCGCGCGGCACCACGATGACGTTGAGATCGGCCTTGGCCGAGCCGTTCGCCCGCTCGGTGACCGCACCGGTGAGCCCGCCGAAGTCGAGGTCGGGCACGGCCGAGTCGTGGAAGCTGAACATGACCTGGAACAGCGGCAGCCGTGCGGAGTCACGTTCCGGCCCGATCGCGTCGATCACCGTGTCCAGCGGGGTGTCCGACCAGGCCAGCGCGTCGAGCACGGTCTCCTGGACCTGGTCGAGCAGGTCGG
The DNA here is from genome assembly GCF_040655175.1 of Micromonospora sp. NPDC050495. Lineage (NCBI taxonomy): Bacteria > Bacillati > Actinomycetota > Actinomycetes > Micromonosporales > Micromonosporaceae > Micromonospora > Micromonospora sp. NPDC050495. Next base: position 41,738 of record NZ_JBFAJK010000002.1, on the reverse strand, counting down.
TGAACGACATCCTGCCGTGCGGCCGGGTCCGCAGGACGACCGTGTTGACGATCATGCCGAGCAGCGGCTGGAGCTCGGGCAGGCTCCGGTTGGCCATGCCGGTGCCGACCAGCAGGTCCTGCTGCCCGGTGTACCGGTGCAGCAGCGCGGCGAAGGCGGCGTACATGGTCGAGAACAGCGACACCCGGTGCTGCCGACTGAACGCGCGCAGCGCGCGGGCCAGCTCGGCCGGCACCTTGATCCGCGGCGCCGCACCCCGCAGGCTCACGACCGGCGGCCGCGGGTGGTCGGCCGGCAGCTCCAGCCGGTCGGACGCGCCGGCGAGCCGGCTGGTCCAGTGGTTGACGTGGGCCTTCAGCACCTCGCCGTCCATCCACTCCCGCTGCCAGATCGCGTAGTCCGCGTACTGGACGGCCAGCTCCGGCAGGGGCGACGGCTGACCGGCGGCGAACGCCGGATAGAGCGCCGACAGTTCGGACAGAAACACCGCGAGTGACCAGCCGTCGTGGATGAAGTGGTGTTCGACGTGGACGAACGTGTTCTCGCCGCCGCCGTGGCGCAGCAGCAGCCAGCGGGCCAGCGGCGCGCTGGTCAGGTCGAACGGCTGGGCCAGCTCGGCGACGACCACGTCGTCGGCCTGCTCGCGCGGCACGTCCAGGACGCGCAGCGGGGCGGCCACGCTCGCGACTGGCTGCTGCACCGCGACACCGTCGACGCTGACGAAGGCGGTCCGCAGCATCTCGTGCCGGCGCACGATCTCGTCGAGCGCGGCGCGGAGGGCCGCGGTGTCCACGTCGCCGCGCAGCGACACGGTGGCCTGGAAGTTGTAGGCGATGTTGCCCGGGGCCAGCTGCGCGAAGAACCACACCCGTCTTTGCTGGAACGACAGCGGAATCGGCCGGCTGCGGTCGGCCCGGGTGATCGGCGGCGGGGTCGGTGGGATCGGGGAGTCCAGGTCCAGGCCGGTGTCCACCTGCGGTCGGCCGGTCCGCTCGTCGACCAGGTCGGCGAACGCGGCGATCGTGCGGGCGCGGGCCAGCTCGGCCAGGCTGAGCTTCGCGCCGAGCTCGACGGCGATCCGGGCCGAGAGCCGGCCGACCAGCAGCGAGGTGCCACCGAGAGCGAAGAAGTCGTCGTCGGCGCCGACCGCCACGCCACCGAGCAGGTCGGACACGATCCGGGCGACCGCGCCCTGGGTCGGCGTGCGCTGGGGTGCGGCCACCGCGGCCAGGCCGGCGGCCACCCGGTCGGGTGCGGGCAACGCGGCCCGGTCCACCTTGTCGTTGGCCGTCATCGGCAGCGCGGGCAGCACGACGACGGCCGCGGGCACCATGTACCCGGGCAGCCGGGCCGCCACGAACGCGATCAGCTCGGCCGGCGTGGCGTCCGCGGCGACGTAGGCGTGCAGCACCGGGTCGGCGGAGCCGGTGCGCCGGGCAGCCACATAGGACTCCCGGACGGCCGGGTGCTGCCGCAGGACGGCCGCGATCTCGCCGGGTTCGATCCGGAATCCACGGATCTTGACCTGGTCGTCGAGCCGGCCGAGGTACTCGAAGGTCCCGTCGGGCCGGCGGCGGACCAGGTCGCCGGTGCGGTACATCCGCTGGCCCGGGACCGCGACGTCGGGCACGAACGACCGCGCGGTCGCGGCCGGGTCGTCCAGGTAGCCCCGGGCCAGGCACGCGCCGGCCAGGCACATCTCGCCGGGCGTGCCGTCGGGCACCACGTCGAAGCCGTCGAGCACGTAACAGCGCACACCGTCGAGGGGCACGCCGATCGGCGGCGGCACCGGCCCGCCCGGCGGCACCACGGCGGTCGTCGCGACCACCGTGCACTCGGCCGGGCCGTACACGTTGACCAGGGTGAACGGCAGGCCGGGCGGCATGCCGCGCTGCAGCGCGGAGCCACCGGTGTGCAGCCACCGGAGCGCGGTGTGCGCCGGCCACGGCACGTCGAGCACCGCCTCGGCCAGCGGCGTGGGCAGGAAGGCCGCGGTGATCCGCTCATCGGCCAGCCAGGCGACCAGGTCCGGCGGCGAGGCGCGCACGGCCGCGGGCGGCACCACCAGCGTGCCACCCGCGGCCAGCGTGGGCCAGGTGTCCCACACCGAGACGTCGAATCCGGGGGCGCACAGCAGCGTGGTGCGGTCCCGCTCGCCCAGGCCGAAGGCGTTCTCGTGCCAGCGCATGAGGTTCGCGAGGCCGCCGTGGCGGACCGCGGCCGCCTTGGGCCGGCCCGTCGAACCCGACGTGAAGATGACGTAGGCCAGCGCGTCGTCGGCCGGCCGCGGGACCGGCTCGTAGCGTCCGGCGGGCGGCCGCGCCAGGTCGACGACCTCGGGGTCGCCGAGCTCCGCGCCGGCCGACAGCAGCGGCCGGGTGGTGATCACGGCGGTGGCCCCGGACAGGCCCAGCAGCTCCGTGGTCCGCGTGCTCGGGTGGGCCGGATCGAGCGGTACGTAGGCGGCGCCGGCCAGCAGCACGGCCAGCTCGGCGACGACGATCTCGGCGGACCGGTCGGCGTAGACGGCGACCACGTCACCCGGTCGGACGCCACGCCGGGTGAGCCGGGCCGCCAGGCCGGCGGCGTGCCTGGCCAACGTCAGGTAGGTGAGCCGCCGGTCGCCATCCTGCACGGCGATCGCATCCGGCGCCTGGGTGACGCGGGAATGGAATTGATCGAGGATCATCACGCACGCTTTCTCTGCTGGTGGCGGCTTGATTCGCGGCGCCGTGGGTCAGGTGCCCGACGCCAGGGCGCGGCGCAGGCTCAGCGGACGCATGTCGGTCCAGATCTCCTCGATGTGGGCCAGGCAGTCGGCCTCGGGGCCGCGGAAGCCTTCACCGCGCCACCCGGCCGGCAGGTCACGGTCGGCGTCCCAGATCGAGTACTGCTCCTCGTCGTTGACGACCACGAGGTAGGTGCGCTCCATCGTCAGTTCCCCTTTCGCGTGGACCGGCCGGCCACCGACAAGGCGCCGGCCATGGTCACCGTTGTCCCGGACCCGGCCAAGGCCCGGCTGATCGGATCGGGCACCCGCCCGTCGGCGATCCGCACCGAGGCCACCCCGCCGGCCAACGCCTCACGGGCGGCGACGAGTTTGAGCGCCATACCGCCGCCGGCGACGGATCCGGGTGCACCGGTCGGGGGCACCTCGTAGGTGCTCTGCACGCTGGTGTCGTCCCCGGCATCGGCGAGCACGCCGGGCGCACCGGTCAGCAGCACCAGCCGGTCGGCGCCGAGCGCCACCGTGAGCGCCGCCGCCACGCGGTCGGCGTTGACGTTCACCGGGTGGTCGTGCTCGTCGATCGCCGGCGGTGAGACCACCGGCACGAAACCGGACCGCAGCAGGCCGTCCAGCAGTTCGGTGCGGACGGCGCCGAGCTGGCCGCTGTGGTTGTCCCGCACCAGCACGGTCCGGCCGTCCACCACCGCCCGGACGGCCGGTTTGCGGCGGGCCCGCAGCATGCCGCCGTCGAGGCCGGTGAGGCCGACGGCCGGCACCCCGAGGCCGGACAGCGCGGCGACGAGCGCCGGTTTGACCGCCCCGGCCAGCGCGAGCACGACGACCTCCAGCATCGCCGGATCGGTGTACCGGGCCGACACCCCGTCCGGGGCGACCAGGGTGCGCTGCGGCACGTCCAGCTTCCCGGCCAGCCGGGCGATCTCGCCGGAGCCGCCGTGCACCAGGACGACGGACTCGCCCCGCTGGACGAGCCGGGCGACGTCGGCGCAGATGCCCGCGGAGTCCACGGCCGGGTTCCCGCCACACTTGACGACCGTCAGCAACCTGGTCACGGCTCTCCTAGGCGGGGTGCAGGCCGGGGAAGGACAGGCCGAAGCTCTCCGGCCAGCCCATGCGGATGTTCAGGCACTGGACCGCGTTGCCGGCGCCGCCCTTCATGAGGTTGTCCAGCGCCGCGATGGTGATCAGCCGGCCGGTGTCCTCGTCGAACGCGAACCCGACGTCGCAGAAGTTCGAACCCGAGAGGATCTTCGGCTCCGGGAACCGGTACCGGCCGCGCTGCTGCGCGACCAGCCGGACGAACGGCTCGTCGCGGTACCGCTCCCGGAACGCCTGGCGTACCGCCTTCCCGTCGACGCCGGGTTTCGGGTTGACGTGACAGATCGTCTGTACGCCCCGCACCGCCTCGACCCCGGTCGCGGTCATGGTGACCCGCACGCCGACGTGCCGGGCGATCTCCGCTTCGTGCCGGTGCCCGGTCGGCGCGAACACCCGCATCGCCCCGCTGCGGAAGGCGTGTAGGTTGCCGTCTCCGGCGGTGGCCCCGGATCCGCTCGACCCGGTGCGCGCGTCCAGGCGGGCGTCCGGTCCGATCATGTTCCGGATCGGGTGGAGCGAGAGCACGCCGGCCACCGCCATGCATCCGGGCACGCTGACCAGGTCGGCGCCGCGTAGGCGCTCCCGGTGCAGCTCCGGGATCCCCGGAACGAACTCGCCGAGCAGGTGCGGCGCGGCGTGCGGGGTCCGGTAGTAGCGCTGGAAGACCTCGGTATCGGCCAGCCGGAAGTCGCCGGTGAGGTCGATGACCTGCTTGGTGTGCCCGATCCAGCGCTCGATCTGGGTCATCGCGGCGCCGTGCGGCGTGGCCAGGAAGACGGTGTCGTACTCGTCCACCTCGTCCACCGAACAGAACAGCAGGTCGGTGGCGGATCGCAGGTTCGGGTGGACACCGTCGACCCGTTTTCCGGCGAATCGGGAGGAGACCGCGGCCGTCACCTCGACCTCCGGGTGGCCGACGAGCAGTCGCAGCAGTTCCCCGCCGATGAACCCGGCCGCGCCGACGACAGCGACGCGGATCACTCGCCCCAGTCCTCTTCGATCTCGGGGGCGAGCGCGAGCACCGCCGGACCCAGGGCGACGATCTCCAGTTCGTTCCGGCAGCCGGCGCACTCGATGATCTCGTTGAGCCGTACCGATTCGCTGATGGACACCTCGTCCGCGCATTGCGGGCAGGCCGACATGGTGGTCATGGGTGACGTCCTTTCACTGGTTGGTCGAAGTGAGCCATCGCGTCGAGTGCGGTGCGGACCATGGTCACGATCCGTTCCGCCGTGATGTCGTAGTGCGTGAGCAGGTATTCCTGGTTGCCGACCGCGTCGACGAACTGGTCCGGCATCCCCAGCCGCAGGACCTTCGTCGGCGTGGCCTCGGCCAGGGCTTCGGTCACCGCGCCGCCGAGGCCGCCGCCGCGCCAGTGCTCCTCGACCGTCACCACGAGCGCGGCCGGTCGCGCCGCCTCGATCAGCGTCTCGGTGTCGAGGGGTCGCACCGTGTGCAGGTTCAGCACGGTGGTGTCGATGCCGCGCCCGGCGAGGGCGTCCGCCGCGGCGAGGCAGGCCAGCGTCGGGTAGGGGCCGCAGCACGCGAGGACCGCGTCACCGCCCGTTCGCAGCGTCTGCGCGCGACCGATGACCGGGGCAGGGGCCGGCGGCAGCGGCGGCGACGCTTTGCGGTCGAGCCGGACGTAGAGCGGTCCGGCCAGGCTCAGGCTCTGCGCGACGAACGCCTCCGTGGCCGCCGCGTCGGCCGGCACCACCACGGTCATCCCGGGCAGCACCCGCAGCACGGCCAGGTCCTCCAGGGCCTGGTGGGTCGGGCCGAGGTGGCCCGCGGCGAGGCCGCCGTGGGTGGCCATGATGCGGACCGGCAGCCGGTTGTACGCGATGTCGATCTTGATGGCTTCCAGCGCCCGCGAGGCGGCGAACGCGGCCATCGTGTTCACGAACGGCATGCGCCCGCACGCGGCCATGCCCGCGGCGATCCCCATCAGGTTGTGCTCAGCGATGCCGAGGTTGAGGTACTGGTCCCCGGCCGCCGCGACGTGCTCCGGGCGGAACAGGCCGGTGTCGGTGTCCAGGCAGATCACCTCCGGATGCCCCTCCAGCAGGGACAGCAGGCGGTCCCGGTACGCCTCCCGGACGGCGCGGCTCATCGGACGGCGTCCGGGACGGCCAGCGCGGCGAGCGCCCGGGCATGGTTGCGCGGCGACAGCGTCACGTAGTGGCTGTCGGCCCGGCCGGCGAGGAACGACAGCCCGTGCCCCTTGACCGTGCGGGCGATCAGCACACTCGGCCGGCCCGGCTCCCACGGTGCGGCGGCGAGGTGGTCGGCCAGTCGGGTCGCGTCGTGGCCGTCCACCTCGCGGACCGCCCAGCCGAAGCTGCGCCAGCGTTCGGCCAGCGGCTCCATCGGCGCGATCCGCTCGGCCGGACCGGTCAGTTGCAGCCCGTTGCGGTCCACGACGGCGACCAGCCGGTCCAGCCGCAGCGACGCGGCCGCGATGGCCGCCTCCCAGACCGAACCCTCCTGGAGTTCACCGTCGCCGAGGAGCACAAAGCTGCGCGAGTCGCGGCCCGCGTACCGGTTGGCCAGCGCGAACCCGCAGGACAGCGCGAGACCGTGGCCGAGCGACCCGGTCGGCAGCTCGACACCGGGCACCGCGCGCACCGGATGACCCATCAACCGGCTGCCCGGCCGTCCGTATCCGGCGAGCTCCGCGACCGGAAAGAAGCCCCGTTCGGCGAGCGCCGCGTACAGGGCCAGGGCGGCGTGGCCCTTGCTGAGCAGGAAGCGGTCACGGTCCGGGTGGTCCGGCCGCCGCGGGTCCACGTTGAGCACCGAGAAGTACAGTGCGCTGAGCACCTCGACGCAGGACAGTGCGCCGCCGAGGTGGCCGCCTTCCGGCCCGGCGCACATGTCCACGACGTGCGCGCGGATGCGGCTGGCGACCGCCTCCAGGGTGTCCTCGGCCGTGGTCATGACGCCGCCGCCGCGAGCGTCGCCACCGCGTCCCGGTTCGCCCAGACCTTCTCGAACGCGTCCGCGTAGAGGCTGAGCAGCTCGCCCGATCCCGGATTGAGGTGACGCTTCTGGAGGGTGAGGGAGTCGGCGATGATCGCGCGGGCCACCGGGTGGTCCGCGGCGGCCGGGGCCGCATCGCCGGTCACCGTCCACGGATAGCCGCCGCCGAACCCGACGCGGTCGACGAACACCTTCTGGTCGGGCAGCGGCATGAGCTGGTACTGCGACATCGGCACGCCCTCGGCGCGCAGCAGCCGCCGCAGCGCCGAGCGCAGCGCCGCCGGCCGTACGTCGTCGGAGAGGCCGAACCCGGCCCGCTCGAACCGGAACCGCAGGATGTGCCAGGCGTGCGTGGTGTCCGGGAGGGCGGTCGGTACGCGCAGGCCGGGCAGCGCGGCGAGCCGGGCGAGGAAGTCGGCGACATTGCGTTGCCGTTGGCGTTCGTACTCGTCGAACCGGGCGAGCTGCGCGGTGGTGAAGGCGGCCTGGATCGCGTTCATCTTGTGGTTCCAGCCCAGGCCGTAGGACACGTAGTCGCGGTCCCGGCCGTTCTCGATCACCTCGCCGAACTGCCGGGCCCGGCGGACCGCCTCGGCCAACTCGGCGCGGCCGGTCACGAGCAGGCCGCCTTCGCCGCAGGTCGGGATGTTCTTCGTGACCTGCAGGCTGAACGCGCCCGCGTCGCCGATCCCGCCGACCGGCCGCCCTCGGTAGGTCGCGCCGGGGGCCTGGGCCGCGTCCTCGATCACCGCGAGGCCGTGCCGGCCCGCGATGTCGAGGAGCCGGTCCATGTCGGCCGGTGCGCCGTGCAGGTGCACCGGGATGATCGCCGCGGTCCTCGGCGTGATCCGGCGCTCGACGTCGTCCGGGTCGAGGTTGAACGTGACCGCGTCGACGTCGGCGAACACGGGAGTGGCCATCTGGTGTACCGGCGCGAGCCCGGTGGCGATGAAGCTGAGCGCGGGCACGATCACCTCGTCGCCCGGTCCGATCCCGAGCCCGGCCAGCGCCAGGGACAGCGCGGCCGTACCGGTGGACACCGCCACACAGTGGTCGAAGCCGAACCGCTGCGCCCAGTTCGCCTCCAGGGTGGCGACCGGGTTGCTGCCCTCGGTGTTGGACACCAGCCGGCCGCCGTCGAGCGTGTCGAGGACGGCCTTGCGGTCCTCGTCCTCGATCAGCGGCCAGTCCACGCCGCGCCGGTCTTTCGGTACGGCGGCCGTGCCGCCGAACGCTGCCAGCTTGCTCATCGCTGCCTCTCCGGGTACTCAGATCGCCGCGCTGACGGCGTCGACGGCGTACGCGTACTTGCCGCGCAGGACGGTGGCGTGGTGAGCGATGTCGGCGGACACCGCCCGGGCGTCGGCGATCCCGTGCGCGCCGGTGATGCGCAGCCCGGTCCAGGCGTGGGCGACCGCCTCGACGGCCCGTCCGGCTCCGGCGAGGGCCGGATCGCCCCACTCCCGGCCGCAGCGGCGCAGCAGTTCGCCGTGCAGCGACGCCTGCGCCTGCATGCCCCAGCCGAACGGGTACAGCTCGCGCAGCGCGGTGGCGTCCCCGGCCCGGCATCTCTCGACGAGTTCTTCGGCGAACGCGTCGAACCCGGCGAGACCGGTGCGGGCCGCGGTGGCGGTGGTGAAGTCGTCGACGTCGACGCGCAGGTAGCCGTCGAGCAGGTCGGGGGTCAGCGGCGCGGGTGGGGCGTCGAGCCGGACGTCGAGACAGCGCCGGCCGATCCGCGAGTCGCTGAAGAACGCGTCCTGCACGTCGGCCGGGTTGGTCGAACCCCAGCTGTTCAGGAACTCCTCGATCGGGACCGGACCGCGGTAGGCCGGCGGCATCGCGTCCGAGACGTACACGAGTCCGCGGTCCTCGTCCAGGCCGTAGATCACCACGAGGTGGGCGGCGTGCACATCGCCGTAGGCGGGCCGGAACGGCAGGTAGAAGTTGTCCACCGCGGCGATGACCGGCTGGTCGCCGGCCAGCGACTCGCGGACCTCCCGCCAGACGTCGTCCCCGTCGGCCGGCTGCCACCAGCGGGCCCGCAGCTCGTGGTGCGGGGCCAGGGCCGCGCCCAGGTCGCCGTCCGGACAGGGGTAGTAGAACTCGTCGAACCGGACGTCGCCGGGCAGGTGCAGGAACCGCCAGCCCGCCCCGAGCACGGCCAGCGGGTCGGCGCCCAGTCGGGCCACCAGCGTGCCGAACGTGGCCTGCAGGCAGCTGATCAGGTCGCGGTACCACAGCTCCGGCTCGCCGGTCAGGTAGGTCCGGGCCGTCACCTCACTGGTCATGGTCGACCCCCGCGCGTTGGAGCGTGACCGCGAAGATGTGCATCGCGACGTTGCGCGGCAGGCGGATGCCGGCGAGGTCGGCCCGCCGGGTGACCGGCACCCGTTGGGCCCACATGACCGCCGGCACGCCCCGCTGCACGTGGTGCGGGTAGTGCATGACCGGGCTCTGGAACGCCAGGAGTTCACCGAACCAGGCCGGCGCCGCCCAGAAGTCGGAGACCCGCAGCGGCTCGGCGTCGACCGGGCCGTCAGTGAAGTTCAGCTCGACGGTGTCCTCGCAGCGCCGCTCGGCCGCCGCCAGGACGTGTACCCAGTCGTAACGGCCCTCCGCCACGGCGATGAACTGTCCTTCGCAGCGGATGTTGTCCGGGCCGGCGCACACCGGCGGGAACCGGAAGGGCACGCCTGCCACGTGGACGAGGCTTCCGCCGGCCGGCAGGTGCTCGGCGGCGAACGAGTTGCCCCACACGTTGAAGTGGCCGGCCTTCGTCGCCGTCGCCGACGAGATGGCGGTGTTGTTGCGGTGACCGGATATGTCGACCGGATCGCACCGGTGGGAAACGGCACTGGAGGCGAGCATGTCTCTCCCTCACTGGAACGCTCTTCGGTGAGACCAATCTAGGTCACTGAATCCCTCATTTCGTCTGCACAACGATTACCGCTAATGTCCAAATTGACCTCTTGAGGTGCTCTCCGGGTAATCCAGCTGACTATTTCGACGCCGGCGATCAGGGCCGGAGCGCAGCCCCGCGCAACCGCTCGTAGTACGGCAGGTGGTAATCGCGGTAACCCCGCAGCACCGGATTCGCATCGACCACCGCGGCACCGCCGCCGGCTGTCCGCCGCCCGAAACCCCCGGTCCGGCTGGTCGACTGGTGCCACCGGCCGGTCGCCTGCCACTCCGGCCGCATGCCCGGCTGCCAACTCAACGCCTCCGGCACGAACGGGATGCCCACCGCCGCGCAGTACGCCCGCACGGTGTCCTCCGGCCGGTCCAGCAGGTCGTCCGAGTCGATCACGATCGGCGTCGTGCCGGTGGCCGACCGCACCGCGTCGAAGACCTCGTACAACCAGGCGAAGCCGATCTCGTCGCGGCCCAGGTTCGGGTTCAGGGCGAAGTGCGAGGCGATGGCCTCACTCGGGTGGCGAACGATGAACGTATGGGTGGCGGCCCTCAGGAAGGCCCGGTCGGCGAGCAGCGCCGGGTAGTGGAAGTCCATGGTGTCCTTGAAGAACACCGGCCGCTCGGCGGCGAGCGCGCGCAGGGCGTCGAGCACGTCCTGCTCGGTGTGCACGACCCGGTCGCCCACCTTCGCCGCGCCGAAATCGACCACCTGGGAGAACGGTTCGTGCACCACGAGGTGGTCGTTCCGCTCCGTCATCATCCGGGCGAAGGCGGTGGAGCGGCAGCGCGGCGCGCTCCACAGTGCGAGCACCGGTATCCGTTCGGGTGTGTTCTTCATCTGATTCCTTCCGCTATGACGCATTGAACGCCGCCCATTGTCGTACCGGCCGGGCGCGGATCAGGTAAGCGAAATGCGCAACCCGCGGGCGGAAATGTCAATGTAACGCGTCGCCCCGGATGAACCTCGCGCGGACGCGTCGAGGTCGGGCCGCCCGTAGCGTCACGAGGCAGCCGAGTTGTGCCGTCCTATTACGGAGGTCATGGTGCCATCGATACCAGCGCGCCACGACGGCGGCCGGATCGCCGTGTTGGCCAGCCGGGTCGGCGCGGACGAGAAGCGGCTGTTCGAGGCGCTCGATCGGCGTGGTGTCGACTTCGACCAGGTCGACACGCGCCGGTGTTGGTTCGCCGCCGGGCAGCGCGACCTGCCCTGGCGGCTCGTGCTGAACCGGGAGATCGGCCAGGTCCGGGCCGAGTACGCGGCCCGCTGCCTCGCCGCTGCCGGCGTCGACGTGGTCAACAGCGCCGACGCGACCGCGGTGTGCGGGGACAAATGGCGGACCACCATGGCGTTGCAGGCGGCCGGGCTGCCGGTGCCCCGCACCGCGCTCGGCCTCACCCCCGAAGCCGCGCTCGACGTGCTGGACGCCATCGGCTATCCCGCGCTGCTCAAACCGCTGGTGGGGTCGTGGGGCCGGCTCGTGGTCCGGCTACCCGACCGCACGGCCGCGGAGGGCGTGTTCGAGTACGTCGCCGCGCTGCCCGGCCCCCAGTCGCACCTCGGGTACGTGCAGGAGCTGGTCGACAAGCCCGACCGGGACATCCGGACGGTCATGGTCGGCGGGGAACTGCTGGGCGCCGTCTACCGGGTCGGCGAGGTGTGGCGGACCAACGTGTCCCTCGGCGGGCGGACCCGGCCGTGCGAGCCGACACCCGAGATCATCAAGCTGTCGACCGACGCCGCCGCCGCGGTCGGCGCCGACATCGCCGGCGTCGACCTGATCGAGGACAGCGACGGCCGGCTGCTGGTCCTGGAGGTCAACCACCGGGTCGAGTTCTCCGGCTTCCAGGCCGCGCTGGGCGACCGCGTCGACGTCGCGGACCGCATCGTGGCACACGTATTGGAGCGAGGGCGCCGATGAACTTCGCATTCACCTCATCCGGCGCGGTCACCGAGACGTACGCCGTGGGCCTGCTGCGCGGGATGCTGGAGGTCCCGTCCCCCTCCTACCAGGAGCGCGCGCTGGCCGATTACCTGGCCGACGCCATGGCGATCCTGGGTTTCCGCTCGCACATCGACACGGTCGGCAACGTCATCGGCGTGATCGAACGGGGCGACGGGCCGACCCTGATGCTGCTGGGGCACCTGGACACCATCCCGGGCGAGATCCCGGTCCACTGCGAGGACGGCAAGCTCTACGGCCGGGGCGCGGTCGACGCGAAGGGGCCCCTCGCGGCGATGATCTGCGCCGCGGCCAGCGCGGTGGACTTCCCCGGCCGGCTCGTGGTGGTCGGCGCCGTGGAGGAGGAGACCCCCTGCTCGCGCGGGGCGATGGCGATCCGGGTCACCCACGACCAGCCGGACGCGTTGATCGTCGGCGAACCCAGCGGCTGGTCGAGCGTGGTGCTCGGCTACAAGGGCAAGCTCGACCTGCGCTACACGGTCAGGCTTCCGTCCACCCACCCGAGCAATCCGGCGCCGAAGGCCTCCGACCTGGCGGTCGCCTGCTGGACCGCGCTGGTCGACCTGCTCGGGCCGGACGCGAGCCTCGGCGCGTTCGACCGGCCGGGCGCGACGCTGTGCCAGCTCAACGCGGACCTGACCACGGCGACCGTCGACCTCAGCATCCGCACCCCACCGGGCCACGACGGCGAGGCGCTGGTCCGCGACCTGCGTGACCGCCTGCCGGCCGGCGATATCGAGGTGCTGAACTCGGTCGCGGCCTGCCGTACGGGCCGGTCCACGCCGGTGGCGCGCGCGCTGATGGCCGGCATCCGCCGGCTGCACGGCCAGCCGCGGTTCGTGGTGAAGACCGCCACCTCGGACATGAACACCCTCGCCGAGGTCTGGGACATCCCGATGGCCACGTACGGCCCCGGTGACAGCCGGCTCGACCACGCCGACACCGAGCACATCGTGTTGTCGGATTACCTGCGTGGCATCGACGTGCTGTCCATCGCCATCTCGGAGCTGGCGCACCTGTCCGTCCGGTCGGGCGGCGATCAACCGGTTCCCGAGAAGACTCTCCAATGATCGATGCGACCAACCCGAAGGGGAGCTTCGCGTGAGCTCAGACGTGAGATCAGTGCCGGGAAGTGTCGCCGGCAACAAGAAGCAGTCGCTCGCCGCGATGTTGGCCAACGCGCGTGCGAGGGTCACCGACGGGCCGCGGCCCCGACAGGATCGCGACAACGTGCCGCTGTCCTATTCGCAGAACACGTTGTGGTTCGTGGACCAGCTGCAACCGGGGGAAACGACCTACAACGTCGCGTTCGCGTTCCGGCTCGACGGCGAGCTGAACGCCGACGCCCTCGCCGCGGCGCTCGCCAGCATCGTCGCGCGCCACGAGGCGCTCCGGACCTACGTCCTGGTCGAGAACGACCAGTACTTCCAGGGGATCGTCGAGGACCCCGAGGTCGTCGTGGAGCGGTCACCCGCGGACTCGGAGGCGGAGGCGAGCCGGATCCTGGCCGAACTCGCCGAGACCCGGTTCACGCTGACGACGTTCCCGCTGTGGAAATTCGACCTGGTCACCGTCCACCGTGACCTGCACTTCCTCAGCGTGGTCTTCCATCACATCATCTTCGACGGCGTGTCCTCGGCGATCTTCTTCGACGAACTGGTGCGGGAGTACAACGCCCGGCGGGTCGGCGTCGAGCCGGAGATCGAACCGCCGGCCGTCCAGTTCGCCGACTTCAGCGCCTGGCAGCGCAAGCGCCTGCAGGCCGGGGCGTGGCAGGCCAGCGTCGACTACTGGACGGAGACGCTGCGCGACGTCGAGGTCATGGACATTCCCGGTGACCGTCCGCTGCCACCCGAGGCGACCTACGCCGGCAGCTCGGAGACGAGCGAATGGAAGGGGGTCGCGGCCGACGTCAAGCGCCTCGCCCTGGCCTTGTCGACCACGCCGGCCACGGTGTACGCGACGGCCATGGCCTGCGTGTACCACCGGTACTCCGGATCCGAGGACGTCATCTTCGGGATGCCCAACGCGAACCGCGGCGAGATCGAGACCGAGCGGACCATCGGCTTCTTCATCAACATGCTGCCGCTCCGTTGCCCGGTCGCACCGGACGAGACGTTCCAGGAATGCCTGGCCGGGGTCCAGCAGCGGCTGCGCGGCGCCCAGGCGCACGGCTACCTTCCGCTCGAGGAGATCATCGCGCACACGAACGTCCAGCGGGACTCCTCGCGGTCGACGCTGCTGCAGTACACGCTGACGATCAACGAGTGGAGCGACCAGCTCCAGCTCCTCGACGGTGTCACGCTGACCGGCATCCTGCCCAGGACGACCCGCGCGAAGTTCTTCCAGCAGTGGACCCTCAACCAGGCCGACGAGGACCTGGAGGTCAACACCGTATACAACACCGACATCTTCGACCTGGCGACGATCCAGAGCATGCAGCGGGTGTTCGTCGGGTTCCTGCGCCGGGCGCTGGCCTCGCCGGACGTCGGCATGCAGCGGCTGTGGGACGCCGACGAGGAGTCCCGGCAGCTACAGGCCCGCCTGGGCGTCGGCACCCGGACGCCGGTGCCCACCGGCAACGTCTTCGCGCACTTCCGCGACGTCGCCGACGAGCACGAGCACCGCGTGGCGGTCAGCACGCCCACCGCGCGGCTGACCTACGGACAGCTCCTGCGCCGGGTCGACCTGCTGCGCGCCCACCTGAGCGCGGCCGGGGTCGGCGCCGGCAGCCGGGTGGGCGTCGCGCTCGAACCGTCGCCCGACTTCCCGGCGACCGTGCTGGCCCTCATGTCGCTGGGCGCGGTCTACGTCCCGATCGACGCGATGAACCCGCGCGGCCGCATCGAGGCGATCATCGACAACGCCGATCTGTTGTCCGTGATCTGCGACGCGACCACGGCCGGGATTTCACCGGAGCTGGAGTGGCGGTTGCCGGCCGACGCCGAGCCCCCGGCCGACCGGCCGGAGGTGGCCCGCGGCGAGGACGCGGTCGCCTACCTGATGTACACCTCGGGCAGCACCGGGACGCCCAAGGGCGTGCTCATCAGCCACGACAACATCCTCGGCTTCATCCGCAACGTGCGGACGCTGTTCGAGCTCTCGCCCTCGGACCGGGTGCTCGGCTACGCGTCCTGCGGATTCGACGTCTCGATCTTCGAGATGTTCGGTGCGTTGCTGAGCGGCGCGTCGCTTCACCTCGTGCCGTCCGGTCAGCGGCTGAGCATGCCGGATGTCCAGCGGCTCCTGGAGGAGCGCCGGATCACCGTGACGGACCTGCCGCCGTCGGTGATGAAGCTGCTCGATCCGGCACCGCTGCACGACCTGCGCATCGTGTTCGTCGGCGGCGAGGCGTTCTCCCACGAGCTCGTCCGGGCGTGGGGCAAGGGCCGCCGCATCTTCAACGGATACGGCGTGACCGAGTGCACCGTCACCAGCATCGTGAAGGAGCTGCGGGAGCCGCTGTCGCCGGCCGCCCTGCCCATGGGCGGACCGATGGACAACCACACGGCGTACGTGCTGGACGACCACCACCGGCCGGTACCCCAGGGGGTCATCGGGCAGCTCGCGCTCGGCGGCGTCGGACTGACGTCGGGCTACTGGCGCCGGGACGAGGACAACCGGGAGAAGTTCATCGCGGACCCGATCGGTCCCGATCCGACGGCCCGGGTCTACCTGTCCGGCGACCTGGCGCGGCTCAACGGCAGCGGCGACCTCGTGTACGTCGGGCGGCGCGACCGACAGGTGAAGATCAATGGCGTGCGGATCGAGATCGGCGAGATCGAGAGCGCGATCCGCGCGGCCGACGGGATCAAGAACGTGTACGTACAGGTCCGGCCGGACGGGGAGCAGAAGCGGGTCGTGGCGTACTGCGCGACCGGGGCGGGCGGCACCGTCTCCGAGGCGGTGCTGCGGGAGCACTGCCGCAAGCGCCTCGTGTCCACGATGCGACCCCACACCTTCGTGATCATGGACGAGCTGCCAATCAACGCGAGCGGGAAGATCGACGAGCGGGCGCTGCCCGCCGCCGACCCTGACGCCGTCGTCGAGTCCACGCCCGTGGAGCAGCTCAGTGACATCGAACGCATCATGCTCACCGAGGCGTTCGGGCCGATCCTGGGCCGCGTCGACTTCTCCAAGACCGCCAGCTTCTTCGACCTGGGCGGGACGAGCCTCCAGGCCGTCCAGCTGATGTCCAAGATCAAGAAGTTGTTCGCCACGACGATCTCCCTGGTCGTGTTCTTCAACGACTCGAGCGTGCAGAGCATGGCCCTGGAGGTCGAGCGGGCCCGGCTGGCCAGCATGTCGGCCGAGGAACTCGAACAGGCCATCGAGCAGATGAGCGAAGAAGACGTGGCCCGACTCCTGGCCAGCGAGTAGGCCGACATGGATGACGGCAAGCGCCTCAGCACCTACCTCAGTGCACGGTCGACGGCGACCCGCGTACCGGGCCTCGTCGCGATGAACCAGCCGGACCAGGCCGAGCGGACCCTCCTGTTCGCGCATCCGGTCGGCGGCAGCCTCCTCGCGCTCCAGCCGCTGGTGCGCAGACTCCCCGACTACCGGTGCGTCGGGCTGGAGGCCGCGCTGGACGTCCTCCTGGACGGGGAGCCGGCCTCGTCGATGCAGGAACTCGCGCGGCGGTACGTGGCGGGCTTCGGCGATCGGTGTCCCGACGTCGACGTGGTGTGCGGCTGGTCGTTCGGCGGCGGTCTCGCCTGGGAGATCGCCTGCCTGCTGGCCCGGCAGGGAGTCCGCCCGAAGGTGGTCCTGATCGACTCGACGTGGCGGTTCCGCGAATACCAGGAGCCCCTGCCGGGCGAGCAGCTACAGGGGTTCGTCGGCGACGCACTGAGGTCGGGCGGACAGGACGGCGAGTGGCTGGCCGACTCGCCGGCGGCGGCCGCCGACGCCCTGGGCATGGACATGGAGACGTTCTCGGAACGCTTCGAGATCTTCGTGCACAATTCCCGCCTCATCGGCACCTGGTGGCCCACGCCCGGCGATCTCGACATCGTCTCGATCCGCGCCACGGCGTCCTCCAAGTCGGACTGGGGCGCGATGACCTCGGGCGAGGTCGACGTGCAGGACCTGCCCGGCGGGCATTACGACCTGCTCAACAACCCGGAGAACCTGACCGCCATCGAAAAGATCATCCGGCACGCTCTGCCGGCCGCGGACACCGTCGCGGGCACGGACACGGACACGGACACGGACACGGGCACGGGCACGGGCACGGGCACGGACGACGGGAACGCCGCGCCCGACCTGTTCGCGTCGCTGACCGAGCTGATCGACACGGCCCGGTGGCGCGACCTCGTGATCCGGTCCCGGCGGATGGACGGGCAGGCCATCGCCGAGGCGTACCGGGAACTCGGCCGACGTGGCCTGCTCACCCCGGACTGGCCGCGCGGGTTCGGCGGCTCGGGGACGCCGACGTGGGTGAGCGTCGAGCTGTTCGAGCGGTTCATCGCGACCGGCCTGCCCGACCTCGTGTACGCGCTCACCGTGCAGATCGTGGGCTACTTCGTGCTGAAGTCCGGCTCCGACCGGCTCAAACGCGAACTGCTCCCGCGCATCAGCCGGGGTGAGGAGTTCGCCACCGTGCTCTACAGCGAACCGGGCGCGGGCAGTGACCTCGCCGCGCTCCGGACGCGGGCCGAGCGCCGCGGCGATCGGTACGTCATCAACGGCGTCAAGGTGTTCAGCATCTACAGCGACATCTCGGGTTCCGCACTGGTTGCCGCACGCACCGGCACGGACGGCAACAAGTACGACGGCATCACCCTCTTCGTCGTCGACCTGGCCGCACCCGGCGTGACCGTCGAACTCGTCGAAACGATCCAGCCCGAGCGCATGTGCCGGGTGACGCTCCGCGACGTCGAGGTCGAGAGCTGGCGCCGGATCGGTGCGGACGGCCGCGGGTGGGGGCTGCTCGACGGCGCCCTGGCCATCGAACGCACCGGCATCGACCACGTCGTCCGGGCGGCCCGATGGCTGACCGCGCTCCGCGCGGCGACCGGCCGACCCGACGACCTCCAGCTGCTCGAAGGGCAGGTCGAGTGCGCCACGACGGTGGCCCGCGCGGCGACCGAGGTGTTCCTGCGCCCCGATGCCGCGGCGACCGACACCGCCGTGGCCAAGCTGTACACGAGCGAGACCTGCCAGCAGGTCGGGCACGAGGTGCTGCGCCGCTGGCGGACGCTGGCGGACCGGACCGACCTCGACGATCTCGTCCGCGAGGAGCTGTACTCCGCGCTCACCGAGTCGCCCGGGCTCACGCTGTCGGCCGGCTCGTCGGAGATCATGCTGTCCACGATCAAGGTGGACCTCGGCGAGGAGTACTCCCGCCGCTGTCGGGAGATTCCCCTCCGTTTCGGGCCGGAGCTGGTCGACACGCTGGTGGAGGTCCTCGAACCGGTCGGCGCCGGCGTCCGGGCGCAGCCCTTGTTCGCCTACTCGCCGAACCGCCGCAGGGCGCTGGCGGACACCCTGGCCGAGCTGGGGTTCGACCGCGTGGAGCGCCCCGAGGACGAGGGCGGTCTCGGGCTCGGGCTCACCGCCGGGTGCGCGATCAGCCTGAGCCTCGGGTATCTCGGCTACGAGAACGCCTACCGACCTGGTCCCACCGGATCGCCCGAAGACCGCGTACGCCACGCGGCGTACGTGCTGGGCCTCGGCGTCGGGCTGTTCCGCACGGCCTGGGAGTACGCGTCCGGCCGCGAACAGTTCGGTCGGCGCCTCGTCGACCTCGACGCGTTGATGTTCCCACTCGTGCGCTGCTACGCCGAGCTGCACGCGGTGGGCACGCGCCTGTACGAGATCGCGAACACCGCGGCGCAGCTGAACGAGAGCGCGCTGCGGCGCTTCGAGCTGGTCCAGCAGGACGCGATGGTCCGCGTCGTACGCGCCTCGATGCAGGTCATGGGTGCCCGAGGCATCACGGCGTGGTCGGTCGCGTCGCGCTTCTACCTGCGGTGCGCGGAGAACATCGGACTACTCGACCCACTGCCAGGCAAGGAGACGTGCTGATGCGAGTCGATCTCGGCGCTCCCGGAGCGTCGGACCTCTACGACGAGTCGCGGTATTCGGACCAGGGCATGCACGCGGTGTGGCGGGAGATGCGCGCACTCGGTGGACTCCACCACCAGGTCACCCCCGATGGTCAGGAGTTCTTCGCGGCGGTGCGCCACGCCGACGTCCGGGAGGTGCTGAGCAACCACACGGCGTTCTCCTCGGCGTACAGCACGATGCTCAGCGTGCGCGGCGACGGGGACGTCGCGGCCGGGGCGGCGATCCACCTCACCGACCCACCGGTCCACCCCGAACTCAAGCGCATCTTCACCCCGCTGATGACGGTGCCGGCGACGCAGCGGCTCGCGCGGCGGATCGAGGAACGCATGCGAGAGTTGTTCGACACCATCCGCGGCCGTGAGTCGTTCGACTTCTGTGCGGACATGGTCACCCTGCCGATGACGGTCACCGGCGCGCTGATGGGCATCCCCACGAGTGAGTGGCCGGTCACCGGCCGGGCGACCGTGCGCGCGATGGGCGCAACGGACGCCGCCGAGTCGGAGTACCAGCGCCGTCTCGACCTCTTCGAGGCCCACACGACGATCATGACGGTGCTCGGGGACGTCCTGGAGGACGCCCCGCCGGATGACACGGTGATCGGCCGGTGTCCACGGACCGCCGCCGTGGTCGACGACTCCGGCCGGGACGTCGCGTTGCTGAACGCCTACGCGTTCCTGATGGGAGCGAATCCGACCATTCCCCAGACGATCAATCAGATGTTGATCCTGCTGGCCGGCGATGACGACCTGTGGTCGTGGTTCACCCGCCAGGAACGCACGGAACAGCGGTTCGTCGACGAGGCCCTGCGGTGGGCGAGCCCCATCAACCACGTGCTGCGGCGCACGACCGCCGACCTGACACTCGCCGGAACCGAGGTCCCGGCCGGGTCGTTGGTCAGCGCATGGCTCGCCTCGGCGAATCGCGACGAAGAGGTGTTCCCGGAGCCGTTCCGGTTCGTCCCCGACCGTTCCCCGAACCAGCACACCGCGTTCGGATTCGGTGTGCACCGGTGCATCGGCCAGCACGTGGCCATCGCCGGGATGAAAACGTTCTTCGATCTCTGGCGCGAGAGCGTCCGATCCGTTTCCCTTGCTGGTGAGCCCAGGCATCTCGTGTCGAACTTCCTGAACGGCGTCGTGAGCCTGCCGCTCTCGGTCAACTGGAAATAGGCGGCACCCACGCCGCGGAGAGAAGGACGTGTGAGTGACCTGATGGCAACCGTGGTCGGCCCGGACGACTGGCCGAGGGTGGAGCGGTTCTTCGGCCCGAAAGGGCTCACCGAACACTGCTTCTGCCAGTACTTCCGGCTGGAGCGGAAGGACTACGCCGCATGTCGTTCCGCAGCGCGACGGGACCGCCTCGCCGAGCTGATCACCACCGGTGAGCGGGTCGGAATCCTCGGTTCGATCGACGAGGTACCGGTGGGTTGGATCGGGGTCGGTCCCCGCCTGGGCTTCCCGCGGCTGCGCACCTCCCGCGCGGCGAAGCTGCTTCCCGGGGACGACCCGGCGCGCATCTGGTCCATCGTCTGCGTCTACCTCGCCCGCGAGCAGCGGCACCAGGGCCTGCTCCGGGTGCTGATCAACCGGGCCGTGCAATGGGCCCGGGACGAGAAGGCCGACCTGATCGAGGCCTATCCCGAGGACGACCGGGACCCGGCGACCCGAATCGACCCCCGCAGCTTCCGCGGCCGGGTCACCACGTTCGAGGCCTGCGGATTCGCTGTCGTCGAGCCCCGGTTGCAACACCGGGCGCTGATCCGCAAAGACCTTCGATAACCTGTTGAGGAGTGCACATGGGCCTGGGGCGTAGTTTCAACCGCCTGTGGTTGTCGCAGGGCTTGTCCAACACGGCAGACGGCCTGGTGTCGGCGGCCATACCGCTGCTCGCCGTGGCGATCACCCGGGACCCGCTGCTGATCGGCGGGATGACCGTGGCGAACTTCCTACCGTGGCTGCTGTTCACCCTGCCGTCCGGTGAGCTCGCCGACCGCATCGACCGGCGCCTCATCATGGTCGTCGGCAACGTGTTCCGCGCGGTCGCGTTCGGCCTGCTCGTCCTGGCGCTGCTCGCCCACCTGCACAGCATCGTCATCCTCTACCTGGCGGTGTTCCTCGCCGGCTCGGCCGAGACGATGGTCGACAACGCGGCGCTGACGGTTCCGCCGCGCCTGGTCGAACGCAAGGACCTCGAGCGGGCGAACGGACGCCTGTTCGCCGTCCAGTCGGCCATCAACACGTTCGTCGGTCCGCCGGTGGGCGCCGCGCTGTTCGCGGTGTCGGCGTGGCTGGTCTTCACCACCGGGGCCGGGCTGTTCGCGATCGCCGCGCTGGCCCTGATCACACTGCCCCGGCTGCTGCCGACGGCCAGTGAGGTCAACAACTCCCGGCCCACGCCCGGGTCCATCGCGCGCAACATCCGGGCCGGCTGGTCCTACTTCTGGAACCACAAGCTGCTGCGTCGGGTGGCGTTCATCTCCGCCTCGATCAACGGTTTCGGAGCCGCCACCGGCGGTCTGATCGTGCTCGTGGCCACCGGGCCGCTCGGCGTCACGCCGGCGTGGTGGGGCGTCTTCATCGCGGTACCGGCGGTGGGCTCCATCGCCGGCTCGCTGATCGCGTCGAAGCTGGTCCGGGTGATCGGCGGTGGGCCGGTGACCTGGCTCGCGGCCCTGGTGCCCGCGGCCACCTACGCCGCGTTCGGCCTCAGCACCAGTGTCGTCCTCGTCGAGATCTTCCTGTTCTGCAGCGCGGTGGCGACCGCGATGAACCAGATCGTGGTCAGTACGCTGCGGCAGGCCTCAGTGCCCGACGAACTGCTGGGCCGGGTCACCGCCGCCTATCGCCTGATCGTGCTCGGCGTCGTACCGCTGGGTGCGTTGCTGGGCGGGGTGCTGGCCCACTACCGGGGAACCTCGGCCACGTTCATCGGCGCCAGCATCGGGTTGACGCTCGCCGCGCTCGTGTTCGCCTCGCGGGTGACCACGCGGGGCCTCCGCGGGGCCGAGCAGGCCGGCCACCCGGGGACGAGCGCGCCGTCGCCCGGACCCGACCGGAGCGATGCCGACTCGGGCGAGCTGGCGGACACCGAGGTCGTCACCCAGCAGAACTGACAACGATGCGCGGACGAAGCTGACCCCGAACGGTTTCGGGGTCAGCTTTGCGCGTGGCCGGGGGCACGTGGTGCCTTCGCCGATTCGAGAACGGGTCCGGATGGCGGCCGGCCGGGGGGGTCCCCCGGCCGGTGTCTGCGCAGCCCACCGGTGCGGCTCGGGTCGGGCCTCCGCCCGTAGGTCGGAACCGCCCGCCATCTGTGGCAAGACTTCGGCCATACGAACATTCACGTCGGGAAGCATGTGTGATTCGCTGTCCGGAAGGCGCCGGACATCGACGTTCGCGCACGCAGGCGATCGCGTGGATCATTCACTCCGAGCGTTCTACAGCATCGGATATGGGAGGCCGCGATGCCATGGACTTGGCGCTGCAGTTGCTAGAGCAACTATGCCTGGACCTACGGCAACTCCGACTCCAAGCGGGCGGCCCCAGCCTGCGTGACCTGGCCGACCTCGTGGGCATCAGCAAGAGCCAGCTGGGTTCGATCCTGTCCGGGCAGGTTCGCCGGCTGCCCGACTGGGACGTGGTCAAAGGTCTGGTGGAGGCGGTCCGCAAGTACAGCGCCGACCGCGGGCGGCTGGGCCAGCTGTCGTTGACCACCGGCGTCGACGAGTTCTGGCGGCCCCGTTACGCGGCGGTCGAACACGCGTTCAGCTACCGGCAGATCCACCGCTCCGAGACACTGCGGATCCCCGAACCGGCTCCGCCCGAGCCGCACCCGCCGGCCGTACCGCACCAGCTGCCGCCCGCCGTGTCCCACATCAGCGGCCGATCGGCCGAGCTGGCCGCGTTGGACGCGGTGATCGCACCCGACGCACCGGCCGGCTGCGCGGTGATCGCGGTCATCGGTGGCATGGCCGGCGTGGGAAAGACGGCGCTGGCCGTGCACTGGGCCCACCAGGTCGCCGGTCGCTTCCCCGACGGACAGCTGTACGTCAACCTCCGCGGGTGTGATCCGGACGGGCCACCGATGCCTCCCGACGCGGTCGTGCGGGACTTCCTGACCGCCCTCGGCGTACCGGCCGGACAGATTCCCGCGACCACCGCCGCGCGCATCGCCCTCTACCGTTCCCTGCTCTACAACCGCCGGATGCTGCTGGTGCTGGACAACGCGCACACGGTCGAGCAGGTGCGGCCCCTGCTGCCGGCGAGCTCGGGCTGCCTGGTCCTGGTGACCAGCCGGAGCCGGATGGCTGGTCTGATCGCCGCCGACGGCGCCCGCTCGGTGATGCTCGACGTACTGGCCGTCGACGCGGCCGGGGACCTGCTGGCACGCCGCCTGGGGGCACACCGGGTAGCCGCCGAGCCGCACGCGGTCCGCGACGTCGTCGAGCGGTGTGGCGGGCTGCCGCTGGCGCTGGTCCTCGTCGCCGCCCGGGCGCTGGCCCACCCCGGCGTGGCCCTGGACACGCTGGCTGTCCGGCTGTTCGACCGCGGCCGCGAACCGAACGCGCTCGGCGGCGATCCGGCCACCGAGCTCGAGACCGCGTTCTCCTGGTCGTACCGCCGGCTCAGCCCGCCGGCCGCCCGGCTGTTCCGGCTGCTGAGCCTGCACCCGGGGCGGGACGTCCGCGCGGCCGCGGCCGCCAGTCTGGCCGCCCTCCCGCTGGCCGAGGCGATCCTCCGGCTGTCCGAACTCAGCGGGGCGGCCCTGGTCACCGAGCGGAGGCCGGGCTGGTACGCGCTTCACGGCCTGGTCGGCGCCTACGCCGGCGACCTCGCCGCGCAGACCGATCCCGAAGACGCCCGGCACGCCGCGACGGTCCGGCTGCTCGACCATTACGTGCACAGCGCGCGGGCTGCCGCGGCTGTCCTGGATCCCGGCGACGATCCGGACCCGGTGCCGCTCGCCCCGCCGGCCGCCGGCGTCATCCCCGAGCCGCCGCACACCGACCGGTCGCCTGCGACGGCCTGGTTCGACGAGCGGCGACCCGTGCTCCAGAGCGTGCTGCATCACGCGATCGGCGCCGGGTTCGCCGCCCACGCCTGGCACCTGGCCTGGAGCCTGGACACGTATCTGGCGCACGGCGGCCACCGGCCCGACCGGGTGGACGTCTGGCAGGTCGCGCTGCGCGCCGCGGATCGACTCGACGACCCGGACGCCCGGGCGGTGGCCCGCCGCCGGTTGGCCGACGCCTCGATCCGGCTGGACCGGACAGTCGAGGTCCTCGCCCACAACGAGCGCGCCCTCGCGCCCCACCCGCGTCGCGGCGGCGCCCGGCGCACCGCCTTCGACGGCGAGGTCAGCTCGCCCGCTTCTCCAGGTCGGGATCGTGCCCAGCCGATTGGATGAGCCCGGACCGGTAGGCCAGCGACACGAGCTGCGCGCGGTCGCGGACGCCGAGCTTGGTACGCACCCGGTAAAGGTGCGTACGCACGGTGGCGACGCCGATGATCAGCTCACGGGCAACGTCCTCGGTCGACATGCCCCGGGCCACCATCTGGGTCACCTCCCGCTCGCGCGGGGTCAGGTCGGTCACCTCCGGATACTGCGTCGAGGCCGTGCTTTCCGGTTGCTCGCGGAACCAGGTGACCAGGCGCTGCGCGACGTTCGGGGCGAGCATGGCCCGACCCGCGGCCGCCGCCCGGATCGCGGCGACCAGTTCCTGCGGGCTCGCGTCCTTGCCGAGCAGGCAGCTCGCGCCCGCGTGCAGTACGTCGCTGACGGTCTTGTCGGCGTCGGACGCGGTGAACACGACGATGTTGGGTGGCGGGTCTTCCTTGCCGAGCCGGCGGATCATCTCGAGGCCGGAGATGATCCGCAGGTTCAGGTCGGTGACCACGACATCGGGCCGCGCGGTACGCACCAGCATGATCGCCTCCATGCCGTTGTCGGTCGTCCCGATCACGTCGATGTCGGGCACGGCGTCGAGTAGCGTCCGCATGCCGTCCCGGACGACCGGCAGTTCATCGCAGATGAGTGCGCGGATGGTCATCGCGTCCCGCCTCGGGACGGGTCACCGGAGGCCTGGTCGACGAAGGCCGCGACACCGGCCACGGTCGGACGGTCGAATAGATCGAGGAGTGTCATATCCACTTGGAAGTCCGTCCGCACCAGCGCGACCAGTCGCGCGGCGAGCAGGGAATGGCCGCCGAGGGCGAAGAAGTTGTCATCGACGCCGACCCGTTCCCGGCCGAGCAGATCCATGAACAGGGCGGCCACCCCCTGTTCGGTCGGCCCGCGGGGTGCGCTCGGGTCATCGACGCCCTCGCCAGCCGGAAGATCCGCCGTGTTCGTTCGCTGCCACACATCAGCCATCTGTCCGTTGTTCTGCTCGCCGGTATTGGCGGGCTATCCAACAGATATCGGCAGCGGAGAATGCGTGCCCGGCCCGCCCTCCCGGATTGGTGGATCTCGGGTGTTTCGCCCGGTTGCCCGGTCGACGGGGAGTCCGCCGCCGGTCGCTGATACACCGGGTCACCGCCGCAACGGGCGCCGGTGATCGCCAGACGATAGGCGATCGATACCGTCCCCGGGTTGCCTGGTGCGCTGGGGAGACAGTGAAGGGGTGGGCGGTGGAGTTGACGACGTGGCGGCAGCTGTGCGATCGGGGACGTGACCTGGTCCTGTGCCTGGACTTCCCGGGCGGGCGGGCCGCCGCCGGCTTCGCCGACCTGGCCGCCGGGGCCCCCGTCGAGCTGTGCTTCCTCCACATCGCCTGGTCGGGCCTGCACGCGGATTCGCGACTGGACGCGCACATCGCGCAGTGGGTGGGCGAGGCGCTCGCGAGCCGTCGCCCGGTGCGGGCCGTACTGGGCTTCTGCGCCGGGACGGCCCTGGCGACACGTGTCGCGGACGCGGTCAGCGCGACGGCCGGCGCGACACCACCCGCGGTCCTGCTGTTCGACGCGGCGGCGGTGCCGGACGCTGCGCTCCGCGACCAGTTCGTGTCGGCGGTCCAGGCCTCCGCGCCCTACCTGGCCGATGGCGAGCTGGACGACGCCCGGCAGTGGTCGCGGGAACTGCTCGCCACCGGCCGGGACGACCTGCCGCGGGTCGCCACGGCGTTGGTCGACCGGTACGACCAGCTCATGTCGGGCATCGCCGACCGGCTGTCCCTGGGTGAGGTCCTCCGCCGGGAGCTCACCGACGGATTCGCCGCGTACATGGCCTACCTGCTCCTGGCCGCCCAGGGCGGACTGGATCTGCGGGTAGGGACTCCGATGTTCCTGTCCTCGCGGGACCACAGGCCGCCGGTGGATACGGCGCGCGGCATGTCGTTCGGGGTCGACCGCGAGCGGCTGCTGGGCGACGCCGACGTGTGGCGGGTCGTCGCGGGCGTGCTGGGCGAAGCGCGGCCGTAGTCCGGATCCGGGCCGCGCCGCTCCGCCAGTCGCAAGCCGGGCGGTTGGCGACCGGGCTCCCCCGACTCCCGTTCCGGCCTCGCCGCATTCCGCAGTTCGCCGCATATCCGCGCGAAAAGCGCGCCTCGCCGCGGGATTCCGGACGCGTCCATAACTGTCCGCAAGATTTGCTGGACACGCGCGGACGACCTGCGCGTACGGTCCAGCCGTCCGCAGCCTGTCCGGAATCAATGAGCATCGATCTAGCGGTGCGCAACAATTCCCACACACGGCGTGCGGTCCGAGGTATCGCTAGTACGGGGATTGTCCAGCGCGGTATCACCAATTTTGTCACAACCACGCCGAAGCCACCCCATATCGGGGAGGGAGCAGATCTGTGTGGTTTCGCGTTCTCGGTCCATTGGAGGCCGTCGGCACGACCGGTCACCTGTCGTTCCCGCCTCGGCAGCAGACCGTTCTCGCCATGCTGTTACTCGAACCCAACCGGGTGGTGACCGTCGATCGCCTCGTCGACGCGGTCTGGGACAACACGCCGCCACCGACCGCGAAGGAGCAGGTACGGATCTGCGTCTCGGCCATCCGGCGAGCCCTGACCGCCAGCGGCCGGCCCGACGCGATCGTGACCCGCCCGTCGGGCTACTCCATCCAGTGCAGCGACCACGAACTGGATCTGCTGAAGTTCAACGATCTCGTCGCGCACGGCCGGCGACTGCTGGGTCAGGGCCGGCCGCACGACGCGGCCGACATGCTCCGCGACGCCTTGCGGCTGTGGCGGGGCGCTGTCCCGCTGGCCGGCGTACGCAGCCAACTCGTCCAGTCGATCGGCACCCAGCTGGCCGAACGGCGACTGGCCGTGATCGAGGAGTACGTCGACGTACGGCTGCGGCTCGGCCAGCACCACGAGTTGACCGGCGGGCTGGCCGAGCTGGTCACGGCGAACCCGTTCCGTGAGCGGCTGCGGGCGCGGCTGATGATCGCGCTGTACCGGGGTGGCCGGCAGGCCGAGGCGCTGCACACCTACCGGGTCGGCCGGGAGTTGTTCGTGGAGCAGCTCGGCCTGGAGCCCGGGGCCGAGCTGCGCCGGTTGGAGCGGGCGATTCTCGCCGGCGAGGTGGCCGACCTGCTGGAGCCGGAGGAGACGTCCCGTCCGGTACCGGTGCGGGCAGCCGTGCCCCGCCTGCTACCCGCCGACATCGGCGACTTCACCGGCCGGCGGGACCTGATCGGACGGGTGTGCACGGCGCTGCGTGAACCGCGCGACGCCGGGTCCCGCGCGATAGCCATCGTGGTTGTCGCCGGCCGGCCCTGGTTGGGCAAGACCACCCTGGCCGTGCACATCGCCCACGCCCTCGACGGGGAGTATCCGGACGGCCAGCTGTTCGCCCGGCTCGGCGGCGCCGCCCGCCCGGCCGACGCCGGTGCGGTGCTGGCCCGTTTCCTCGGCGCGCTCGGCGTGCCCGGCCGCGCCGTACCCGACACCCTGGAGGAGCGGACGGACATGTACCGCAACCTGCTCAGCGGCCGCCGGGTTCTCGTGGTCCTCGACGACGCGGCCGGCGGGCAGCAGGTGGCGCCGCTGCTGCCCGGCGGCCCGACGTGCTCGGTGATCGTGACCAGCCGGACCCGGCTGCCCGCGCTCGGCGGCGCGACCACGCTGGGCATCGGCCCGCTGGATGCCCAGGAATCGGTCGACCTGCTCACCAAGGCGGTCGGCCGGGAACGGGTCGACACCGAGGCGGCCGACATCGCCCTGCTGGCCGACCTGTGCGCCGGTGAGCCGTTGGCGCTACGGCTGGCCGCCGGTCGGCTGAAGAGCCAACCGCACTGGCCGGTACGCGGCCTGATCGTCCGCCTGTACGACGACCGCCGCCGGCTGGCCGAACTGTCCTACGGCGGCCTGGACCTCGTGGCGATGGTCAACGAGATCTGGCAGGGGCTCAGCCCGCTGGCCCGGCGCCTGCTGCGGCGGGTGAGCCGGCTCGACGACCCACGCTTCCAGGGCTGGATGTGCGCGCCGCTGCTGGACGTCGCCGAGCAGGACGCGCAGGACGCGCTCACCGAACTGCTGGACGCCGGGCTCCTGGACATCGAGCGGCAGGACGGCCAGGTCGTGTTTCAGCTGCGGGGCCTGCTGCGGGCGTTCGCCCGGCAGCTGGTGGCCGAGGAGTCGTCCTTCGACGACACCGGCCGCGCGGCGGAGCGGCCCGACGAGAGCCGCGACGACATCCGCCGGGACAACGCCCGCCTCGGCTCGTCCACCTCGAAGGCGCCGCCCGAGCCGGCGTGATCGCGCCTCGGGGAACCGCGACGGCCGCCTGCCCGCGGATAACCGATCTCAATCCCGCGAGTGACGGTGAGGCCAGACCGCCGTTGCGTCTCACGGTGTCACTGGCGGGCTGCCGACGCTGCGCAGTCTGGCGCCCAGTCGGTCCCGGCGACCTTCCCTGTGGCACCATCAGTTCACCAATTGCAGGTAAGAGAACTCTCGGCACGCGACGCCGAGCCGGCCGACAAAGGCCGAGGTCTACCGACAGCCGGGTCCAGCAGCGGCAGAGGGCCAGTTCACCGGTGGTGGTATTGCGGCGGATCAGGAGGCTGTGGTGGCCGCCGTCGTCGGGGTCGGCGTCGGTGCACACGTCGTCGAGGCAGGCCCAGTCGTAGAAGCGGGGGCCTTTGGACCCGGCACCGGCTGGGCGCCGCTGCCAGGCCGATACCGGTAGTTCGGCGGCTACCTGGTCGGCGCGAGCCTTGACCTTGCCGCTGTCGAGCGGGATCAGGTGGCTGCAGGACACGGCGAGGACGTAGCCGAGCCCGTGTTCGCGCGGGTGGGTGCGGAACGCGGCGCTGTTGCCGTATGCCTCGTCCGCGGTAGCCCAGGCGGCCGGAACGCCGGCGTCGATCGCGGCGGTGATCATGTCGGCGGCCAGGTCCGGCTTGGTGGCGAATTCGATCTCCTCGGGCACTCCAGCGGCCTAACACCGCTGCCGGTCGCCGGTCCACGACGCCGGCAGCAGCCCCGGCGTCGCCAACGAATTCGCCCTACGCCTCCACAGCATCACCACCGGCGACCAGACGCGATGGGCCCCCTTCGCCGACTTGCCCCGCCGCTGATCAGCCGTCGATGCCTACCACGTCGACTGATCGCACAGCAGCCGCCACTCCCCCACCCCGGCTGCGGCGGCGATGCGCACCAGTTGGCCAGGCAGCAGCTGCGGTCCCGGCGCACCTCGGTCGCGTGAGGATGACCCTCTTGGCTATCGCCTGCACCCTCTGCACGGCCACCGCGCCGTCCTGGCACAGCAGGGCCACGGCGCCCACGGCGGTCAGAGACCGGAGCCGGACGCCCTGCTCCCAATCTGCTCCCAACTTAAGGGGCAACAGCGCGAAAGCCCGTTACCGGCGATCCCGGCGACGGGCTTCCTACCTGCTCATATTCATGGTGGACGATGCTGGGATCGAATCAGTGACCTCTTCGGTGTGAACAGGACGCCCCACCGATTCTGACCTGCGGAAACGAGAACGCGCAGGTCGCGGTGGGTGCAGTTGGACGCCGTCCAGAGCCATTGGAAGCCATTCAATGCCGTTCGGCGCGTGCAGTTGCTCCCACCCTGCTCCCCCAGTCTCGGCACGAGACCGCCGACAGATGGTCGGCTTTGCTCCACGGGGGCAGCGCGGAACAGGCCCGTCGACGGACACTGACGTCATGGATCTCACCCCGGATCTCGACACGCCAAGCCCCGCACGGGTTTACGACTACTTCCTCGGCGGGTCGCACAACTTCGCCTCGGACCGCGCGCTGGCCGCCCGGATGGAGCAGGCCATGCCCGATATCGGGCACATCATGCGAGCCAACCGCTCGTTCCTGCGCCGCGCGGTCCGCACGCTCGTCTCCGCGGGCATCCGACAGTTTCTCGACCTCGGCTCCGGCATCCCCACGGTCGGCAACGTGCACGAGGTCGCCGGCCAGTCCGCCCCGGACACGGTTGTCGCCTACGTCGACGTCGACCCCGTGGCGGTGAACCACAGCCGGCGCCTCCTGGCCGACGACCCGCGGGCCGTGGTGCTGCACGCCGACCTCACCGAGCCCGACACCGTGCTCGACGACCCGACGCTGCGGAAAGCGATCGACTTCGAACAGCCAGTCGCGGTACTGCTGGTGGGCGTCCTGCACCAGCTCGCCGACGACCCGGCCCCGATCATCGCCCACTACCGCGACCGGCTCGCCCCGGGCAGCTACCTCGCCCTGTCACACGCCTCCTCGGACGAACGGTCCGACGCGCTGGCGCTGCGCGACACCTACGACCAGGGATACGCCAACACCGCCCGGATGACTCTCCGCACCCGGCCCGAGATCGAACGGCTCTTCAGCGGCTTCACCCTCGTCCCGCCAGGGCTGGTGCAGCTGCCCGAGTGGCGGCCCGACTGGCCGGTCGAACCAGACGAGGACCCCCGCCGCTTCGCCACGTACTGCGGAGTGGGCCAGCTCAGCTGACTGATCGGATCACCGGCCGTGCTGCAGCCCGCCCAGCTCCGCAAGCTGGTCCGCATAGTCGCCAAGCGTGGCGGTGACGCGATCACTGACGGGCGGCCGGACCGACAGTAGGCTCTCGACCTGCCCGACCGGGTGCTGTGGAGGGCTATCCGCTGCGCACGAACCTGACCATGCGCCAGATCAGCCCGCTGCCCGCGGTGTCGCACCGCCGCACGCCGAGTCAGCGACGCCGTCGGCCCCTCGCTGGCCTTGGCGCCGGTGCCCGGCGGCCGGTCGACCAAATCCCCGTCGTCGACCGGCGCCCTGATCCCCATCCCCGATCACCGCCTGGCCACCAAAAGCAAAACTACCCGGTACTCGACGAGCCTGCAGGTCACGATCGACGCCAGCACCCGGCTGGTCTTGGCTGTCGGCGATCCGCAGCCCGGCAACCGCGACGACACGATCGTCTACCGCACCAGCGGCATCCAGGACAAACTCAACGGGCGGCTCGTCATGGCCGACGGCGGCTACCGCGGCAACTCCGCGGTAGCCAATCCCCACCGCAAGCCCCTCCACGGCGCTGTCCTCCCAGCCCGGCGAGAAGAGCTGAACAGCCACCACCACACCGTCCGCGACGGAGTCGAACATGCCCTCGCCAGAATGAAGTGCTTCAAGATCCTGCGCGACGACCGACGCGCCGCCCACACATCCGCGAAGGGCTCGGCGATCACGGCCGAGGCTGCACAGTTGCCGCTCACTGAGCCGGTATCAGCATGAGCTGGCCAGCTACCGTACGCCCCATCCCTGATCTGTCGCGCCGACCTGCCATGATCATCTGCGACCCGCCGAGGGCGGCGACGGTTCACGACCGATCGCGGCCCCGCTGGCCGACTGGCCTGCATCGCACCATGACCAGGAGACACACGAATGCGCAAGACCATCGCCGTTGGAGCCCTCGGACTGGCCCTGCTCACCGCTGGCTGCGGGAGCGAGGACACCACCGAGCCGGCCACCCCCGCCGCCCCGGGTGCCGCCTCCGCGGAGGCCAAGGCCGACAAGCCGCAGCAGCCGAAGACGGTAGAGGCGGCCAAGGCGCTAGCTCAGAAGGAGTACGACACCTACGCGGCGGGCGACTGGAAGGGTGCATGGGACCTCTGGACCAAGGAGGGCAAGGCGGCGATCATCCGCGACGAGTACGCCCGCCTGCACACCGAGTGCAAGACCATCACCGGTCTGACCTTCGAGATCACCGGGGCCCGGCTTGAGGGCGAGGACGGGGCGGTCGTGAACTTCAAGCGGTCGATCGCCGCCGGGATGTCCGAGATCCGGTACGAGGACGGGCAGTGGCGGTACCAGCCGGACGCCGATTCGATGGCGGACTACGCCAAGAGCGTCGACAAGGTTGTTGCCGAGGGACAGGCCAGCGGGCGGTGCCAGAAGTAGGCGGGGCACGCGAGTAGCCCTACAGGCTCGACTCTCTCAATCGCGAGGGGGTCGGGCCCCTTGCTGTAGCTGCCTCAGGCTGGCCCGCCCCGGCTCACCCAGCCGGCATGGTGCTTCACCCCTCATGCCGCGAGCGGCGGGGACGGTGGAGCCCGACCGGCTGCACGTCCTGACCGCCGACGGCGCCCGCATTAAGTCCAGCCCGTCCCGGCTGTCCCAACGCGACCTCGCCCGGCTCGTGGCCGACGGCGGCAGCCCCGCCGGTCCACCCCCACTACCCTCGGTCGAGCCGCATACCACCGCCGTCGAGGTCGATCGGGTCGTCAACGCCTGCGGCGGCATCAGCATCGGTGGCCGGCAGATCAGCGTCGGCATGCCCCTTGCCGGTCAACGCGTCCGGGCTCGCCTCGACGGATCCTCCTGCACGTCATCGACGAAGCCGGCCAGCTGCGCCGCACCCTGCCACCGACCGCCTGCGGCCGCATCCGCGACGCCCGACCGGCCTCCCCGGTCCCACCACCGGCCACCGCCCCCACGGTCGAGCGGGTCGTGTCCGTCAACGGCAGCTTCCAGGTCGCCGGGCAGAAGATCCAAGTCGGCAAGGTCCACGCCCGCAAACTCGTCACCGTCGCCCTCGACGAGCACACCGTCACCGTCTACGACGCCGACACCCCGATCACAGCCGTGCCCCGCCGCGGCACCACCGGCCTGAACCGCACCATAGCCACACACCAGATCACTATCCCGGGCCAGGCTCAGGAGCCTCACCTTCGTGCGTTACCCGACGAGCTTTCGTCGGCTATGCGGTCAACCTCAGCCCGAGCGCGCTGTGTTCGATGAGGCCCGCAGGGAGGTCGGTGCGCCCGGACTCCTGCGATGTCAGCGCGACCAGCTCGGCGCGCAGCTCCACGGCGGGCTCACCGAGCACGATCGCGCTGAGCACAAGCTCGACCATCACCCGGTCGTATCGATCGGAGGTGCGACGGTAACGCGACGGGTCGGACTCCACCGTCGCCGCTGAGACACGCCAACCACCGCCGCTAACGGCAATGCCGCGTAGTTAGGGTTCGGGGCGGGTTGTCAACCGGGTCGTGATGGTGGTGGTCGCGGCTGGGTGGTTGGTGCGGTCGATGTTGCCTTTGGCGCGGTGTTTGGAGATGGCTGGTTTCACCACTCGGGGGCTGTTGCGGGTGCGGCGTTCGGGGAGCGGGTCGTTGAGGATTGCCCGGCCGATGGCTCCGACCAGGTCGATGACGGTGCCGGCGATGACTGCGGCGGCGTGGATGACCTGGTCGCGGGCGGTGTTCAGGGCGATGGTGAAGCTGGCTCGGTCCGGGTCGGTGTCCGGGTCGCTGTCGGTGGCGTCCGTCATTGCCAGGCGCAGTGCCTGGTAGGCGGTGAGCAGGGCGTAGACCTCTTGGTTGATTCCGGCCGGGGTGCGGGCGCGTAGGACCCGGCCGCTGAGGGTGGTGGATTTCAGTTCCAGGAACGCCGTCTCGATTTCCCACCTTTGGTGGTAGAGGGCGACCAGGTCCAGGGCGGGGAAAGTGTGGTGGTCGGTCAGGGTCGTCAGCAGCCGGTATCGGCCGGTGTGATGCGGCTGTCCGCCGGTGGTCACGGTGATTTCGGCTTCGATGACCCGGACGGTGACGGTGCCCAGCTTGCTCAGCCAGGAGCCGTCCGGGCAGCGCCGGATCGTGGAGAGTTTCCGGTTGTCCTTGCAGCGGATGAGCAGGTCCGCGCCGCGGGCGTGGATCTGCTCGGCCAGATCACGCACGGCGAAGTTGCGGTCGGCCAGCAGCAGCATTCCCGGCCGCAGACAGGCGAACAACCGCGGCGCGTATCGGATTTCAGCGACGCCGATCGTGCCGAAGACCGCGTCGATGATAGTGCGGGTGCCGCAGGCCACGACCGTGACCAGGCGCAGCAGCGGATACCCGGAACCGCCGTGGGAACCGGTCTGCCGGCCGTAGACGGCGAGGTTCGCCGGGCTGTCAGGAACCGACATGGTGGTCCCGTCGATCGCGCAGACCAGCAGTCCCCGCCACCGTTCGGCACCGGCAGCGGGCCCGGCGAGCAGGGCGAAAAGTGCGGCCAGAGGTCTGACACCGATCCGGCGTCGGGCCTGGGCCAGCGCCGACGACGTCGGCACGGCCACCGCCAGAGCGTCCAGGCCGCTGGTCAACCTGGCCCAAACCTGCCGATAGCCGCACTCGGCGAACAGGCCGGCGGCCAGCAGCAGATAGACCACCACCCGCGACGGCAGGTCCCGGATCCGAGACTGCACCGCGCCGGTCGTCGCGAGGATGTCATCGACCATCTCGAACGGCACGATCTGCGTCAGCTCACCCAGATGTCCCGGCGCGAACCGGCCTGCGGCTACCTGGATCGTGCGATGGATGACAGAATGCTCGGGCAGCGGAACTCCCAGCTCGAAGGGTGTCTTGTGAGGACAACCCCTCTATAGCGGGAGTTCCGCTGTTTCCTACGCATCGACACACCCACTTGACAACCCGCCGCCACCACTAACTACGCGGCATTGCCGCTAACGGGCGAGAACGCTGCTTCGAAGATCCCGTTGCCGGTCCAGCTGCGATGCAGGAACGCGACCTGGTCCTCAACGAACACGTTCCACTTCTCGTCCATGCCGCGAGCCTCGTAACCGAGCTTGATCCGTTCCCAGTGCTCGTCGGACCAGATGCGGGTCGGCAGCTCGGCCATCGGCATCGGCATCGGCATCGGCATCGGCGCCACGATCGGCGACACGTGCTGCAACGACGATCGGGTGACCGGCGACGGTTCGATCATCAGCAGATCCTACGGGCGCGGCGGCTGACAGGACCATGGCGGCTCAGAAGCCTGACACCCGTACCACCGACCGCAAGCACCGGACCTATTCGATCTCGACCTGGCGTCAAACCTCCTTCGACGCCGTTCCGTCAAGCATCATGCGAGACCAGGCAGCTCCGAGGCCGTCAGTCACAATCACCCTGGCCGCGCTCGCCCTGGCCGAACACCTCCTCGCGTGACTCCGCTGTGAGGTACAGATGGGACGGGTTCAGCTGCGCGGCTCGTACGCGCTACCGCGCACGACCAGGTTCGGTGCGACGACGACATATCCCGGCACGCCCGACCCATCTGCCGAGAGCCGGTCGACGAGCAGTTGCAGGGATCGTCGGCCGAGCTCCCCGAAGCCCTGGCGGACCGTGGTCAACGGCGGCATAAAGTAGGAGGCCTCGGGGATGTCGTCGAACCCAATGACGCTGACGTCGCCGGGCACCTGCCGGCCCGCCTCGTGCATCGCGCGCAGCAGGCCGAGCGCCATGTGGTCGTTGGCGCAGAAGACCGCAGTCACGGTCGGGTCGGCCGCGAGCCGCCGGCCGGCCAGGTAGCCGGAGCGACAGCTCCAGTCACCCGGAACCGGCTCCGGCACCGGCGCCCCGGCCCGCTCCAGCTCCTGACGCCACCCCTGCATCCGGCCGATCCCGTCGAACCAATCCGTCGGCCCCGCCACATGGTGGACGGTGCGGTGGCCGAGCCCCAGCAGATGGCGGGTGGCCAGCACCGCGCCTGCGCGCTGATCGATCCCGACGGTCGGCACGCCCTCGGTGATCCCGCTGGCCGCCCCGACCAGGGGTGTGCCGGCCGCGGCCTGCTCCAGGGCGCCGGCCACCGCGACCTGCGGGGCGATTACCACGATGCCCTCGACGGCCTGGTCCCGCAGTCGGCCGACCGCCTCCACCAGGGTGTACCGGTCTATCGACCGGAGACTGGCGATGCTGACGAAGTAGTCCGCCGCCCGGGCGGCCTGCTCGATGCCGTAGAGCATCGACGCCGGGCCGTAGAGAGTGGTGTCGAAGCTGATCACGCCGAGCGTCTGCGATTTACGAGTGACCAGCGTGCGGGCGGCGGAGTTGGGCCGGTAGCCCAACTCCGCGATCGCCGCGAGCACCCGGCCGCGGGTCTCGGCCCGGACGTTGGGATGGTCGTGGAGGACGCGGGAGACGGTCTGGTGCGAGACCCCAGCCAGCCGGGCGACGTCCGCCATGACCGGCGGCTGCTGGACTGTCATCGGGCCCCCTCCCTGTGCCTGCCCAGTCCGTGGATCCCGCCACGCGAATTGGCGATCTTCACCCGGTGCGCGTCAACCCGTCGCCCGGTTCATCGCACAGTCCCCGCACGACGCTTGGTGAAGACGTCGAAGGCCACCGCAGCCAGCAGCACCAGGCCCTTGAAGAGCATCACCTGCTCGCTCGGCGCACCGATGAGGGACATGCCGTTGTTGATCACGCCCATGATGAGGCCGCCGGTGATCGCGCCGACCACCTTGCCGACACCACCTTGGACGGCTGCGCCGCCGATGAACGCCGCCGCGATCGCGTCCAGCTCGAAACTGTTACCCGCGGTGGGCCCGGCCTGATTGAGGCGTCCGGCGAAGACGATGCCGGCCACCGCGCCGAGTACGCCCATATTGACGAACAACCAGAACGTGACCGACTTGACCTTGATACCGGACAGCGTGGCGGCGTTGAGGTTCCCACCGATGGCGTAGATGTGACGGCCGAACACCGCGCGGTTGGTGAGCAGTGAGTACGCCAGCACCAGCACGGCGAGGAGGACGAGCACCCACGGCAGGTTCTTGAACCGGGCCAGCTGCACGATGACGAACGTGACGACGGCCGCGGCCACCGCCATCTTCGCGATGAACATCGGCAGCGGCTCGACCGACTGGCCGTACCGCGCCCGGCCGGTCCGGCTGCGCCAGTTTGTCACCACGATCCCGGCGATGAAGGCAAGTCCGATCAGGAGGGTGAACAGGTCGGCCCCGTCCAGTGGGCCGAGACCGATGTTGCCCAGGTACGTCGGCATGAAGCCGTTGGCGATCGTGCGGACCTCGTCCGGGAACGGGCCGATCCCCTGGTTGCCCAGCACGGTGAGGGTCAGCGCCCGGAAGAGCAGCATGCCGGCGAGCGTCACGATGAACGCGGGGATCCCGAAGTACGCCACCCAGTATCCCTGCCAGGCGCCGATGGCGGCCCCGGCGATCAGCGTGATGACGATGGCCAGAGGCCAGGGCATGTGGTTGTTCACCATGAGTACGGCCGATATCGCACCGGTGACGGCGACGACCGAACCGGCCGACAGATCGATGTGGCCGGCGATGATGATCAAGATCATCCCGATCGCGAGAATCAGGATGTAGGAGTTCTGCACGACGAGGTTGGAGATGTTCTGCGGTGCGAGCAGGTCCCCGTGGGTGAGGATGGAGAACAGCGCGATGATGAGGGCGAAGGCAAGGTAGATGCCGTTCTGGCGCAGGTTCGCCGAGAAGAGCCGGCCGGAGAACCGGTCCGGTGCGGCGGGCGCCGCGAGATCACTCGCGATCGCCGCCGACACGGCGGTGCTCGGGTCGGTCGTGGGGCCGACGCTGGTCATCTGACTATTGCTCCTTCACCTTGGTCATAAACTGCATGAGTCGCTCGGGCGTGGCTTCGGCACGGGTCACCTGGCCGGTGATCCGGCCGGCGGACATCGCGTAGATGCGGTCACAGATGCCCAGTAGCTCGGGTAGCTCGGAGGAGATGACGAGCACGGCCTTGCCCTGGTCCGCCATCTGGTTGATGATCGAGTAGATCTCGTACTTGGCGCCGACGTCGATGCCGCGGGTCGGCTCGTCGAGGATCAGCACGTCGGCGTCGGTAAAGATCCACTTCGACAGCACGACCTTCTGCTGGTTGCCGCCGCTGAGCTTCACGGTGATCGCCGAGACGTTCGGCGCCTTGATGTTCATGCTCGTGCGGAACTCGTTGGCGACCCGGTACTCCTCGTTCTCGTGGATCCAGCCCCGGGTGGCCAGCTTGGTCAGCGCGGCCGCCGACACGTTGCGCTTGATGTCGTCGATCAGGTTCAGGCCGTAGCGCTTGCGATCCTCCGTCGCGTACGCGATGCGGTGCCTGATCGCATCGCGCACTGTCTTCAGCTGGATCTCGCGGCCGTCCTTGAAGATCCGGCCGGAGATGCCGATGCCGTAGCTGCGGCCGAAGACGCTCATCGCGAGTTCGGTGCGGCCGGCGCCCATCAGCCCGGCCAGCCCCACGATCTCGCCCCGGCGCAGGGTGAGGTTGGCCCCGGAGACCACGACCCGCCCATGCTGGGTGGGGCTGTGCACCGTCCAGTCCTCGATACGCAGCACCTCTTCGCCGATCGTCGGCTGGTGCTCGGGGAACCGGTGCTCCAGGTCCCGGCCGACCATGCCGGAGATGATGCGGTCTTCGGTGATGGCGTCGTTCTTCATGTCCAGCGTCTCGATCGTGCGGCCGTCGCGCAGGATCGTGGTGGAGTCGGCGATCGCCTCGATCTCGTTCAGCTTGTGCGAGATGATCACGCAGGTGATGCCCTGCTCGCGCAGCTCACGGAGCAGATCCAGCAGGTGCGCGGAGTCCTCGTCGTTGAGCGCGGCGGTCGGCTCGTCGAGAATGAGCAGCCGAACCTGCTTCGACAGCGCCTTGGCGATCTCGACCAACTGCTGCTTGCCTACGCCGATGTCCGACGCGAGCGTGGCCGGGTGCTCCCGCAACCCCACGCGCTCCAGCAGCGCGGCAGCCTCCGCGTGGGTGCGGTTCCAGTCGATGAAGCCGCGCGGGGCGCGCTCGTTGCCGAGGAAGATGTTCTCCTCGATCGACAGGTTCGGGCAGAGCGCCAACTCCTGATGGATGATCACGATGCCGAGGCGCTCACTGTGGCGGATGTCGGAGAACTGGACCGGCTGGCCGTCGAAGACGATCTCTCCGGTGTACGAGCCGTGCGGGTAGACCCCCGAGAGCACCTTCATCAGCGTCGACTTGCCGGCGCCGTTCTCACCGCAGATCGCGTGGATCTCCCCACGTCGTACCGTGAGGTTGACGTCCTTGAGGGCGGTGACCCCCGGGAACGTCTTGGTGATGTCGCGCATCTGCAGAATCACCTCGGTCAAGGTGTCCTCCTTCTCCCCCTGATCGGTCCGTCCGGCCACGCCAGGCGCGGCGCCCGGCCGGCTGGGCACCAGCCGGGCGCCTACTGCACTACTTGAGCTGGCCCTCGGTGTAGTAGCCGGTGTCGACGAGAACCTTCTTGTAGTTGTCCTTGTAGACGACCACCGGTTCGAGCAGGTACGACGGGACGACCTTGACGCCGTTGTTGTAGTCCTTGGTGTTGTTGACCTCGGGCTTGCCGCCCTTGAGCACCGCGTCGGCCATCGTCACGGTGACCTTCGCCAGCTCGCGGGTGTCCTTGTAGATCGTGGCGAACTGCTCGCCCGCGATGATCGACTTCACCGAGGCGACCTCGGCGTCCTGTCCGGTCACGACCGGGTAGGGCTGGCCGGCGGTGCCGTACCCGTTGCTCTTGAGCGCCGACAGAATGCCGATGGAAAGACCGTCGTACGGCGAGAGGACGCCCTGCACCTTGTCACCCTTGGAGTAGGTCTTGGTGAGCAGGTCCTCCATGCGCTTCTGCGCGGTCGCGGGGTCCCAGCGCAGGATGGCGACCGTCTTGAAGTCGGTCTCGCCGCTCTTGACCTTCAGGATGCCCTTGTCGATGTACGGCTTGAGGGTGTCCATCGCGCCGTTGAAGAAGAAGGTCGCGTTGTTGTCGTCGGGCGAGCCGGCGAACAGCTCGATGTTGAACGGGCCCTTGGCGGTGCCGTCCGAGCCGTCCTCCTTCTTCAGGCCCAGGCCGACCAGCAGCGAGGTCGCCTGCTGTACGCCGACCTTGTAGTTGTCGAAGGTGGCGTAGTAGTCGACGTTCGGCGAGTTACGGATCAGGCGGTCGTAGGCGATGACCGGGATCTTCTTGTCGGCCGCCTCCTGCAGCTGGGTGGTGATCGCGGTGCCGTCGATCGAGGCGATGATCAGCAGCTTGGCGCCCTTGGTGATCTGGTTCTCGATCTGGTTCACCTGGGTCGGGATGTCGTTCTCCGCGTACTGCAGGTCCACCTTGTAGCCCAGCGCCTCGAGCTGGCTCTTGACGTTCTCCCCGTCGTGGATCCAGCGCTCGGAGGACTTGGTCGGCATCGTTACGCCAACCAGCGCAGCGGCGTCACCATTCTGCGCCTTGTCGACAGTCTTGGTGGCAGAGCCGCAGGCGGCGAGGCCTGTGGCGACGATCAGGCCGACCGTGGCGGCGGCCAGCTTCGCAAGCTTCATGTCACTCCTCTGGGGAACGGCCCGGGGACCGGAAGATCAGATTGCTAACGCTCACATCAGCAACTGGCGGGGGATGTTTACGAGGGCAGGATGGATTGTTAGCGTTCACATGCTTGGTTTATCGGCCACTCCTGGTCAATGGCAGGGAGGTAACGGTTACGTTACGGCCACGAGCCTTGACGGCACCTCGCCGACGTCCCAGCCACTCGGGCCGGAGCCGACCCCCGGCGCCTGCTCGCTCGATCCCGACCCGCTCCCGGCCGGCCAGCCGCGGCTCCCGACGCGGCCCGGCGGCAGGATTTCCCGCTCGCCGACCATCACCCGCCGTGACGGACCCGATGACGTCGTACACCCGCCCGCGCCGCCCCGGAAACTTTGATGCCGATCATCTGGAGCCTGGAGTGATCAGGTCGCGAAACCTGCCGCAGGCCATGGAACCGCCGCATAACCTGCCAGCGGCTCGATCACGGCCACCTCGACACCACACACCACGGCTCCGCCGCGGTGCTACCGCCTGCCCACTCATTGATCATTTTCGAGTCAGCCTGCCTCCGCCGGCGGACCGCGTTCAGCGGACTGGCAGCGCCTTCGTGCCACTGTCCTTGATCGAGCGGGTCACCTTCAGGCCCCCCGGCCAGTAGAAGCAGCGGATCCCCCGGTCACCGCGCGCCCACGCCTCCGCGGCCGGCACCTGGTACGAGGTGCCCGTCCGGTAGCGCAGCACGCCGTCGACCGGGACCTTCGCGTACCGGGCCACGAGGACCGGGCACTTCGCGTGCACGCCGTCCTCGTCGCGGCCCGCGTCAACGTACGGGGTGTCGGGCGCCGTCCACGACCCGACGTACTCGAACGTGCGAGGCCGGGCGCAGCCGGTCTGCTCGAAGGCGCCGTACCGGTCCTCGTTCAGACAGCCGAAGGCCACCCGTCGCCTGGGCGATGACCAGGACAGCTTGCAGGCTGCGATTATCGAGGTGATGCACGCGGATCGGGCGGCCAGCCGCCGCGTGGTGCGTGAGCTCGCCACCGGCGACACGCCGGAGCTTCGGCGCGTGGGGCTGTGGGCGCTTGGGTTCGCATGATGTGGAGCTGCTTGCTGCGGCCGCGGCCGACCCGGATCCGAGGGTCAGGTCCCAGGCGGTCGGCTCGATCCCTGACCCTGTCGGCGACGATTGGGCATTCGCCGTGCTCTACGCGACGTTGGGCGACCTGGATGAGCAGGTGCGGGTGTCGGCGGTGAGTAGGCTCGGCTATACCGGCCGGGCTGACGCGGTGGCGCCGCTGGTTGCTCTCGGCGCTGACCGGTCTCGGGGCTTGACCCCTGATCCTGGACACGGGGTTTATGCGGCTGGGGCCAGCGTAGCTGGCGCTGGTCGGGTGTTGTTCTCGTAGGTGATCGGGGCTTGTTGTCCGAGCCGGGAGTGGCGTCGGACGGTGTTGTAG